>NZ_JBKQWO010000026.1:0-3872 GCF_052325125.1 Methanoregula sp. | reverse complement strand
CCATGCTCGTCATGCCGGCGGCCTGGCTGATCTTTGTGGGGCTTGCCCTGCCGGTCAGTTTCACCGGCAATTACCTGGACTTTATCACGCCGGGCATTCTCGTCATGACCATGCTCTCGTCCTCGCTCAATGGCGGGACGCTGTTGATGTTTGACAAGATCCTCGGCTTTTTGAACAAGTTCCTCGCCCTGCCCACACCCCGGGAGAGCATCCTGTTCGGGAAGATCCTCTTCATCACGATCCGGGGTGCGATCCAGGCAACGATCATCCTTGTGATCGCGGTTCTCATCGGCGCGACCATTCTCTCGCCGGCCCAGTACGGGATGATCTATCTTATCCTCTTCCTCTTTGGCTTTCTTATGTCCGCGTGTGCAACGACCATTGCACTCTATCTCGGGGATCATGACTCGTATGCAGCGTTCAACACGATGATCTCCATGCCTCTGTTCTTTACTTCGAGCGCCCTGATGCCCTACAGCGTGATGCCGGCCTGGTTACGGACAATTGCCCGGCTCAATCCCTTAAGTTATGCGATCGATGCGGTCCGTGCAGCGGGGACCGGGACCGTCCCACTCCTGCAGATCGGTCTTCTGGTCGCGATGGGCGGGGTCGTGATCGCGATCTGTATGCAGATGTTCCGGCGGGTGACGGTGTGATGACAGATACCGATCCAATTGCTGGAAAAATGAATAAAGGAATGAAGAAATCATGGATAAAACCATACAAATATTAGGAATAATTCTCCTCTGCTGCGCCGCAGCGGGAGCAACAGTATTGATGATGGGAACTGCCGGGACTGGCACTCACCCGGTTTCTGCTCCTGACGGGCAGCAGATGCCTGGGACAACAACATCTGCCCCGGCGACGAGTGCGTCTGGTCCACAGAATTCCGGTACCTGCACACAGGTTACCATTACTCAGACGGACGGGACTACTGTAAGCCTTCCCTGCCGGCCGGAACGGTTGATCGTGGCAAATAGTGATGCGGCAGAGCTGTTAATTGCGCTTGGTGCATCTGACAAAATTGTGGGTGTAGATGAGTCGACGCTGTCCGTCCCATACATCATGGACAAGATCCCGAATGCTACAAGCATCGGGAACTGGGAGACCCCAAATATCGAACAGATTCTCGCGCTCCATCCCGACGCGGTGATCACGTACTCCAGTTACAAACCCAAGAATATTGACCAGATTACCGCTGCGAACATCACGGTAATCTCGCTTGACTGCTACAAGCTGAGCACTCTCGCCTCCGATGCCCGGGCAATCGGGACGCTGACCGGAACATCGAACAGGGCGGAAGTTTATGCGCGAATGGTTGAGGATACCATCGATCAGGTTAATGATCGGGTACAGACCATCCCCTCAAATGAGATCCCGAGCGTATACTTTGAGGGATATTCCGATTACTCGGCAGAATCCAATGGATCCGGGTCCAATGAACTGCTGGTTGCAGCGGGCGGCAGGAATATTGCCGGGAATTCCTCGATCTCATATATGACGGTGAGCCCGGAATGGGTTGTTGCCCAGCAGCCGCAATACGTGATGAAGGTCGTTTCGTCTTCAGATGCCCGGACTCTCGAAAACGTCATTGCAACTCTCAAAGCTCGTCCCGGCTGGGATACTATTCCGGCTGTCCAGCAGAACAGGGTTTATGCATTTGACAGTGATATCGAGTACGGCCCCCGGGCCTATATCGGCCTCGTGTACACAGCGCAACTCCTGCACCCCGACAGATTCCGGGATATGAATCCGCGAGAGATGCTGGATGCGTACGCTGGCAGGTACATGAACGGGACAAATGTTTCAATGATGGTGTACCCATAACAGCACCTGCAAAAAATATCGCAGAAATCGAAACGGTACGGGAGGAAATAGTAGCAATTCACCGGAAGATGATAAACGGCCTTACTGTAATGGATCCCAGACAGAAGGTGATCAACCACCGGATCAGACCCCCGTATGCAGTGCAGATACGATAAGGGAAAATAAGCCCAAATTGGGCTCAGAACCCCTTTTTCTTATCCGGACCTATACCGGAAACACCTGTAAAAACACTCTTTCCAGTTCGCGTGGAAAAGACGCCTTATAATTGCTCCGTTTGTCAAAATACGGCTGATTTCGATGTCAGATATGGGCCTCTAACGGCCCTAGAATCGAGGTTAATTTTGACCCATGCATTTACCCATCCGGCACCCGAAAAGGCCAAAAAAACGCGAATATGAGGATCTTTTTTCCGGGGAGAGATTTAAAAATAAGGAAATAGTCCCGAAAATGAGGTTTCTACGGAATTCATTTAGAAATAATCTCTCATTTTTTTGACGAGTGCAAGCTGATGATTTGCTTCATCCTTCTTGTTTTTTTCAATTGCGGTTATAATTTCCTTGATCGGCACCGCCAATGAATAGGTTTTTTTCGGGCGGCCTTTCTTGTCAGAGGGAATCTCACGGGATGTAATCCAGCCGTGATCGTCCAGGTATTTTATCGCCGTACTCACTTCAGGCTGGCGAAGGTCTGTTCCTCGTTCGAGATCCCGAGATGTTGCTTCTGGTGTGTTTGCAAGGAATACCAGCAATTGTGCGACCGTTTTCCTGATGCCGATTTCGATGAGGAGATTCAAAAATTCTTCCTCTTTATCGGTGAATAACACTACATTTTGTTCTTTCATCTGGCATTCGTTTCCGGATTTCCATAACTGGCTTTTTATTAGAACATTAAATCCATTCTGGTAGATTTCAAGCCGGTCCGTGGAGCAGGTGCGAGTGCGCCGAAGGTGCACGAAGCGTGCGGAGCGGGGCGGCGATCTGCGGGTGATTATCTTCCGGACCGCCCACCCAGGAGTCCCGCCCACCATGCCGAGGGCGGGAACCATCGTGTCCGGTTGGCATGAAGACGCTCGGTCATGTTCACTCGTCCTCATTCCGTTCGCTTGCGCTCACTGCATTCCGGCTCGCTTCACATCACCTCGCTGTTTTCCGGAGTTTTCTGTTGGAAGGATGACGCCCCTGGCTTGTCGCGTTGCTCCGGCGCCAGCGGCTGCTCGGCTCGCTCCTCGCATACCGCTTCGCGGAATGCTCGTCGCTGTTGATCGGGCACATGCGTAACGCTCAGTGACTCACTCGCACGACGCATCAGGGGCTCGGACTCACCGCTGATGCGGCTCGTTACCTTCGCACCCTGAAGCGGCGCTCCCTCGGGCCGCTGGGCCACTACCCACCGCCCGCTGCGCTCCTCCCGCCCAGGGGCGGGCAGTCAGGCAGGATGACCCCTGCCTTCGGCAGGATTACCGGGTCCGGGCGGGAGGACAAAGCGACGGTTACCGGACGCATCAGCGGGCGGTCGCACGCTTTGTCGGGTGGGTCCAACCGAAGCGATCGCGTACCAACAGGAAACCGAAGGGGCGGGTAATGGTCACACGGCGCGGTTACGGGACGCGATCACGCGGCCTGTCGCGCTGTGTGCCTGGGCGGGCCTTCCGTTAAACAAAAATTCTACGCAAAAGACTTAATTCTCAAATCGGAAAACGCACCGCCTTTACTTTCACCCTGCGCACGGCGGAGGCTTATATGCTCTCACGTCGATGTATGTATGGTGAAAAACACCATGACGCCAAAAACAAAAACCGATGTGACCTTTGAGCACATAGGGGCCGCGCGCCTCTACAACGGCTCGGTCCGTATCGATGTAAAGACCATGCAGGCAGTTATCCCTGCCGGCGAGATTCGCAAGCTCCAAGATCACTGGCCCGCGCCAGTCTATGATATATCCGACGTTATGAAAAACGCGGACGCGGCCCCGGTCGGGAAGGCATGGATCACCCGGTCCGGTAAAGCCGTGATGATCTCGATCAACAATGTGCGGTATGTCTCCCC
>NZ_JBKQWO010000025.1:0-35512 GCF_052325125.1 Methanoregula sp. | reverse complement strand
CGGTAGCCCCCACCAAGACCCCCACTCAGCCCGGGTTCGGTGCACTGGTTGCCCTGATTGGTCTCGGCGCTGTGGCACTCCTTGTCGTGCGCAGGCACTAACCTAAATCCTAAATTTTTTCTTTTTTCGCGCCCGATTCATAACCCCGGGTTTCATTCCTGTGAAATGATTACCCGCCACTGTCGGTTTTAACCGGTTATACCCCTGTGGTTCCGGAGAAAAACTATCCAATATTCACGATTTGCCGCACACATTATGGGGAATCACCGTCGCACCGCAGAGGTTTTCACAGGTGGGCGGGATTAAAAGGCAGCACCGGTTTCAATCCTGAAGAGAGCCGGACGTTTTTTATTCCACGGGCACCGGATCCGGGACGATTTTTTATGATGAACCGTCCTATCTTCCTGTACCAGAGGCATTGTCCCCCGGATACGGGGAATATCCTGGTGCGTGGCGAGTCTAGTATGAAGCTTACCGTAAAGATCCTCGATATTGCAACACGACGCGGGGTGCTGCTCAACCGTCTCGATGCACGGAGTATCGGCGTGCTGGATGGCGACCGGGTACAGATCATCAACCCGAAAAACGGTGTGGCCGTCACTGCCGTCGTGGCAACGACCACCACCCTCGAAGGGCAGGGAGCCGCCGGTGTTTACCGGCCTACCAACCAGCGGCTGAACCTCGCCGAAGGCGAGCAGGTTGAGATACAGGAGGCCGACCGGCCGGCGTCGCTCGATTTTATCAAGAAAAAGATGGACGGGGGCCGGCTCTCGAAAGACGAGACCCTGACGATCATCAAGGATGTGGTCAACGATGACATCTCCGCAGCAGAGCTCACCGCGTTTATCACCGCATCGTATATCAATCCCCTTGACATGGACGAGGTGGAGCATCTCACCCGTGCCATGGTCGAGACCGGCGAGCAGATAAAATTCGCGTCCCGTCCCATTGTCGACAAGCACTCCATCGGGGGCGTCCCGGGCAACAAGATATCCCTGCTCGTAGTCCCCATCATTGCCGCAAGCGGGCTCAAAATCCCCAAGACCAGTTCCCGTGCCATCACCGGGGCCGGGGGAACTGCCGATCTTATGGAGGTTCTTGCAAATGTCGAGTTCTCCGCACACGAAGTCCAGGAGATGACCGAGAACGTGGGCGGTACCATCGTCTGGGGTGGCGCTACCAATATCGCCCCGGCCGATGATCGCATCATCCTTCAGGAGTACCCGTTCAAGATCGATGCCCGTGGCCAGATGCTTGCGAGTGTTATGGCAAAGAAATTTGCAGTCGGGGCGAATATTGTGGTCATCGACATCCCGGTGGGCAACCATACCAAGGTACCGACGGTCCAGGATGGCAGGAAACTTGCCCGCGAATTCATCGAACTTGGCGAGCGCCTCGGCATGAAAGTCGAATGCGCCCTGACCTACGGGGACATCCCGGTCGGGCACAGTATCGGGCCGAATCTCGAGGTCAAAGAGGCACTCCGCGTACTTGAAGGCGCTACCGAGCCAAACTCATTTATCCAGAAAAGTGTTGCGCTTGCCGGGATCGCCCTGGAGATGTCCGGGAAAGCTGCACGGGGAACCGGTGCCATCATGGCACAGGACATCCTCACCAAGGGAAAAGCCCTGGAAAAATTCCGGCAGATTATCGAGATCCAGGGGGGTAACCCAAAGGTCAAATCAGACGATATCAAGCCCGGCGAACACCAGTTCGTAGTCAATTCACCGTCATCAGGCTATGTCATCGAAATGAACAACCAGTCCCTGATCACGCTTGCACGTATCGCCGGGGCGCCCCATGACCGGGGTGCCGGCATCCTGCTCCATGCAAAGAAAGGAAAACTTATCAAGACAGGTGAACCGCTCTTTACCATCTACGCAGACCGGGAATGGCGTCTCCAGAAGGCACTTGAAGAGGGGCGGCATCTCGTGCCGGTGATCGTAGAAGGAATGCTCCTTGACCGGGTGCCTTCCCTGTCGGAACTCTGAACTAAAAAGGGAATATCCGAACCGATGGGATAAAATACGAGCAGAGGGGGATATTTTACTATGTATCAATCCCGTATTCGTTTCCTTTTTGTGCTGCTGTGCCTTGTCCTGTTCTGCAGCGCAGCACAGGCGACGAACCTGCTGATCACGGTGCAGGACAGTGTTGACAACTCCACCATTCCTCATGCCACCGTGTTTCTGAATGGGGTCAATGTTGGCCTGACCAATAGTGCCGGCCAGTTCCTGCTCCAGTCCGGCCAGGGAGATCTCAACCTCCTCATTACCATGGACGGCTATGATAACTGGGGAGGCACTGTCAGCGGAAACGCCACCTCGCTTTCTGTCATCTTAATTCGGCAAACCCTTTACCTGAATGTCTCTCTTTTTGACTCCAACTCGCTTGAACCGGTGTCCGGGGCAACCCTGGTTTTAACCTCTGCGAATTCTTCCCAGACACAGACTTCAGATGTCTCGGGTGCCGCATCATTCGGGGTAACCTCCTATACCTTTTATTCCCTCAATATCACGGCACAGAACTACCAGCCCCGCAGCGAAACAATTGAAGTTGACGCATCCGATCAGAATGCCCAGTACTGGCTGTTATCCCAGAATCAGTACTCCTTTGTCGTCGAAGACAAAAACAGCCAGGCACCGGTGGCCGGCGCAAGCATAAGTGTTAATTCGGTGCTGCTGGGAACAACGGATTCACGCGGGATTCTGATCGCCCCCATAAGCCGGAATACTCCCATCAGCGTTGAAGTGGAAAAGACCGGCTACCAGACAGTAATCCAGTCGCTCACCGTCAGTACGAACGAAGCTGTTGACGCGGTCGTTCTGACCCCCGTACCCGTCAGTGGCTTTGTCTCTGTGTATGATCAACAAAACCAGCCCATCAGTGGTGCAAATATATCTCTTAATGGCACTGTGGTTGCAAGCACCAACACGTACGGCCGTGCCATACTCCAGAACCTTGTTCCCGGAACCTACTCGATTGTGGTAGAAAAGACCGGGTATACACCGGTGAGCCAGCAGATCAATATCATCAGTAGTTCCAGTGAATTCCCGGTGGTATTATCTCTGTCTACGATAAGCCAGACCATCTTTGTCCAGGATACCGACCAGAAGAACCTTGCCGGTGCCACCGTCATTCTTAACGGGGCTGTGGCGGGAACCACCGACTCGCATGGCCAGCTGGACACGCAGCTCACCTATAATACCCCCTATAATATTACGGTAACCCAAAACGGGTATCTCCCTCAGTCCGTCCAGCAGACGATTCCCCTCGGGAATACCACGACTCCTCTTACCCTCACGCTTCAAAAGAACATGGACTGGGGATTTGTGACTCTTGTCGGGATTGGTATTCTCGTTGTGCTCTTCCTGTACGCCATTATCCGGCTGGCCCGGCGCAGGAACCGTCACCATGCAATAAAGCGGAACGAAATTTAACCCGCTATCCTTTTTTATAATTACTGCATTTGAGAAAAAGAGGCGGATTGATCCTATTCCCCCCAATGAGCCCTTAAAATTGATAAAAAATATGCGAATGGGATGCCGCTGCAGGATATCCTGAGGCATAGCGGGGCGGGATTTTCAGGAGTGCTTTATTTTCACCGAACTGCCACCGGGACAACGGTATTCATGCTTCCGGCGGGAACGTGATATTCTTCTCTCAAATCCGAACAATATTAAAGGAAATACTGCCTTTTTGCGAAATGCAGTGATATAATCAACACGAAGATCGGATGCATCCGATTTTTGAAATTACCCTGGCCACTCAAGCACCGGGATTTCCCGGCTGCGATCGAACGGACCCAGCGGGAATCGAACCCGCGTCCTTGGGTTCGAAGCCCAAGAGGATGTCCTCTACCCCATGGATCCTTCCCAACGTATCACCATCAAAAGATATTAAGTATTCTCTACCGATAAACTAATGAATGATACTGTCTGCGCAGGAGATTACCCGCCGGCTTCACAGCGAACAAGCACAGGAAAAACTGGGAATCACGCCCTATGCCGTGGAATGCCAGCAGCCCGCCTCCTACGATCTTCGTGCCGCAGATGACATTTGTCTGGCCCGGGGCACATGCACCCTCGTGCCAAGCATGGAGTGGGTCGAGCTGCCCCCGGATGTTGCCGGGACGCTTCGCTGCCGGTCATCGTTTGGCAGGCGGGGGGTACTTATGGGTGCAGGTTTTGTTGACCCGGGATTCCGCGGTCAGCTGACCCTCTGCCTGACGAATATAGGACCGGCTGATATCGCTCTCCGCCGGTCCGAACGCATTGTCCAGATGATCCTGCACGAGGTAAAAAACGGGTGCAGGCGGTATGACGGGCGGTACCAGGACAGTACCGGGGCAGTGGAGGCAAAAGAGACATGATACGGACAGAACGCAAGTATGTCGAGATCCTGCGCATCTTAAAAGAGCACCGCGATCCGGTAGGTGCAAAGCGTCTCTCGGAACTGATGGCGGAAAGGGGTTTTGTCTTAAGCGACCGGGCCGTGCAGTATTACCTCAGTTACCTTGATTCGATGGGATTTACCGAGAAGATCGGGAACCAGGGCAGAATCCTGACGCCGGCCGGTTTTCTTGAAACCGACAACGCCCTTGTCGATGACAGGATCGGTTTTATCATCTCCAAACTTGAACGGCTCGCGTACCGGAGCACCTTTGACCCGGCAACAGGGACCGGGGATGTGGCATACAATCTTTCCATCGTCCCCACGGAAACACTGGACCGGGCTCTCGGCGCATTCGACGAAGTCATACATGCCGGGTGCGGGTTCTTCAACTCCTACCGGATTCTCGATCACGACCCAAGAGTGCCTCAGGATTGTATCGGGGTAATCACCCTGTGCAGTATCACCATGGATGGTGTTTTCCAGAGAAATGGCATTCCGGTCAAGATGGCGTACGGGGGAAGGCTTGAGATCGAGGATAACGTACCCCGGCGATTCCGCGACCTGATCGGGTACCGCGGAACCACTATCGATCCGCTCGAACTCTTCATCTCATCGGGGCTGACTTCGATCAATAACTATACCCGTACAAAGACCGGGATTGCGCTGGCAAACGTCCGCGAAGTTCCCAGCTCTGCCAGGACCGAAATCGAGGAAACAATCCGGCAGATGAACGACTGTGGTTTTGTCTATCCGGTCACCATGGGCAACCAGGTATTCAACCTGCCGGACAATCCCTACCGGCTCTCGATTGTCGCCTACAGCGGCCTCAACTATATAGGCAACTGTGTTGAACAGGGAATTGTGATCCGGACAGAGATCGGCGCCGGGAACATACCCTTCTCAAAAGTGGCGGATATCAATCGCTGACGTCAGGAAATCTCATCATCCCGTGCTGCTGATTTTCCGGTTTTTTTCTTTGCAGGTGAAAGGAAGTCTTGACGCTCTTCTGCAGCCCCCTCATCCTGAGAACCAGGCCTGCCTTTTTTTGTTTTAATATCCGTGTGGAGCAGTGCCTCGTCTTTTACCTGGAATGGTTTTTTTAGTGAAACCGACTTTCCCAGAAAAATATCGTCGCGTGCCGGCTGGAGACGATCTTTAACACCGATTTTTGTCTCTTCCAGGGGGGCAGCCACGGAGAAGTCATCCATTTCTACGGCGAGATCGAGTTCCTCCTGGTGAACGGGACCTGTCTGTTCGCTCCTCTCATGGGACGTCCATACGTCCTCTTTTCCGCGCTCCTTTTTTCGTATCCTGATGATCGTTCTTTCACCTGAGGGTTTTTCAGTTACCGCAGGCTCCCCGGGAGATACCGGCCCGCGAACCGGTGCCTTTGCAGTCACTCTCCGGATAATGGTTTTTGTCTCCGGTTGGGCGGGAATGGGCGTCCGCACCGGAATTACCGGGGTTTCCCTAGTATCAGGGTTTTCGGATGTTGGTATCATCCGCTGTCGCTGCAGCGCCCGGTCAATCTTCTGGTGATCCACATCCCTGCTCTTTGCCATGGTATGTTTGAGAGGGAGACTTCCTTCATACCCTGATTCGAGCGATCTCCTGACTGGAGGAGGGGTGCCTGGTTTTGGGGAAGGTACTGCAGGTGTCTCGTTCAGCGTGTACCGGTGTACCGGTGTCCCTTGAGGCGCCGGGCCAGTGGGCTTTACTCTCGCTGTTCCCCGGGAGAGGGCAGGTTCCCGGAACGATTCCTGTTGTTCGGGAGAGGGGGGCGGCACCCGCATTTCCGTTGCAGTCCCCCTTTCTTCCAGAATTCGTGGCCGTACTGCCTGTGGCCGCGAACCCGCCGGAACAACTGATGGCAGTGGCTGAGCCGGCTTTAACGACGCACCCGGATTTCCGGCAGATCCCCCTGCGTGATCCTGATCGGGGGCCCTCTTTGTTGTTCTCCCGCCCGGGAGACTGATCATGTCATCCCTGAGTTCTGTGCCACCCCATCCGGCGCCGGCCTCCGATACTGCACCGGCTTTTCGCAGACCCGTAGCCGGTGGGAGGTTGAGAGACCCCGGGACCCCCCGGGAGACCCCGGATTGGTACTGTTCCCGGATCTCCCTGATTTCAGTGATCCGGGGAATGTTTTCGAGGCCACTCAGCACGACAATGATTGCCACATATTCCGAGTTTGTGACCGGGTAATCCCCGGATCGCATCTCCATACCGGCGATGCTGCGGTCAATCCATTTCCGGACGGTCATGATACCTTTCATGGAAATCTCATGGGACGGGCCGGCAACGAGGATCAACGCCTTCGCGGCACTGGTCATGTCGCAGGGGATGGATACTTCCTGGTAAATGGCCTGCTTGGCAAGCTCGATGATCCGCTCTGCACTTTTTCTCTGTTCCATGGTAGCATCGGCCGTGCGCAGCCGGGAAAGAAATGCCATGGGGCCCTGCGATAAGTGTTCCACGGCATATCCGATTGCAATGAACCCCATCCCTTTTATGGTATTGAGCACTTCGCTCGAGTCCATCACGACTTCGGCGAGATCGATACCGCCGTCAGCCCGGAACTCCCCGGCCCGCAGGATAATGCTGATTCTTCGGATAATGCTCTGGTTCAGGAGTTTATACGTGATGTCCTGTGCGGATAGTTTTGGCTGATTTTTGCCAAATCCGAACAGTCCCTGCCCTCTGGCGGCCTGCTCAGCCACCAGGACGTCGCGCCTGGCAGCGATCTTTTTTAACCAGGTTTCATTATCAAACAGGATGGTTCCATCGAGCAGGGGAACGATGTTATCGATATCGTCTGCTGCTTTTGCCGACCGCTTTTCCCCCTCGGACAGGGTGGGCAGCGTCACGAGACCGAAGATCGGCTCAGTGACTGATGCCCTGAGGGCAGAAATGAGGTGCGGTGCCACGTCCGTCATCATTCCGCCAAGTCCGCAGCAGATCAGGATTGCATCGGTTTCACCTCTTTCCAGGTTCTGGATGCGGCCTATAATCTCCCCGATTTCGATCGTTGTATGACGGGATGCAGTGGACGCCTGCCGGGAAAAATCGGGCTCAACTGCCGTAAAGCCAATCTTGGCCTGTTCGGGCAGCCCCTGGAGTTGCGCCAAGGTCTCACCGTCAATATCTACAGCTAGCGCCTGGACGCATGTCACTTTACTGCTTCTCCGGTCATTGGCATAGAGGGCATTGGCAATCCGGCAGCCGGCGCCTCCGAGGCCAATCGCAAGTATCCGCATGGAGATCTCCAGTCAGGGAACCTGTTCTGGTACCCGTATATATCTAAGTAAATATTCTCCTCTGAAGTTCAATATCTTATAGGATATACTCATCTAAAAAATATGTACTGCCTTCTATCGTTAGTACAACCGGTAAAATCAAATTCAGGTTCACCCGGCCGGGTGGCTGGTAAACCCGAAATTGTGGTTTGAATGACGAATTCATCCTGCGTTTTTCCCGGATTGGTGCCTTGTTTCCGGATCCCGCCTCTCAAATATTGAATATCGGGCGCGAATCCATGCCGCTTATCCAGCAGGCGCAGCGTTAAATGATAATTTATTTAAATGCGCGGACGGTAATACTCCATGAGGTGAACAAGCCTTGACATATGGAATTGAATTTGTACCAGGAAATGTAAATGTAAAGCAGGTTGTCAACTTCTGTAAACTTGCTGAATCCAAAGATATCGACTTTGCATGGATCACCAACCACTACAACAACCGCCACTGCTACCCCACACTCGCCGCCATCGCACAGGCGACAACGACCCTGAAGATGGGACCAGGTATCATGAACGCTTTCACTGACACCCCGGCCGCCATGGCATCGTTCTTCTGCACATTGAACGAAATTTCCGACGGGCGTGCAGTGCTCGGTATCGGACCCGGTGACCTGTCCACTCTCCCGAAGCTGGCAATCAACCCCGAAAAGCCGGTTGCCCGTCTGGAGGAAGCAGTCGTGCAGATCCGTAAACTCTGTGCAGGTGAAGAGGTCAAGAAATCAGGCATGAAGTTCTTTGACTACGACGGCGCAAAGCTGACCGGTGTCACGCTCCCTGGCAAGAAGGGCATTCCAATCTACATCGGCGCACAGGGGCCCAAGGTTCTTGAGCTCGCCGGAAAGGTCGGTGACGGTGCATTGATCAACGCATCCAACCCCAAAGACTTCCAGATCGCTATCCCGATCATCAAGAAGGCATCCGATGCAGCAGGCAAGAAGACCTTCGATGTCGGTGCATACACTGCAATGTCCATTGACCGCAGCGAGAAGAAGGCACGCAATGCAGCAAAGATCGTTGCCGCATTCATCGCAGCAGGCTCTCCGCCGGAACTCCTGACCCGCCACGGTCTCGACCTCAACAATGTGGCAAAGATTAAGGCGGCACTCGGAAAATTCGACTTCAAGTCCGTCGGAGAACTTGTCGGGGACAAGGAGATCGATGCATTTACCATTGCAGGCACTCCTGAAATGGTCAAGGCAAAGTGCGAAGACCTCACCAAGGCCGGCGTTACCCAGATCATCTTCGGTTCACCACTCGGTCCCGACATGACCACCTCTATCCGCCTGCTCGGCAAGTATATCGTATAAGCAGATCACGAATCTGCCACGAATACAGCTGAAACAGGCTCCCTCTGGGGGCCGTGGCAGATAGTAATCTTTTTTTTTTCTTTTGATGTATAACACCTGTTTCGAACAACCGGCTTTTGCGAAACTTAGTACCGGTGGGAACTGATGTGCAAATGTCTATCTGATCCCGGACGGTACTCTATTCAAGAGAGGACATGTTTGTCGTAACTGACGTTCCTACCGAAAAGGGTACACTCCAGTACCGGGAAGAGCACCTGACCGGTCTGCGGTGCCGGATCAGTCCGGAGCGGCTCAAGCGGCATATCGATCAGCCGTTCTCCATTCCCGGGGAACCGGCGGGTTGTCCGTTCTGCCGTGAAAACATCTTTTCCGTCACCCCGACATTTGCTGACGGAACCCGCATTCTCCGGGGGGAAAGCGTCACGTTTCCCAACATGTTCCCGTTCGCCGCATGGCATACGGTCACGGTAATCACCCGGGATCATACGGTCCCCGTCTTTACCCGGCAGCAGATCGCCGATGCGCTCCATGCGCAGGTTGAATCACTCCTCCGGTATGATGGGTATCCAAGTATCAACTGGAATTATCTGCCTTCTGCAGGGGCAAGCATTGTCCATCCCCATATGCAGGGGATCGCTGACCGGCGTCCCTCGTGGATGACAGATCGGTACCTGACTGTTTGCAGAGAATTTCATGCAAGGACAGGGAACCGGTACTGGGATGCCGTGCGGGAGCAGGACCGGATTTCCGATCGGTATCTCTTTGGCGAGGAAATTTTCTGGTCCGCCCACGCAGTGCCGGTGGGAGAGCGCGAGGTGCGGGGTCTCCTGCCGGTCGCCCGGCTGGATGAGCTGGAGAGCTATACTGATACCCTTGCTGAAGGGATCCTCGAAGTCCTTTCGCTCTACCGGAAACTGGGCACGCACGCGTTTAACATGGCTATCTTTTTTGGCAGGGAAACAACAGAGGATTTTTCTGCATTCTGTTCGCTGATCTCGCGGATCAACCCGAACCCCTTATCCACGAGCGACTCAGCGTTCATGGAGCGCCTCCACAACGAACCGATTATCCTGACCCTGCCCGAGGATCTCGGCCGGTACTACCGGAATGAAGGCCGGTGAACACAGTCAAGGAATACGAAGTGGAGCAAAAAAAGAAGAAAAAATGAATAAATTTACTCGAATTTTGCTACGAGTTTGTTCTTGCAGACAAGCGTGCCGTCCTTCTTGTGGGGCTGGCGCTTGATGCTGTCGCCACTCTTCTCGAGCTCGCGGGCCTGGTCGCAGAGATCTGCGGCGCACCTCATCATCTCGTGAGCGCTTGCAACGATCGGGATGTATTTCTCCCATTCCTTGGTCATGAAGCAGCCTTTGACGTTCTGGCCTGCAACCGCCATGGCGATCTCGTGGGCAGCGCGTGCTTTTGCAAGGGCATAGGGGTTGGTAAACTCGCCGTCGACCGCCTTATCGGTGGTCATGATGATCTTCGGGAGCTCGATTTCAGTGCCCTTCTTGCCGGCCTTGACCTGGTCGATGACCTTGTCGAGAGCGACCTGGAGTTTGCGGAATGCACCGGTGAGTGCCAGGACTTTGACGAGGTTACCGTTGTAGTCGGCCATCTCGACGGGGTCGAGGAATTCGCGGCGTGCACCGATCATGGAGTCTGCCTTCATGATGATGTAGCCGAACTTGGTGTCAGCCTTGACGCCTTCCCACTCCTTCTTCGTGGTTACATCATCAGTGATGATGATTGTCGGGATACCTGCTGCAGCGAGCTGTTCGCGGGCACCGGTCGGGCCGGGAAGAACACCGTTGGGGGAAACTACAATACAGAAGTCCGGTTTGTATGCCTTCAGGTTGGAAACGACACGGTCAACATCTGCCGGCTCGAGTTTTGTACCGCTGGTCGCCATGAATGTCTGCATATCTTCACGGTCTGCTCTCTCATCGAGGAGCAGTTCTGCCATTACGCCACTTGCAATATTGCCTAACTTGGCAACTCCTACTTTAACAACCATTGAAATTTCACCTCTATTTTGTTTTATAGCACGTTAATATGACCCGGTATTCTTATAAACATTTTGAAATCACTTTTTACGCCGGATATGCAGTTCTTTGTTTTTGACTGAATCGTTCGGGCACCGCTGGGATTCGGTGCGTGCCGGAAACTCTGGTAACGGAAAGGGTACCTGCGGCCCCTCTTTCATCACTTAATGCCCGTTCATTTTCAAACAGTTCGTTGACCAAGACGATTCTTTGCGAAGACGGTTCCTTCTTATTTATCTGCGAACCAATTCATCCGCTAATCCCGGCAGCTGGTGCGATGTTAACGAAAAGTGTTTAAGTCCCCGGGATGGAATGGATAGTATGAAAGATGGTCTTCTCACCGACAGGCAAAGAGAAGTACTCCGGTACCGGAAACAGGGAATGACCCAGCAGCAGATCGCAGACATCATCAGCACTTCAAAAGCTAATGTCTGCACAATAGAAAAATCTGCAATGGAAAATATACGGCGGGCAAAAGAGACGCTCGAATTTTTATATACTCTTGACGCCACGCACCTCTGCACCATCCCTTCGGGAACAGACCTGTTTGAAGTCCCGAGCATGATCTTTGCCGAAGCGGAAAAAGCCAAGATTAAGGTGAAGTACGATACGATATCCCTGATCAACCGGCTCCGGGAAGCCCGTCCGCAGTCATACAAGGCGCGGTGCATCTGCGAGGATGTGCAGATCTATATCACGGATGAAGGAGAGATCTATTTCGGATAATTTACCCGGCGCCGGATCACTTTAGTCCCGTCATTCGCGGCTGGTGGTCCCGGCGTGTGACACCCCGGGTGCTGGCATAAATATATATGCTTTTTTAATCTATATTTAAGGAAGCCGATATGGGGGTATCCCTGCAGTACATGCCTCTGTGGAATGTACAGCACCGGCGGAATCAGGCCCGAATTGACACAGGGAATGATGCTGCCGTGGGTAGTTCCCCGATTGGTGACCTCCGCATCCATGCGGAGGATCCCGAGAAGGAGTTGTGATCCGTCACAACGGGCTGACAGAGTTGGATCTGACCGGGACGTACAGGTGGACGTTTTCTGAAACGAGCCTGTTCTCCTGATAAAAATCAGGGGATACGTCAATGTCAGGGTCTTCTTTCGCGAGAAAAAATACCGGAAATTCACCGGGTTGGCGGGAATGATTCATCCCCTCCATCCAGGTTCCGGAGCAACCGGCACACGGGCAGGACAGATAATACTATTCGCAGGATGCGGGTAAGCGTTTACGTCCTGTCCGATGGCGCCGGATCGCGTGTTGGCTTACCAGACAGGCAAGTGATAGCACTTCAGTCTCGGATTCATCGTAAGAGTTCGTGTCCAGTAAAAAATCCAGAAACACGAATGCAAAGGATTGATTGACACATGCCAAAGATAAACAGACCACGCCGAGGCTCACTGGCATACAGCCCACGAAAACGTGCACAGAGCCCCATACCCAAATACAAGTCCTGGCCACAGCACACCGGCGCACCCGCGTTGCTTGGCTTTGCAGGCTACAAAGTGGGGATGACGCATGTTCTCATGGTTGATGACCACAAGGACAGCCCGACAGAGGGCAAGGAGATTATGGTCCCGGTTACGATCATCGAAATCCCGACCATGAAAGTTGCCGCCATCCGGGCATACTCGCAGGATACCTACGGCAAGCATGCGTTTACGGAAATTTGGGCAGAGCCGCTGGACAGCCAGCTCTCCCGCAGGGTGACCGTGCCCAAGAACTACGACAGCGCGGCAGCAAAGAAGAAATTTGCCGACGCTCTTGCCGCAGGGCTGGTAGCAGAGATCTATGTTCTTGCGTACACGCAGCCGGCAACCATCAGCGGCGTGCCAAAGAAGGTACCCGACCTCATGGAGATCAAGATTGCCGGTGGGGACGCTGCAAAACAGTACGAGTTTGCCCTCGGGCTGCTGGGAAGGGAAATCCGGCTCAACAACGTGATCGAAGCCGGTGCATATGCCGATATCACTGCAATCACCATCGGTAAAGGTACGCAGGGACCGGCCAAGCGCTGGGGAGTATCTCTCCGGAAGAGGAAACACTCTGTCGGCGGGAAAGAGCGTCACGTTGGGACGCTCGGGCCATGGAATCCCCACCACGTACGGTGGCAGGTTCCGCAGAGCGGCCAGATGGGTTTCCAGCAGCGTACCGAGTTCAACAAGCGCATTTTAAAGATCGGTGAGAACGGTGCCGAGATCACACCCGCAGGAGGATTCCTCAATTATGGTGTAATCCGGAGCGCATATGTTGTTATCAAGGGGTCTGTCCCGGGCCCAGCAAAGCGCCTTATCCGTATCCGCCCGGCAATCCGCCAGGGAGAACATGTTGTACGGTCGCCCGCGATCCAGTTTGTGAGCGTCCAGAGCAAGCAGGGGTGATCAGAAATGAAAGCGCAGGTTAAGACAATTGAAGGCGGAGTGGCAAAGGATATCGAACTCCCGGCCATGTTTTCCGAAGAGTACCGCCCGGATCTGATCAAGAAGGCCGTGATGGCACTCCAGAGCACCAGACGCCAGCCGCATGGCTCATACCCGTTTGCAGGCATCTGTTCCTCTGCGGTCGGCTGGGGAAGCGGACGGGGCGCATCGCATGTACCCCGTCTCAAGAACGGTTCACGTGCAGCAAAGGTCCCGCAGGCAAAAGGCGGGCGTGAGGCGCACCCGCCGGTTACCGCAAAAGTGCTGATAAAAGAGATTAACCAGAAAGAGAAGCAGAAAGCATTCCGGTCTGCGGTTGCAGCGAGCATCCGTGCCGATCTCGTCAGTGGCCGGGGTCATACCTTTGATGGTGAAGTTCCACTGATTTTCGAGGATAAGTTTGAGACTCTCGGCCGCACGCAGGATGTCATCTCTGCACTGACAAGCATCGGTGTGTACAAGGATGTCGAACGTGCAAAAGACAGCCGCAAGGTCCGTGCAGGCAAGGGCAAGCTCCGTGGCCGCCGGTACAAGCAGAGAAAGAGCCTGCTCATTGTTACCTCAGGCCCCGAGTTCCGCGCCGCCCGTAACCTTGCCGGTGTTGACGTCGTGACCGTAGACCAGCTTAATGTTGAGCACCTCGCCCCGGGCATGCAGGCAGGACGCCTGACCGTCTGGACTGAAAGTGCAGTTACACGTCTGGAGGGAAAGTAAATGTCTACCCTGAAACACCCGTTTGTCACAGAAAAAGCAATGGTGCTTCTGGAGAATGAGAACAAACTCCAGTTCCTTGTTGACAGGAGGGCCACCAAGCAGGATATCAAACGCGATATCGAGAAGGCGTTTGACCAGAAGGTAAAGCGTGTTCACACGCTTATGACCCTGCATGGTGAAAAGAAAGCCGTTGTGAGCTTCGAGAACGAGAAAGCCGCCGAGGAAATCCTGAGCCGGCTTGGCATTATGTAAGGTGGGGAACATGGGACATCGAATTACAACACAGAACCGGGGCAGGGGAGGCCCGACCTATCGCGCCCCATCCCACCGGTACAAGGCTGAGTTAAAGCACATCGGGGACGGCACAAAGAAGATCACCGGTGCGATCATCGATATCGAGCATGATCCGGCGAGAAACGCCCCGATTGCCCTTGTGCAGCTCGAGGACAAATCGAAGGTCTACATGCTGGTAACCGAGGGTGTCGGTGTCGGCGAGGTCGTATCCTGGGGGACCGATGTCGAGGTCAAGAACGGGAACACGCTCCCGCTCCAGAGCATCCCGACCGGGTCCTATATCTGCAACATCGAGTCGCGCCCCAACGATGGCGGCAAGTTTGTCCGCTCGAGCGGGGTCCAGGCAGTTGTTGTCGACAAGATTGGTGAACGCGTCGGCGTCAGGATGCCCAGCGGTAAGACCAAATGGTTTAACGCACGCTGCAGGGCGACCATAGGTATTGTTGCCGGTGGCGGGCGCGTTGAGAAGCCGTTTGTAAAAGCCGGTAACAAGTACCACAAGATGGCGAACACCGCATCGAACTGGCCGCGTGTCCGTGGTGTCGCGATGAACGTCATCGATCACCCGTTCGGTGGCGGCGGGCACCAGCACACGGGTCGCCCGAAGACCATTGCCCGGGGTACTTCTCCAGGCAGGACGGTTGGATCTGTGGCAGCACGCCAGACAGGTAAGAGCAGGAAGTGAACGGTATGGCAGCACCAAAAAAGACACAGAAGAGAATGCCCAGACGGCGTGAAGAGTTCACCTATCGCGGGTACAAGATCGACGAGCTCAAGGCGATGGGGTTAAGCGAACTCATCCCCCTGATGCCAGCCCGTGCACGCCGAAAATTCAACCGCGGGCTCAACCGCGGCGAAGAGACGTTGCTTGCAAAGATCCGGGGCGGGGACGAGAAGGTCAGGACCCACCTGCGTGAAATGATTGTCATGCCTGAGATGATTGGAAAGAGCATCGAGATCTATAATGGCAAGGAATTCCTAAAAGTCGAGTTCCAGCCCGAGGCCGTCTTCCACTATCTTGGCGAATTTGCACTCACGAGAAAGAGGGTTACCCATGGTTCCGCCGGTATCGGTGCAACGAGGGGCAGTAAATACGTACCGCTGAAGTGATGGAAATGGCACGCATTGCATATTCAAAGAAGATTGACGGTGACAACATAGCCAGAGGCAAAGCAAATGAGCTTTCCGTCTCTCCCAAGCATTCGATCGAGATCGCCGATTTCATCCGGCACCAGCGCGTCAACGATGCGCTCAGCTACCTTGCTGATGTGGTCGCGCTCAAGAAAGCCATCCCGTTCAGGCACTTCAACCGGAATGTCGCGCACAAGCGCGGTCTCCCCGGCAACTGGGATGCAGGCCGGTACCCGGTCAAGGCATCCAAGGCGTACATCAGGATCCTTGAATCCATAAAAAAGAATGCGGAATACACCGGACTGGACACCGAGAACCTGGAGATCATCCATGTCTCGGCAAACCGCGGGCGTGCCCAGAAGGCGTTTTTCCCGCGGGCAATGGGCCGGGCGTCCCCCAAGGTCCGCGAAACCGTCAACATCGAGATTGTGGTACGGGAGGTCGCATAATATGGCCGTCGAAAGGAAATTTATTTCAGAAGGTGCCCGCAAGGCCCGTGTCGAGAAGTACCTGACAAAAGAGCTCAAGCGCGCAGGCTTCGGTGGCATGGACATCGCCCGTACGCCTCTTGGGACACAGGTCACCATCTTTGCAGAAAAGCCGGGGATCGTGATTGGCAAGGGTGGGAAACTCGTCCACCAGCTGACTCAGGACCTTGCCCAGAACTACGGGGTTGAGTCTCCGCAGATCGAGGTCCAGCAGGTCCAGAACCCCAGTTTCAACGCCCAGATCATGGCGGAGAGGCTGGCAAACGCTCTCGAGCGCGGGTGGTACTTCCGTAAAGCAGGTTCGAGCATCATGCGCCGGGTCATGGACTCCGGTGCACTCGGATGCGAGGTCGTAATCGCCGGTAAGTTAACCGGTGCACGTGCCCGTACCCAGAAGTTCACCGAGGGGTACATCAAGCATTGCGGTGAACCGAGCAATACAATCGTCGAGAAAGGCTATGCGATCGCCATCAAGAAACTTGGCGTAATCGGCGTGCAGGTCAAGATTGTTCCCGCGGATGCAAAGATGCCCGACCATTTTGCCATCATCGAACAGGTAAAAAAGCAGCCGGCAGCACCGAAGGCAACGATCACCTCTATCGGCGACGTTGATACCGAGGAGCCGGTTCTTCCTGATGAAAATATCGATGAAGAGGTGCAGTAAATGGCAATCTTACGGGCGCACGATGTCGGGCAGCTCACGGATGTCGAACTGCAGGAACAGATGGGGAAACTCCGGATGGAGCTTGTCCAGCACTACGGAAAGGTCAGTGCCGGTGGTGCTACCGAAAACCCCGGGCACATCCGGGAACTTCGGCGCACCATTGCCCGCCTGATGACCGAGAAGAACCGCAGGAGCCGTGCATGATCTCCTGCCAGAACGTGATGAGGCACGAACTGATCGGCCTTGACGTTCTGGTAGCTGGAGCCGCAAACCCGTTTCATAACCAGGTAAGCGGACGCATCATCGATGAGACAAGGAATCTTGTTGCCATACAGACGCAGGCCGGAATAAAGAAGATCCCAAAACGTGGGAGCATATTCCGGCTTTCTCTGCCCGACAACACCCTTGTTGAGATTCATGGGTCCGCACTGATACTGGCTCCAGAAAAGAGGCTCAAGCGAGCATAAAAAAAGAGGATACCATAATGGCACAAAACATTGGATTGAACGTCCAGCCTCCCAAGCAGGAATGCAAGGACGTTAATTGTCCGTTTCACGGCACTTTACCGGTACGCGGCCAGGTGATTACCGGTAAAGTCGTGAGTGACAGGATGATGGGAACGGTCGTAGTTGCCCGGGATTACCTGCACTACGTCCGGAAGTACAACCGGTACGAAAAGCGCATCTCCAAGCTTCACGCCCACAACCCGCCCTGCATCCAGGCAAAGGTAGGGGATCTCGTGAAGATTGCTGAGTGCAGACCGTTGTCGAAGAGCACGACGTACGTCGTTGTCGAGGTGCAGCAGCCATGAAGGCAAAGCAGTCCAAGACGCCGAGGGCGCTTGCGACCGGAACCAAGCTGACCTGCGCTGATAATACCGGCGCGCGTATCGTCCAGATCGTATCTGTCTTCGGCTATCATGGTGTGCGCCGGCGCCAGCCCAAGATGGGCCTTGGCGACATCGCGACGGTGACCGTGAAGAAGGGCACGCCCGACATGCGCAAGAAGCTGGTCCGGGCTGTCGTCATCCGCCAGAAGAAGGAAATGCGCCGCCCCAACGGCATCCGCGTTTCCTTTGACGACAACGCTGTTGTCGTCGTGGATGAGAAGAACGAGCCAAAAGGAACCGAGATCAAGGGACCGGTCGCACGTGAAGTGGCAGAGCGGTACCCTAAGCTTGGCTCCATGGCGACGATCATTGTGTGAGGTGGTCTGAATGGTCAGGATTGAAAGTTCACAACCACGCAAACAGAGAAAAGCGCGGTATACCGCACCTTCGCACATGAGGTCCAAGTTCCTCAACGCACCGCTCTCGGCAGCGCTCAAAGAAAAATATGCGAAAAAGACGATGCGCGTTATCAAGGGTGACACGGTCAAGGTCACCCGCGGCGACCATGTCGGCGAGGAGGGGCTCGTTGACAAAATCGACACCCGTAATGTGAAGATCATCGTCCATGGTGTCTCATCTACCAAGGTTGATGGCACCGAGGTCCCGCGCCCTGTCGATGCGTCCAAGGTGGAGATCACCAAGCTCAAGCTCGATGACAAGCGCCGCGTCGAAAAACTTGGGGAGAAGGAATAATGTCAGATCATCTGAAAAGGCTCAACGCGCCCGATTCGTGGCATATCGCCAAGAAGACCACGAAGTTTGTCGCAAAGACAGCGCCCGGCCCGCACAATGCAAATGCAATGCCGGTAGCCGTCTGGCTCCGGGACCAGCAGGGTCTTGCCCGGACTATGAAGGAAGTCAAGCAGATCCTCAAGCAGAAGGATGTCATCATCAACGGGAGCCCCTGCCGGGATCCCAGGATGGGCATCGGTATCTTCGATGTTATTGCTCTTCCCAGAATCGGTAAGTACTACCGGGTGCTCAGGGATCTCAAAGGCCGGCACAAGACCGTGGAGATCGATGCAGACGCAGCCCAAGAGAGGCTCTGCAAGATCCAGAACAAGACTACCATCACCGGTGGCAAGGTCCAGTTGAATCTCCGGTATGGGGCAAACATCATCGCAGATAATACCTACAAGTCAAACGACTCCGTGGTTATCTCCCTCAGGCCCGAGGACCGGTTCAAGATCATTGAACACTACCCGTTTGCCGCCGGTAACATGGCGACTATTACCGGTGGCCGGCACTCCGGCAAGGTGGCGCGGATCGTTGAGATCATCAAGACTCCCGGCAGTGTCCCCAACAAGATCATCCTTGAGGACGAGAAGACCAAAGAGCGCTTCGACACCGTCGCTCCTTATGTCTACATGATCGGAAAAGAGACCATCTCAAAATCAGGCTGGGGGCTTGAACAGTGACCGCAATGCGAGATATCCACATCGATAAGGTTGTCGTCCATATGGGTGTTGGCGAGAGTGGTGAAAAACTTGTCAAGGCCGAGAATATCATGAAGACGATCACCAGACAGACACCGATCCGCAGCGTGGCAAAGATGACACAGCCGGCGTTCTCCATCAGGAAAGGCGCCCCGATCGGGTGCAAGGTCACGCTCCGGGGAAAACCAGCACAGGATTTTATCAATACAGCCCTGACCATCGTCAACAAGACGATCTTTGAGAGCCAGTTTGACAAGAGCGGGAACTTCTCGTTTGGTATTGAAGAGCACACGGATTTCCCCGGCATGTCCTACGATCCGCAGATCGGGATTTTCGGGATGGATGTTAACGTCGTGCTCGAAAGGAACGGCATCAGGATCACCCGCCGGAGAATGCAGCAGAAGAAGCTTCCCGAAAAGCAGCGCGTGAAAAAGGAGGATGCAATTGCGTTCCTCAAGAAAGAATATTCGGTGGAGGTGCGCTAAATGGGTGGCGAAAGGAAGAAGATCTACGGTCGCGGTGCAAACGAGTGCAAGATGTGCGGGCGCAAGCAGGGACTTGTCCGCCGGTACCACATCATGTTCTGCCGGCAGTGCTTCCGGGAATGGGCGCAGAAAATGGGCTTCAAGAAGATGAACTGAGGGGTGACTGCAAAATGACACGATTAAATACCATTGCAGACGGGATGAGTGCGTTAAAGAACGCAGGTGACACCGGCAAGTCCGAAGTTATCATCGAACCCGCAAGCAAGCTCCTCGGCTCAATGCTGCGCATCATGCAGGACGCCGGCTATATTGCCGGTTTCGAGTTTATTGAGGATGGCCGCGGCGGCCAGCTCAAGGTGCATCTCACCGGCAAGATCAACAAATGCGGGGCAATCTGCCCGCGTTTCTCGGTCCAGCAGAATGAGATGGAATACTGGGAGAAGCAGTACCTGCCCGGCAAGAACTTCGGGCTCATGATCCTTTCCACCTCGCATGGCGTCATGTCGCATGTGCAGGCACGCGAGGAAGGCATCGGCGGCGAGCTGCTCGGGTATGTCTACTAGAGGGTGCGAATCATGGCAAGCATAAGAAAAGTCAGGATTCCCGAAGGCGTCAAGGTGAAGCTTGAGGGAACGCAGCTTCTGGTGACAGGGCCCAAAGGCCAGCTGGCGCGCAGCGTCCGGTTCCCGCAGGTGACGGTAACCAGCGACGGCAAGGAGATTGTCATCGCAACTGAGTCCAACCGTAAGGAGACCACCGCGATGGTCGGGACGTTTGAGGCACATGCAAAGAACATGTGCCGGGGTGTCTCTGAAGGATTTGAGTACAGGATGAAGGTCGTCTACAGCCACTTCCCGATCCAGCTCAAGCTGCAGGGAAACCGGCTTGAGATTGCCAATTTCCTTGGTGAGAAGAAAGCCCGGTACGCCGACATCACCGAAGGCGTTACCGCAAAGGTGGCAAACGACGAGGTCGTACTCACCGGCATCGACCGCGAAAAGGTCGGAAATACTGCGGCAAATATCGAACACGCAACCCATATCCGTTACCGGGACCCCCGGGTCTTCCAGGACGGCATTTACATGGTACAGAGGGGCTGAACTGAGCGATGACAACTGAAACCAAGCGACTGATCCGTGTGCGCACTGCGAAGGGTGCCGTCTTCAAGCGCGACGGGTTTGGCAAGAAAAAACAGCTCTCCGATTCATGGAGAAAGCCCCGCGGACAGCACAACAAACAGCGGGAGCAGAAGAAGGCGAAAGGCAACCTCCCCAAGCCCGGCTTTGGCAGCCCGGTTGCGGTGCGCGGCATGCACCCCAGCGGGTTCTTTGAAGTGCTGGTGTTCACGGAAAAAGATCTCGAAAATCTTGACGCGAAGACCCAGGCGATCCGGATATCAGCCGGCGTCGGTGCACGCAAGCGTAAGGGCCTCCAGGAAAAGGCAGCCGCGTCAGGCTTCAAGATCCTTAATACCCGCGTGATCAAGGAACGCGTCGCAGAGGAGAAGCCGGCCGCACCAGAGAAGGATACGGTAAAGGCAAAGAAGGACACAAAGGAGACAAAAAAGGCCCCGGCAAAGAAGAGCGCTTCAAATGCAGAAGGTGCCAGGAAGAAGGGCGCTGATGAGAAAAAGCCGGTAAAGGCCGCCGCCACCAAGTCCAAGCCTGCAGCAAAGGAACCTGAAAAGAAGGAAGAGAAAGCCGCAAAGCCCAAGGCAAAGGAAGGGGCAAAGGCTCCTTCCAAGAAACCGGCTCCGGCAAAGACCGAAAAGAAGCCTGCAGCTCCAGAAGAGAAACCCAAAGCGGCAAAGGCAAAAGCAAAGAAAATGTCCTCATCTGAGGTGAAGAAGAATGAGTGACGTCGCCAGCCAGAGACGCATCGCCGCGTCGATACTGAAATGCGGTGTCAACCGTGTCTGGTTCGACCCGGAGCGTCTTTCGGACATCGAGAACGCGATCTCCCGCGAGGACCTGCGCGGGCTTATCACCGATGGCGCCATCAAGGCGCACCAGAAGAAAGGTGTAAGCCGCGGCAGGGCGCGCGTGCGCACCGCGCAACGGTCGTACGGACACCGCAAGGGTGTCGGAAAACGGAAAGGCGCCCTTGGCGCACGAACCCCGAGCAAGCGGGCATGGATCCAGAAGATCCGGGCGATCAGGAAGGCGCTTGTCGCGCTTCGCGGGGAAGGCACCATTGACCGGCACCTGTACCGGGTCATCTACCGCAAGGCAGCCGGCGGGCAGTTCCGGAGTGTCGCTCACATGAAAGCACAGATGGAAATCATTGCCGGGAGGCTGAAGTAACATGGCGACCGGACCACGGTATTTAGTCGCATTCCGCAGGCGAAGAGAAGGCAGAACCGATTATTACCAGAGAACCAAGCTCGTTGTCGCTGATGCGCCGCGCATGGTCGTACGCAGGACGAACCGGCATATCCTCGTGCAGCTGGTCACCGCCGAGATGGACGGAGACAAGACCCTTGTATCGGCCAATTCAGCTGAACTCGAAAAGTACGGCTACACCGGGGCAACCGCAAACACACCTGCAGCATATCTTACAGGCCTGCTCTTCGCCGCAAAGGCAAAAAAAGCAGGGCAGGACCGTGCGATCCTCGATATCGGGCTCAACCGGGCAACCCCGGGAGCACGGGTCTTTGCCGCGCTCAAGGGAGCAGTCGATGCAGGCCTTGAGATCCCGTACGGCGAAGGGATCGTCCCCTCCGAGGAACGGCTTAAGGGTGCGCATATCGCGGCTTACAACGATAAAGCCAAAGATATCGTCAGGAATGTCGAACAGGTGGCAGCCGCCATAAAGAAGGAGCTGGTGTAAATGGCATACGAAAAGGCAGAATGGCGCCCGGTCACCGGTCTTGGCAAGCTTGTCGCATCAGGGGAGATCAAAAGCATCGATCAGGTCCTCGAAAGCGGCAGGCCGATCAAGGAACCCGAGATCGTCGATATGTTCCTCCCGGATCTCGAAGACGAGGTTCTCGATATCGCCATGATGCAGAGAATGACTGACTCGGGCCGCCGTGTCCAGTTCCGCGCCGTCGTCATTGTCGGCAACCGGAACGGGTACATCGGCTTTGGCCAGGGAAAAGATGTCCAAGTCGGTGATGCAATCAAGAAGGCGATTACCAAGGCCAAGATGAATCTCGTAAAGGTGCGCCGCGGGTGCGGCAGCTGGGAATGCGGGTGCGATGTTAAGCACTCCATCCCGATGCAGGTGGAGGGAGCGGCCGGCAGTGTCCGGGTCACCCTCAAGCCGGCACCGCAGGGTATCGGCCTTGTCACCGGTGATATCAGCAAGAAAGTGCTCGAACTCGCCGGTATCAAGGATGTCTGGACCTTTGCACGCGGGCAGACGCGCACGACGATCAACTTCGCAAAGGCGACGTTTAACGCGTTAAAAGAAACCAATATGATCCGTACCGGGGGGTCGGAGTAAATGTACGCAGTCGTGCAGGTCCGCGGCGTGGTCAATACCCGCCGGGACATCAAAGACACGTTAAAGATGCTCCGTCTGCACCACATCAACCACTGCGTGCTCGTGGCAGACACTCCCGAGAACCTCGGGATGATCCGCAAGGTAAAAGATTACGTTGCGTATGGTGAAGTGGACGCAGCGACCCTTGAAACCCTGCTTTCGACCCGTGGCCGTGTGATCGGTGATGATCCCCTGACGGACGAGTACATCAAGTCAAACTCGACGTACAGCAGCATCATCGAATTTGCACAGGCTCTGGCAAAGGGCGAGTCCAGGTTGCGCGACATCCCGGGCCTCAAGCCGGTTCTCCGTCTCCACCCGCCGCGCAAAGGATACAAGACCACGAAGCGCACGTTCGTACAAGGCGGAGCGCTTGGCTATTATGGTCCGGAGATCAATACTCTCCTCTATAAGATGAGGTGAAGAGATGCCAACCAACAAACGTTCAAAATACCGCGGATCGCGGACGTGCGGCGGAGGAACCCATAAGAACCGCCGGGGCGCTGGCAACCGTGGGGGAAGGGGGCGCGCAGGTATCAACGCCCACCACTTTGTCAAGTGGTACATGGAAATGGGCGGACCTGTCTTTGGTAAGAACGGGTTCTTCCATAACCCTGCAGTCACGGTTTCCTCAATGGATGTCGGGATTATCGATCAGATCGTACCCTCGCTCCTTGCCCAGGGAATCGCCAGACAGGAAGGAGATGCAATCGTCTTAAACGCTGCCGATATCGGTATCGAGAAGGTACTGGGCAGCGGCAGGGTAACAAAGAAGCTCAACATCTCTGCAACGGCATTTTCTGAGCAGGCAAAAGCAAAGATCGAGAAGACTGGTGGAAAGGCGCAGGTCGTCTGACCCACCTGATTTTTGGTGAAATAATGGGAGACCTGCTGGATCGAATGGAACCCCTGCTTGCTGCGATGCCCGCAGTCAAGAGCCCGGAGGGGCATGTCCACTTCAAGAACAAACTGATGTGGACCCTGGGAATCTTAATTCTGTATTTTGTGCTCACGAATATCCCGGTATTTGGCTTGAGTTCCGGTGGGACGGATGTATTCAATTATTACCGGGCCCTGCTCGGCGGGGCCTATGGGTCAATTGTCCACCTCGGTATCGGGCCGATCGTCACCGCGTCCATCGTGCTCCAGCTCTTAAAAGGCGCCGACATCCTCCATATCGATACGAGCGAGGCCCGTGGACAGGTCATGTACATGGGTCTCCAGAAGATCCTCATTCTCGTCATGATCGTGATCGAGGCCGCACCCAACCTTGTCGGCGGGTTCATGCAGCCCGATCCCACCATCGCAGCGCAGTTCTTCGGCGGCAACCTCTTCGCCGTCTCGCTGTTAATCTTTATCCAGATCTGTATCGGCGGTGTCCTTGTCTTCTTGATGGATGAAGTGGTCACCAAGTGGGGTATCGGTTCCGGTGTCGGGCTCTTCATCATTGCCGGTATCTCCCAGGCCCTCGTGAACGGGTTCATCAACTGGACCGCTGTCAGCGATCCCTATCCGATCGGGTTTTTCCCGCGCCTTTTCGCAGTCGTGCTTGACGGTGCGAATTTTATCCAGTACTTCGGAGCGAATCTCCTTGCCTTTGCCACAACGATCATCATCTTCTTAATCATCGTCTACGTGGAATCCACCCGCATTGAGATCCCCCTTGCCCATGCACAGGTGAGGGGTGCCCGGGCACGTTTCCCGGTCAAGCTGATCTATGCCAGTGTCCTGCCAATGATCCTCGTCAGGGTGCTCCAGGCCAACATCCAGATGGTGGGGATGTTCCTCTCCAACGTGGGCATCACCATCCTGGGTAAATTCAACGGCCAGGTCCCCCAGTCCGGCCTGATGTACTTCCTTGCACCTATTAACGGCCCGACCGACTGGATGTGGTGGGCGACCGATCTCGGGCATGCCCCATGGCAAGTCATGCTGCGTATGGGTATCGATATCACGTTCATGGTGGTCGGCGGTGCGATCTTCGCACTCTTCTGGATCAAGACCGCAGGTCTCGATTCAAAGGACGTGGCCCGGCAGATCCAGATGTCCGGTATGTCTATCCCGGGATACCGGAGAAATCCGCAGGTGCTGGAGAAGTACCTTGACCGGTACATCCCCCGTGTCACGGTTATCGGCGGGGTGTTCATCGGTATCCTCAGTGTGATCGCGAACCTCTTCGGTGTTATCGGGGCTGTCAGCGGAACGGGGTTGTTACTGACCGTGAGTATCACGTATAGGCTGTACGAAGAGATAGCGAGCCAACAGATCATGGAGATGTATCCGTTCATGCGGACGTTCTTTGGCAAAGAATGATTGATGAAGGGAACAGGAATGGCAGGAAAAAAAGTCATTATCACGGGTGTGCCGGGTGTCGGTAAGACCACGGTTATCAACGAGGCGTTAGCAAAACTCAAAAACGAAGGGGTGGAATACCAGCCCATCAATTTTGGCTCCTTCATGTTCGAAGTGGCCAAAAGCGAGGGGCTCGTGGAAAACCGCGACCAGATGCGCACGCTCGAGCGGGCCGATCAGAAACGGCTCCAGCAGCGTGCAGCGCAGGCGATTGCAAAGATTCCCGGCAACGTCATGATCGACACGCACGCATCGGTGAAAACCCCCCGGGGGTACCTCGCCGGGCTTCCCGAATGGGTGCTCCGCGAGATCATGCCCGATGTTATCATACTCGTTGAAACAGATAATGACCAGATCCTCATGCGGCGCCTGACCGACGAAACGAGAAGCCGTGACAAGGAAGGTGCACGTGCGATTGCCGAGCACCAGCAGTTCAACCGGTCTATTGCCGCTGCGTATGCCATGGTAACCGGCTGTACTATCAGGATCATCACCAACGCCGATCACCTGCTGGACCTCGCCGCCGTGGAGATGGCGGACGTCCTGAGGTAATCCCTTTGTAAGGTGACTACATGAACTTTGGAAAATTCTGGGAAAAATACGGATTATACATCGCCCTGCTCTTCATGATGCTGATGATGTTCTCCTACAGCGTACAGTGGCTGCGGGTTGGTGTGGGAGAGGCGATCGATTCGGTTTTTGCCCCTCTGGTCGAAGTGTTCGGGATACCGTTTTTTATCCTGATCGTGATCCTTTCGGCGGCTACCGGCCTGTACTCCTCCATTATCCAGAAATATACGATCGACTACGAGCGGATGACCGATGTGCAGGATCGGATGAAGGGATTCCAGAAAGAGTACCGGGAGGCTATGTTATCCCAGGATGAAAAACGGATCAAGAAACTGGATGTGAAAAAAGACCGGATGATGAAGGAGCAGCTCGAGCTCTCGCAGCAGCAGTTCAAGCCGATGGCATACATCCTGGTCCTGACCGTCCCGATCTTCTTCTGGCTCCTGTACCGGCTCAGCCAGATCAATAATACGATCACGCTTCCCTACTATGGGACGGTGAGCCTGACGGCACCCCTGCTCTGGGTCATTCCTGCATGGATCATCTGGTACATGATCTGTTCGATCACGATCAGCCAGGTGATAAGAAAGGCCCTCAATATCGGGGGAATCTGATGCGGATCACCGTGAGCGGGCTTCCCGGTAGCGGGACAACCTCGCTCTCACGGTATCTTGCAGAGAACCACGGTTTTACGATGATCTCGGCCGGCGAGGTCTTCCGTGAATGCGCAAAAGAGCACAACATGGAACTTGCCGAATTCGGCCGGCTTGCCGAGAAAGATGCGGCCTACGACAAGATGATCGATGCCCGGCAAAAAGAGATCGCGGAGAAAAAAGACAATATTATCGTCGAGGGGCGGCTCTCGGGCTGGATGGTGGAAAAAGCCGATCTCAGGATCTGGTTGTTTGCCCCCATCGCCTGCCGGCTCGAACGGATCGTTTTCCGCGACCATATTGCCGATGTAGAGACGGCAAAGGCGATCACGGTCGAACGCGAGCATTGCGAAGCGGTGCGGTACCGGCAGTACTACGATATTGATATCAGCGATCTCTCCATCTACCACCTTATCCTCAACTCGGAGCACTGGGGGATCGGGGATCTCGGGGCGATAGTCGATACCGCGGTGGGGCAGTTGCAGGCGGATCGCCGGAAGTCAGCATAGCTGGTCTTGGAATGACAACGACGGCCCGGTACCTGCAGGAAAAATCGCTCTCTTTTCTTTTACGGTCTTTTTACCCGGGAGGCTGCGTGCGATGAGTGCGGATGATATCAGCGTTGCGCTTGTCAGCTCGTGGGATGCGAGAGAGATCGTGGCACTGTACCGGGCCGGCGGATGGTGGAAGGACGAGTACGATCCTGCCGAGGTTCCCCGGCTTATCAGCGGCAGTTTTGCGTTCGTGGTTGCCGCCGATAAAAATACTGGCCGTGCGGTCGGGATGGGGCGCGTGATTTCGGATGGCGTATCAGATGCATATATCCAGGATCTTGTTGTGCTCCCCGGGTACCGCCGGCGGGATCTGGGGACAGCGATGATTTCCCTCCTCGTTCGCCGGTGCCGGGATGCAGGGATCTCCTGGATTGCCCTCGTTGCCGAGCCCGACTCGGAAAATTTCTACCTCCCGCTGGGATTTGCCCGGATGGAGGGGCATGTCCCGCTGATCTACCGGGGGGCGCCTGATGCTTGAACAGGAGGATTTCAGGCCGGTGACCCTCGCTGACCGGGCTTTTTTCGAGCACCACTACGCGTTGTATCCCCAGACCCACAGCGACAATACGTTCACGAATATGGCCTGCTGGAACCATTTTGCCCAGTACCGGTACGCATTCGTGAACGGGAACATCGTCCTGGCAAGTACTATTGCCGGTGTAACCCGGTTCCGCCCTCCCATCGGCCCCCGCGACCCTGCGCTTATGAAAGACCTGATCCGCTTTGCGATGGAGATAGGCGACGATACCCCGGTCGTCCTCATCGATCCGGCGACGGTGGGATGGATGCGGGAGATCGATCCTTCCCTCACCCTTGTCCCGGACCGGAATCACTTTGAATACGTGTACCGGGCCTCCGACCTTGCTGAACTCCCGGGAAAGAACTACCTCAAGATCCGCAGCCAGATCAACAGGTTCCGGAAAAACTGCTCACACACGGTCGAGCCGATCACGGCCGAGAACCGGGTGGAAGTGATGGAATTCCTGGTGAAGTGGTGCGAGTGGAAGGGATGCGAGAACGACCTTGTGCTCGCCCACGAAAAGGAAGCGGTCTTCTATGCGATCGAGCATTTCACCGAACTTCCCCTGCGCGGCCTTATGATCCGGGTCAATTCGCAGGTCGCTGCCATTTCCCTCTTCGAACGCCTCAATGAGGATACCGCACTCGTCCATTTCGAGAAAGGCCTGCCGGACTGTGAAGGGATCTATAAGGCGATCAACATGGAAACCGCTGCCCTGCTGGCAGGTGAAGTGGAGTACATCAACCGGGAGAGCGATCTCGGCGTTGCCGGTCTCCGGGAGGCAAAGATGCGGTACCACCCGCATCACATGGTCGAGGTCTGGTCGCTCAAACGGTGAACCGGGCGCTCATTGCACTTCCGTCTTTTTCCGGCTCTGTAGGCACCTTTAGTTTTTTAAAAATTGCACAACGCATGGTGACGGAGAGGGAACAGTTTTTGTCGCCCGGACCGCTCCTGTGCCTTGCAAAGATGCCCGTATACCCCCCTCATGAATGATGGGTGCCGCCGCCCCCGAAGGGACGCACCCGCGGGGATCAAAAACCAGAACAAACGAAAAATCAACACGAAAAACTCCCTGCCCGGCCGTGCCCCGGGGGTCCTGATGCGGGGAGACCTCGCACATTTTTTTTTCGTTTTTTTTGATCCCGTACTGAACTTAATCGGTTTGTGTTTGTTTTTTCCAGAGCTGAAGGATCATTTATTTAAAATGCCACGGTGCTTTGTGCCTTTTTTGAAAATGGATCCAGATCCAAAAGGGACTCCTGTTCAGACAGGGAATGGCAGGCCCAGCGTTCCCATGATCCCGGAGAAGATGATCTTTACGGCAATGGCTGCAACCAGCATACCCAGCACTCTTCCCATGATATCCGTGACAACGCTTCCGAGAAGGTTCTGGATACCTGCAGAAAAATACAGGATGATCCAAGTCGCCACAAGCGAGAGGGTGATCGCAATAAACGGTATGAGGATGCCGTAATCTTTTGAGAGGAGCATCACGGTCGTAATCGCGCCGGGGCCGCAGAGAATAGGAGTGCCGATGACGACACCGGCTGCTGTCGGGGACTGGTCTTTCGACCTGCAGATATCAAGACCGAGTGCCATCTGCATACCCAGAAGGAACAACAGGATCCCGCCGGCGATCTGGAACGTGGAGAGTGTCAGGCCGAGGATCTCAAAAATTGTGGTATTGAAGACGAGGAAAATATACATCAGCCCGCCGGCGACTGCCACTGCAATGAATGCCTGCTTGTGGATCTCCCGTGATGATTGCCCTTTTGTCATGCCTGCAAAGATCGGAACCGATAAGATCGGGTCGAGGATCACAAAGAGCGCCGCAAATGCGTAGATTACGCCTGAAAGAAGGTCCGCCATATCTTTACTTCAGATCATGGGTGGTTCTGACGGATAAATTCACGGGCTTTGTCTTCGTATCAGGACTCTCACAACAAAAAATAAAGGAGGAGAATGGCGAGCGTAGACAGGGCGCCGGCTGCAGATACCACCCGCATCCGTGTCTCCCTGACGAGAATCCATGAGGCGATGCAGAAAAACAGGTAGGGGATAAGGGTCGTAATCACGGATATGCCTGCCAGCTGGTCAAAGTGATTGGAGAAGAGCAGGAGGCCTGCGGCAATACCGCAGCCGGCGACCAACGCAGAAACCGGCGTGCCCCGGGTACCCAGGTCACGGAGCCGGGGGATGCCGAACCGCGCCGAGAAGTTCTGGAGGATTCGTGAGGTACCGACGATATACGCATTGATCGCCGAAAGCATAGCGATGATACCGATGCAGACCACCACGGGTCCTGCGTCTGCCATGACAAGTGCGGCGGCGGTTGCGACCGGGGCCGGCGATGCGGCGAGCACGGCTGCACCGACGCTGCCGATGAGCGCGATATTGAGGAGGAGATAGACCGAGACGACGATCCCCATGACCCACAAAAGGGATGTCCTGATAAGCCGGGGGTCGGTCGTTTCTTCGACAGGAATGGCGCTGATCTCGAACCCGGTAAACGGCCAGTACACGATAACAACCGTCGCAAGCAGGCCGGCGGTGGTGAGCGGGGTCGCGGGAACCAGGTTTTCCATCCGGATGAACGGGAGAAGAAGGAGCGCTATCACGATCAGCGGGACGATCTTGATGAGCGTGAGTACGGTTTCGGTCTTTCCCGCGAGGGAGATCCCGATGATATTGATGCAGCAGAACGCGGCGATTACCAGAATCTCGATGATGAGGACCTGCGTGAGCCCGAAGTAACCGATATACTGCCCGATCCCGGCGGCGATGGTCGAGATGCCGAAGATGGAGGAAACAAGGTATATGACGATTAATGGCGCTGCCGCCTTCCGGCCAAGAACCGATTCGAAGAGAGTGTAAAACCCCCCTGAATCCATAAACCGGGCAGACACCGAGGCAAGGGAGAAAAGGACGCAGGAAGCTGAGATGGCAACAATCAGCCAGGCGAACAGCGACCAGACACCGGTGAGCCGCGCGGCAATACCCGGGACGACAAAGATGCCGGATCCGATCGTGCCCCCGACCCCGAGACTAACCAGCTCAAAAAACCCGAGTGATCGACGGTAGGAAGTGATTTCAGCCATAGTGCGGGTCCTTGTCCGGGTTGCAATGAGGGGATGAGTCCGGGACTACCGGTATTTGTAGGGGACGGGATACATCAGGTTCTCCCTGTCGGTTTGGTTGCATCATTCATAATATATAATATCCGGTAACTGCCATCATCCGTTATAGCGGACGTGCCGGGCAAACAATCCCCCCGGGCCGCCCGGTTCGGAGAGTATTCATGCCAGGAACAAAGAAAGTTTCCGGATCTTCCGGAACCAAAGGGGGAAAGCGGGTTGTGCGCCCGGCAAAGTCCCCGGTACCGTTGAAAAGAGCCGCGCCGGCAAAAAAGGCTGCACCGTCAAAGAAAACCACAGCGATAAAAAAAGGGAAGGCCGAATCAGCCCTGAAGACAAAGGCCGGCGGGGCAAAGGCCGGGAAAAAATCCCCGGCAAAGAAGGTCCCCACCTGGAAACTGAAGCGGTACCGGTGTCGGCTCTGCGGCTATGTCTACTCGCCGCTCCGTGGGGAACCGCACAATGGTATCCCGGCGGGAACGCCCTTTGAAGACCTCCCCGAAGACTATGTCTGCCCGGTCTGCGGGTACCAGGGCCGGGGCAAGATCGGCAAATGGGGTTTTGACGAGTGGGCACCCACCCGGTACATCTGTTCGATCTGCGGGTACGTGTATGACGAGAAACGCGGTGAACCCCACCGGGGCATAAAGCCCGGGACAAAGTTCGACGATCTTCCTGAAGATTACAAATGTCCAGTCTGCGCCCAGGACCCGAAGATCAGCGTCCAGTTCGGGAAGGTGTTAAAACAGGGTTTCGAGCCGCTCGATATCACGTAGGATCACAAGGGAGAAAGCCTGCGATACCATTCCCTTTTTTTCAAACGTCAGGCGCCCACGGTGTCGTTCCCGGCGTAAAAGGGCGTATCTTAATACCTTATACGTCCATGCTGAATGTGCACACACTACACATGTGATTTCATCTGCTGATGGTACGGGGGTGTCAGATGCACAAGAGCCAGGATCCGGTGATGCAGCAGAAACGCGAGGTGCTCGCCCGGTTCCTCGGTGTGGACAAAACTGCGCTCCATATCTCGAACGGCCACCTATACGGGTTCAAGGCGTTTTTCCATGGTAATGATGAAGCGTATCTCGTGCTTTCGGATGCGGAGGCAACGCAGGCCGCTGAGACCGCGGTGCAGGAAAAACTCTGGCTCATCTCCCTTGAGTCACTCTTTGCTTATTTTGATATCGAAGCCTCTCCTGCCGACCTGCTGGGGAAGGTCAAGACAAAGGAGATCCGGCAGGCAAACGAGGAGATCAAAAAACTGATCTATCATACCTGCGGCATGGAACCCCTCCGGAAACGGATGCTCTCGTACGGCAACCGGAAGAACCTGCTTGCAGACTACGATCAGGCCGAGCATTACCGGGACGGGTTCTTCATCTATCGCCTGTATTAATCGTTTCAGGAACGTCCCGGCCCCCACCCCCGCTTTCTTTTTAGCTGCCGTTTTCGTCGTGGATACGTAAAATGGGGAGTTCCCGCCAGTCCCGCAACAAATATACCCCCCGGTAGTTTATATTCTGGTATGAACCCGAAACGCCCGTTTTTTTCGCATCCTTCCGGCACCATCATGATCGTGCTGCTCTGTATGGCATCGTGCCTGCTGGTGGCAGGTGCCTGTGCGGCAGATGTGTACGTTACCGGGTATCTCGGGGATATCATCGACATGCACGGCTCCTCGTACCGGGGCACCCAGGTGTACCTGTTTATGACCGGCCCAGGTCTCCCCACCGACGGCGTGACCCTCACCGACGTGACGCAGCGTGCCGACCAGGGACAGTTCACCATCGTTGAACTCGACAGCAGCCAGCAGTGGTGGTTTAACTGGGACACCTCGCGGATCTGGAACGAGATAAACCCAGGGACCTATACCGTTTACGTTAGCACGGAACCTGTCGATTACTCGCACCTGGGCGGCAGCGACACGTACAAGACCCTCTCGGTGTACCTGCAGGATCCGGGTAACCGCAAAGGGGGCAGCAGCAGCTCGTCCTACACTCTGCATCTCGACGCTCAGGTCACTACCCCGCCCACAGTGCAATCGGTGGAGATCCCTGCCCCGGCCATCCCTTCCACTCCCGCCCAGCAGCCGACAGTACCGGTGCCACCCGTTGTTACCACGCAGGCCTCTGCGATCACAACCACCACAAAAGCGGCAATGCAGCCCATGACTCCGATCATCGCCGTGATGGGCGGTGCCGGTCTGCTCCTGTACCCGGCAACCCGTCGCCGGTAGTGGCTCTTTTGGGCTCTTTTTACCATCTTTTTTCCCTACGCGGGTATTTTATTACGGATCGTGCGTATCTGTGTATGATGGGATATGGACATGACAGCAATGCTTGAGGCGGCGCATCACCTTGCCCTGGTCGGGCGGTACGACGATGCCCTCGCCGAATATGAAAAGGTTCTTGCAGAAGACGCTGGCAATACCACGGCGCTTGAACAGAAGGGAGAGGTCTTTTACGCCCTCGGCCGGCATGAGGATGCCATTGCCTGTTATGACCGTGCGCTTGAAAAAAACCCGCATCTTCTGACGACCTGGTACGAAAAAGGGTATACCCTGCGCAAGGTCGGCAGGTTCGCGGAATCGATCGCGTGTTTCGAGCGTGCCCTTGCCCTTGACCCGGACTTCACGCTCGCCCTTGCAAACAAAGGCTATGCCCTCAATGCGCTGGGGAGATACGACGATGCCATCGCCTGCTTCGACCACATTCTCGATGCCGGCCAGAATAATATCCGGGCAATGACTGCAAGGGGAATTGCCCTGCTGGGCCTTGGCCGGAACAAAGAAGCGCTGGCAGCTTTCGATCTGGCGATCAGCATCAACCCGATCAATTCCTTTGTCTGGCAGCACAGGGCCGAGGCCCTGCACCGGTTGGGACGCACCGCGGAAGCTGAGGAGAGCCTCCGGCACGTATTCGGTACATGAAGTGGTCGACGGGGGGAAGACCATATCCTCCCGTGAACGATGAGTGCCGCCCCTGCGGCGGATCAGGGAGGAAATAAAAATACTTCCTGCCCCCCGTGCCCCGGAGGGGTGTTTGCGGCGGAGAGGCATTCGCACATTTTTACCGGTTTTGGTCCCGGTGCCTGTCCGCGCAGTTCACGTCAGATTCCCGGGAGAACCGGAAAAATCCTTTTTTGGGGATAACGATGGACGTTTTAACAAAGATTAGATCCCCGTCGTCCGCTATCATTCTGTCCTGAAACATCCCGTGCGGGAAAAAAATAGGGATCCGTGGTATCCACGGATCAGATGAGTTTAAAGATTGGGTGGCTTTCTGCCTTGCACTCGACCCCGAGCTGGCGGGTTGCCTCAAGGACGGTGATGTCCGTGTAGGCCTGTGCGGTGATCATTGCTTCGACGTTCTCAATCGGGCCGTACATAATCAGATCGGCACCGAGCGTGCTTGCAATCATGTTGCAGCCGATATCGGGTGCTGACCATGCAGCCTGCTTGATGCCCTCTATGCCACCGAGGTAGTGGTGGGACATCTGTTCGAGCAGGACATCCTTGCCCTTGTAGCCTTCTGCAAGGACGGAGGGGGTCTTCGAAGTGCCTTTCCAGCGCTTGAGCCAGGTCCAGGAGACCGTCATGTTGTGGTATGCGCCACCGGTCGGGTAGCCGTGGATGGCTTTGCAGGCGAGGATTTCGCGGTAGGAACCACCGGAGCCAAGGCCGAGGGGGGTTGCCGCGGTGTCCAGGATCGGGCGGGTGATACCGCAGTATTCTGCAATCTCGAGCATCCCTTTTGTCTGTCCTGCGACGCCACCTTCGACGAGCACTTTCTCCCGGCCCGCGACTGACGGGTCTGCCGGGTTGAATGCGAGAACAATCGCTGCGTCTACATCACTGTTCTTTAATGCCTCGATGCTTTCGGGCAGGATCGAGCCGTTGATCGAGTTGTAGATCGCACGGTGTGCAAGCCCGACATCAGTGACGTACTTGCACGCGTGGGCAAGCGCTTTCGGGACTGATGAGTCCATTAAGAATGCGGTCTTGTTGTCGATACTGTCGAACCAGCTGAAATAGCTCTCGAATGCTTCCCCGTATTCCGCAATGATCTGGATGAAATGCGGAATGCCGGTCATATCAGAGAGTACCTGACAGCGGTTCCAGAGTGCTTCCGCTTTTGCCTTGTCAATCTTTCCTGTCTTGTCGTCAAGCACGCACTCGTGCTTGTTATAGAAGATTGAAGCACCCAATACGGTCGGATATTCGCCGGGCTGTCCACCAATCTTGGTGCCGTTGAAGTCCCAGACCTTCTGTTCTTTCTCAAACTTGAACATGTTTTTTACACCTCCATTACACCAATGCCATCAATTTCTGGAGCATAAACAGCAGCATGACAAATACGATTAAGCCTGCGACGAGGCCGTACAGTATGCCGATATCGCGTCCGATCTTTCTCCCAACACGCTGTGCCACTTCAGCATCCACGAACTCGAGTTTCTTCTCGACCTTGTCGAGCCTCTTCTCGATCTCGAGGAACTGGGGGTTCGCCCCTGCTGCCGCGACTTCAGCGCTGCCGGCAGCTTCCTTGACTTCGACGACGATGGGGTCGGCGGCAAAGGCGCCGGGGTCTTTCGCCTTGAGTTCGTTGATCTTGGCCTTGATGGCGGCGAGGTCCTCGGTCTCCATGATATTGACGACGGTAATCT
>NZ_JBKQWO010000024.1:0-9193 GCF_052325125.1 Methanoregula sp. | reverse complement strand
AGCGAGGACGAGAGCATGGTCATGACGAGAATGCCCGGCGTGATAAAGTCCAGGTAATTGCCGGTGAAACTGACCGGCAGGGCAAGCCCCACAAAGATCAGCCAGGCCGCCGGCATGACGAGCATGGACACGACCGAGACCGGGCTGCGGAACCACTTGATCATATCCCGCGCGATATAATCTTTTACACCTCTCATTTCCGCCTCCGTAACATCGTTCTGAACTGCTGGTAGTCGAAATGCCCGGGCTCTTCGGCAGTCCCCACCGCGTGGAGGAAGACATCGTCGAGGGTCGGCTCCCGCATTGAGAGGGACGTGACCATAATCCCCTGTGTTTCAAGCGCACGAGCGATAAGCGGCATCGCCTCCCGGCCATTGTCTGCGGTAAACGTAATCTCGCCGTTCATCTGACCGACGCACCGGACTCCGCCAATCTCGACCGGGCCCGGGGAGCCGGAGACCTTTGCCGTGATCACGTCCTTTTCCAGTTGTGCCTTCAATGCGGCAGGTGTGTCGAGTGCCACGATCGCGCCCCTGCTGATGATCCCGACCCGGTCGCAGAACTGGTCGGCCTCGTCCATGTAGTGCGTGGTGACAAAGATCGTCATGCCATTTTTCCGCAACTGCCTGATGTGCTCCCAGATCTTTTTCCGTGCCGTCACATCGAGCCCGATGGTGGGTTCATCCAGGAAAAGGACGTCCGGTTCGTGCACGAGCGCCTGTGCGAGCTCCAGCCGGCGCCGCATCCCTCCCGAGTACGTCCGGATCAGGTCATCGGCCCGGTCAGACAGTTCCATGATCGCGAGCACCTCATCGGTTGTTTCCTTCGGGTTTGCGATCCCGTAGAGCCGGGCGAAGAGGAGGACATTCTCCCGCCCGGTCAGTTTGATGTCGACGGCCATGTCCTGCGGCACGTAACTTAACCGTTTTCGTACTTCCTCTCCCTCCCGCACGACATCGTGCCCGCAGATCGCGGCGCTTCCCTCGGTCGGGCGGAGCAGGGTCGTGAGCATCAGCACCGTTGTCGTCTTGCCGGATCCATTGGGCCCCAAGAGGGCGAAGATCTCGTTATTCACCAACAGGGACAGGTGGTCGACTGCGCAGAGTTTGTCGTAATATTTTGTCAGGCCGTTTGTCTCGATTGCGTTCATAGTCCTCCTCGTTTTATCGCATGTTCCGGGGCCCCCGAATGTTTAGCATGGACTTTTGCGAGGATCCTGTCCATGGAATCTCCCCATGAGGTCATATCATCTTTTGTGACAATGTCCACATTGCCACCTTGATAATCTCCCTCACCGGCGAGGTCTTCCATCCACGACTCGACCTCAAGGTAATTCCTTTTGAGTTCCTCCAGCACCTGCTCATCTGCATCCCAGAGCCCGCGCTGCTCGGCTTCGAGGAGCCGGCGGGCAATCTCCTCAAGGGCATACGGGTTCTTTTCCTCGAAAAATTTCCGCATCTCCGCGTTATTGACAAAGGTCTTCGCGATGTCATCGAAGATCCAGTCATCTACTTCCTGTGTCGCGGCCTCCCAGCCGTACACCCGGGTGATGCGCTTCATCATGTCTGCTGCACCCTTGTACCCGTGCTCTTTCATCCCGTCGATCCATTTCGGGTTCAGCAGTTTTGTCCGCACGACGCGCCGGATCTCATCGGCGAGATCCCGGACCTCGACGTGTTCCGGTTCCCGGGTATCGCCGTAGTACGGCTTTACCTCGTTTCCGGAATAATGGCGGGCGGCGGCGGTCATCCCTCCCATCGTGCCGAAATAGCAGCAGCAGCCGAGAAGGTCGTACTCATCGGACTGGACCTTGTTGAACGTGACCGCGACGGTCGAGAGGTTTTGTGCCAGCTGTTCGTGGGCGGCGGCACCGCTTGTCTCTTTCCCGTACGCGTAACCGTTCCACGCAACGAAGATATCTGCAAGGTCAGACTCCGTCTTCCACGCGCTCGCGAGGACCGCAAGGTTCACGCCGTTCCCGTACGTGTTCGGCTTTGAGGAGAAGACCCGGTACGTGGCATCGCGGAAACTTACACCTTCGGTTTCCATTGCGGCCCGGGCATGCTTGCGCACGAAGTTCTGTTCCGGCGGTTCATCGAGTGCGGCGACTGCCTGGACTGCCTCGTCCACGAGTTCGTAGCAGTTCGAAAAGTTATCGCGGAGGATCCCGGACGACCTGACCGTGACATCGATCCGGGGCCGGCCGAGTTTTTCGAGTGGCACAATGGTAAATGATTTTACCTGGCCGTTCGCAAGCCAGACCGGTTCGACCCCGAGAAGCCAGAGGATCTCGGCATACATCTCGCCATCCGAGGACATTATATCGCTGGCCATCCAGTAGAATCCGACATTCTCGGGGAGTTTTCCCTCTTCGCGGGTGTATTTTTCGAGCAGGGCGTCGCTGAGACGTTGTCCCACGCGCCACGCGGCCCGGGTCGGGGCTTGGTAAGGGTCGAGCGAGTAAAAGTTTCTCCCGGTCGGCAGCACCTCGTCATGGCCCCGGGTGACAAGGCCCGATGGCCCTGACGGGATGTACTTCCCGTCAAACCCGGCAAGGAGCGCATCGATCTCTTTTGATGCCCCCAGTCTCCGGTCGATATCGAGGATCCGGGTGCGAAGACCGTTGAGCACCTGTACCTGCTCGGGAGTAATCGGCCGGGAAAATATCTGGTCGGGGGAGAGCAGCGATCCGTTCAGCACGGCCCGGATGAATTGCTTTGCACCGCGGTCGGTTTTTTCCAGTAGCGCCCCGTACGACAGGCCTACCGTTTCGGAGAACCGGTCCTGGTGGGAGAGAAGATCGGACAGGTCAAGGCCAAACACCCCGGCAACGGCGCGGCGGAGCGAGCCATCGCCGGTATCGAACCGGAGGATAGAGAAGATAAATTCGACCCGTTTTTCCCCTTCCGGGAGCTCGCCGAGAATGTGCATCCCGATCGCGATCTGCGTGTTCCGAATTTTTGAGAGCGTCTCGTGTGCCCGGCTCACCACATCCGTGAGGGGCAGGTCGTGGGTGAGGTGCATGTCCTTATCGAGGTTTGCCGCTGTCACCGCATCGATTATCAGGTGCTGGAGGGCGTGTGCCCGGACCGGGTCGTTCTTTGCCGTCTCGTACTGGCCGAGCAGGTGCTCCAGTTCTTCGAGTTCCCCATACAACCCGCTGCCGGCAAGAACGGTCTGCATGTAATCGACAAGTACCGCATAGCCCCGGCGTTTTGCAATGGTTCCTTCGGGCGGATTGTCTGCATTGTACACGTACAGGAACGGGACATCGCCGGTCACTACGTCCGGGAAACACTCTTCCGAGAGGCCGATACCTTTTCCCGGCAGGAACTCTAAGTTCCCGTGGGTCCCGACCTGCACGATCACATCCGCCCCGAAAATATCCTCGATCCAGTGGTAGGTCGCAAGGTACTGGTGCGGCGGCGGGCAGTCCGGGTCGTGGAGGATCTTGCAGACCTGCCCGTCGCACCGGGCGCCAAAGCACCCACGCTTGGGCTGGACATGCACGGTCGCATTTCCGAACGAGAGCCCGGTGACGAGAAGGTTCCCATTGTACACCATCCCGACGCCGGGAGGTGTGCCCCATGTTGCGTTCACCCGCTCCTGCACGGACGCGGGGAGCGTGGCAAACCATGCGCCGTACGTGGCCGAGTCCATCTGCATGAGCGCCCCGCCCTTTGCCACGATATCGTCAACGGTCGTCCACCGGAATTCGGAGACCGCCTTGTGTTCCATAATCCGGTCGATGAGTTCTTTTCCTGAGGCCGGGGGCTCGACTGCATATCCCGCCTCTTTCATGCTTGAAAGGATCCGGGCGACGCTTTCGAGCGAATCGAGATGGGTGGCGGCACCGATATTGGCGTCAGCGTTCGCGCAGGGGTTGTTGTTGAGGATGAAAGCGACTTTGCGTTCGCCCACCGGTTTTTTTGCAAGGGCGATCCATTTTTTCACCCGGACGGCAACTTTCCTGCAACGGTCCGGGAGCGGCTCGCGGGGTTTTTCGCCATCCGCACTACTGCTGCCGGCACCGATATAGACCGGCTCGATTGTACCTTCGAACTCCGGCATCGCAACCGCCCAGCCGGTATCAAGCGTGAGCCCGGACGATTCGCGCCATTGTTCGAGCGATTTGTACGAGGAGATGATGGGGGAGAAGACCGGGATGCCAAGCCGGGTGAGGAGGCCGGTCCCTCTCGCGGCGGCCGTTTTCCCGTAGTGGCCCTCTTCAGAGGATGTACCCAGCAGGAAGGGGATGAGCTTGACGATGGCGTCGACCTCGGGGTGGCCATCCGGGGCGAGATATTCTTCCACAACGCGGGCCATGCCTTTTGCGCCGAGCGTGTCGTCGCGGATAGAGTACGTGAAGACCGGGATCACGTTGAGGCCGGCTGCTTCAAGGGCGCGGATCAGGGCGTCCTCGATCGCACAGTTGGACGAGGCCCAGGAGACCCGGGAGAAGAGAACCGCCACCCACGGCCCCTCGCATGCACGCGGGGCGTACCATGCCCGGTAGTCTCCGGCATTGAGGAAGACTTCCGGCGCGTCAGGATGATAGAGGCCGTCCCACGGGACCGCGAGCGGAGGTTCAACGGGAACGTCCTGACTAAAGACCACCTTCCCGATATACCGCAGGAGATTCCTGAAATTTTCATCGCCGTTATTGGTCAGGTAGGTCTGGCACGTAGCGACGATGGAGGTATCTACGGTCGAGAGACCCCACGTGAGGGGGTCGGTACCGAGGCAGATGACCGGCACGGTTTTCCGGATCTCTTTTACCTCCCTGTCCAGTTGCTCCCAGAACATATCCGAGGTATGGTACAGCAGTACCACATCAGATGTCCGCATCGCCGCAAGGACATCGTCCATTTTTTCCGGGTTGTCTTCAAGTACCCGGTTCGGGAAGATGCGGAGCGTGCAGCCGGTCGCTGCCGCTGCACGTTTGAGTATCGGGGCATAGGATCCCCACATGACTGCGGTAATGATCATAGTATTTTTGATTCTCCCCAGATCCGGCCGCTGCCGGTTGAGCAGCCGTCGTTACAGGCTGCGTCTCTCTCGTGGTGGCTATGGTATTTTTCCTGTTTGCGTATAACGAATATTTAAAAATTTAACACGAGATTGTAATAGAATTTAAAAATGAAATATTTAATACACTATGAAATGATATTCTGGTTAAAAGTTCATCACAATTTCAATATTTTTATACGGTGACATACAATGCATCACTTCGATGAGATCTACCCGTTTTCAGCGATAGTCGGCCAGGAGCAGATGAAAAAGGCGCTCCTCTTGAACGCGATCAACCCAAAGATCGGCGGTGTCCTGATCAAGGGGGAGAAGGGGACGGCAAAATCCACGGCAGCCCGGGCCCTTGCGCACCTGCTCCCGGACCGGTTGGTGGTGGAAGGATGTACCTTCGGCTGCGATCCGGTAGACAAAAAGGCAATGTGTCTTGACTGCCAGAAAAAATTCCCGGCCTTAAAGACGGTATCTGCAAAAATGCGGGTGGTCGAACTGCCCATCAGCGCCACCGAGGACAAGGTCGTGGGCAGCCTCGACATCGAACATGCGTTAAAAACCGGTGAGAAAAAGTTCGAGCCCGGCATCCTTGCGCAGGCCAACCGGAACATCCTGTACGTGGACGAAGTGAACCTCTTAAACGATCATATTGTCGATGTCCTTCTCGATGCCGCCGCGATGGGGATGAACTTCATCGAGCGCGAGGGGGTCTCCTATGTTCACCCGTCCGCGTTCATCCTGATCGGCACGATGAACCCTGAAGAGGGGGAACTGCGCCCCCAGCTGCTCGACAGGTTCGGGCTCTGCGTGGATATCGTCGGGATCCACGATGCAGAGACCCGGGTCGAAGTGATCCGGCGGCGTAAGAAGTACGAAGACACACCGGAGGAGTTTATCCGGGCGTGGGAGCCCTCTGAACAGGAACTGCGTGAACGCATCGTCCGTGCGCAGAAACTCCTGCCCGAGGTAACTGTTTCTGACGATATGTTCACCATGATCGCGCAGATCTGCATCGACATGGCCGTGGACGGGCACCGGGCTGATATCACGATGATGAAGACGGCGGCAACGATTGCAGCGTACAATAACCGGACCGAAGTGAACGAAGACGATATACGGGAAGCGGCTGCCCTCGTCCTCACCCACCGGATGCGCCGCCGGCCGTTCTCCGAACAGCAGATGGACCAGCAGAAGATGGAACAGTCCATCGAGAAATCACAAAAAGATCGCAAGCAGCCGCAGCATGAGCACGAGCATCCCCACAACCCGCAGCCGCAGGAGAGCCAGGCCCCGGATGGATCGACCACCACGCAGTTTGCGGAAGGCTCGCCGTTCAAACTTAACCGGCAGCCGCTTGCAGTCGCCCGGAGGATTGATTCGTTCCGGCGCGAGGGAAACGGCCGGAGGAGCGTGACCGAATCCCGGGACGGAAAATATGTGCGGAGCCGGATCCCGGAGACTCCCGGCCCTGATATCGCACTTGATGCAACGATCCGTGCAGCTGCACCACATCAGCGGGGGCGGGAGGGAGCACTTGCGGTAAAAATTGAACCATCCGACCTGCGCGAGAAAGTCCGGGAGCGCAAAATGGGAAACACGGTTCTTTTTGTAGTCGATGCAAGCGGCAGCATGGGTGCGCAACAGCGGATGACCGCAGTCAAGGGTGCAATCCTTTCGCTCCTGATCGATGCCTACCAGAAACGCGACCGGGTCGGCCTCGTGATATTCCGGGGAAAAGGGGCCGAAGTGCTCCTGCCCCCGACATCGAGTGTGGAACTCGCAAGGAAATACATGCAGACGCTTCCCGTCGGGGGAAAGACGCCGCTTGCCCACGGGCTCTCACGGGGTTTCGAGGTACTCCAGCGGGAACTTGCGATAAACCACCATACCATTCCCCGGATGATCCTGATCTCTGACGGGAAGGCGAACGTGAGCATGGGTTCCGGGTCTCCCATTGATGATGCAAAGGAGGTTGCGGCCCATATCCGGGACGCAGGAATCTCATCGTTTGTGATCGATTCCGAGCAGAGTTTCATCACCTTTGGCCTTGCGCATACCCTCTCGGATGAACTCGGGGCAAAGTACCTCAGGCTTGAAGATCTTCAGGCTGAACAGATTGCCGAGCTCGTGAAAGGAATCGGGATGTAAATGAATGTCCTGTCACGGTTTGCACCGTGGGTCTGTTTTCCTGACAGCATCCGGTAAACAAAGAGGATTTCCTTGCCAGATATCACACAGACCGATGCGGCCCCGCCATCCACGGTTCATTCCCTGTACAAAGCAGGAAGCGGACGGCGTATCACGCTTATTGTTTTCCTCCTGCTCCTCCTGATCGCAGCGGCGATTTTCTCGGCGGGGATTGGCACGGTTGCCATCTCGCCGGAGGATTCGGTCTTATCGGTTGCCCATGCGTGTGCTGTTTCCGTCCAGAATTTCCTGCACACGTATCTCCCTGCCGTGGGGGCATGGTATGATTCGATTCCCTTTACGATCCCGTCTCCTTCAAACCCGCAGGCAGAACTGATCGTGATCGGGTTCCGGCTCCCGAGAATTATCCTTGCGATCCTTACCGGCATCAGCCTTGCGGTTGCCGGGACGGTGATGCAGGGACTGCTCAGGAACCCGCTCGTGGACCCGTTCATGCTGGGACTATCTTCGGCGGCAGCATTCGGGGCGGCCGTAGCTATTGTGATTGGGCCTGGTATCCTCGGGGGACTCGTTCTCATCGGCAGTAACTCCTTTATCATTATCCTGGCATTTTTCTTCGGCTGGCTCTCGATGCTCCTTGTCTACGGGATCTCGCGGGCGCGGGGCGTAAACCAGGCAACGCTCATCCTTTCCGGTGTGGTCATCGGCTACATCTTCTCGGCAGGGCTTATCTTTCTCCAGTATATCACCAACAACGACCAGCTGCGCGATCTGGTGGTCTGGCTGATGGGGGGGATGTGGGGTGCCAGCTGGAGTGCGGTGCTGCTCCTCATCCCGCTCACCCTGATTCCGTTTATCCTTCTCGAACGAATGTCCTGGGACTTAAACGCCATTGCTGCCGGGGATGACGTGGCAAAGAACCTCGGCATCAATGTGAACCGGCTGCGCCTCTCGGGTCTTATGATCTCGACGTTCGCCGCATCGTGCTGCCTCGCATTCACGGGCATTATCGGTTTCATCGGCCTGATGGGGCCGCATATCTGCCGCATGATCATCGGCAATGATCACCGGTACCTGATCCCGTGTTCCGGGCTGATGGGAGCGGTGATTCTCCTGATATCCGATACTGCGGCAAGAACGGTGATGAGCCCGGTAGAGATACCGGTAGGAGTCATCATGTACGTGATCGGAGGATTGTTCTTCCTCTTTTTGATCATGAGAGCGCGGGGCCGGGGGTTGTACTAACCGGGAGTTGTGTATGGAACTTGTCATTGATCAGATCTCCAAGGCTTACGGGCAGCAATGGGTACTTGACAACGTGTCCTTTAAGATGGGTGACGGAGAGATCGTCGCCCTCGTGGGGCCAAACGGCTCCGGCAAATCGACGCTGATAAAAACGCTCGCCACCATCCTTGATCCGACCGCAGGCACGATCACCCTTGACGGAAAAGAAATCCGCAATATCGATCCCACCGAGTTGGCAAAACGGGTGGGCTATGTTCCGCAGAGTTTCTCCTATACGCTTTATTCAACCGTTTTTGAGACGGTCCTGATGGGCCGACGAAGGTATATCACGTGGTCGGTGTCGGACGAGGAACTGTCAAGGGTCCAGCAGGCTCTTGACGCCCTTGAGATGGGAGACCTTGCCGGCAAGTTCATGGATGAACTTTCGGGAGGCGAGCGGCAGAAGGTCTTCATCGCCCGGGCGCTTGCCCAGGACCCGCAGGTGTTTTTGTTTGACGAACCCACGAGCGCCCTCGACATCCGGTACCAGATCGAGGTCATGGAGACGATGCGCCGGATCACCCGGGAACAGAAGTCGTCCATGATCGTCGCCGTCCATGATCTTAACCTCGCGTACAGGTACGCTGATGCGGTGGTTGTACTCAACCGGGGGAAGATGATCGGGTACGGAAAACCGCAGGATATCCTGACGCCCGACTGCATCCGTTCCGTGTACAGCGTCGATTCATTTGCCATAGAGAACGAGTTCGGGAAATTCATCGTACCGTTCCGGGCCCGG
>NZ_JBKQWO010000023.1:0-77772 GCF_052325125.1 Methanoregula sp. | reverse complement strand
TGGGCGACAAAGTTGAAAATCCCAGCCGTGGTTGGAATGCCGGTAATGTCTCCGCTGGAATCCGGGAGCAAACCGTCCGGCAATCCTGCAATCGTCCACGCGTAATTGCCTGTGCCGCCCGTGGCTTCCAATGGATGGCTGTAACCCACGCCCACGGTTCCGTCCGGCAACGGACTGGGGGTGACAATGGTGACGAATGAATTCGTGATCGTTAGGGTGAAGGTTTTGTTCGTTGTAACTCCGTTGTCGTCTCTCACCTCCACCTCAATGCTATTGGTTGTGGCGGCGGTCGGCATGCCACCGATGGCGCCGCTGCGGGTGTCGAACCCTAACCCATCTGGCAAACTGCCCGAGACGATGTCCCATGTGTAATTGCCTGAGCCCCGGTCGCCTCCAGCGTCACGCCATAGGACACACCCACTGTTCCGTCCGGCAACGGATTAGCCGTGGTAATGACAAGCGGTGCGACGACGGACAGGGTGAACTGCTGGGTTGCGGTCGTCCCGATCCTGTCCGTCACCTGCACTGTGAAGGTGGCTGTCGTCGCACTCGTGGGCGTGCGGGTGATGGCGCCGCTGTTCGCGTCCAAGCTCAACCCGTCGGGCAAACTGCCTGAAACGATGGACCACGCGTACGGCGGCGCCCCTCCTGTTGCGGCAAGAGTTTGATTGTAGGGCACGCTCACTGTCCCGTTCGGCAGTGGGCTGGGAGTGGTGATGGCAAGGGCCGGGAGGGGAACGAAAGAAACCGATACAATGGCGCTTGCCCTCGCCGTCATTTCACCAAGTCCAAGAAGAATCGCGTTATCGCCGTTACAGTCACAAGAAATTATATAACCGCCGGTGGCAAGGTATCCGTTGGTTGTCATCGTGGCCGATAACGAAGGAAAATGTGAAGTAGCTTCCATGTAGCTTCCAAACGTTGAGCTTGCAGAGTATTGGAACAGCGCGCCCGTATCGGCTGTGGTGCCGCCAGGGCAGGCGGCAGACATCTTTTCGTAATGGAGCATAAAAAATCGAGTCGCGCGATGGAAACGACATGAAGTAACGATCCCCGGGCCCCGGGAAGTTACCGGTTCCCGCTGCGTTGCCGTGATTTTTGATACATGCATCAGGGATGGTGCGTGGCGAAAATTTAAAAAAACAGAATTATTTAGCCGGAGCTTCCATTTCCGGTTTCTTCATCATCAATACGATAACTGCCAGTATAATTGTCAGGACACCGGCAATGATAAAACTGATTCCTGCCAGCTGAAGTACACGAATACTCGTAATTCCGCCAGCGAGCAGGGCGAGTCCGATCAAAATCAATAATATACCTGCTATGACTTTACTCATGGTAACCTCCTGATTAACCTGTAGCATCCCGGAACTTTCACCGGGGTAAAAGTTCAGGGGACAAGCTTCCAGACACGCTTAAGGACAATTCTGTTGATAATGATATGTCCAAGTTTTAATATTTGAAAAATGTGCGATGAACGTAACCAAAGACAAAAAAATAATCTCCCGGTAACATTTAGTTACCGCCGGTTGCTATCCCAATCATTGTCGTTTCGGGTACCCGGAGTACCATCTCTCCCGGGTAAACCGGGCCGGATATCCGGTATCTGCGCCTTTTCCCGTATCCCGGTTATGAGAAGGGCAATCAAGCCCCCATTCCCGATCGCCACGAGTGTTTCCCCGGCCACAGGTGTTCTTCAGTGTTTTTGAGGCGGAAGATAAACCCGGCCCCCTCCTTTTGCCCGGACTTCGATCTCCGCCAGGAGAGCTGACTGGCGGGAAAGAAAGGTCACCAGTTTGGGGCTGTCGTATCGTGACAAACGACATCGGCAGGGGGACACTGGAATAATGGCAGAACCTATCGGAAAGCAATTGTGCAAGAGCTGCTTTGCACAAATTACCTGGTATCATCATATCGCCCTGCTCAATAAGGTGAAGGATGCAAAAGAGCGTGAGTGGTATATCCGGCAGGCAATCCAAAACGGATGGAGCCGGAATGTGCTGGTGCACCAGATTGAAAGCGGGCTCCGCGTTGCTGTTGATGGCAGCGACTATCTCTTTTTCAGGAGCGACAACCGCATTAAAGGTGCCCGGGTGGAGTGCCACCCCCTTTCGGATCTCGATCTGCATAGCACCGGATCCCTGCTGCACTGATGGTAAAGGGCCGGACTGAACTGTGTGAAAGTGACCGGCCGCCGGTGACTGGCGCAAGGTTGATGAGACCCGTACAAAGCCGGGATTTACACAGGGTTGTTCCCAAATTTCATATCGATCCAGCTGGTGATCTTATCCCTCACGCGACGGAACCCAGCCCGGATTTCCTCATCGGACCCGGTGAATGCAGCAGGGTCGGGGAAACCCTGGTGGATCTCTTCTGTTGCCCCGGGGAAGAACGGGCACGCCTTCTGTGCAGAATCGCAGACTGTGACGACAGTCTCAATGCCCGACCCAAAGAACTCATCAATAAGTTTCGACCGGTGCCCGGAGATATCGATCCCGACCTCTTTCATCACGGCGATTGCCATCGGGTGCACCTGCCCCGGTTCGGTCCCGCCGCTGAACACCTCGTACCGGTCACCGTACTTTGCGTTCATGTATCCTTCTGCCATCTGGGAGCGGGCGGAGTTGTGGGTGCAGATAAACAGGATCTTCTTTTTCATGAGACTACCACATCATGTTTAATGCAGCGATGGATTGCATGCATTATCACGTTTTCCACCGTACCATTTCGTCTTCAGCCACAATGCTACGTTCACAAGGCCGATGAGCACCGGTACCTCGACAAGAGGCCCGATGACCGTTGCAAATGCCGCCAGTGATTCGATGCCAAAGACGGCGACGGCAACAGCTATCGCGAGCTCAAAGTTGTTTGAGGCTGCCGTAAACGAAAGCGTGGCCGACTTCTGGTAATCGATACCGAGACGATGCGCCATCCAGAAACTCGCAAAGAACATGATCACGAAGTAGCAGAGCAGCGGGATGGCGACCCGTACGACATCAAACGGCACATTGACGATATAACTGCCCTTCAGGGAGAACATCACGATGATCGTAAAGAGCAGGGCAACGAGCGTGATGGGGGATATCTTCGGAATAAAGACCTGCTCGTACCACGCCTTCGACTTGACGCGGAGCAACGCGAACCGCGTGACCATCCCGGCAATGAACGGGATACCCAGGTAGACAAAGACACTCCCCGCGATCTGGGTTATCGTGATCGAGACCGCAGAACCGGCCCCGATGCCAAGCAGCGGCGGCAGGAACGTGATGAAGAACCATGCATAAACGGAGTAGAAGAAGACTTGGAAGATCGAGTTCAGGCCCACGATCGCGGCGCAGTACTCGCAGTCCCCGAGCGCGAGATCGTTCCAGACGATCACCATTGCAATGCAGCGGGCGATCCCGACAAGGATCAGGCCGTACATCAGGAACGGCTGGTCGCGGAGGAAGACGACAGCAAGGACAAACATCAGGACCGGCCCGACAATCCAGTTCTGGACAAGCGACAGGCCGAGCACTTTTGTATCCCGGAATACTGTGTGCAGTTCCTCGTACCGCACTTTTGCAAGCGGCGGGTACATCATGAGGATAAGCCCGATGGCGATCGGGATCGATGTGGTCCCGACCGAGAGACCGGTGATCAGGTCCGGGACAGTGGGTGAAAAGTACCCGATGGCAATCCCCGCTGCCATCGCAAGGAAGATCCAGAGGGTGAGGTACCGGTCGAGAAACGAGAGTTTTGTCGTTGCCGTCATATCATGTTCACCGTATTACTTTTTGATTATCCTAGGATCGCATTAAACAGGTATCCTGTCATGGTGAAGGAGACGAACAGGATGACTGCAAAAATGGCGAGCAGTCTGATCTTGATCACTTTCCTGAGGATAACCATCTCCGGCAGCGAGAGGCCGATAACCGACATCATGAAGGCGAGAGCGGTTCCCATTGCCATGCCCTTTGCCGTGAGTACCTGCATGATCGGTATCATGCCCGCCGCGTTCGAGTAGAGCGGGATGCCGATCAGCACAGCGATCGGGACCGCCAGCGCGTTGCCCGGGCCCGCGATGTTCACAAGGAAATCTGCCGGGGCATACCCGTGAATGACCGCACCGATAGCGATACCGATGATGATATACGGTAACACTTTCAGCGTGATATCCCGGGATTCGCCTTTTGCAAACGTGAGCCGGTCCTTCCAGCTCATCGCTTTTTCAGCAAGATCGTGCAACTTACACTTCCAGACAAACTCCTCGACCTCGCTTTCGAGATGGAGGCGCCCGATGATGATGCCGGCGATTATCGCTATGATAAGGCCGGAGACAATGTAGATGAGCGCGATCTGCCAGCCGAACATCGCAAACAGCATGGCCGCAGCGATCTCGTTGATGAGCGGCGATGCGATCAGGAACGAGAACGTAATGCCGAGCGGCACACCGCTCTCGACAAACCCGATAAAGAGCGGCACGGCCGAACAGGAACAGAACGGTGTAGGGATCCCAAGAATGGCGGCTGCCACGTTGCCCACTCCTTCCGTTCGTCCAGCCACCCATTTCTTCACCCGCTGGGGCGTGATATAGGTCCGGACGATGGCGACCCCGAAGACGATAACGGCGAGCATGACCGTGACCTTGATGGTATCGTACACAAAGAAATTCACGGACGATGCAAGGGGGCTTCCCTGCACCAGTCCGAGGATGGAATAGGTCACCCAGTTGGCAAAGACCTGTAAATAGTCAAGCAAATTGTTATCCTCCGTTTATTTTCCGGTCAATAATTTTCTCCATGTCTTCGGCAAACTGCCGCACCCGTGCACCCGCTGCGGGGTTTACTCCGTTGATCGCATTCACGAGTTCCCGGATGTGGAGGAGCCCGGACAGTTCCTTGTCGCAGGTCCTGCCAAAACGGGGAGCCCGGCAGAAGTGACAGATCCGGAGGCCGTAGTGCTGGAGCTGTTCCGGGCCAAGCTGTGTCCCGAGCAGTTCCGCACTTGCCGCAACGGTCGAACCGCACGGCGATCCACGGATCACCTTTACGCTCTCGATGGTGCCATTGTCCTGCACCTTCACTTCAAACGAGGGGCGCCCGAATACTTTCGCATACTCGTTGATCTCCGGTACCCAGGTATCATCCTCCAGGGAGCACATCGTCACCGGTGCAACAATATTTTCATTGATGGCCTTTGCCTGCCGGAGAAATCCGGGGCCGAAACTGACCCCGAGGATCACCGGTTTTTGCTTCTCGATGATCGCGAGCGCAACGTCCGGATGACGGACATAGGAGATGTAGAGGTCGCATTCCGGGAGGTCAAGTTCGAGGTCGTCCGCAATCATGCTCTGCGGGAACGGCGCCGTGATCCATTCGGTCGGGAACCGTTCCTTTATTATTTCGAAAGCCCGATCGCCGAATTTTCCGTCAGATACTATGCCAATTTTCATACAGTTACTCCAAGCGCCCGGTACGCAGCCTTTTTGATCATCTCTGGAGGGATATCCTCGTACCGTTCATTATCGATCTCAAGGGCACGACAGCAGGTACTTTCCCCGGCAAGCGTACTGCAGGATGGGCAGTCGGTCGGGACGGCCACAGCAGCGAGCAGGTCATCGATCAATGTTCCGTTCATGCGAATCTCATTCGATTCCACAATCCGTGCCTTGTCAAGGAGTGTCTCCGTCAGGTTGATCTTCACTCCGGCAGGAGCAAACTCGCGCCGGAGTTCTTCAACTGTAGTTTGGAGCGATTCTCCCGTTTTCCCGCACCGTTTGCAGGTCGCATCTCCGACCGCGAAGTGTTTCCATTCAATCTCAAGACGCTTGTAGCGGGGAACGATCATGGCATTTGGCTCCCGTTGTCCATGACCGCACGGACCACTTTCTCGATCTCATCGTATTGAACTTCGCCCATCCCGTTCTTCTCGATGCCGAGTTCGGTTGCGATGATATGGCAATGGGGGGTGAGGCAGGATTTGGAAAGTTTCTTCGTGGCACAGCAGTCCGTGCAGCCATCAATCACGATCACCTGTTCCGCATCCCCGATCTCCGCTTCGAGCATCGCGGCAGACTGCTTTGCGTGCATCCAGACGTAATGGCCCGGTTTTCTCTGGAGCAGGACTTGGGCTGCCTGCGTGGTGAGTTTCCCGGTATTGGAAATGCCTGAGCAGGTGACAAGCGCGATGGTCATTCGCCTGCTCCCGTCACCGGTTCTGCGATCTCCTTCCGGTAATAGAGCTGGCAGTGACAGTGCCCGTCTTTTGCGATCTCGTCCTTATGGTAGATGCACGGGCAGATAATCGCCTTGTCTTTTTCCTTGTCTCCCGATCGGATCCGGCACGGGCAGTACCGTTCGCCAAACTTTTTTTCGTTGCGTGCCAGTCCTTTGATGACGGAATCCAGTACCTTTTTGTCCGGGTTCAGCACCCAGCCATTCTTCCGGGCATACTCCTCGGCCCATGCCCGGATCTCGTCTTCATCGGTCGTTTCCGGTCGCCCCTTATTGCATCAGCAGGTTCCGCCGCACCCGCAGCCGTTGTTCTTCCCGCCGGTTTTTTTGCCAGATTTCGCAGCCTCTTTCTTCCGGCCTTCGCCCTTCCAGCAGGCAGAGACAATATTCTCGATGTCCTCATTCGTGTAGGATTTTGAAGGCCCCTTGGTGATGCCAAGGTCAGTAATGACAAGGTGTTGTCCTATCGGCACATCGTGAGCACCTGCAATCTTCTGGGCGCAGAGCATCGGGCAGCCGTCAAGGATGACAACTTCATCGGCATTCATCGCGTTGGCGACAAGGTTCTCTGCACCGGTGGCAAGTAACGCAGCGCAGGCGATACTCCCGTAGCCTTCCTCGGTCAGCTGGAGCGCTGCAAGGTTGGTCAGCTGCCCAACATTCGCCTGTCCCGCACAGGGGAATATAATCCGTTTCGCTTCGTTTGATCCACACGAGCATGTTGGTTTTTCAGTCATGGTTTTACTCCGTTCAGCATTTCCTTGATCTCATTCACGTCCGGTATCCTGCCTTCCGCCCGCACTTCGCCGTTGATGAAGAGTGCCGGCGGGAGCATGACACCACGGCCGACAATTTCGGCAAGGTCTTCCACTTTAACGACATCAGCCGTGATCTTCAGATCCTTTACAGCCTGCTCGGCATTGGCAAAGAGCCGTTTGCACTTCGCACAGCCGGTTCCGAGTACTTCGATTTTTGTCATGGTATCACCCAAAAGTTTCCCGTATTCGCTTCATAGTTTCCCCGACATTTTGTGGTACTCTTCAAAGAGAGCCCGGGCATACTCATCCTCGACACTTCGTGGGATGTAATCGTACACCTTTATTCGCCTGATGAGTGCCGCCCGGATCTCCGGCTCGTTCTTCAGATCCTGCGTTTTTACTTCTGCAATACATTCATCGAATATGCAGATCCCGGTCGGAACGCCGTTGATGGGGATCTGCCGGATACGACGGAGAGCCTCGGCAGCGCAGCACGGTTTATTGTCGTTTCCCATCTCCCGTCTCCTGAAGTCTGATGTTTATTGGCATCTCAAATTTTGTTGAATTACTATGAACAAAGCGATGTTATATATCTTTGCATCTCAAATTATCTTGAGATGACACGAAAGGCCGCAACCTGCTGCGGGGAATCATCAAAGGAAGGGGACCTGCCAACGGAGATTCCGGAACAGATCCAGATGGAGCTCGACGCGATGGGGGGACTTCCGGCCCTGTCGAAGCGCATTCCCTCGAAAAAAGTCGTCGGTGAGAGAGGCAGAATCTATCAGGCACTTTCTGATCCGCACCGTCTTTCTATACTCTATATCATCAGGGATCAGCCGCTCTGTGTCTGCGTCATCAACCGGTTCATGTGCCTTTCAAGCTCGAAACTGTCTTATCACTTGAATATCCTGAAAGAGTGCGGTCTCATCGAAGGCGAGTACAGGGGCAACTGGATCATTTATTCCGTCACGGATCGCGGGCGCCGGTTGTTGCAGTGCACAGAGCACGCGGAACGAAAATAGGTTAAAGAGGGGATAGATTTCAGATTATACACCAAATTTACTCCAGTAAAGGAATTTTATTTTAATAAATTTCCAGACCATTCTGCATCTGGATACGAAGTATTGTCGGGACGATTTTTGCGATAATAACTATTTGAGATGGCTCTATTGACAATTTATTTATATCATATGCGATGAGGTATCTCCCATGACAAATTCAAAAAAAGTTGAGATACCTCAGGGAGTCTGGGATTTTCACGGGCACATCTGCCCATTCATGCCGATCGGGTACCGGATGGGACAGATTGCCATGCGGGAACTTAACGTCTCACATATCGGGGACCACGGGGCATTCGGTCTCTCCGAGATGGGCGTCGGGCACCCGCAGACCTGCATGATTGACGGTTTCATGGCTGTCACCGGCTGTACGTATGGCAAGCTCATGATGGAACGGCTCAACTACGGGAAAGTCGCGTGTCTTCTCGTGGTTCCGGGAAAGGGAGCGGTTCGTGTCTACCTGAAATCGGAGTTCCAGGATGCGCTGGGCAAAGAGGAATTTTTCGTCTACCGGAAGAAAGGTATCGAGCCCTCGCAGGTTCCGGCGGATGTAGTGAAGAAAGTCGTAGATATGGTTCTCGCGGCAACGGAGGCCGAGATGTTCATGGTGACAAAACTGCCTGACTTCACCTTCAGCCGCCCGAAAGGTTCCTTCGCGAAGACAAAATGCAGCAAATGCGGGGAATACGTTTTCGAGCGTTATGTGCGGATGGTGGACGGCGAGCCTGAGTGCATTCCCTGCTCAGGATATGACCAGACCTGGGTGAATGTCCTGAAAGGAACCCAATAAAAAGGTGCACGATGGACAGCACCATCCTGATTGCCATCTTTGCAGTTTTCATTGTCTCAATTATTTTTTCGATGTTCGGGCAGGGCGGGGGATCGCTCTATACGCCGATCCTTTTCCTCCTCGGCTACGCGACGCTCACTTCAATTTCCACGTCACTTGTCCTCAACCTGATCACCGCACTGGCAGCGTCGATCGTGTATTACCGGTCAAACCTTATCGATATCCAGTTCGCGCTCTGGTTCGTGCCGGGCATCTGCATCGGTGCATTTCTCGGCGGGGTTGCAGCCGCATACATCAATCCCGTTCTCCTGATGTGGCTGTTTGTCATCTTCCTCATTGGTGCCGGGGGACGGATGATCTACACGTACTGGGAGAAATCAGCGCCCGAGGGTTCCTGCCCGGTAACGTTTTCCCTCTGGATGTATGCTCTGATCGTGCTCTTCAGTTTCGTGGTCGGTATTATTTCCGGCCTGCTGGGTATTGGCGGCGGCATCCTGATCGTGCCGTTCCTGATATTCCTCTGCCGCTACCCTACCAAAAATTCCGCCGGCGTGGTCAGTTTTGTGGTCATCTTCTCATCCCTGTTCGGTGTGTTCGGGCACCTGACCAGCGGCGGTTTTAATATTCCCCTGATCATCGGTACCGTTATTGCGGTCGTTATCGGTGCAACAATCGGTGCGCGGAGCATGGTGAAGATCTCAAGCGGGTACATCAAGGCAGGTTTCGGGATAATCCTCTGGGTATTTGCGCTTCAGCTTATCCTCAAGCTGCTACAGAGTCACTAACATTTTTTCTCTGGTATGGCTGAAATGTCTTCCCCGTCCGGATCGCAGCAACCTTCGCTTGCCGCGATCTTTTTTGCATTTCTCCGGCTGGGAATCACGGCGTTCGGCGGCCCTGCTATGGTCACTTACATACGGAAGATGACGGTCGGGCAGAAAAGCTGGATTGATGGTGCGGTCTTTGACGAGGGGGTCGCGCTCTGCCAGGCCATCCCTGGCGCAACGGCCATGCAGGTTGTCGCGTATGCAGGTCTTCGCATCCGGGGTGCAGCCGGTGCCCTTGCGGCATTTGTGGGGTTTGGGCTTCCTGCATTTTTCCTGATGATGCTCCTCTCCGCACTCTATGTTTCCACGTCCGACCTCCCCCCGGTAAAAGCATTATTCCTCGCGTTGCAGGCGATCGTAGTGGCGCTGGTCGCATACGCGACGGTCTCATTCGGGCGTACGTCGCTCAAACAATGGGTCCATGTCCTCATTGCCGGGATTGCTGCGGTGCTCTTTATTGCCGGACTGAACCCGATTATTGTTATCGTCCTTGCTGCCCTGCTCGGGATCGTCATTCTCCCGGTCCCGGATAAAAAACAGGACGCCCCGGCCGGTACATTCCCCCGCCCGGAAAAATCATTGTTCATCCTGCTTGGTGCGGCTGCAGCCTTCTTTGCGGTACTGTACCTTCTCCAGCCTGATCTCTTCACCCTCGCCGCTACGATGGCAAGGATTGACCTGTTCGCGTTCGGCGGGGGATTTGCCTCGCTCCCCCTGATGTTCAACGAAGTTGTCACCGTGCATGCATGGCTGGACAGTGCAACCTTCATCAACGGGCTTGCTCTCGGCCAGGTGACACCGGGCCCGATCGTTATCACCGCAACGTTTGTCGGTTTTCTAACCTATGGGTTCTGGGGAGGGGTCGTTGCAACGATTGCGATTTTTACCCCTTCATTTCTTGTTGTGGTCGGGACGGTACCGTATTATGACTGGTTGCGCAGTTCGCAGACGTACCAGAGAATGTTCCAGGGAATCCTGTTCTCTTTTGTCGGTTTGCTCCTGAGCGTGACCATCAAGCTGGCGCTTGCAGTCCCATGGTCGTGGTTCCCCGGACTTCTTGCAGCAGGGGCCTTCCTCGCCCTCCTCCTGGGGGCTGAAATCCTCTGGGTTGTCGTTGCAGGGATCGGAATTGCAGCGGGTATGTTCGTCATTATGCACTGACTACACGTTGAATAACCGGCATCTTTCCGGGTTTTTGCGGGCAGAAGGACTTCATAAGAATAATATCTGCATCAAAGCATTTCCCGGCCTTGCCGGGCGTCAGGGGCATTGAGGTCCCGTGCAACGGGAAAGAGTGTGCATGGTTTTTTGATAATCATTGTGCCATAATCGGTATCGCAAAAGAATTATGACCGGGTCCGAAAAGGGGAACACCGAAAGGAACGACGGCTGATTGATCGTAAATAAATCATTACGAAGGGTTCTGATAAGTTGACGGACTTCTCGAATAAAATCAGGAAAACTTTGCAATGTTATGACGTATTGATTTTATAGGAATTATCCCCAGGTCCCGTTAAGTTATCAGCACCGCCTTCTTCAGGGGTGAAGATATAATTCCCCTCATCCGGCAGATGATCTGCAGGCAGAAATGCGGGGAACAGAACGAAAAAAATGATAAAGCGCTTATCACATGCCCGGCATCTGTCCGGTTGCGGGATTTCTGGACTGCGTGATCATCATATCATCGATACGGGCGAGCATGATCGCAGTCTCAGATGCACTCTTGATGGACTGGCGCTTGGACCGGAGCGGCTCAAGCACACCCTCCTCGAGCATATCGATGACCTCTCCGGTGTAGACGTTGAGGCCGGCCGTCTTCTCCCCCTTCGCGTGGGCGTTCTTGAGGGCGACCAGCTTGTCAATCGGGTTGTATCCGGAGTTCTCTGCAAGGGTACGGGGGATGGTCTCAAAGGCCGTCGCGTATCCCTCGATTGCCAGCTGTACCCGTCCTCCGACTGTCTCGGCATAATTTCGGATCTTCATTAAGAGCTCGGTCTCCACTGCACCGCCACCGACCACGTACGTGCCGTCTTCGATTGCATCCATAACTACGCGGGTGCCATCAACAACGGCACGCTCCAGCTCGTCAAGAAGATAGTCGCTCGTGCCCCGGAGCAGGATGGTGACGGTCTTTGGGTTCCTGCACCCGGAAATCCTTGTGATGTCCATATCGTTGTCCTCTTCGACAACCCCGGCATGCCCGAGATCCTTTGCCGTCAGGTCTTCCGGCTTGTTGACAATGTTTGCATTCAGCGCACGTGCTACGTACTTGAGATCCTTTTCAGGAACATCCTCAATGGCAAAAATGCCATTCTTTGCAAGGAAGAACTGGACCGGGTCTGCAATACCCTTCTGGCAGAGCACGACATTTGCGCCCGCGTTGATCACGGAATCAGCCAGTTTTTTTAAAGTATCCCGCTCCTGTTGGGAGAATGCAGAGACCTGCCCGGCGGTCGTAATTTTTATCTTGGCCTTCACCTGGGTCTTGGTGATCTCCATGGGGGCCGCAATAAGTGCAACGCTCGCCCCGGTGACCTTCTTTGGCATGCCTTCGGTTACCCGTTTCTTGTCAAGGATAATACCGCGGACGAGCTCGGAGTCATCCATTGACTTGCCCTTCTGCTTCTTGATCATCACGTCGTCTTCATCGGCAACGTATTTCCCATCGGTCTTTTCTGCAATGGCCATGACAGCATCCACGATGATGCCGTCAAGTATCACCTTGACCGATTCGATCGATTTCCCCGTGATCGCAGTGTCGGCGATCTTCATGAGCGTCTTTCTGTCAGCCGGGTCGACCTTGAACGAAAGGGAGTTTGTGATCAGGAGGGCTTTTTCCATGCCCAGGCGGTATCCCTGGGAGATAATGGTCGGGTGGATTCCCTGTTCGAGCAGTTGTTCTGCCTGTTCCATCAGGGCACCGGCAATGACAACTGCGGTCGTGGTCCCGTCTCCGACCTCGTCATCCTGGGTCATGGCGACTTCGACCATCATCTTTCCGCCGGGGTGCTGGACCGAGATCTCACTTAAGATTGTCGCGCCATCGTTGGTGATGACAATATCCCCCGTTGAGCCGACCAGCATCTTGTCCATGCCCCGGGGACCAAGGGTGGTCCGGACCGCGTTCGCTATTGCCTTTGCGGCCATAATATTCGAGTGCTGGGCTTCCTCGCCGCGGTTTCGGGTTGTTCCCTCTCTGAGAATAATAACTGGCTGTCCGCCAAGCTGTTGTGACATTTCAAACCTCACTGTTTTTTATTTTTGTTCCTGGTATTTCCGGGCATTGCCGGTCACACTCCCGGTCTGCCCCACCGGGTGCTCTTGCATTCATGACCGGTGATCACCCTTCTCTTTCGCATCACGGTTTATTCCGGAGGGATGTGGCCCCCCGGCCGGTGACACCGGTTCCCCTGCACACCGGTAACGGGCAAGAGTTGCTTTGTTGCCTCATATGTCTATCTGTAGCCCGGGTTATGGGATCCTGAGCCGGACACAGGTTGCCCTGCCACCAATACAAGGGCGGTCAGGTGCGGTCAGGTTTGTTTTTTAATGCAATTTCCCGGTTCTGTTTCGCCACGGTGTAACCCGGGTTGATGGCAATCGCTTTGTCAAAAGAAGCGAGAGCGTTTTGACGCTGACCGAGCCTGATGAATGCGTTTCCGCGGTTATTCCATACCCTGACGTCATGTGGGTTGATGGCGATCGCCTTGTCGTACGAGACGACTGCTTCTGAATGCCGATTGAGCCTGCCAAGCGCGTTTCCGCGTTTCCTCCACGCATCGGCAGAATCCGGGTGGATGACAATCACCTTATCGAACGATGCTATCGCTTCTGAATACCGGCCAAGACTGGCAAAATCAAGACCTTCGTTGTAATATTGTTCCTTGAAGTTTTCCATGATTTCCACCTTCTCAAAAAAGGTAATCGCCAGGGTGATTCATACCAGGGATACGCCCCGTTGAACGGCCCGGATCCTGGTAGAGGTTACCTGCTTTTTATGCAAAATCAGGCCGTCCGGACTGGATTTCTTCAAATGCGCAGGTGAGCCTGCTCTGCCCGGGCCTGACGGGTATTCCTTTCTTGTTTCTGCCGCCTCCCGAGGTGCCATAGCCTACCGGGGCGACGATGCAGTTCCTGCTCCCGCGCCGAATCTCAGGTTTCATCGTCCCGTCGGTCTGCATGATCATGTCCATGAGCGGCTCATCCCGGGTCCGGGGCCCGGTATCCCCTGCACAGATCCCGCTCCCCGCACTAACCGTGCTGCTGTCCTGCGGCTGCGGGGCTGTCCCGCCAGCGGCAACAGCGCCGGGCACGTGGGCACCTGTCCTCTGCATACAGGTGAGTTCCTGCAGGCTGCATTCTTCGGTTTGCCGGGACATCTCCGTTGTAATGGCCTTGAGATCCAGAAGTTCCTGCGTGAATTCCCTCACAAGCGCTTCCACCCCATTGACCTTTTTTTCAAGCGCTGCAACGCGGTTCCCGCCGGCATCACTACCAGAATTTTCCATACGTGTGAGTATCTTCTCCTTTTTGCCAGGTTCAAATCCGGGATACCTGTTCTTCGTATTCGGCGGCAACGCGATTTGCCTGTACTACCTGTTGGTGCGGCCCACCCCATATAGTAACAGGTACCCATCCAGCCGGTCAGGCGGATGCCTGAAGGGGCAAAGGGAAACCGGGCGGTCGCAAGGGAAATTTATGCGAGAAACCGTTTCACCTCCACCCCCGACATTGGGATTATCCGGACCGGGGGAAAGTCAGAGCATCCCGGTATCCTGTGGGGCAGGGAGAAAAATTCAATGCCGGCGCCGGGGAAGGATCCGGACAAACGTTTTTCAAACCATATCCTTATCCTCTCTCATCGCATTGAGAGAACTACAACCTTGAGGGATTTTCCATGGGAATCAAACCGTCATACATTAAAAATCTCGGTACCGCACTTCTGGCAAAGCAGCGGGAGTATTTTACGAACAACTTCGATGAGAACAAGAGACAGCTGGGAGCGTCGGCAATTATCGAAAGCAAGCGTGTCCGGAACCGCGTCGCCGGTTACATCACAAGAAGAATAAATGCAAAAAAACGCACATAATCCCCATCCCTGTTCACGGCAGTACGTATCCTGCCAGGTACCGTGGAACCGGCCACACACGAGCTCTTTTCGAGGGCTCATGTATACGAACGCAGGCATTTCCCTGTTCGATTGGAATAAAAACGTGGACCGGAAAATGATCCCTCTACCCGGTTTTTCCGCCGGGTCCTGATGGTGACCCGGGTCTCCTCTTCAGGATCCCCTGTACCCGACCTCATCCAATCCGGGCTCAATCCGGCCTCCGATTACTCCTTGGCAGATCAAAAAGAAGCCCGTATCGGGCTCCGTTTAAAAATAATCCCAAATTGGGCTTATTTTTGCAATCGGACGAAAAAAAATGTTCTCATAGACGCGTTTTGAGGGCAGTTTTCGGGGCCGGATGGGTTTTTGGCTGATGGTGAAAAAAGTGGCCGTTTTTGGGGCTTCTATGAAGCTCTAATGGGTGTTATATGGGGCTCAATTTGGGCGTATTTTGGCAAATGGGGGATAACCTGGGATCTGATTTTCGGGTGAAGGAATCGGACGGTTTTACGGGCGTATTTTGGGGGGTGCAGGGGAGGTCTCTCCTGCCATAGGTCGCCCCCGGCTGTAAAGGGGATTCCCCGGATATTGTCCGGTCCCCCCTCATAAAAAACAGGATAGTTTAGTCCGTATCTTTTTCGTCGAGATCGTGGAGGGCTTTCCCGATCAGGGGTTTTAAGACTCTGGAGATCTTCTTTTGCCACTTTCCAGACACTCATAGGATCTGTCCCGAAGTATTCGTGGATCAACTTGTCCCGCATGCCTGCCATATCGTTCCAGGGAACCTCCGGGTACCGGGACCGCGCGTGTGGAGGGATGTGCTTTGCCGCTTCACCGATAATTTCGATGCACTGGACTGTTGCAAAACAGGTTTTTTCATCGTCCCGAAACTCTTCGAATGTGATCCCTTTTGTAAAGCGTTCTATGCGGAGGATGTTCTCAGCAATATCTTAAAAAGATCCGGATATTTCTCTCTTGTTCCTTCACAGGAAGACCGCCTCTTTGAGGATGGCGTCCTTAAGCTCCCTCTCGGATATCTTCCCGGGGTACGACATCGACTTTGATGCCGATGAGTGCTGTGAGGTAATTTTCAAGGAAGACGAGTTTGAGGAGGCTGATGGTATCGGAAAATTCCACGAGCACGTCAACATCGTTGCCGCTATGGGTGTCGCCCCTCACGTACACGCCAAAGAGCCCGATCCGTTTAACCTTGTACCGGTCGCGGAGGATCTCCTTGTTGGCGCGGACCGCCAGGTATCACGCAGCTAAAAAATCGATCAGGCAACCGGGAATCCGTGAGAACCCTGAACGGGAAAAATAATGTACCTCCTGGTGCATACGGGATCCTGTGGTATTCTCTTCCACGCCCCAGACAGGAACAATCAACCGCCAGCTGAAGGTGATAGAGAACGGCTAATACTCTTGAAGGCTTAATCGAACGGCTCTCCGATGATAATGAAGGGACGCGGTGGAAGGCGGCGGAATCGCTGGGACGGTTGGGAGATCCCCGGGCCGTGGAGCCGCTGATCGACACCCTGTGGGATGACGATGCACGGGTGAGGCTGAAAGCTGCCTGGGCACTGGGCATGCTCGGGGATCCCCGGGCTCTTGGTCCCCTGCAGAAACTCTACCGGATCGAGAGGGAGGATGCGCGGGAGACCATCCAGGAAGCGATGGAGATGATCAGACAGGTGATGGCCGGCAATCTTGAATGAACGTGTGCGCACGGTGACCCCGTGGGCAGCGGGGGTCAATCGTCATTGCGGGGAAAAAGTCAGTTACCGCTTCGGTACATCTGAATATTTTTTTTAAAAGAAAATCCGAAAGGAACGGGAATCCTGCTTCGGGTGTCGGGTAACGACCTGCACAATTCCCTGCATGCCTGCCTATTCCATGGTAAAATAGGCGTATCCAATATGCGTGCCCATCTCAAAATCATGCCCGTTACCTATCCCGTTACCCGCCACGGCGACCCACTTCCCCCTTTCATCTCCGGGCGTGATGCTGCCCTCAAATACTATCCGGTTCACTGTGCCGTTGCCTGCCCTTATCGAGGCAGTACCCTCGCAACTACCACCCGCTTCCGTATCGTAGCCGGTCGGGGTTGTTCCGTCATCAGGCCTCATCTGTAAAATCAGATCTGTACCCACAGGAAGGCTCGTCGTTCCGGTTATCACATAATCTTCCCCGGCGTATATGACACCGAACGGGTCGAGTCGTATGACTCCGTCGGACGAGCCTGTTGCCGGCCGCGCTAAGCTTTTCTGCGGCGTTGGTGCAGGTGGTGTCATAATCGTAACTGTCGTCGTAACCGCAGGTGTTTCACTCTGCCGGGTACCTGTGGGTGTTACCAGGCCCTGCTGGTTGTGCGTCGAGTCCACGCAGCCGGCGATCGCAATGATCGCGATGGCGACGAGGATGACCGGGCATACGAGACCCGGTCCTGATCTCTGTTGGATTTTCATGATTTCTCCTGAACCGGTTTTGTGCGTCTCTTTCCTTTTCCCCGCCTCTTTTCCCTCATTTCAGATCCTTTGACATTTTTCATGGCTGTTCTTTTTAGCCGGCCGGATCCTTAATTAACGATATATTCGCGTTCTGTATCGGCCCCGGCGTTACCGGACTGGCCGCTTGTCCCATCCGGGTTTTCCAGGCTGAACGCGGCTATGAGCGCCTGATAGGCATCCTCCTGCTGAAGGGAGCCCGGGCCGCTGATAGTAAAGAGCATCATTGCGTTATTCGCTGAACCCGGGGACTGGAGCTCCACATTTGCTCCGTCCAGCATCAGCCGGAAACTGCCGTCCTTACCGGGATGTTCTATTATCAGCGAGTAGGTTCCCGGCGAGAGGGCCGGGGTGGCTGCACCTGCCGTGGAAAACGTCAGTTTACCCATGGCGTCTTCCGTTGCCGGCAGCCGTCCGACAAAGTGTTTTACCCCGGTATCATCCACCCGGAACGCCCAGACCGCGACATTCTGGGGTGCCGGAGAGGTCAGCAGCACCACTGCCGGTACTGCCAGCATACAGATGAGTGCAATGATATAAATCCCGGGCCCTATCTTCATCTTTACCGGCGGTGCGGCAGTAACGCTGTGGTTCGGGCACCAGCCCAGCCATTCATGAATAGTTTCCGATAAGCGTGTGAATGTCATACAATCGCCTTCACTTTTTCAAACAGTTCTTCTGCCATCGTTGTCGGATCGGCAGTTTTCTCAATTGTTAAGCCAAGTTCGTTTGCATAATCCCAGAGTAGTTCGATACATTCGGTGTACCGCTGGCACGAACCGCAGTCGCCGTCGTGCTCGTACCAGACCTGCATCCCGTGCTTTTCAGATACGAAGACGATCGCAGCGGTCTTGAAGGGAATTGACCGGCCGAGAAGGATGCCCCGCTCAGAATTGATCTTTTCTATCGCGATCTGGTTTGCCTGCGCCATCTCACGGAGTGCCGATTCTATCTTCCCGTCCATGACAAGAACGGCTTTGGACACGGCCTGCCGGGAGATTCCCAGCAGGTTCGCTATCGTGATATTCGGAGTTCCGCTGCGCCGCATCTTCCAGAACGCGAACTGTTTGTCGTTCATGGGCAGGATCATATTGTCAACATATGGATATTGACTATATAAATATTTGTGTGTTCTGTCCGGGTGTGCCAATGGCTGGCAGGATACCTGCTGGCCCATAGATCCGGCACTTTGGTATACCCTGTCCTTCCTCTCCCTCCCCCGCCATTTCCCATATAATCTCACGCCGGCCTGCCCTTCGGTCCACTCCGCCCGGGCAGTCCCACGGAGGCCGGGGGGTCTGGTGGTGATTCCTGGCTCCTGCTCTTGTGCCGGTACGAATCCCGGGTCTCCCGTTTTGAATTACGTTTACAGTAACTGTGGCATCGGTCATCCCTCCCGATCCCTGTCATGAAGAACATATTAAAAAAAAAAGAAAATGAACGGCAGATTTTGTAACCAACAGGCAGGTCTCTATACTCACAAGCCATCTATTCCCCCGGTTTGGTATGAAATAACACAAGAACGGGCTACCAGGACTATTTTCCTTAAAAAAGCCTCAAAAAATCATCATATCAGATTTATGAAAGGAGTTGAACACGTATGCAGAATACACCACCACACGATACAACGATGACCGGTACAAAAATGCAGGCGACAGCCCCCAAGAAATCGGAATCCGGAACGAGTGCGCACCCGTCAACGGTGGCACCGAACGTGATTTCCCCCCAGGCAAAACACGTGAAAGCGTTAAAACACGCGTCGCACAAGATCGGGTACCGCAAGGACCATCCAAAAGCAGGGGCCGGAATGGAAACCCCGTCCGCACCTGTCCTGAAATAACCATTCCTCCACTCATCACACATCCGGCCCATCCTTTTTTTTCGTTCTGCGGTTCACAAAAAAGGGTATGCACGGGCAGGTATGCCGGCCGGGGTATTCCTGAACATCGCCTGCAACCGGGACCCGGACCTTCGGATATCTCCTTCGTTCTCCGGGCTTCGCGTGGCGGGAACCTGCTCTTTTCCATCAGGAAACTCTGAACAGATTCCGGTATATTCTCCCTGTCGGCCATAAGAGACTCCCGGGAAGGGGGCAATAGCTCCGTTGTGCCCCGGCATCAGGTTTAACCCCTCACTCGTTTCATGTGGGTATATGCTTGAGGAGTTCTGCGAGCAAAACCACTGCGATCAATACGCCCCTTCCACGGGAGGGTCTTTTGCAAAGTGCCTGATGATGCAGAGAGAATTGTCCCGGGTTTCTTATTGTCCTCTCGGGAACGACAAAACCGGTCCCCCGGGTACAAAAAAATGAGGGGGATCCCCGGTCACGATCCCGGGGGGGGAGAGGGGTATTATCCCCCTGTCCCCGTCATCACTCCCGCCACCTGCTGCGCCTGTTGCCCGGCAGTACCGGTCCTGTCCCGGCGGTTCGCCGGTCGGAGGGATGGTAACCGGAGTCACGTCCTTGTACGGTTCCGGGAGGATTATGTCTTATTGATTGCGGATACACCAGGATCCGATCGGCCGTTCTGGACTTTCATATCTTCCAGCTTTAGCGCCGGGTGGCGGTACCGTCCCCGTCCCTTTGTCCCCCGCATGGAATGAAGGTCAATTGCTTCGACCGGGCAGAAGTGGAGACAGGCACAGCAGAACTCGCAGTGATGCTGCCAGGCCGGCCGGCCCTCTTCCATTTTGATATTGTTGACCGGGCAGACCATCGCACAGGTACCGCAGGAGGTGCAGGTGTCTGCGACCGAGAAATCTTTGTCCCCGGTATGGACGGCCCCGGCAAAGAACCGGTAGGTGGCGAAGTACATGAATGACGAGAATGGCGCGAAGCCGGGCGGGACATGTTCGCCTTTTTTTATCCGGCCGGCGATCTCTTTGAGACATTCGTCTGCCGAGGCAAGGATCGCGTCCCTCTCTTTACCTTCGGGGGGCCTGTGGACCGGTGGGAAATTGCCGGGCATCTTTACGGCAAACGCGGCATCAAGCGTGCGGCCGTTTTTCTCTTTCAGAATATGGTTGAGCTGGTGTAGCGCAGAGACCCCGGTCCCTCCCAGGGTGACGATAGCAAAGACGTACCGGGTGCCCACAAGGCCAAGGCGCCCGGCAAACCCTGCCACAATCACGGGAAGGCCGGTGTCATAGACCGGGCAGACAATCCCGACGCGTCCTGCAGAGGGGACGATGTCCCCGGTGGTATCTGCGAGCGGGGCAATGGGTACCAGCTCGCAGTCCCCAAGGTCAGCGGCGATCGTTTTTGCCGCGGCAAGCGAGTTGCCGGTGCCGGTGAAATAATAAATAACCGTCTTCATGATCCGTTACACCGCTTCCACGGTGACTGCCCCGACGCCCTGCTTGATCCTGAACGTGATCCGTGGGGCGTCCGGGCGTGTTGCCGTTGTTGTGTAGGTATCCCCGTTTACCATAAACCCCCGGACATCCGTGCTTCCCACGCCCCGGTGGATCACGAGCGTCGTGTTGCTGTCTTTTGGCAGGCGCAGGACCAGGTTCCCTACGCCATTCTTGATGGCCGCGTCGAAACTCCCGCCATGGTACCCGGTAAGATCGATCAGTGTTTCACCCACGCTGTTTTTGATCACCAGAGACGTAAGGCTGAGCTCGCCGAGGGCAAGCCGGGTCCGGCCGGCGTGATTTTTGATGTCAAGCGCAACCGGGACTTCGCGGCTGACCCGGATATCCCCGGTGTAGGCGTTCTCGTCCATGCTCCAGTCATGTGAGCACCACCACGAGGGGTGCCGGTTCCGGATCCAGACCCGTTTTGTTGTCCCGTCCATCGAGGAAGAGTACGTGAACCGGCCGGAGCAGCCCCCGGTACCGCCGGTCATGTTCACGAGGACCTGGCCGTCGGTCCCGCTCCCGAAGGTGAGCTCGCCGGCACCCACGCGTACCTGGAGGTCAAGTGCCGCTGCGCCGTCCCGGCCGATGGCCATTGTACTTGGTGCACCCTCGCAAGGCGAAAAGAACCCGGCATCTTTTTTTAGCGGGAGCTTTCCCTTGAGGTGCCGGACAGCCACGCGGCCGAAGAAATGCCCAAGCCACATATCTGCGGTAATGACAATGATCCCGGCAATAAAGATCCCCATGGAGACAAGCACCCCCGGTTCCGGGGAGAGGCGCCAGGGATGCCAGGGAAGGGAGAGCGCCAATCCCAGCAGTTTTGCGACGGCAAGGAGCAACAGGACCGCCCCGCCGCAGATCATGGCAAGGCCGGCGATAAAGACCAGGCTAAAGACTACGGCAAAGAGGATGAACGGTACGATCACCGCGGCGAAAGAAAGGCCGTGAAGGCGGGTCGTTGCCCGGGTCGCCTGCCAGATCGTGCCGGCGCTTTTCGTCTGTTCTGCCTTATGGATCAGGAACGCGGCCCGGATCTCCTTTGCCACGTCTTCGGGCGAGCCGAGCGCTGTGCAGAGTTCCTCTTCGGTCCGCCCTCTGGACTTCCCGATGGCAAAATGCCCGGCATATTCTTCCATGACCTCGTCGAGGTCCTCGCCCGTGACATACCCGGTGAGCCGGTCCCTGAGTATGTCGAGGTATTCTTTTTCAGTTGTCACCATGTGATTCACCCTCCAAAAGCGCATTGACAGATGCCGCAAAATGGATCCATTCATCGCGCTGCTCCTGTTCTTTTGTCCCTCCCGTGTCGGTCAGCCGGTAATATTTCCGGGGCGGGCCTTCACCGGATTCCTGCAGGTACGTGGTCACCAGGCCATCGTCTTTGAGCCGGTGGAGCAAAGGGTAGATGGTACCTTCTGCGATGTCGATTTTTTTCGAGATCTCGTCCACGAGCTCGTACCCGTAACAGTCTTTTCTGGCAAGCACGGAGAGCACGCAGATCTCGAGCACTCCTTTTTTGAACTGGATATTCATGGCATCCCCGATATGATTTCATACGCCGGTTCCCGGCCGGCGTACTGAGTTGTGTTGCACAATATCTTGCATTGTAAGATACATGTTAGTGTTGGGATGGGTGGTATATTAAATCATCGGGGAACGGGGCTTTGCACGGTCTGGCCAGGTTTTGGGATTATAGAGGAAAGGACGCTCTGAACGGGGCTTCTTTAGTCCGTATCTTTTTCTTCGGGATCGTGGAGGGCTTTTTCGATCAGGGGTTTTAAGACCGGGAGATCTTCCTTTGCTACTTTCCAGACACTCAGGGGATCTGTACCGAAGTATGCGTGGATCAATTTGTCCCGCATGCCTGCCATATCGTTCCAGGGACCCTCCGGGTACCGGGACCGCAGTGTGGGAGGGATGTGCTTTGCCGCTTCACCGATAATTTCGATGCACTGTACCGTTGCAAAATAAGTTTTTTCATCGTCCCGGAACTCTTAAAAACGTGATCCCTTCTGTGAAGCGTTCGGTTCGGGTGATGTTGTCGGCAATATCTTTTAAGAAGATCCGGATATTTCTCTCTCGCTCCTTCACAGGTAGACCGCCTCTTTGAGGATGGCATCTTTAAGCTCCCTGCGGATATCTTCCCGGGGAACGACATCGATTTTGATGCCGATGAGTGCCGTAAGGTAATTTTCAAGGGAGACAAGTTTGAGGAGGCTGATAGTATCGGAAAATTCCACGAGCACGTCAACATCACTGCCGCTATGGGTGTCGCCCCTCACGTACGAGCCAAAGAGCCCGATCCGTTTAACCCTGTACCGGTCGCGGAGGATCTCCTTGTTGGCGCGGAGAATTTTTTTGATGGATGCAATTTGGTCCTGGTCGGATCTCATAAGGGCACGGCTTCCTGCATCACGGTTTTTCTGAAATTCTCACGAATCCCGTTCACCGATGCGACATCGACATCCCTGCCGAGAAGTTCTCTGAGCTCCCGCTGGAACGCGGCATGGGTCAGGAGAGATGTGCCCGGGGGGAATTCCACCAAAAAATCGATATCGCTTCTCCCGGTTGCTTCCCGGCGGGCGACCGAGCCGAAGATCCGGATGTTCTTTACGGCGAACCGATCTGCGAGTGCAAGAATGTCCGTTCTTTTTTGTGCGATAAGCTCGTAGATGTCCATGACGGTCGCCTCGTTCTTCTCACAGAATACATAGGCAAAAGAGGATATTAATGCATTGACCGAAGTACCCTGACCCGGATTTTTGCACCTTTTGTGCACTCCTCCCCTCCCCGCTGGTATCCCCATAATTCCCTCTACCCATATTCTCCACCCATCCGGGCCCAGATTGAGCCCGGATTCCCCTTTTCCGGATCCAAAAGAAGCCCGTATCGGGCTCCGATTAAAAATAAGCCCAAATAGGCCTTATTTTTGCAATCGGGCGAAATAAAACGACCTCATAAAGGCCGATTCCTGCCCTGATCTCACCCCAAACGGGCTTCCGACCCATCCTGGAAAAAGAGGCCGAAAAAACATGAATATAGCCCGATTATGGGCATTATATGGGGCTCAATTTTGGCGTATTTTGGCAAATTGTGGTATATATGGGCACGGATTTTTGGGCCGGGGAATCGGGCGGTTTTACGGGCTTGATTATGCCCTGCGTGACCGTGGCTGGTTCGATGAGTACACCGGTAAACCGGGAACCGAACTCTTCGTTGCCCGGGATAACAACTGATGCCCGGCTTTTTGCATACCATATGCGCAGTCCGCAGTAGTATCCCAACCCGCGGGCGGCAGGAGCCGGGAGAACAATAAAAACAGAATCTTAATCAATAGAAATCCAGATGATTTTGAAAATTCTCACGCAATAACGGATAATTACAGCACCCAGAAAGGAATAAAAGATCAGAAGTCCTGCCAGTGCCATAAGAATGAACGCAATATTAAGTAACACGGACATATCTTCCATGAAATTTCCTTTAGACCCTGTTTGGCGATATACTAAAAAGAATTTTGGGATTACTACGATACCGTGATCGTGAACCGGTTTTGGGCACTGGGAATAGTTCCGGTACCTACGACACTCGCAACAACTTCATATGTTCCGGCCTAAGTAAATCTCACACCCCATGAAGACGAAAAAGTGTCATGCAAAATAACATATCCCGTTTTGCTGTACATATCTCCGGTCTGGATCCATCCCGATGGTGTCGAGGTATACTGAATTCCGGCCTGGGTTCCGGTATTTAAATTCTGGATATAAAATTTTTGCCAGTACACATTGATAATGTTCCAGGATCATATACGTGGCACTCTACATTTAACAAAAAAGCCGGTGATACCATGAAGGTACTCCGGAGTTTTCCAAAATGCCCGCAGAATCCCCCCTCCGCTTTTTCCTGGATGAGGGTCATTACGAATAAAAATCCGATGGGGAAAAAGAGAAGACTGCATCATTTTTTCCTGGAGTATCCTGCCATTACAGCACATATCCCTAGCGAAGTAATCGCGATTGTCGATGGGAGCGGTGTCTCCTGTGTTTCTGAAAGAGATTGAATTGTTTCTCCAGCAATTGTATCAGACCTGTTGCCCGAAAAAAAAGTGGAGTGAACGGTAAGACCCGGTTCTACTGGAGGCAACGGCATCGTGGGAATCGATCCGAGATCGATCTTTTTCGTATTCCCGAATTGATCGATTATATCAAATAAATTATTGTACGTCCCGACAACAATAATCTCACCATTATGCGAAATTGAAATACTATCCGGTTTCGAATCAAGCGTGGATTTCCATAAACAAGTCCCGTTCCGCTCAAAATAATAAATTGTATCGCGGGAGGCCACGACGAGATTTTGTCCATTATGAGAAAATTCGATGTGATACACGTAATCATCAAGCGGATACTCCCAGAGGATCATACCGCTTTGATTGAAACAGATGAGTTGGTACTGGGTACCGGCAGCGATAAGCATTCCTTCCGGTGAAACTCCGATACTTCGAACCAGGTATTTTGGAGTGATATTACCGGTTACCTTTCCCCATTTACTAAAGAGGGTTATTCGGGTATCAGTTGACGCTGCAACCGTGGTACCGTCATCAGATATCACAACTCCGGATATCTTCCAGTTTTCCGCCATTTTTTTCCGCCATTCTTCAGACCCGGTGCTGGAGATCATTATGACGTCATTCCCATAATGGCCCCGGGTCCCGAGAACTGCGTTTTTTGCATCAGATGATATAGCTGTGACGGATAGTTGAGGGATATTTTTTTCCCAGAGGACTGTCCCATTAAAATCAAAATAGAACGTCGTATCGCTATCCTGGTGATCTTTTGTTCCGCTGTTAAATACAAAACCACTTCGGCCGTCACTGGATAATTCTACCTGATTATTGCATCCAAACCCCGTCTCGTTCCAGAGAAGTTTTCCCGAGTTATCAAAATAATACAAATTCCCGTGATACGTGGCGGCAGTAACAAAACCCCCATCGTTTGACATTGCGACACTGGTAATATTATCGTTGGTCTGGAAACTCCATCCAGACGTACCATTGGGATAAAACAAAGTGACTGTACCGGAATCCGGAGATCCGGTTGCAATAAATTTCCCGTCTTGTGAGACAACGGTCTGAACGGATTTTCCATAGATTATCGGATCAAAATCAAAACACGAATACTGTTGAAGCGCACTGGTAACGGGGATCAGGAATACTATGAACAGTGCACAAAAGAGGATGCGAGGGAAGTCATTTTTTTTCATGTTGCACCGGCCTTCATGTTTCTATTAATAAAATTGAGTTTGATTAAAAAAATTATGGGTTTTTCATTGGACTATGATATAATCATTATATCCCGTATTGGATCCGTAGGGATATGGTGCCGCTTCGATCTCGAAAACTCCTCCCTGCGAATTGGAAAACTTATAGTACGTATCGCCACCGGGATTTCTGCTGTATCCGATACAAGCTCTCGAGTGCCCATTTCTTCCTACTTTTAAAGGCGCCCGGTACTGAGTGATTTGTTCCTTTACTTTTTCATATGTCAGATAATTCCCACCCAGGGTCCCATAGTATGATGAAGTTTTTCCAAGTCCTCCGGTCGCCGCACCGTTCTGGTAACTGCTGGTGTAATAATTCAACTCTTTGTCCCACGTGGCAGAGTGATCCGTATCGGGAATTTGCATTTTAGTGGCGATGTTCTGGAGGGTCCTGGTATTTGAGGGGTAATAATATTTGGTAATTACCCAAGCCGTGGCAACCTGGCACCATTGTGTCTGTCCCTGATCGATTCGTGGAAAACTACTGGGTAGTTCATCATATTCGTAGACACCGGTTACTGAATCAGAGATTATCTGATTCATTGATTGAACTGCTGCATCAGAATTCAGAGCGGTAAGATCTATTCCGGAAGATTGAGCTTTGGATTTTATCTTACTTATCTGAAGATCATTTGTATTCCAGTGAGCGATATTGTCTGAAAATGAAGACTCCGGAATACTTCCATAATATGAAAATGCACCAGACTCATTATCAGAGATCATATTATTTAGAGGAATAATCTGGGAGGTGTATGCATCAAACAGGATATCCTGATATTCCGTTGTTGATTTATTTACAAGTTGTACCATTATTCCCATTTTCGGGTAACTATATGATACTATTTTCGTTGACTGGATTGAATAACCGGGATAATTTTTCTCTGCCAGTTGCCGAGCATTAATTTCACTTTTCTTCAGATCATAAGAACTGGCATCACTAATTTTCTGCACTGACACTCCGAGTACCTTGCTAGCTGATACAAGGATCTCCCCTATTTTTTCCCCTTTTTTCTCTGCAGAAAACTGGTAGAAGAGGATCTTTCCATTCAAGTCATAGATTAACTGAGGTTTCGGATCTACTGTTGCGCCATTCCAGATTTGATCGATTAGATTTTTCGAAGAAAAATCAAGAATCGCAACAATTGCGTGTTCTCGTGCGGTACTAATTGATACATAATTTGATTCAACCACGTCATTTGATGAAACAGCAGACTGCTCATCAAGTTGTTTCTCATCGGCACTTGCCATAGGTACCATCACCATCGCCGCCAGCAGCAGTGCCAGCAGCATGACGCCAATTTTTAGTGTTTTCATGTTCTTTACCTCTGCACATTTTTGTTTCACCCGGAGGCATGGGAACAAGATTCATAACCTGATGAGTACATGATCTCATACCTTCGGGCGGGACCGGGCCCGGCCGCAATTTGACGTGGGGCGGGCCCGACCTCCTGATTGCGGGACAACCCCCCGGCTGTCCACGCTTTGGCGTGTTCGCGACGGCAGATATAAGGATTCTAACTCGTATGTCTACCGGTTTTCCGGATCGGCAGAATGCTGGGCGGGAAACAGTAAGAGACGGCTGGCAGCCCCTGGCCGGGATATCCCCCGGCAAAAATCCTTATCTCCTGTCCCTTCTTCCTGCCATATCGCTCATATAGGGAAAATGCCCATATCTCCCACTAAGCATATGCAGGACACTGCCGGGATACTGGAGCAGCTGCGGGGCATGAGGCACGAGCTTGAGGACCAGTACCACATCAAAAGGATAGGGATCTTTGGGTCGTACGCAAAAAAGCGCAGACAGACGAGAGCGATCTCGACCTCGTAGTGGAATTCTCCCGGCCGATAGGCATGATGGCATTTGTGCACTTAAAAGACCTGCTCTCACGGCGGCTCAATCTCCGGATCGACCTTGTCACTCCCGACGGCCTGCACCCGCTGATCCGCGACCAGGTGATGCACGAGGTAGTCTATGCCTGAGAAACGCACGGCCTCTCTCCTGCTGTACGATATTTCCCAGGCCATAGAAAAGATCGAAACCTTCTGTGCCGGCTTTTCCTTTGAGCAGCTCATGGAGGATCAAAGAACACAGGATGCCATCCTCCGCAATATCCAGATAATTGGCGAAGCTTAGGAAAGAACTCGGCCGCCGGAACTGATCGCCCGCCACCCCGGAAGTGGACTGGAGCGGACTTGACGGGGTACGGGATATTGTAACCCACCGGTATTTCCGGGTAGACTGGCATCTCTTATGGACCAGTATCCATGACGAACTGCCGGTGCTCATGGATCAGATCCGCACGCTCATGAAATAAGGGGAATAACTGCCGGCCGGACTCCTCTGCCATCACCGGGACCTCGTTCCCGATAAACCCGCCCCTCACGTCACTTCAACGAGATTAAACACATTGGCATACTCGTTCTGCCGTGACGAAACCGGCAGTCTCGTCCACCCCAGGTTGCATGAGGCGTATTAAAAAAAATAGTTAATTTCCGTTCTTCCAGAAAAGGAAGATCGCACCACAGAGGCCAAGTGCCCCTATAACCGGTACCGCGTCAAGCCCGGACCGGGGCGTATTGGTGGGGAGCGGGGGTGCCGTAGCCGATGGCGTAACCGGCGCACTGGCGGTCTGCTGCACACTGGGTAACGGTGTCGGATTGGCTATTAATGGGGTGGGTGCCGGGCCGGTGTACCCATAATCCTCGCTGTTACCGGATTGTGCCCAGTAATCGGTACGGCTCTGGCCGCCAGAATTAGCTGATGCTGGTGCAGGTGTAGGTGTTGGTGTCGGCTCTGATACTGAAATATAGGCGCTTACATCCTGTCCGTCAACGGTGGCATTGATCATTACCGTCCCGACTGCCGTGGGGGTAAACGTCGTCGTGTTCGTGCCGCTCGTTGTATTCCCGGCCAAAGGCAGGATGCTGCCGCTTCCGCTTTTTATCGCAAACGTGACAGGTATGCCGTCCGCAAGGAACACCCCCCCACCCGCGGTATTGAAATTACTTCCGGATGAAGTCTGGTTGTACGTCAGGTTCGCCTGGATCGCGGAGGTTCCGGTGGTGTAGAGGGTGGACGGGCTGGCTATGGCTCCCAGGATCAACCACGAATTGACCGTGATTCCTGAAACCTCTCCCGTGGCAGGTCCGCTGTTCTGGCCCCACCAGTTATTATCGGCCGATCCTGAGCCTGAAGATACCAAAACCGCTTCAGTCCCATCCTGGTAAATCCGGGAAAAATTCATGGAGATGCTACCACTAGATATCGCGATCGCGCCGGGTCCGCTGCCTGCCGAACAGCCGGTAAATGTGGAGGAGGTAATGCTCGGTGTGACGCCAGAGGAATAGATCGCTCCGCCATACGACGCCTGGCAGTTTGTGAATGTGGAGGAGGTCAGCGTGACGGTGCCGCCATAGATCGCGAGCGCACCCCCATTATTTCCCTGGCAATTCTTGAATATGGTGGAGGTCACCTTGGCGGTGCCTTCGGAAAAGATCGCGCCTCCATTGTCATTGGAAGTGACCCCGCAGCTGGTGAAATTGGACGAGGTTGTGGTAAGCGTCCCGGTGCCATAGATTGCGATTGCGCCGCCATCGCCACCAGAAGAAGTGACCTTGCAACCGGTGAAATTGGCGGAGGTCAGCGTAACGGTGCCGGTCTCGGTATAGATCGCGCCGCCCCGGAATGCCGAGCAGCTGGTGAAATTGGAAGAGGTCAGCGTAACGGTGCCGGTCTTGACATAGATCGCGCCGCCAAGACTGCTACTGGAACCTGTCCCCGTGCAGTTGGTGAACGTGGAGGAGGTCACTGCAAGTGTCCCGGAGGATAAGGAATCGATCGCGCCGCCATTGCCCGATGCAGACCCGTCCTTCAGCGTCAGGTTGTCGATGGTGAGGTAAGTAGTAGAACTGGAAACGCTGAAGATTATGCCGTCCATCTGCGCATCAATGATCGTGTTTGCCGGGCTGCCACCAGCTGACGCGGACGTGTTTGCCTCGATCGTGAGAGAAGTGATACTGGACGGGATCGCGATGTTATTTTCGAAGTATGTCCCCGGGTTGAGGATGAGGGTGTCGCCGGTATTGACATTATGGGTGATATTGTAAGAAAGAGCAGTGGGCGAGCTGTTATCGATCGTAATCGTATTTGCTGACACCGGTGCCACGATCGCTCCGAGCGCAATGATCAAAAATCCTGCCAGAACCAGACTATACCGTTTCAAACTCAATTGTTTCAACTCCACACTATCGATCAAAAACCAGGGAATGCACGTAGTATTAAGAACGTATCATCAAGACACAATTTTGAGATGTCGCGGTTCAATAAGTCTGTATACCTGGTTTATTAAATTAAGGGAAAATTAGTATATAAAACGCTGGCAAATGAATTTTACAATTTGTTAACTCTGGTAATATGAACAGGAGTTTCTGCAGGAAACCGGGATTTGATTATGTAACAATAGATTCCCTTTATTTTTCATGCAGGATTCATCAAAACGGGTCTCACCTTCTTCCCGGTTTCATGGGTGAGGCCCTGAATATTTTCGGTACCGGAAATATTTTCTCTCATACTGCAGTTGAAAATCCTAAAAAAAATCCAGACACTACCACCGGGTTTTGGTGAAAATGTAATTTATTTTACTAATAAATTAGTGAGCGCCCAAAAACAGATCTTCTGCCTCCATTCCGGTACGCATTTCCATTTTTTTGCTCTGGAGAAATCCATGAACAGATTGTATGATCGCTCTTTTAGGTCTCCGGCACTTTTTGCCTTCGCGCCCGCATGCTTGTGGCATCCCCCGGTTGCGACAGTGCTCTGTATTACGCGTACTCAGGTATGCCCCCCGACACAGGTAATACAGAAGCATCGCATGTGCGCCCCGTCCATTGGGGGGGCAGGTGGCGCGAAGAGGGGGCTGCACTAATTTAAAAACAGGTTTTCTACAAAAACACATTTTTTTATAAAATTCTATCCTGCAAGGCTGCGCTGGTTGTGAGGCAAAAGCTCCTGTTGAAGCGTCCTCTAAAAAACCCCGACAATCTCCCCGATCACCTTCCCCACGACTTCCTCGAAATCCTCCTCTTCGCAATCGACCGTGATATCGGCGTACTTCTCGTACAGCGGGACCCTTTCGTAATACATATCGGAAAGACTCTGGCCCGCAACAAGGACAATCCCCCGGGTCGTGATGTTTTTGAGCCTGCGGATCATCTCTTCGCAGGAGATCTCCAGGTACACGACAACGCCGGCCTTCTTCAGGTGATCCATCGCTTTTCTCGAAAAAACCACGCTGCCCCCGGTGGCGATGACGGAATTGCGGCAGTGAATGGACAGGACGGTCCCTTCCTCGGTCGCGAGGAACGCGTCCGGCCCTTCCGAGTCGATAATCTCCTGCAGGAGCCGGCCGGCCTGTTCCTGTATCGCGATATCGGTGTCGACAAACGTCATCCCGAGCGTTTTTGCAAGGATGACGCCGACAGTGCTCTTCCCTGCGCCGGGCATGCCGATAAGAACAATGTTTTTCATGGGCATTGTGCACCCTCCGGGCTCCTAATCACCGGAAAACGGTTTCCGGTCCGGTAGTTTTTTCCTGGACCCGGCTTCTTTTTTCAACGGTATCCCTGCATTTTCAATCCGGTAAGGGACGGAAATGTTGCCGGTATTGGTGTTCCGGTGTGCATCGATGAATTCCCCGGAAGCCGGAATTCGTATATCATATAAGAGTTTTTTATATATCATGGATGAGGCCGCACGGTGGTTTGAAGAAGGGGTGGCCCTTTACGAAAAAGGCTATTACCGGCGTGCAATAACGGCATTTGACAAATCAATCGCTATCGATCCAGCCATCGCCGAAGTATGGAATAACCGTGGGTTAGCGCTTGTCCAGGCCGACCAGTACGAGGAGGCCCTACGGTCCGTCAATAAAGCATTATCTCTCAGTCCCGGTTACGAAAATGCCAAAAAAGCAAGGAACATAGTTCTCGACCTGTTAAACAACCAGAAAACTGCACCGGGGCCGGCAGGCACTCCCCTGCCAAAGGTCCCCGTGGCAACGGCACGGAAACACCCGCGGATCGTTGTGGCAGCAGTCATCGTGATCGTGGTCATAGGAATCGTAGCCGGTGGGCTCCTCGCCATGAAAAGCCTGCAGGATAACGCCGGCACCACCCTGCCTGCGTCACCGGCAGCAGCGCTGGCAACCCCTGCAGTACCAGCGACAACACAGCCTCCCGGGAGCGGACCTGAAGGTATTCCGGTGGGAAGGGGGCAATTCGTGTTCAACGATTCGCTCGGGAATGCTGATCGCCCGATAACGGTGTACACCTACCGGCCGGCGGCATGGAACCAGTCCGGCCCGGTACTGTTCGTCATGCCCGGGGCGGGCCGCGACGGGCTGCCCCCCCGGGAAACCTGGATCCCCTATGCCGAACAGTACTCCGCGCTTCTGGTCGTCCCGGAATTCTCCCAGCAGTATTACCCCGGCGACATGTGGTACTCCTTAGGGAACACCTATGATGACAAGAACTGGGTGCCGAAAGCGAACTGGTCATTCATGGCCGTTGAGCACCTCTTCGATTACGTCCGCGAAAAGAGCGGGGCGACACAGCCCACCTATTTCCTCGACGGGCACAGCGCAGGCGCCCAGTTCGTCCACCGGATGGTGACGTTTCTCCCCGATGCCAGGTACAACCGTGCAGTAGCAGCGAACGCCGGGGTATATGTCATGCCTGACTATTCGGTCCCGTACCCGTTAGGCCTGAAAGACTCGCCGCTTCCAAAGAACCGGCTTCCGGACGTGTTCGCCCGCAAACTCATTATTATGTCCGGCGGGAGCGACACGAACCCGAACGACACCAGCCTCGCGAACTTCCCCGGGGCCGAGGCGCAGGGCAGCACCCGGTTCGAGCGGGCAAAGACGTATTTTGCCACCGCACAGGCAGAAGCAGCAGGTCTGGGTGTTCCGCTGGACTGGGAATATTATGTGGTGCCGGGGATCGGGCACGATGAGGCAGGAATGGCCGGGCCGTCCGCAGCGATGCTCTTCAACAGCAGTTGAAGGGCCCGGGCAGACACGCAAGTGGGTAAAGTGCAGGCCTTTCTAAAAAAAGACCGGATCTCTCCCGTGCCTAATGTGCCCGGATACGTCCCCGGTAATCTCATTTCCCCTCTTTTTTGGCACAACCCACCGCACCCCGCCTCGGGGGTCCCGGACATCGCCGGCATACCGGGGGATCACGTGGCAATGGCAGTGCATAATGGTCTGCCCGGCTGCCTCGCCCACGTTGACTCCGATGTTGTAACCGGCCGGCTGGAATTGTTCCCCGACGATGCCTTTGCACACGTCAATGAGGGCGACCATCGCCTGTTTTTCCTCAATAAAGAGCGAGAAAAAATCCGGCTCATGGCGGAACGGGATCACGAGCAGGTGCCCCCTGCTGACCGGGAACCGGTCCCAGCGGGCATAGCAGAGATCGTTCTGTGCGACAATCTCATCCGCGATGGGATTGCAGAACGGGCATTTTTGGGAAGACACCATACGTTTGACCTCTCGACACAAGTATGATCGTGGCATTTCTTTTTAAGGTTCCGGATGGCCGTCTCCTGCAGCACGCGTCCGCCCTCCTCCCCGCGAAACGGGAACGTGACCCCCCCTCTCCCGGCCCGGCAACACGGGTTTTTTCCTCCCCTCAGTCCGCATTTCCCCCCGGGGGAATCCGGTACCTCCCGTGCGGCACCTTCATCTCGAAGCGTGCGCCCCGGCCCGGCTCCCCGGTCTCGCTGATGGCGATCCCGGTTATGGAAAGGATTTCCCTGGCTAAAAAGAGGCCAAGGCCGGTGTTTTTCCCATAGCCCCGCTGGAAAATCTTCTCCTTCTCTTGTACCGGAATCCCGATGCCGTCATCCTCCCAGAAGATGTCCAGCCCGTCTGGGCATTCACGGGCATACACCCGGATCGTTGTTGCATGCCTGCCATGACGCAGGGTATTGTCCAGAAGGTTGAAAAAGATTCTTTCAAGAATCGGATCCCCATATACCTCGACACCCCCGACATCAGACTGCAGGGTTACTCCCGGGGGGACCTGGGAACGGGGAGGGAGTACCCGGGCAAGATCCTGCCACCGCGATTCCGTGGAGCCGAGGTCCTGGTAAATCCTGGTGAACTCAATGTGCTCGCCGATCGACCGGGTGGTGGACGCAAGGATTCCCACCATGTCCATTACCTTCGGATCGAGCGGCTCCTGTTTTACAAGTTCCAGGTACCCGGAAATTTCCATAACCTTGTTGAGAATATCGTGGCGTGTGATGCTGTTGAGGAGATTGAGCTGCCGGTTTGCGGCGCGCAGCGCTTCCTCGGCCTGCTTGCGCCCGGAAATATCGCGGCCTACGACCTGGACCGCCGACTTTCCCTGGTACACGGTAGCGGTTGCGATTACCTCCACGTCAACAGTTGTCCCGTCAACACAATGGAACCGCTCTTCGATCAGGGGGACCGTTGCACCGGGATTTTCCAGCATTATCCCGATCCGCTCGCTTACAATACCGAAGAATGCCGGATCGACGAAATCGAGGGTCGCCCTCCCGATGATCTCATCAGGACTTTTTGCCTTCACCAGCCTTGCCGCAGCATCGTTTGCAAAAACGACTTGTCCGTCCTGGTGAATGACAACCGCATCGAAGGATTGCGCAATGAGCCGCCGGTACCGCTCCTCGCTTTCCCGCAGTGCATCTTCCGCCAGTTTCCTGTCGGTGATATCGCGCATCTGGACAATCCGCTGGGGTCGTCCCTGCCACAGTATGGGGGCGGATGATGTCTCGCCAGAGAAGAGGGTCCCGTTCTTCCTGGTGCCGACAATATCGATCGTGCCTCCGGCACCCTGTTGTTTCCAGTCGGAGATCCGGGCGTGGGATTCGGGAGTCATCATGAATTCAAACCCGTTCCGGCCGATAATCTCTTCGGGCCGGTACCCGAATAATTCGGCAAACCGCCGGTTGCAGTCACTGATGACACCCTTGTCGTGAATCATTATGCCTTCCAGGGCGCCATCGGACAGGGTCCTAAACCTCCTCTCGCTCTCCCGGAGCCGTTCCTCCATCTCATGCCGGGCAGTTACATCCCGGATGGAGATGATATTGGCCGGTGCTCCCTTGTACGTGATCCTGTTCCCGAGGGTCTCGATATACACATTCTTCCCCCGTGCAGTGATCGCGAAGTATGTCCGTGTGACGCCTTTCTTGTCCGGACGCATGGCAAAAAAATCGTGCCTGGCAGCATTCACGGAATCCGGTGTAAGATTTTCAAATATGTTCAACGGCTGGCGATCAGGCAGACCGTCGATTTCGAACATGGCGAGGCACGCGTGATTTGCGGTGAGGACCCGGCCTTCGAGATCGGTGACGAGAATACCGTCCAGTGATGATTCTGCAAGAACCTCGAACCTCTCTTCGCTCTCCCTCAACGCATCCTCGGCCTGTTTTCTCCGGGTAATGTCCCGGGAGAATGCGAAACTGTAGTCCCTGCCATCCTTTGAAACATAATTGGTCATTATTTCTACATCGACAATCGTCCCGTCCTTATAACGGTGCCGTGTCGTGAAAACGTTCGTTTTTTTCTCTTTGAGGATACACTTGGATCTCTCCCACATTTCGGAGGTGAAATCCGGATCCAGATCAAAGACCGTCATCTTCAGGAATTCCTCCCGCGAGTACCCGGTGTTCCGGCAGGCCGAATCGTTCACATACAGGATCTTCCCTTCGAAATCCAGCCAGTACACTTCATCGGATGCCTGGTCGACCGAAATCTGGAGCAGCCTGAGCTGGGATTCGTTGTCCCGCAGTTCTTCTATCGCCCTCCTGCGCTCGACGGCCTTCCTGATCTTATGTGCAAGTTCGGCGAACTGCGATCTGGGATCGCCGCCCTTCTGGAGATAGAAGTCGGCCCCGTTGTTGATCGCTTCTATTGCGATTTCTTCACGTCCTTTTCCCGTGAAAAGAATGAACGGGATGTCCCCGAACCGCGACCGGACTTCTTTGAGAAATACGATCCCGTCCATCCCCGGCATCTGGTAATCGGACACGATGGCATCGTAGGATGTATTCTGTATTTTTTCAATCGCTTCAGGTGCCGAACCGGTCGTTTCGATCCTGAAATCCCCGCTCTTCTCAAGGTACGACCTGCACAGATCGAGGAGCAGTTGTTCGTCATCAACATACAGGACTGAACACATCGGACACATAGTAAATATAACCGGATTTGAATAGGTGGTGATTCATAGCTGAATAAATATTCGAAAATAATCTCCTGGAGGATGACCTTACTTGTGCGAAAACGTCGGCGGGCACCGGTCCGGGCGCTGCGCTTGGTCGATCCTGCATGATGCGCATGGTTTAAGCAGCCTGCCGTCAGCGCCGCGACAGGAAGGGATGGCACGAATTACGGGATGCCCCCTTTATGAAGCAGGACCGGGTGGCATAAGGGGCCCATGTCCCTCCATTGAATGGGAAACACCCTGAAAAAACCTGTGGATCGCCCGGAATCCCGGGATAACTGCGGGAATATTCGAAGTTATCGCCGGATATTTATATTTTCCCGTTTGATACGATTGTATGAATTACAAGACCCTTGTCATCCTCATCGTGTGCATCGCGGCCGTGATCGTGGCCGGGTGCACCAGCCTTCAGGGCAGCACCGCGAAATCCACGATCGCACCGGCACCCGCAGGGAGCGGGGGCGCAGTCTCCGGTTATTCAGATCAGGCACTCATGGTGAGGGCTCCGGTGCCGACCGCGGCCCCCACCCCGGGAGGAATGCCGGGACAGGGTGTTGAAACGAAGATCATCAAAACCGCGGACCTCACGCTTGAAGTGAGCAATGTCTCCGGTGCCGCGGCGGCGGTCGAAGGGATTTGCACCAGCGCCGGGGGATACGTATCGACCACGAACATCGGGACGAATTATAACGGCCAGCCGTACGGGACCGTCGTTATCCGGATCCCTGCAAACCAGTTCGACAGCGTACTCTCCGGTGTGCAGGCAACCGGGAAGGTGACAAGCCTCTCCACGCAGGGCCAGGACGTGACCGCGGAGTACGTCGATGTCCAGGCACAGATCACCGCGTACCAGAACCAGATCGCCCAGTACAACCTGATCATGAAGAACGCGACAAAGGTCGATGACGTCCTTGCCATCCAGCAGCAAATCGATGCTGTGCAGACAAACCTTGACCGGGTCACCGGCCAGATGAAGTACCTCAACAGCCAGGTCGACTACGCGACTATCACCGTCTCCCTGCAGGAACCGGCACCGGTCGGGGGCACGCAGGGCCATGACTTTGTGACCGCAATCAACGAGGGCATCGCCGGTTTCTTTGGCGTAATTGACGCGATCATCGTGTTCGTGATCAGTGTCCTCCCGCTCATTATCATCGGCGGCGTAGCCTATGCCGGCTACCGGTTCTGGAAGGCCAGGCGGCCGGCACAGCCCTAGGTGGGCTCGAGCGGGCCCGCCGGGGATCTCTCACTCTTTTTGTCACCGCACAATTCCTGCAGGCCTCCTGCGGCAGGCACGGGTAATACCAGTATCTCCGATAAATAACTAAAATAAGGGTAAGATGTAAACTTTTTTATGATAACTACGAATAATTTCGTAATCAAGGCAATAATTATTGCCTGTTTCGTGCAAGCTCCTGCATATGCCTGTGGATAAAAAAACGCTGACGGTTCCCCTGCTTGTCGCCGCATTGGTCATGTTCGCCTTGTTTGCCTGTGCCTGCGTGAGCGCTCCCGCTCCAACGGCTGTACCGCAACCGGTTTCACCACCCTTCACATCTAACGTGACCCCGGATACCGGGAATACGAGCACTCTCCCCCTGCTGACCCCGCCGGCACGTATCTGCAACTGCCCGATGGAGCCAGTGGGCGCACCCACGGCCACTCTGACAGCCACTCCAGACGACGGCCTCTGCCACTGCCCCTGAGGGGTACCTCTCGCGGCGGACCGGGCAGGGGGGCTGGAAGGATCCGGCAGGATCACATTCCGGGAATCCTTATCAGCTGTGATGAGGGGGATCCTTATCCCCCATGGATGGTGATGATCGCCGGGCAATCTCCCTCCAACAAGCACCCGGGTAGGTATCCTGCCTGGTACCATGCGGCGCATGCATACAGGAGCTGGTCCGGCAGGGCCGGTTTTTGCGCGTTTGAGGCAACAAGGACACATAAAAATAATAATGGATATTCAATGAAGTTTATACAAATTATCGTGCAACCCGGATTCTTCCCATGTGAAAAATATCTTTCACCGGTTGTCAACATATTGGAAAAAACAACATCATGTGTTAATCTTTCATGAAAATCTAAACAGATGGTTAATTTTTTGCACTTTACAGTCTGTAAATTCAGGAATCTTTAATTATTATTCTGGAAAACTTTCCAATTAAGGCAAATTTGAACGAAGAAATTTTGTCTTAATTTGTGTGTGATGTGCATGGCTTTTGCTGTACATGTAAACATGGAACGCTGTACCGGCTGCAATAATTGTGTTGTTGCCTGCCCGGTCAACGCACTCGAGCTTTTTACGCTCGATCCTGTCACCAACGAGAAGATATACCAGGTGCAGGACGGTGTCGCTGTCAGCCTTGATGTCAAGACTGAACTTTGCGCAGGATGCGGCGTATGCGTGGAGGCATGCCCGTATGGCGTGATCAGCCTTTCCGGAAAAGGCATGACCGAGATCCCGGCCAAAATCTGATGGTAAACCCGAGGAGATACGAATGCCAGAGAAAAAAATTACCCTCAATCTGATCACGTGCCGTACCATCAAACAGGGTGTCGGCATGGAAGCAGGCAAAACGTCCCAGAAATATTTCGATGCCTGCACGATCATCCAGATGCACCCTGACGATTTCAAGCGGCTCGGCGCATGGAGGAACACCAATGTCAAGGTCACAAGCTCGGTCGGCAGCGTCGTTGTCAAAGCGGTCGAGACCACCGAGGACCTTGTCCCGGGCCTGGCCCACATCCCGATGGGACCATGGGCAAACCGTATCGTACCGGCCTATACCTTTTCAACGGGCGAGCCCTGCTTCAAGGGATTCCCGGTGGATGTCGAGGTTGCCGCGAATGAACGCATCATGGGCGCCATCGAAGTATTGCAGGACGCCTGCGGACTCTTAAGGAAGTGACGAGCAAATGCCAAAAGAAGTAACTGATGTTATCTGCCCGTTCTGCGGCACCCTCTGCGATGACCTTATCATCACCGTATCCGATGACAACAAGACGATCCTTGGTGTCAAGAACGCGTGCGCTATCGGCGCCGAGAAGTTTAACCACCAGAGACAACCCGGCCGGATCAAACGCCCGAGGATGCGCCAGGCTGACGGCACTTACAAGGAGATCACCTACGATGAGGCGATCGACTGGACGGCAAAGATGCTCGTCAAGTCACGAAAGACCCTGATGTATGGCTGGGCGTCCACCAGCTGCCAGGCCATGAGCGTCGGCCACGAGATCGCCGAGAAGGTCGGCGGCATTGTCGACAATTGTGCAACGGTCTGCCACGGGTCGTCCCTTATTGCCATCGAGGATGTCGGTGTCCCGAGCTGTACGCTCGGGGAGGTCAAGAACCGTGCCGACCGCGTCATCTTCTGGGGCTGCAACCCGGCACACGCCCACCCCCGCCACATGTCCCGGTACTCGATCTTCCCGCGTGGTTTCTTTACCACCAAGGGCCACAAGGGCCGGAAGATCTACTGTGTTGACTGCAGGTACACGGACACCGCAAAGTGCGCTGACGAATTCATCCAGATCCAGCAGGGCTACGATTACGAGCTCCTCGATGCTTTCAGGACCGCAGCCCGCGGCGAAGCGCTCCCGGATACTGTCGGCGGCGTTCCCAAGGAGAAGATCTACGAGCTTGCCGAAGAGTTCAAGAGCGGAAGGTTCGGCATCATTTTCTTCGGCATGGGCCTGACCCATACGATGGGCAGGAACCACAACATCGATATCGCCATCAACCTGACCCGCGACCTCAACGACTATACAAAATTCGCGATCATGGCGATGCGGGGCCACTGGAACGTTACCGGTTCCGGCCAGGTGCTTGGCTGGCAGTACGGTTTCCCGTATGCCGTCGACCTCTCGCGCCGGGATCAGGCCCGCCACCAGACCGGTGAGACGACCTCCGTCGACCTCTTAAACCGGAACGAAGTCGAGGCCTGTTTCTACATCGCCACCGATCCCGGTGCACACTTCCCGGTCGATGCGATGATCCACAGCTCGAAGAAACCGACCGTCACGGTCGACCCGCACATCAACTGCACGACTGAGATCTCGGACATCCACATCCCGGTTGCCATGGTCGGTGTCGAGACCGGCGGCTGCGCCTATCGTATGGACAACGTGCCTATCGAGACAAGAAAAGTCGTGGACCCGCCCGAGGGCATGCTCACGGACGAGGAACTCTTAACGAAGATCAACAAGCGTGTTGACGAACTTATGGCCGCCGGAGGCGCGTAAATGTCTGAATATATCATCAAAAACGGGCATGTCTTTGACCCGGTGCAGGGCATCAAGGGTGACAAGAAAGACATCGCTGTCAAGGACGGCAAGATTGTCGATAAGGTTGGCTCCTCGGCAAAAGTGATTGACGCAAAAGACAAGACCGTGATGGCAGGCGCCCTCGAGATCCACGCTCACGTGGCAGGCCCCAAGGTCAACGCCGGCCGCTGGTACCGTCCCGAGGACAAGCATTTCGATTCCCACAAGACCGCAGGCATCACCCGTATCGAAGGAGGCAAGTCGATCCCTACCGTCTTCAAGACTGGCTATGCGTACGCCCGCATGGGGTTCACGTTTGCCATGGAAGCCGCTATGCCCCCGCTCTACGCCCGCCACGTCCACGAGGAGATCCACGACACCCCGATCATCGATGAAGCCGCACTCCCGGTTCTCGGCAACAACTGGTTTATCCTTGAGTACCTCAAGAACCAGGAGATCGAGAACACTGCCGCATATATCGCATGGCTGCTCCGCCAGACCAAGGGATACGGTATCAAGTCCGTCAACCCGGGCGGCACGGAAGCCTGGGCATGGGGACTGAACTGCCTGTCCATCCACGACCCGGTCCCGTACTTCGAGATCACTCCGGCCGAGATCACGACCGGCCTGATGGCGGCAAACGAGTACCTGGGTCTCCCCCACTCGCTCCACATTCACCAGAACAATCTCGGAAACCCCGGTAACTACACGACCACGATCGACACCCTGAAGCTTGCAGAAGGCGTCAAGCCGAAGAACAATTTCGGCCGTGAGCAGGTCATGCACTCCACGCACCTCCAGTTCCACTCCTACAAGGGGACGAACTGGGGAGACTTCGAGTCCGGTGCAAAGGAAGTCATGGACTACGTCAACAGGCAGAAAAACCTCACCATCGATACCGGGAACGTCACCCTTGATGAGACCACTACGATGACTGCCGACGGCCCGTTCGAGCACCACCTCCACGGTCTCAACCACCTCAAGTGGTTCAACGTGGACGTCGAACTCGAAACCGCTGCCGGTGTGGTGCCGTATATCTATGACCCGGACATCCGTGTCTGTGCAACCCAGTGGGCCATCGGTCTTGAAGTTGCGCTGTATGCAAAGGACCCGATGCGCTGCTTTATCACGACAGACCACCCGAACGCAGGACCATTCACCCGGTACCCGCGGGTCTACTCGTGGCTCATGAGCAAGAAGACCCGGGACGAACGCCTCAACACCTTCAAGCATGCCGATAAGGTTATCGGGGCAACAAACCTCGCCGGCATGGACCGGGAGATCACGCTCTACGAGCTCGCCCAGATGACCCGCGCCGGACCTGCACGGGCACTTGGCCTGATGAAGGACTATGGCGGCCTCGCACCCGGTATGAACGCGGACGTCGCCATCTACAACATCAACCCCGACAAGTTCCCGTCAGATGGCGCGGCAATCGAGAAGGCATTCTCAAGCGTCGCCTACCTGTTCAAGGACGGGAAGATCTGTGTCGAGGACGGCAAGGTTGTCGATATGGGCAACAAGCAGACCTTCTGGGTGGATGTAAAGGTTCCGGAGAACAAGCAGGTCATGCATGATATCCGGGAGAAATTCCTCCGTTACTACAGCGTGAACGAGAACAATTACCCGGTTCCCGAGAGCTATGCACCGCACCAGCACATCATAGCCGTGGATGCGACCCAGGCGTAGGTGGAAAAGATGAACACGGTTACACTCACAGTAAAAAAGGCGCCGGAGCTCTTCCTCGAATGCGAGAAAGTTAATCCCGATGCATTTGTCGGAAAGACAGCCGACCAGATCGCACAGCTCCCCGCGTTCCAGGGGAAGGAGATATCAACCCTCGGCGATTACTTCACCGTCGCCGGGGATGCAGGTGCAACGGCAGCGGAGACAAGGATCGTCATCAACGGCGACTGCACCAAGATGAAGTACATCGGCGCCAAGATGACCGGCGGCGAGATAATCGTCAATTCCAGTTGCGACATGTATACGGGCAGCTGGATGACCGGTGGGAAACTGCTCGTCAAGGGCGATGTCCACTCGTTCTCCGGCCTCGCCATGAAGGGCGGGGAATTCACTGTCGAGGGCAATGCAGCCAACTACCTCGGTGCCGCATACCGTGGCGACTGGAGGGGTATGAGCGGCGGCGTCCTTCGCGTGAAAGGCAATGCCGGCTCGGATGCCGCGACCTTTATGACCGGCGGCACGCTGATCGTTGAGGGCAACGTCGATATTCATCTCGGCACCCACATGGAGGGCGGCAAGATCATCCTCAAGGGCAACGCAAACCGCCGTGTCGGCGGCCAGCTGGTCAAGGGAGAGATCTACGTCTTTGGCACGATCAACGTCATGATGCCGGGGTACAAGCCTGTCGGAGAGGTCGACCTCGATGTTGACGGGACCAAGGCAAAGTTCATCGATTACATTGGCGACCTCGGCGAGCGCCACCCCAAGCGCAAGGGAGAGACCGTCTACGGCCATCTCTACATGAAAAAATAATTTTTTTGCCGGCAGCACACACACGCGGCGGGAAATGGTTTTTCCCGCAACCGGTCTGTTTTTTTCGATCACTTTTTTCGTGCGGTCACGATGCAGAACCCGTGCAGGTCTTCCCTCTCCTGTACCGGCCAAAAACCTGCGAGTTTTGCGGCATCAGTCACCTCCTCCACCGTACGGAACCGGGCGTGGCAAAGGAACCTCCCATGGCGACCTTTGTTATGCCGGGTGATTTCGCCGCCCTTTACCAGAAACCCGATGACAAGGATGCCGTCTGGCCCGAGCACCCGGTGCGCTTCCCGGAACGGCAGAACGATGTCGTCCATGAAACAGATGACCGTCATCATCAGGATATGATCAAATATTCCTGCCCGGTACGGCAGGGCTTCGCCGGCTCCCTGCACGGTTTCGATGCCTCGCTGCCGGGCCATCGCGAGCATCCGTATCGAAGGGTCGAGGCCGTGCCGGATCCCAAGGTCCGCGGCAAACCTGCCGGTACCGGTACCGATCTCGAGGCCCGATCCGGTTGAGGGTAGGACGGAGCGCAACGCCTCCCGCTGCCGGGAAAAAATATCCCGGTGGGTCCCGAACCATCGGTCGTACTCGCCGGAGTACTTTTCGAATGCAGCCACAGCCCGGTTCATCCCGGCCCTTCCGGTGCAGGAAACCGGGTCTTCATCTTTTCCCGGATTGCGGATGTGATCTCATGCATCTTTGCTTTCCCGGCCTCGCCCTCACGCGAGTAATAGAGCAGGAGGTGGAAGTAATCCGCGGTCAGGTCGGAAAATTCCTTCTTGTACCGCACCTCAACGTCCGTCTCGCCGCAGAACCCCTTTATGGAGATGAAATGCTCCTGTTCGAAGGAAAAATACGGGCTTTTCATGTGGGAATATTCCCTGACCGTCCCAAACGACCCGAGAAATGCAAGGAATCCTGCCGTGAGCGGCTCGTCAAGGATGAACTCCTTCATCAGCGACCCGTCTGTGCAGACCTTTGTCTGGACGGATTTAACAATCCGCATCCTCAGCCACCTCCCTTACCGCATCAGCCGCCAGCCGGCACTCTTCCGGTGTCGTGAGATGGGAGAAACTGACCCGGACACAGCCTTTCCCGCCATCGATCCTCCCGTGGACGAGGGGGGCGCAGTGGAGACCGGTCCGGATGATGATGTTGTACGCCTTAAGAAGGATGTAACCGCTCTCATCGTTTTCGAGGTTCCGGATATTGAACGATATGACCGGAAGATCGGGTGCCGGCGTGTAGAGCACGATGCCGGGTTCTTTTTGCAGCTCCCGTATGAACAGCTCGGTGAGTTCCCGGCTCTTCTTTTTTATGGCGTCCAGCCCCTCATGTCCGATGAACTGTATGCCGGCACAGAGCGAAGCGATGCCGGGATAGTTGGGCGTCCCGGCTTCGAACTTCTGCGGCATTTCCTGCGGGTGGGCAGAAGACCGGGAATCCGTGCCGGTGCCGCCCTGCCGCACCGTGGCGACCGGTTCAGGGTCGTTCAGGTAAAACCCGCCTGTTCCGGGGATACCGAAAAGCGCCTTGTGCCCGGTGAAGACAAAGGCACCGGCCGGGAGATCCGAGAGATCAACAGGGACGAGCCCGGCGGTCTGAGCGCCGTCAACGACAAAAAAAATATCGTTTGCCGCACAGTATTCCGCAACCGGCCTTATATCCTGTACCGAACCGAGCACGTTGCTCCCGTGGGTCATGACGAGGAGCCGGGTCTCGGGAAGGATCGCATTTTTGATATCCTGCAGGCTGATGTGTGCATCATGGAACGGGACGATAGCAAGCGAAAGCCGGCCCTCCCTTTCAAGGGCAGAGAGCGGGCGCAGGACGGAGTTGTGCTCCAGTTCCGTGGTGATCGCGTGGAACGGCAGGGGATTTTTTTTTGCAAAACCGTGGATGAGCAGGTTCAGGGCATCGGTGGCGTTCTGGGTAAAGATGAAATGGGCGGGTTTCTCTGCCCGGAAAAACTTGGCAAGGACTTCCCGTGCTGCCGCGGGATAATCGGTTGCCGTCCCTGCCGTGGACCGGCCTGGCTCAGAGAACGGTGCGCCCAGGCACCGGGCTACCTCCTTAAGGACCCCCGGCGGCTTCGGCCACGTGGTTGCGGCATTGTTGAGGTAGATGAGCGGCGGGGCAACCCTTTTTTCGTGTTCTGCCATTACTGTAGTGTGGGCAATAGGCCCTCTTGGTTCTTTTGACAGGAAAAAGGGGATACCGGGCCCGTAGCCGGCATGCCGGACAAGTCCTAAATTCAATACGCTAATAAAGGGTAAATGATAATAGTTGTATGTTGCCTGAACCCAGGAAATACATGAGGTTATTACGATGGACAAATACGAGTGCATGATGTGCGGTCATGTGTATGACCCGGCAAACGGAGAATCGAAAGCATTTACGACAATCCTGTGTAACTCGACCGAGATGGACCAGTACCAGTGCAAGATTATGTCGGCAGAACCGATTAAGGCCGGCACCGATTTTTCAGCCCTCCCCGGAGACTGGAAGTGCCCGACCTGCGGATACCCGAAGTCGTACTACCGCAGGGTCGTGCCGAACACTCTTACCGCGATGCGGACGATCAGCTACTAAATAGCGGGCCGTCCGGATCGTACTTTTTTATCCGGATTTTCCCGGTAGCAGGAAAATGTGAACTTATCATAACAGGTCTGTGAGCGGCAGCGCCCGGAGGTTAAAAAAAGGCATTGTTTTTCGTATGCCTGCAGCTCTTCCCGGCACTCCTTCGTATCCGGACTCAGATCCCGGAAACTTCGGGGATCTTTCCCAGGATTGCCTGCCGGTACAGGTGCTCCGGGAACCGTGCATGGTTAATCGATGCGTAGAGCGGGTAGGACACCGGCGCATGGAAGGTTCTGGTGTTGTTTGCAAATACCACTGCCATTGTCCGTGTCGCGACATCGTATCCCAGTTCACGGATCCTGTTGGATACAAACCTGTCCCATACCATATTCATGATTCATCATCTCCAGAGCACCGCGTTTTTGCAGGCTCACGCGGCAATATGGTGTGAGAGGCGATAATGATTGCGGGGCAGATAAAAAAGAAAACCGGGCTCATCCCTCGATCATAGCGGCAATCGTCTTCCTGAACTCGTCAAATTCCAGTTCTTCAAGCTGTTCCGGGAGGAGCGAACCGGTCGAAGCCTGCCGGTAAATCCAGTAGATGATCTTGTCCACGACCCGGATCACGTCCTCCTGCGTCTTCACATCGATCATGTGCCGGCCGATCTTCGGGTGCCGGCCCCGGTGCCCCCCCACAGTGATGCGGTACTCCGGGTCGGTACCGCGGATGAGGTTGAACGGGCATGGCTTGATACAGAACCCGCACTCCATGCACTTGCTCTGCTGGAGGATAACAACCCCGTCCTCAACACCTATCGCCTTCTCACGGCAGTAATGGGTGCAGGTGCCGCAGCCGGTGCAGAGCCCGGGGTCCCGGATCGGCCGCTGGATACCGGTGATCCCGATCTCGTTGAGCCGCTCGCTCTCGCAGCCGTTCGGGCAGGAGGAGATCGCGATCCGGACCTTCACCGGGAGTTCCTTGCCGAAAAACCTCTTATCGATCTCAGCAGCAAGACCCACGCTGTCGATGATGCCGAACTTGCAGTTCCGGGTGCCCAGGCAGGCCGTGACGTTCACCACTTCTTCCCTTTCTGCGCCCAGCGGTGTGCCATTTGCCTCGAGGTCATCGACGAGTGCTTCAAGTTTTGCAGGATCCACATGCGTGAACTCCATGGTCTGGCGGGTGGTAAGGTGGATGTGCCCGATGCCGTGCCGTTCTGCAATCGCCCCCAGCCCCCGGATCTGCTCGGGCGTGATCATACCGGCAGGCAGGCGAAGGCGGACGATAACGAATTCGGGGTCGCGTTCGGTAATGACCCCGCCCCGCGTATAGAGGTCCTGGTTGACCGTTTGGCTTCGGCGTGGCATAGTGATGTAATCCGGTTAGCGGTCTGAACGGATAGACATTATCACTGTACCAACGATTATAGTATGACTGTACAAATTAGTACACATGACGAAGCAATCTGAATACATGGAGGCTTTTTTCGGGGTGGAACTCAACCAGAAGTTTGAGGACATGATCGGGGAGCTTAAGGATGTCGAGGAAAGCCTCAAGGCTCTCTCCTATGAGATCGGCAGACTGGGTACGAATCTCGGGCCCGAGGAATTAAAGGAGCTCATCAAGGAGTGCCGGGCCGTTGCCTACGAGAATGCCCAGCAGACCAAGGATGTGAGGACGTTTCTTGACTTCTACTTGAAATCCGACAAGACTTCTACCCATATCATTCTCGAGCGGGATGCTTACATGAAGATCTACCAGATCTTCAAGTGGGACGGTTCTGACGTGCGGGACCTGAAACACTGGATCAAGGAACTTAAGGAGATCTGCGACAAGATCGGCCTGAACATGCGGGATCTTATCAATTTCAAGAAGCTCACCGCCCAGCCGGTGCCGGAAGACCTTGCAAAGTTCCCGGTCTACGCGCTCGACCGGCAGGGATACTGCCTCACCGGACCGGCGTATGATATGGTGATGCATATCGATGAAGTGCGCGAAAAGATCGCAGAGAACAATTCGTCATAAAAGCCATCCTCCCCCACCTCCCGCTGCTGTCCTATCCACTGCCCGGTCCCCACGGGAGAGCAGGTTGTGGCCGGGATTCAAAACGATCTCCTCCGGCACCCGGAAGATCTCCCAACAGGAATATTCATTTGATTTTGGGTAAAATTGCCAACAAAACCCATAATAATCATGTTCATACAACTTTAGTAGTAAGAGACATGTCATGACCTCACATTTTTTTCTTCTCGGCGGGGCCATTTCGCAGGAACGGCTTTCCTGGATCGAAGGAAGCCTGAAATTTTTCTTTGTAAACCTTAATCCGGAAAATCTCCTGCACCATACGAAATCTTACACGGAAGATGGTTTCAGTTTCCTGCTGACCGGGGATGCATTGTACAGCCTGCATGATCCGGAGACCGTGCAGATTTGGGAGATTATCCTCTCGCTGCCGTCCGTCAGGATCATCTGCGACCGCCAGGAACTTGCCTCCAAGGGGATTTCTATCGAAGGCCTGAAAATGAAATACCACGACCAGGTGATTGACCATAACCGCCTCGGGGTCAGCGGCCAGCAGTCATTCTGGAATGACGTGGCAAAGATCGCACGGCAGCACGAGCAACCGATACCCAGTACGATCGGGTATCTCCAGATTGAATCGCCGTACATGCACCGATCGTCACAATCTGCAGTGCGGTGCCTCGCAGCAGCTCTCGATGTCCATGCATCTGTCGATTTGTACGCGTACCTTGACGGTGTCCACATCAGCCACATTGATCAGAACCCGACGGAAGCTGATACTATCAGCGGGGGGCTGGAAGAGATCAGCGGGAAATCAGCAAAACGCGGTTTGCAGTGCCTGATGATTGCCTGCTCCCGGAGCGCCAGGGCACGGGGATACAACACGTGGGATGACGGCAAAGGCCTGGTGATCTCGGCCTGCACCATCAGGCCGTTCCGGATCCGCAGCCTCAGCGAGATCGTAGACCGGTTTATGCGGAACCATATAATCCTTAGCGATAACGTCGCATCTGTCCGCCTGAAAAAAGATATCCCGCCATCGTTTCCCCTGGAGGAAAGGGTCCATGCCCCGCCGGTGACCATTCTTGTCACCGGCACGCCGTATGGTACCGAGAGGGCGTCCGGTGCAATTGCGCTCGGGGTTGCCATGGCTGCACAGGGTATACTTGCCCGGGTGATCTTTATCGAGGACGGGGTATACGCGCTGACCGGTGTCCACCGGATGGAAGAAGATACACGGGCGTTCAACCTCCAGGAACTTATCAATGTGGTTGCCGGCAATGAGAACCTCCAGTTCTTTGCTTTCCGGCCTTCGCTGCACAAGCGGGGGCTCACCAAGAACCCGAAACTGAACGCCGTCATGGATATCGGGATACAGGAACTGGGGCAACTGATTTTCTCTCCTCCCAAAGGCATGGAGGCAGGCCACCAGCGGATCCTGTTTTTTTAACAATGGCGATGGCCTGCATAGGCCCCTGCCCTGTCCCCAATCCCAACCTTAATGTGACCGGGGGTGCAGGTAACAAGCAATGAACACCCGCTCGTACCGTGTGATCGTGCTCGTGATAGTGGTTGTAATCATTGCTCTTCTGGCTGTTTTTCTGGGTCCGGTGTTCCGGTCCGGACCATCCTCCAACGGGACCACGAGCCTTGCTGCCGCTGAAGTCCGGTCGTACCAAGGCCAGGATCTCTCGTCCATCAGTGATGTCCCCGAAAATGCAATCATCGGCACCCAGTACGTGAACGAGTCTGGTTACCGGCTCACCGTCACCGGCCTTACCACGACAACTAAAGTGTCGACATATCGTGAAGTCCTCGACAACCACCAGCACTACACCAAAGTCGTCACGCTCGACTGCGTCGAAGGCTGGTCGGTTAAGATCCTCTGGGAAGGCGTGCTTGTCAGGGACCTCATCAATGAAGCAGGTGTCGACCCGCGGGCAAATACGGTTATCTTTCACGCCACCGATGGTTATACGACATCGTTCCCGCTCAGCTACGTCATGGACAACGACGTCATCATCGCGTACAAGATGAACAATGTCACCATTGACGCTGAACACGGCTACCCCTTCCGGCTGGTGGCAGAGGACAAATGGGGCTATAAGTGGATCAAGTGGATCGATGAGATTGAACTTTCCGACAATCCGGCCTACCGGGGCTACTGGGAGCAGCGGGGATATTCAGAGTCGGGTAACCTGAGCGAAAGCCAATACAGCTGAATGATATTTTAACGCCAGTCCGGGTTTGAAATACCCGGGTCCGTGGTAAGGACAAACAGGATAACGGTGAAGGCATGCCGGTCATTGAGACAAAAAACCTGACAAAGACCTACGGGAACCTCACCGCTGTCAATAACCTTGACCTGGAGATCGGGAAGGGGGAAGTGTTCGGCCTTCTTGGCCCAAACGGGGCGGGAAAGTCGACGACCCTCCTGATGCTGACTACATTGGTCCCACCGACATCCGGTACAGCACTCGTGAATGGTTTTGATATCATACGGCAGCCCGACCAGGTAAGGAAATCAATCGGGATCGTCTTCCAGGACCCCAGTTCGGATGAGACGCTGACCGGGTACGAGAACCTGAAGCTGCACGGCCTCCTTTACGATATGGACACTGAATTGAGGGAGGAAAGAATTGTGGAAGTTCTTCGTCTCGTTGACCTTACGGCCAGAAAAGACGACATGGTCAGGAAATATTCCGGGGGAATGCGGAGAAGGCTCGAGCTTGCCCGGGGCCTGATGCACCACCCCGAGATTTTATTTCTGGATGAACCGACGCTCGGCCTCGACCCCCAGACGCGGGAGCACATCTGGGAATACATCAGGAAACTGGCAACGGAGAAGAAAATCACCATCATCATTACCACGCACTATATGGACGAAGCAGACCGGCTTTGTGACCGGCTCGCAATCATAGACCGGGGAAAGATCGCTGTACTTGGTTCCCCGGAACTGCTGAAAAAAGACCTTGGCGGCGATATCATTCGCATGAAAGCCAGAAACTTCAACCGGGAATCGCTCATGAATCTGGACTATGTCAAAGAGGTCAAAAATGAGGACGGAAGTATAAGCGTGACTGTACAGGATGCCAGCCGGCACCTGCAGGACCTTCTGGGCCGCGCAGGCACGGTGGAAACCGTCGAAGTCCGCCCGCTGACCCTGGAGGATGTATTTCTCCACTATACCGGCAGGACGATCAGGGAAGGTGCCCCTGAGGGCGGCTGGGCCGAGAAAGTAATGCAGGCGGGATTGAGAAAATGAGCGATTTAAAAGGGATCTATGCGCTCTGGTACCGCGAATTCAAGGTCTTCCAGCGGGAGAGGTCCCGGATAGTTGCATCCATCGTCAACCCGGTACTCTGGCTTCTCATTATCGGCGGGGGCTTGGGATCCGTGTTATCCTTCGGGGGTGTGGATTACTTAACGTTCCTGTACCCGGGAATCCTTGTCCAGTCGCTCTTGTTTTCAGCGGTCTTTTTCGGGGTCTACATCGTCTGGGATAAAAAAATCGATTTCTTAAAAGAAGTCCTGGTATCCCCGATGTCAAGGACCTCCATTTTTATCGGCAAGATCCTCGGGGGATCTACCGATACACTCCTGCAGTCAGCCATCCTGCTCGTAATCGGCTATGCATTCACGGTGACCGGTGTGCTGGCAGGGATCACGTTCTCCCCGCTTTCGGTTGCCATATCCTGTATTTTTTTATTCGTGACCACGGTCGGGCTCGTCAGCATCGGTCTTATTATCGGTTCACAGATGGAGAGCCCTGAAGGGTTCCAGCTCATAAGCAGCTTCCTGATATTCCCGATGTTCTTCCTATCCGGGGCCCTCTTTCCTATCGGGAATCTGCCATCGTGGCTCACTCCCTTTGTTTTGGCTAACCCTGCTACCTATTCGGTGGACGGGTTGCGGGGGGCGCTCGTTGGGCTGCACCGGTTCAACCTTGGCCTCGATCTCCTCGTCATAAGCGTATTTTCACTTGCTATGATCCTCCTCGGTACGTATGCCTTTGAGAAGATGAAATTGTGAGCGTTTTGCTACACTGGGGTGATGCTGCTTCATACCGGCACAGTTGACAACATCATCACCGGTACCGGGTGAGCGGCCACGATGAGTTCCTGCGGTGCGAAGGCGCAACAGGACCCTGCGACTTTTTCCCCTGGTCACGTACGCTCCGCTGCCGACGCATCCGGGACCACCGGATCGAAACAGGTCATTTTCCTGCTTTCCTGTTCTTACACCTTCGTTTACGTCTTCTTCTCATTTCTTCCGACTGGAGTATCCGTCTCCCGCAGGATAATCTTCGCCGTCTCTTCTGCAACTTCACCGGTAAGTCCCGTGCATTGCCGGAGATGTTCGGGCGATTTCAGTACCATGCCATGAATCAGGGTACGGCAGCAGATGCAGCCGTGCCGGCTGATGAAAAATGCATGCAGTTCCCGGGAAAATGCGAGGCACCGGTCTATGGATGGGTCACCGGGCTCTTCACGCCCAAAAACCATCCCGAGCGCCATGACTCCCCCGGTTACGGCACCGCAGGCACACCCCGCACTCCCCATACCGATGGAAAACCCGGATGCCAGTTTTACGATATCGTCCGGGTAGCCAAACCCGAACTCATCGTTGATGGTCTTGACAATCGCTTCCGAGCAGTAATACCGGCCGGAGCGATAGTACTCCTCTGCGATCTTCCGGATCCTTGATGGATCCGGAGATGTGCCGGGTTTTGCCATACTGCAAGCCGGCCCTGATGCCCTTACTTCATGAGCCTGACCCTGGTCCTGAGGAGATTCAAACGCCATAGTGATCGATACACCAAATATTAACCTATACTTCTTCTGATGCGCCGAGCGCGGCCCCGACCGCGCCGACAATCTGGGGATCAGGTGGCACAAAAACGGGTCTGCCCGTATCTTTTTCAAGAAGGGTTCGTGCGCAGTCGTTCAGCGCAACACCGCCTGCAAAAAATATCTTCCCCGCTGGTGCGACCCTTTTTAAGAGGCCCGCGGAACGGCTTATTATGGCTCGGTGAATCCCCAGCGCAACTTCATTGCGATCCGCTCCCTCTGAAATAAGGGATACGACTTCGGATTCGGCAAAAACGGTACACATGCTGTTGATCTTTTCCGCTCTTTTTGCCGAAAGAGCCGCTGCGGAGAACTCTTCCAGCGTGAAACCGAGCACGGTTGCCATAACTTCAAGGAAACGGCCGGTCCCTGCAGCGCACCGGTCGTTCATTTCAAATTTACACAAATTGCCTTTATCATCCAGCGAAATGGCCTTGGTGTCCTGTCCGCCGATGTCAAGGATTGATCCGCAGTCGTCAGAAAAAAAGCGGGCACCCCGGACAAAGGCCGTTATCTCGCTGATCACCGGACAGGTAAGATGCCCTTTGATCAGGTGCCGCCCGTATCCGGTAGCAGTAATACGGTCAAAAGCTGCGCCGGCCATAAGTTCCCGTGCCATCTTGAGCGGGTCGTGGGAGGTAACCGACTTACGGGAAAGGACAAGCCTGCCGTTTTCAAGCACGGCAAGCTTGATGGTACGCGATCCGATGTCAATTCCCGCGTATCTCATTTTTTCTTCAGGCGCTCAGTGAATGCCTCAAGCCGTGTCTTGAGCTGCCCGGCGTCTTCCAGGCTGTAATCGGTTTCCAGGCGCAGGGTCGGTATGCCCGACTTTTCCAGCTCTTTTTCGACAGGGCCGCTTTCCATGATATAGGGCTGGCAGAACTGCAGGCTGTAATGGATGACACCCTGTGCGTGGAGTTTCTTTGTCATCTCTTTTATATATTCGACCCGTGACGGGTTCGGCGTAAAGACAGCGCAGTCGATATTGAAATACCGGTCCGTGATGGCATCGAGGATCTCGTCCACGGTGTTCCCCTTTAACTCGGTCAGCCACCGGGTGCCGCGTTCGCCCACGCATGACTCCTCGCCGACGATCACGGCACTGCTTGTCTCAATAAGCATCGGTAGTTTCCAGTTCGGGACGGCCATGGGACAGCCGGAAACGATGACCCGGGTTGTCCCTTTGGGGAAGACGCCCTTGTGGTGTTTCACCCGCTCTTCGAGCTCATCGCAGAGTTTGTTTACTGCATCGGTAAACCGAACCGGGTCGTCATGGAAAAAGACCTGGTTTACGAGCAGTGAGTCAAGTCCTGATATCGGGGCGGGATCGGCAGCGCGGATCGCAGCGAGTCTCTTGACTGCCTTTCGTTTCGCATTGACGATTTCAATTGCTTTCTTGAGCGAGGCTGCGGTCACCTTTTTTCCGCTGACTTTTTCAAGTTTTGCAATAAACCTGCGGTATTCTTCTTTGAGTAACTTCTTCCCCATCTCGGATTTTGTCTGCGGGAGGTCCATCACGTAGAGGTCCTTTACGAGCGGGCCGAGGATCTCGTAGGCCTTCTTCTTGCCATCGCAGGTATTCTCCCCGACAATGACATCGCAGGACTCCACATAGGGGCAGAGCTTCCCGAGCTTGAACCCGAATGCGGATTTGATAAGCGAGCAGGTATTCCTGGGGAGGAGCGCCTCGGCGGCTTCAAAATTTAATTCGGCACCGGCACACAGTCCGACTGCCACACCGTCAACGGCAAGGACGAGCTCTTCAGGGACAAAAACGCAATAAGAACCGATAACTTTCCGGCCCTGTTCTTTTGCATCCATAAGTTCCTTGATGCGCAGCCCGTGGACTTCGCTCATCACAAAATCAAAGTACTTCATTCCCTCCGGGCGGTCCTTCTGGGAAAGGAAAATGTCGGTATAGGCTTTCCCGAGACCTGCGAGCAGTGCGTTGTGACCGTCCACATCAATACCTAGCGACGTCCACATCTCCGTGTAATCTGTCATTGTTGTATAACCTGCCTTATCAATGATATCAGATTTTTCTGACTTCTGCCTTGAGCGTGATGGCGTTTTTGATGGTGAACATGCCCATACACTTTCCAAGGGCGTACTCTTTTAAATCCTGAACCTGTGCATTCGTGAGGTCGCCCCTGACATCCATAAACACCCGGTACTCGGTGATCAGCGGATTGTTGCCGAGATCGAACTGTGCGGTGTAATCGAGGTCCGCCTCGACTCGGGTCTTGACTGAGTCGAGTTTCAGATTGCGCATCGCTGCTTCAGTCACAAAGGTGCTGGTGTAGCAGGCGGCAAACCAGAAGAGGCCAAATGCCATCGGGCCCGGGCGGATGCAGGGACCGGCGAAGTTCGGGTGACAGGCTTCCATCGTGTAGGTGCCGTCTTTGACCTTGACTGCGGACCGGAACTGCGGTCCGCCCTCTTCAAAGAGCCAGTCGCCTTCGATCTTCGCGGTGAATTTTGCATCAGCCGGGTTCTTCTGGATCTCCTTTTTGTACTCTATTACCTGCTTGGTGTCGATGTTGTTCAGGCTCATGAGTTAACACTTTTAAAATATTAGGTGTAAGTGTTAAAATATTTTATTAATCACGCTTTTTTTGTTATGTAATTCCCTTTACACATTATATGAAATATAGATGATTTTTTTGTTATGTTAAATGGGGAGACGTAATAATTTTTAAAAATCTTCCATGCACTTTACTAAAAATACCCAAATATTGACAGAAAAACAGGATCATGGATTTATACCCGCCGGACCGAAACAATAAACACGCCCTGCCTTCCCATCCTAGTGTAATGGCAGAAGAAAAGTACAAGATTGTCGTTTTTGGTGCGTTCGGGGCAGGAAAGTCCACGCTGGTCCAGGCACTCGATCCGCAGGCAAAACACATCGAAGCCGAGTGCGCCGGGGGCACAACGACCATCGCGTTCGATTACGGCCGGGTGCAGATCGGCGAAAAAAGAGTGTACCTGTACGGCACCCCCGGGCAGGAGCGCTTCGAGTTCGCCCGGGAGATTATAGGAAAAGGCATGGACGGTGCAATCCTGCTCGTGGACGTAACCTGCCCGGTCGACGAGTTCGTGGAGCACCTCTCCACCTCGATTATCGCTGCCCGCATCCCTTACGTGGTGCTGCTCAACAAGTGCGACGCGGTCGGTGCGCAACCGGACGCGGCAAAAGCGCATTTTGCCGGTGCAGAGACAAAAATCGTATCGGCAAAGGACCGGCGCGAGGCCCGGGACGCACTTGAAGAGTTCATCGGCACGCTCCGGCCCCACACCGGCAATAAAACAAACTGAACCGGGCCGGGATCATTTCACCCGCTGCATTGGGGGGCGAAAACCGCCCGCGTTACTTTTCCGGTAAGGGCCGGGCGCGACCGCCCCTCCTGGTTTTCAGGGGCACGAAATTTGCACCCTGCATCCGGATGCCGTCAACAACTGCCTGCCCGGCCACATGTGCTTCGTCTGTGGTTACCGCGATCACGTCCACCGCATCCGCAAGCGGCCCGGCTCGCACCTTGGGCGCGAGGATCTCCTGCACCTGGAAGATGCCAGCGGAATTTGACATGTGGATCACGAGCTCGATGGGCCTTTCGCCTCCCTTTTTGATCTCGACCTTTTCAATCGCAAGCGCTGAGACCGAGTGGATGGTGATGCTGCCGGACTCAAACGCGGCCCGGCCCCGGCCCTTGGTCATATCAGTCGAGTCCGCGATGCAGACCAGTGCCGCTTCAACGGTCAGCGGCCTCGGGGTTCCATGGTGAGTGTACATTGCGGAGAGGATGAAGGACCGGATCGCGGTGCGCTGCAGGGGGTCATCATAGATTTTTGGCAGGAGCCGGTCGAGAATAGGCATCGCGAGCACCACGCCAAGGTCGGCGTGCTCTTCGCGGTGCACCATGTTCCCGAGGTCGTGGCAAAGCGCAGCGGTCAGCACCACGAGCGCCGCATCGTCGCGATCCCCGAATTTTGCGGCGACGATGTCGGGCACAAAAGGCGAGCCGTCCAGCAGGTCGAGCATGGTGAGCGCCGACGCGGTGGCAACCGTGACATGGGTCCGGCCATGATCGTTCATCCTAAGTTTTGTTGCGGCGACGTAGTTTGCCATCTGCCAGCTGGCCTGCACCTCGGGATCTCCGGTGAGCATGTTCCACATTTTTTTTGCCCGGGGCCTGCGGGCGAGGTGGAGCTCGATGATCCCTCTCGAATGGACTTCGAGATCGGGATCCTGATCGTAAGAGGATTTTTTCATGCTCGCATCCTTTGCATGTACTATCTGGCAGGCCCGGGACATAGGTGTTCCTTTTGGAGGAAAACGGCACCGGTCCCGGACGCCCGGAAGCACTCACGGATGTGACCGATCGTCAGGCAAATGCATGGTGAACCCGGGTAATGAAGACGTTTTTTTCCCGTCATAAAGTGCACATGCCGGGGGCTCGAAACAAGCGGTGAGAATTAAAACGAAGAGGAAATGGTACCCACGCATTTATATTCACCGTCAGTCAATTACCGATTGGGAAGAGGGGGTATCGCATGATTCACGTCCTTTATGTCGATGACGAACCTGACCTCCTCAACATTTCAAAACTCTTTCTTGAGGCAACGGGAGAATTTTCCCTGGATACAGCGATATCGGCACAGGATGGACTGGACACCCTGCAGAACCGGGAGTACGACGCTATAGTGTCGGATTTCCAGATGACGGAGATGGACGGCATCGAATTTCTCAAGGAGGTCCGGTCGAGGTTTGGCAGCATCCCTTTCATCCTGTTCACCGGCCGCGGCCGCGAAGAGGTGGTTATTGATGCCATTAACAACGGGGCAGATTTCTATCTCCAGAAAGGGGGCGATCCGAAGGCACAGTTTGCCGAGCTCGCCCACAAGATCCGGCAGGCTGTTGCCCGGCGCACCGCTGAGCAATCCCGTATTGAATCGGAGAAGAGGCTCTCTGACATCATCAACTTCCTTCCCGATGCCACGTTTGCCATCGATAAGGCGGGGACCGTCATCACGTGGAACCATGCCATCGAGGAGATGACCGGCATTGCGGCATCAGACATGATGGGAAAAGGAAATTACGAGTACGCAATTCCGTTATATGGTGAACGCAGGCCGATGTTGATTGACCTGGTCTTCTCGCCACCCGGCGAAATCAGTGCCAGATATTCCCATATTTTCCGGGACGGCACAATGCTTGCTGCCGAGACCACGCTTCCCCACCTGCGGGAAGAACCGCGGACATTCTGGGGCAAGGCAAGCCCGCTCTACGACCAAAACGGGCATGTCGCCGGCTCGATCGAGTCCATCCGGGATATCACCGACCGGAAAAAGGCAGAGCAGATGCTGACAGAACAGTACCGGCTTCTCGCAGAGAGCGAATTCCGGTTAAAGCGGGCAGAAGTGGCGGCTGGCATCGGCCACTGGGAATACCACCTCGATACCGGGATAATGACGGCGTCGGAGAATGCCGCTGCGATATACGGCGTGGACAGCACCGAGATGCCGATCAGTGAGGCCCAGGAGATCCCCCTGCCGGAGTGCCGGCGGGCGCTCGATGCGGCATTAAATGCACTCATACAACGGGGCGAGCCCTATAATCTTGACTTCAGGATCCGGCGGCCCTGCGACGGGGCAGTCCGGGACATTCACTCTACTGCGACGTATGATCCGGAAAAACGGGTAGTCTTTGGCATCATCCACGATATCACCGAGCGCAAAAAGACCGAGACTGAACTTGCGGCAACAAATGAGCAACTCATTGCTGCCGAAGAAGAACTGCGGGGACAGTACGATTCGCTGGCAGAGAACCAGAAAGCACTCGCCGCGTCCGGGGAAAAATACCGGGCCATCCTCGAAAACATCCAGGATGTCTATTACCGCACGGACTCCCGGGGCACCCTCGTGATGATCAGCCCGTCCGGCGCCAACCTCCTCGGGTACGCGGGTGTCGGCGAGATGACCGGACGGCCCGCCACGGATTATTATGCGGACCCGGCACAGCGGGAAGCGCTCCTTCTTGCACTGAAAAAAGATGGTGCCGTCGTGAACCGGGAGACGACGCTGAAACGAAAGGACGGGTCTGCCGTCATGGTCGCTACGAGCAGCCATGCCTATTACGATGCCGACGGGAATTTTGCCGGGGTCGAGGGGATCTTCCGGGATATTACGGATCTCAAGAAGGTGGAAGGAGATCTCCGGGCCGCGTATGAACAGATCACCGCAGCTGACGAGGAGCTGCGGGGGCAGTACGAGGAGCTCGCCCGAAGTGAACGCCAGCTCCGGGAGAATGAAGAGAATTTCCAGAGGATGGTCGAGTCCGCTCCCGAACCCCTCTATATCTCTATCGCCGAACGGTTTGTCTATGTCAACCCGGCCATGGTCAGGTTCGTCGGGGCTACATCTTCCAGCCAGCTGCTCGGGATGTCGCTTTTTGACCGGATTGACCCGCGGTACCATGCCGCGATCCAGGAACGGGTCCGGATAGTGATGGAAGAGCACAAACCCGTCGGACGCGGGGAAACCGTTTACCTGAAAATGGACGGCACGCCGGTCCCGGTCGAATCTACCGTCGCCCTGTTCCGGTATAACGACAAGCCCGGCGGTCTTATTCTCCTCCGCGATATCACCGACCGGAAGAAAGCCGAGCAGGCCCTGCGGGAGCAGGAAGAGAAGTACCGGGCCCTGATCGAGACAACCGGCACGGGTTTTGTCATCCTCGATAGTGAAGGCAGGGTACTGGATGCAAACCCGGAATATGTCCGCCTCACCGGCCACCGGGACCTCAACGAAATTACCGGGAGTGTTGTAACGGAATGGACTGCCGGGTATGACCGGGAGAAGAATGCGGAAGCGGTCCGGCAGTGCATGAAGGACGGTTTTATCCACAACCTTGAGATCGATTATGCGGGTGCTTCGGGCAGGATACTGCCAATCGAGATCAACGCTTCGGTGATACGATCCGGGGATTCCCAACGGATACTCACGCTCTGCCGGGATATCACTGAGCGCCGGCGGATGAGAAACGAGCTTGAGCTCCTGAAAATCTCGGTTGACCAGGCCTATGATGAAGTTTTCTGGCTGGATTTTGAAGGTAATTTCCTGTACGTAAACGATTCGGCATGCCGTATTACCGGGTATTCGCGGGAAGAGTTCCGTACCATGAAGATCTATGACCTGGACCCGGCTTGTACTCCCGAAGACTCGGTAGCGGTCCTCGATAACCTCCGAAAGAAAAAAACCCTTTTTATAACCAGCCGCCACCGTTGTAAGGATGGCCGGCTCATCGATGTCGAGATCGTGTCGGTCTATGTCAGGAGGGATGGCAGGGAATACAGTTTTGCCTTTGTCCGGGATATCACTGAACGCAGGGGTGCAGAAAAAGCGCTCAAAGAAAACGAGAAACGGTACCGCGACATGTTCGAGATCAACAATGCCGTGATGTTCATTGTTGATCCGGAGACCGGCAAAATTGTTGATGCAAATGCCGCTGCCTGTCGTTACTATGGGTACAGCAGGGAAGAATTTGCAAGGCTGGTTATCATGGAGATCAACATCCAGGACCCTGCCGTTACCCTGAAGGATATGGCTCACGCCAGAGTGGAGGAAGGGGCGGTGTTCCAGTTCCGGCACCGGAAAAAAAACGGGGAGATCCGGGACGTCGAAGTTTTCAGCGCTCCCATTACGCAGGAAGGTCACCAGTACCTGCATTCAATCATCCAGGACGTGACAGACCGGCGGCGGGCACAGGAGGCGCTCAAAGAGAGTGAGCAGAAGTTCCGCGACATTTTCAATAATTCCACCGATGCGATCTATCTCCACGAAATCATGGAAGATGGCACTCCCGGCAGGTTCACTGATGTCAACAAAGCCGCCTGCAGGATGCTCGGGTATACCAGAGAAGAGCTGCTGGAAAAATCCCCGCTCGATATCGCCCCGGGATACCACAATCCCTCCCGGGAAAAAGTTTTTGAAGACCAGCGGACGCTTGGGATAGCGAGATTCGAGACGGAACAAAAGACAAAGGACGGTACCATCATACCGGTGGAAGTCAACACCCATGTCGTCACCATCCAGGGAAGAGAGGTGATCCTTGCCGTTGTCCGGGATATAACCGCACGAAAACGGGCGGAAGATGCGATCAAGCTGGCCAATAAGAAGTTAAATCTCCTCTCGGGTATCACCCGCCATGATATCAAAAACCAGCTGACAGCGCTGCTTGAATACATCGACCTCTCAAAGATGATCCTGCAGGAACCGGATCTGAAAAAAATCATTGACAAGGAAGAGGGTGTGGCACACAATATCCTGCGCCAGATCGAGTTCACGAAGGAGTACGAGGACCTGGGAGCTGGCACCCCGTCCTGGCAGAACGTAAAGAGGTGCATCGATCTCGGCATTAAAGGATTGGACCTTTCCGGTACAGAACTGAACATTACCGGTCTGGACAACGTCGAAATTATTGCCGACCCCCTGCTCCAGAAAGTGTTTTTCAACCTTGTTGACAATGCCCTGCGGTATAGCGGGAAGGCAAAAAAGAACATCCGTATCTCGTCCTATGAGTCCGGAAACGGGCTCGTCATCGTGTGCGAAGACGACGGATCCGGGATCCCGGTGCATGAAAAAGATCTCATCTTCGAACGCGGGTATGGGAAAAATACCGGGTTGGGCTTGTTTTTGATCCGGGAGATTCTTGCCATCACGGGCATTACGATTAAAGAGACGGGTGAACCGGGCAAAGGCGCACGGTTCGAAATGTTCGTGCCAAAAGGGGAATACTGGTTTGTCCAGACCTGATAATTCCTTTGAGGCACCGCTTGCGATGATCACTATGCGGAACGTGAATAATCCAACGTTTCTGTTTTTATTATCGTGTTCCCGTTTTTACCTGTTAAGACAGTATTTTTTTTGGAAATTGTGGAGAAAAGAATAAAGAGATCGTTATTGTCTCCATCTTTACGACGAATACCGCCCCCCCCCGAAGGGACGTCACTGCGGTGGATCGGGGTGGCCGGGCACCAATAACGTCCATCCGCCCCGCCGTGCCCCGGAGGGGCCCTGGGACGGGGAATCCTCGCATTTTTCAGGGTTTTGGTGCACGTGAATATTTTTGAAACCGGTTTTCAGAGCCGGAATCCTGTCGCTCTTTTTCCCGTCGTGGTCGTCTCTTCCAGGCACCTGCAGCCGAACTAATGACTGGTCAACGGGCCGGTGACAAACCCCGAAAAAAAGAATAATGCCGGATCTTTTCCGGATCGACTCACTCCATGACCGCGTGGAGGATTGCGACTCTCTCTTTTGGCCGGTCGTTTGAATCGGTCGGGGTGCGGGCGATCTTGTCCACGACATCCATACCTTCGGCCACGTTGCCGAAGACCGGGTGTTTGCCATCAAGGAAGTTGTTGTTGACCAGGTTGATGAAGAACTGCGAGCCGCCGGTATTGGGGCCGGCATTTGCCATGGACAGGGTGCCCCGGTCGTTCCGGTTGCGGGCCGAAAACTCGTCCCTGATCGTGTAGCCGGGCCCGCCGCACCCGGTACCGGTGGGATCGCCTCCCTGGATCATGAACCCGGGGATCACGCGATGGAAGATGACGCCGTCGTAGTAGCCCTTCTTTGCGAGCGTTTCGAAGTTGCCGGCGGTGATTGGCATTTCAGGATCGAGCGCGATCGTGATGGTGCCCATGGTTGTTTCGAGCCGTACCCGTTTACCGGGTTCCTGTGCTGGTGTCATGATTACAAGGGAAGTATTGCATGCAGGAGATATTCTTTGTTTTTGCAAAAACAGATGGGGGGAGTGTCCCGGTTATGGGATTTCCCTGCCGTCGCCGTGTATGAAAAAGAGGCAGCCTGCACCGGGAGATACAGCATTCATACCATCTCCGCGTGAAGGATCGTTACGTTCGTGATCGGCCGGTTGTTTTCACCGGTGGTCACGTTCCCTATCGCGTCCACCACGTCCATTCCGGCAATGACCGTCCCAAAGACCGGATACCCTGTATCGAGGCGGTCGTTGTCCACGAGGTTAATGAAGAACTGCGAACCGCCGGTATTGGGGCCCGCATTCGCCATCGCAACCGCACCCCGGATGTTGTAGTTGTGGCTCGTGAACTCGTCGGGTATGGTGTAGCCGGGACCGCCGAGCCCGGTGCCGGTGGGGTCGCCTCCCTGGATCATGAACCCGGGGATCACGCGATGGAAGATGACGCCGTCATAGAACCCGTTTTTTACAAGTTTTTCGAAGTTGCCGGCGGTGATCGGCATATCGGGATCGAGCGCGATGGTAATATTACCCATCGTCGTCTCGAGCAGGACGTGTTCCCGTGTGGCCGGAGCTGACACGTTCGTTGCTTCAGGTGGTACGGTGCTTCCCGGCACTGTGACGGCCGGGCTTTGTGCCGGTGCAGTCCCTGCAGGCTGCGTGCACCCGGCTGCGAAAAGAAGGGTGCATGCGAGCAGGGCAAAGACGATAAACGGTCGTTGTGAAACCATGGAGTACCCGTTCTTTTCGGCGCAAAAAAAATGTTTGCAAAAGAGGCCGGGTCAGGGGGCCTTTGGTGCATCGTCACCAGCTTTTGCGGCCAAAAACGTAGAGCGCCGAGAGCACGATGATGATGGAGACTATGCCGGTCACGATGATCCATCCGCCCGTGGTGGTCGAGGCAATATAATCATTGGCCGCCACATCGAGCCCGAGGATCGCGTACGTGTTGCCGCTCGAATCCGCTGCCGAATCGTCAATCGGAGCGTACGCGGACATGAACGATCCCCACGAATCTGTGTAAGGAACCGGGGAAGCGGTCGGGCCCGAGAGCGCGGCGAAGATCTCCACCTTGTCCGGGGAATTATCGACCTGGCCGATCCGTGCGGAACCCGAAGGGTCCAGCGGGTACAGGTCGTCGACCAAAAACGAGGCGGACATGTCCGTCGTATTTACCCGGATGATATACGCGTTGAGGAGGTGGTCGTTCATGCTGCGCATCGTCCGCAGTTTTGCCGCAACGGCAAGGTATTGCGGCGTGTTTTCATCGCCCGGCTGGAGCCCCTGGATCTCGCTTGCATTGATCCCGGTTGCCATAACGCCAACCGTGGATTTGAGTCCTTCCTGTGCGGTACTCCTGAGCGCTGCATTCGAACTGGTGTACGCGAACGCAGTCAGCGCCGAGATGATAACCACCGCAACCAGTGCGGTGACGATAAGTTTTGTCGAACGTGAACAGGTCTCTGCCATATCAGCATCGCCTCCTCATATACCCGCCGGCCACAAAGGCGGCGGCAAGCGTGCCCAGCACCAGCGCGGGATCGGGAGCCGAACTGGTCATGGTGGGGCTGGGAGCTACCGAAAGCGTGACCGCGAGGGGGGAAGTCTGTCCTGCAGTGACGGTCGTGGTTGTGGTGTAGTCCACATAGCCCGGAGCCGAAACCCGGACCACATGGTTGCCTGCCGAAAGGTCCGTTACGGTGAGCGGGGTGGAACCGCGGAACAGGTTATCGATGTATGTCCCCGCGTTTGTTGGCGACGAGGCAATCGCAAGTCCTCCTGTCGGTGGGACCGGTGTCGGGCTTACGCCCGTGGGTGTGAGGGGTGCAGGGATCGAATTAACGGTGTTTGCCCGGATGTAGACCGTGTTCAGCCAGTCGTTGTACCCGGGCGCGGTCACCTTGAAAATATGGTTGCCCGCTTAAACGCCGCTGAGCGTAATGCTCCCGGCAGAATTGATCGTGCCCACCGCGTTGCTGTCGATGAAGACGGCTGCACCCGGCACGGACGTGATGACAACCGTCCCGAGAGTTGCCGTTGACATCGTGACCGGCAGGCTCTGGGACTGGCCGGCGGTGATCCAGACCGTTGTGGAATAATCGTTATACCCTGAAAGTTTGAGCACGATCTGGTGACTGCCCGGGTACAGGGTCACGGTAAGGGGGGTCGTCCCGTAATACCCGCCGTCGGCATATACCGCGGCATGGTTCGGGCTTGAGGTTACGTATACTGTGCCGGTCTGCCGGGGCTGGGGTGATTGCTGGAGTACCGGATAATAAGGGGCGGTCTGCCCGACGTACACGTTAACGAGCGTATCGTCAGGAGTGTATCCGGTCAGGGTGGCTTTCACAGAATAAGTGCCTGGCGCCAAGCTCGGGATGGTCAGCGGGGAGTACCCGTAGAAGTTCCCGTTCAGGTAGATCGCTGCGCCGGCAGGGCTGGACTGCGCATAGATCGCCCCGGTCATGACCGGCGGGACCGTTGTGGGAACCGTGGTGAGCGGGTTGAGGGTTGCGTAGACCGCGACATGCTCACCCTGCGTGGGCATGCGCGAGGGGCTGCCTGACCAGCTGGCGTATCCAGCCATGGAGACGGTGATTGTACTGATAGGGGAACTCGTGGTGGACACTGCCACCGAGAGGATGCCCCCGGAGATCGTGCCTTCGCTGACACCATCAAAATAGACGCTGGCGCCGTCCACGTTACAGTAGACGTCAATCCATCCTTTGTCGCCGCCTATCGGGGGGATCGTTTCGGTTGTGATTGGTTCCGTTACCGTTGGCAACAAGGTCGGTTCCGTGGTGGTCTCGATGATCACCGGGCCCGGCTCCAGCGGATAGGTGCCGGACGTACCGGCTCCTGCCGCGAGCGGGACAAGGACAACCAGCCAGAGTGCCAGCACCAGCACAAGTACAAGCAGTTTTTTTGTCACGCTATCTCTTCCTGTAATACTACATCTGGCCGATGCTGATATAAATAAAAGAGGGATTTTGCGGTACAGGCTGCGACAGCAAAAAACCGGTGAAAATTACCGGCCTGACACGGGACTTTTGCCTGCTGTCGCACTGCCTGCCGGAAAAAAGGAGGACAAAAAAATTTTCCGGTGGCGATGATAAAAAAGCCCGGCGATCCGATCCCGCACGGCTGCTGCCGGCATTTTTTACGACAACCCGTTGACAACCCCGGCGAGCCGGTGCATTCCTTCTGAGATCTTTTCCTCGTCTGCGTTGGAGAAGTTGAGCCGGATCATATCGGTGCCGCCCCCGTCCACGTAAAACGGCATGCCGGGGAGGACGGCGATCTTCTGCCGGATCCCCTCCTCAAAGACTTTCATCGCGTGCAGGCCGTCGGGCAGCGTCGCGGTAAGGAACATGCCCCCTGCGGGAGTCGTGTGGGAAAGGGCAGGCATCAGGTCGTCGAAGAGATCGCACATCAGCCGGCACTGCCGGCCGTAGATTTCAACGATCCTGTGGATATGGGCATCCAGGTCATGCGTTGTCAGGTACCGGTACAGGATCTGCTGGCAGAGGAAATTCGAGTGAAGATCTGCTGCCTGCTTTACCGTATTGAACGCTGAAAGGATCTCTTTTGGGGCATACAGCCACCCGATCCGCATACCCGGTGCGGTGATCTTGGAGAACGATCCGGAGATCACGGATTGTTCGGGAAGCCGGCGTTTGACCGGCAGCCGGGGTTTCCCGTCAAAGAAGAGCTCCCCGAACGCGTCGTCCTCGTAAAACACGGTATCAGTACCATTGATTATCTCTGCAATCTCCCTGCGCCGGTCTTCAGAGTACGTGCAACCGGAGGGGTTCTGGGAGTTGGGGATGCCGTAGAAGAATTTTACCGGCGTCTTTTTTATCATCGTCCCGAATGCAGCCATGTCTGGCCCTTCGCTGTCGAGCGGCACGGTCTCAAAGACCGGCTCGTAGAGCGAGAACGCCTCGATCGCCCCAAGGTACCCCGGACGCTCCATGCCAACCCGGTCACCGGCGTTTAAGAAGATCTTCGCGAAGAGGTCGAGGCACTGCTGGGAGCCGTTGGTGATCTGGATCTCGTCGGCCGTTGCGGGGACCCCGAGCCGCCGGCGGTACCGTGCAGCGATGTACTCCCGCAGCGGCCGGTAGCCGTCGGTTGTCGAGTACTGGAGGGCCGTCCGGGGATCGGTACTAAAGACGTCCCGTGCAGCTTCGGAAAGCCCCTCTGCATCGATCAGCGCGGACGAGGGAAGCCCGCCGGCAAACGAGATGATGGAGGGATCGGCTGAGACCCTGAAGAGCTCCCCGAGAAATGAGGCCGGCGCATGATGGATCCGCCGGGCAAATGAAAATGTCATGGTACGCCTGCACGTGAAAACTGGTTGGTACTATGTTGGCTTGCGCTGCTAAAAAATAAGGTGTTTGCACTGGAAACCGGGTTTTCGTAGAAATCATCAAAATATTTCTCTTAACGCTCATGGGGGCTTTCGGTATATGCCTGCGCCCCCGCCGCTTTGATATTCCCTGCTTGCGATAGTGCTGTATTACCCGTTCTGGTGCCATCGCTAATATCGCCCCGTCCTCCGTTGGGGACTGGTGGCGCAAGAGGGGGGGCAATTAATGACGCCCAAAACGGTTTTCTACAGACCAAAAAATATACGTTTGTTACCCCGCAGCGGGGGCTGACTATTAATAATCACCATGTATTAAATTACACTTCGGGATATCAACAAAAGGACGGCTCCGCCCGCACCCCTTATCTGTTCCAAGAGACAATCCCGGTACTATGACCCTGACACGGGCCGACGATGCGGCGGCCATATTTTCCGGCGGGTACTCCTGCTCGCAAGCAGTCGCTGCCGCATTTGCGGAGGATTTCGGCATCGGTCGCGCCACGGTGCTCAGGCTCTCCTGCGGTTTTGGCGGCGGGATGGCGCATACGGGCAATACCTGCGGGGCGGTCACCGGTGCACTCATGGTGATCGGGATGAAATACGGCCGGACGGAGATCGATGACCTCGCGTCAAAGGAAAAGACCTACGCGGTCGCAAACACGTTCATCACCGAGTTCCTGCGCAGGAATAATTCGATCGGCTGCACCGACCTGATCGGCCACAACCTTAGCGACCCAAAAGAACTCGCCATCGCCCGAAAAAACGGTCTCTTCACCGCGAAATGTACGAAGTATGTGCGCGATGCCGCCGAAATTCTTGAAAAATTGTTATAAATTTATGAGGGGATAAAACCCCTTTTGTGCGAAAAGGGCTACGCAGCTTCGGCCACGTCAATCCTGATGATCTCGGATGAGATGGACTGGATCGTGCGGTGCAGGTCGGCCTGCCAGGCCTGCTGCACATGCCCGATTGCCTCTTTGAGCCGGGCGAGCGCTTCACCTTTGTTCGCACCCTGGCAAACGGTCCCCGGAATCTCAACGCAGCGGGCGGCAAAACCACCTGCGTCATTGGGTTCAAGGACGATTGTGTATTGCATGATCTTGTATATTTCCCGGGAGGGTATACAGCCTTTCCTGTCGGCAAAAGGTGCCGCAGCCGCTCCGGCAGGGAGGAATTACCCCCATGTTTTTTCAGGCCCGGGATGTATCCCACCCGGATTCTTTGTTCTAACCCGGCGGTTCAATTGCGTTACCCGGACAATCATGGAAATATATACCCCCGGGCAGGCAACATCAGGGACAGATGCGTCCTCGCAAAGAGTGGTTTGCGCAGGCCATCGTACAGAAATACTCCACAGGTGAAGAAGATGAAACACTCAAGGATACTTTTGATCGGCAGCCTCTGCATGATCTGCCTCATCGCGGCGGTCATGCCGGCTGGCGCTGCTCCCGTGAACGGAACCGCCTGGAATATCAATCCCGAGCACATCGCCGCGATGCAGGCCTTCGTTGCCTATGCCGGGGCAAAGGGTCAGGCGCAGATGGACGGGACGATCAGCTACCTCGGAACAATCAGCAACAATGCCGGGACCAGCCAGCTTTCCTCCATCGAATCGCAGTTCACCGGCACCGTTTCTTCGGTGCAGTCGATGACCACCGGCGACCAGATCCGGGACGCGGAGACACAGCTAAGTGCGGACCGCAAGGACTTCATGACAACAGCAAAAGAATCGCTCAGGGAGTACAACGGTACCGGAAAAGCTCTCGCAGCGAGCGTCAACGCATCGGTCATGGCACAGTCGGCGACGCTCCAGACTCTCGAAAACACGTGGTGGGCAGACCGACAGACCGCCCGCATGGATGAGTTCGCGGCAAACGACCAGCGCAGGACCGGTGTCCTTTCAAACCTGACCACAAAAGGCATCGATGTCTCGCAGGCACAGGCGATCGAGAACCAGATACAGCAGGAGGGCACAGTATTGAATACCGCGCTCACCAGCCGGGATGAGAGCGCAATAAAGGCTGCAAACGAACAGCTCGCAACGCTCAACCGGCAGTTCACCACTATCGTGAAGGGTTACCGGGCTGCGCACGCCCACCGGGCGACGGCAACAACGACAGTTACTCCGGTTGCTACCCTGTGATGGGGGCACCGGCCTTTTCTTTTAAAAAAATTCCTGTCATCCGGTAACATATTACGTCGGGGAGATCCGGTACGCCCCTTTGGATACGAGGATCTCGAACTGTGCGCCGCTCTCGGGTACCGTTTTTGGTAGTACTATCCCCCCCATATACCTCATCTGTAATCTGTATCCAATCCGGGCCCAATTTGACCTCCGATTGGCGTCCGACACTTCCAAAAGAAGCCCGTATCGGGCTCCTTTTTTAAATAAGCCCAAACCAGCCGTATTTTGGCAATCGGACGAATTAAAAAGACCTCGATAACGTGGTTTTTTTGGCAGATCTCGTGCCTGATGGGCACTTTTACGATCCGAAAAACAAAGGCCTCCAGAACGCGAATATGGGGCTGCAAAGGGCATTATATGGGCCTCAAAATGGGCTTATTTTTTTAAATGCTGGGCTGTGCGGGTCTTGTTTTTTGAGAGGCTGTAAAATAGGGTGAATATCTCCTTCCGGAAGGCACTTTTTCCCGGAAAGTTCCGTAACCTTCGCGAACTTTATCTGAAAAGACCGGTAATGTCGTAGAACTTTTTTTGGAATCTTCACCAACCGTACCGGACTTTTTTATAAAATCCTGACAACCCTGCTGAACTTTTCTGAGAAAGTCCGGCAACCTTGCCGGACGTTTTTCGGAACGTCCGGTAGGGCACCCTGAAGGTTCAGATGGGAAACTGTCTGTCCGGGTCCCTGTTTTTTCAGAAAATGTTCGGTAACTTCACCAGACTTTTTTTGAAAATCTTCAGCTACTGTGCCGGACATTTTCCGGAATCCTCAGCTAATGATCGGAACTTTTCCTGAAAAGTACAATAGGGCCGGGCCGGAGCACCCGGATTTTGGGACAGGAATCAGAAAGATGGGGGCTGATGCCCCCATACCCCCCACGAGCGAGGAGTACCGCCGCCCCCGGCAGGAAGCCCCCGCGGCGGATCGGGGAAGGGAGAACCGCACTCGCCCCGCCGTGCCCCGTGAGGGTCCCTGAGGCGGGAGAGCATCGTAATTCTCTTATGAGTTTGGAAAATTATTTGGTGAATTTTGGGGATTCCTGTGACATCTGTAAAGTCATGGCATATCACAAAAAATCCAGCGGGCGTGCCGGCCCAACCTTCCCGCCATCTATTCCCGCCGCCCTTCCTCCGCGATCCGGCGCACCGCTATATCGCAGTAATGCGGATCGATCTCAACCCCGATTGCCTTGCGATTGCACCGCGAGGCGGCGAGGAGCGTGCTCCCGCTGCCCATGAAAGGATCGAGTACAGTGTCACCGATAAACGAGAAAAGTTTCATGCACCGCAGCGGCAGCTCGACCGGGAAGGGTGCCGGGTGGCCGATCCTGGTCTTCTTCTCGCCGCCAAATGTCCAGAGCCCGTTTGTCCAGTCCATGAATTCCTGTTTTGAGATGTCCGACTGCCGCGAACCGCTGGTTTTTTTCCAGGACTTTTTGTAGAGTACCACGATCAGTTCCACAGGGGCGATCACGTATGGCGCAGATGCGCTCGCCCACGAACCCCAGGCGGTCCGGCGCGAGATGGTTCCCTCGTTCCAGACAATTGTGGAATGATAGGAAAACCCGCACTCCTTTGCGATCATGGTCAGGTCGGCACCTACACTCTGCTGGCCGTCCTTGTTTTTGTCGAGCGGAATGTTGAGGCAGAACCTGCCGTCGTCCCTGAGCCAGCGGTAACAACGCTTCATCCAGCGCTTCGAGAAAGCGAGATAATCGTCGTACGTGAGCCGGTCGTCATGGGAATTGTACCTGATGTCCACGTTATACGGCGGCGAGGTGACCACGAGATCGATCCCCTGCGCCGGGATGGCACGGGTGGCAAAGATATCCCCGTTGATGATCGCGAGGCTGTCTGTCCGGTAAAATGTGCTCCGTCCCATGCGGCGTTCCTGCAGAATGAGCGTTGATCGTTATACCTAAAGAAGTTCCCGGCCTTGTAGTACCGGGATTATTTTACATCAGGGGCTCCATACTTCTCCATGCGCAATGCTTCCGGCCCGGCATTCTCGTACCGGCCGATTGGCACGATCCACTCGCCGTTCACCGATATTGCCGGCATGCCCATCCAGCCTTCAGGCGCCCGGGGTGTCCGGGGCACGGTCGAACTCAGGAGCGACCTCTGTGGAGGGCTTACCGATCTTGACGGTTTCTCCCGGATTATCCTGCTGTACTCCCTGCACCGGTGCACGGGGTATTCCCTTGCGGTCACCCCGTTCCTCGATCCTGTCCCCCGTGGCATCTTTGCGACGCGGTCGCCGAGACGCCCCAACGCGATCGGCTTTTCGGTTGTCCGGCTCACCGGTATCGACGGGTGTGTGCTCACGATCGAGGACGTGGACATCCTTGATGGTACGCCGCTTTTAGACATCAAGCCCTATGTGCCGTCCTTTGACTCATATCCCGATGAGCGCAGCGGCTGGCTTGAAGCCGTTGCACACAACGCACAGCATACACGGTCCGACGACCGTTTCCGGTGAAAATGCCTGGCAAGGTGTTGGGGGAGCAACAGCCTTTTGCGCCCGATCCCCTGCAGGGACGGTACGTATTTTCTCCTTTTAAGGCAAACGGGTATCCATGGCTTCTTTTGTCCACCGCATAGAAGTTCACTATAAAAAAGATCCCCGCCAGAAAATACGGACGGACCGGATCCGGTCGCTCGGGTTTCCGATTGACGAATTGCAGCTCGTGGATGTCTATACAATTGCAATCGGGGACCGAGACATGAGCCCCGGCGAGCTCGCGGAGATAGGCACCCGGCTGACCAATCCCGTAGTGCAGGAATTTGTGGTGGACAGAGCGACAAGAACCTTGTTTGACTCTGCGATCGAGGTCGGGTTTTTGCCCGGGGTGACCGATAACGTGGGCACGACCGCCCGCCAGACCATCGAAGATTTCCTTGGGATACAATTCGGGGAGGGTGAAACGGTCTCCTCATCGGAGCTCTATTTTGTCCGCGGGAGGCTCGCTCCCGACGTACTCGCACGGCTCGCGGCGACACTTGCAAACCCTCTCGTAAACCGCGTGAACGTAAAGAGCCGGCAGGAGTACGGGGAGAACGGGATGGACCGGGTCGTCCCTCAGGTCAGGCTTCACGAGCTGCCCGCTGCAGGGATGGTGGACCTTGCAATCCCGGATGCGGATCTCGCCCGAATCGGAAAGGAAGGGATATGTGACCCGCAGACCGGCCACCGCCGGGGGCCGCTCGCGCTCGACCTTGCCCAGCTTCATGCCATCCGGGATTATTTCGACCGGCATAACAGGAAGCCGACTGACGTGGAACTGGAATCCCTTGCCCAGACCTGGAGCGAGCACTGCAAGCACACGATCTTCGCATCAGCGATGGACGACGATGTCCCAAAAGGGTTGTACAAGACCTGTATTCAGGCAGCAACAAACGAGATCCGGGCGAAAAAAGGCGACCGCGATATCTGTGTCACGGTATTCACCGACAATTCCGGCGCGATTATTTTTGACGACGAGTACCTGGTAACCCACAAGGTCGAGACCCACAATTCGCCCTCCGCACTCGACCCGTTCGGCGGGGCGCTCACCGGGATTGTCGGGGTGAACCGGGACACGATCGGTTTTGGCCTTGGTGCAAAGCCCTGCATCAACGTCTATGGTTTCTGTGTTGGCGACCCGGCATCCGACCCGGGACTGTTCCGGGGAAAGGATCGTGCAATCCCTATCATCTCACCCCGGCAGATCCTCGACGGTGTCGTGCGGGGCGTAGGGGTGGGTGGCAACTGCTCGGGCATCCCGACACCGCAGGGGTTCTGCTGGTTCGACAACCGCTATGCGGGCAAGCCTCTCGTGTTTGCCGGCACGGTCGGCGTGATGCCCCGGCAGCATAACGGCCGGAACCTTTACCAGAAAAAGGCGGAGCCCGGCGACCTTATCGTGATGGTGGGAGGCCGGGTGGGAAAAGACGGCATCCACGGCGCGACATTCTCGTCCGAGGCCCTTGACCCGGAAAGCCCGGTCACCGCAGTCCAGATTGGCGACCCGATCACCCAGAAGAAGTTCTCGGATGTGATAGTCAAAGAGGCCCGTGACCTGGGCCTCTACCGGAGCATCACGGACAACGGGGCCGGTGGCCTGTCCTGCTCGGTCGCCGAAATGGCGAAAGAGTGCAACGGCTGCCACGTGGAACTCGACCGCGTCCCCCTGAAGTATCCCGGCATGGCGCCGTGGGAGATCTGGATCTCCGAATCGCAGGAACGTATGACACTTGCCGTCCCGCCGGAGAAACTTTCGGACTTCACCGGGCTCCTTGCACGCCGGGAAGTCGAGGCGACGGTGATCGGGCGGTTCACGGACACGGGCAGGTGCGTGGTAGAGTACCACGGCACGACCGTGATGGACATCGACCTCGCGTTCCTGCATGACGGCCTGCCCAAAAAACACCTCACCACCATGCCGGTGAAGGCGGCAGAGCCCGCCCCTCTCCCGGCCTGCCCGGACCGGCTTGGTGATACCCTGGTCGCCATGCTCGGGCGCCGGAATATCTGTTCGACGGAGTTTGTCTCGATCCAGTACGACCATACCGTGCAGGGCGGCCATGTACTCGGGCCCGTCCAGGGAAAGGGCCGGGTGCAGTCGGTGGCGACGCTCACAAAAGTAGTGCCCGGCTCGAAAAAAGGCGTCGGCCTTTCGCAGGCAATCTTTCCTTCGTACTCCGAGATAGATCCGTACCGCATGGCCGGGGCCGCCATCGATACGGCGATCCGGGGGCTTGTCGCGATCGGGATCTCTCCTGAGTCAATCGCGCTCCTTGACAACTTCTGCTGGTGCTCGTCCGATGAGCCAGGGCGCCTGTGGCAGCTCAAACAGGCTGCCATGGGATGCTACGATTACGCAAAAGCCTTCGGGACGCCGTTTATCTCCGGCAAGGACAGCATGTTCAACGATTTTTCGGGATACGACGCGGAGAACAACCGGGTCAAGGTATCCGTCCCGCCTACACTCCTGATCTCGTCCATAGGCATCCACGCCGACGTGGCAAAGGCGGTCTCGCTCGATGCAAAAATTGCCGGTGACCTCGTGTACGTGATCGGAGGGACAGAAGAAGAACTTGCCGGGTCGGAATATTTTGCCCATCTCGGCGCTTCCGGGAGCACCGTGCCCCGGCTTGATGCAGCAGCGGCACGGCAGCGCTACCTCTGGTTCTCCGATGTGATCGCCCACGAGCTCGTGGCCTCGGCGTACCCCGTCGGCCATGGGGGCCTTGGCGTGGCGCTTGCAAAGGTTGCAATTGCCGGCCGTCTCGGCATGGACATCACGATCCCTGAAACCCTGCGCCCGGATATCTTCTTTTTCTCCGAGACGCTCGGGCGGTTCGTGGTAACAGTTGCGCCGGACCACAAGCGGGCGTTTGAACGGGCGTTCGGCCCTGACGCGCTCCTGCTGGGAAAAACCGGGGGAAGCCGGCTCCGGGTGACCGGCCGGACGCTCCTTCTCGAACAGGAGATCGCAGCACTGGAAGAGGCATACAAGGCGCCCTTCAGGGGGTTCTGATATGCCTCCCGCACACGCACTACCATCATCCCATCGCCCTCTTATCCCGGAAAAGGCCCTCATCATGAGCGGGTACGGGATCAACTCCGAGATGGAGACGCGGGAGGCGCTCCTCCGGGCCGGCATGGATGCGGAGATAGTCCATATCAACGACCTGATTGCAGGGTGCGAGCGTCTCGCGGATTACCGGCTCCTGGTCTTCCCCGGCGGCTTCTCCTACGGGGACGATACCGGAGCCGGCAACGCATACGCAAACCGGTTGAGAAACAATCTCTGGGACGATCTCCTGGAATTTTTGGACGGCGACAACCTCGTGCTGGGGATCTGCAACGGTTTCCAGATCCTCGCAAACCTCGGGCTCATCCCTGCTTTTGACCAGTCGTACGCCCGGGATATCGCCCTGATGCCTAACCGGAGCGGGCGGCTCGAGTGCCGGTTCGTGACAATCCGGCCTGCGGCAGATACAATCTGGACGCATGGGATCGTGAAGCTCTGGTGCCCGGTCTCCCACGGGGAAGGAAATCTCTCCTGCTCTGCAGAGACCCTCCAGCAGATCAGGAAGCACCGGCAGATCGCATTCACCTACTGCCGGGACGACCTGAGCCCGGCTGGCGGCGAGTACCCCTTTAACCCGAATGGTTCGGTGGAGGACATCGCCGGCCTCACCTCAAAAGACGGCAAGGTGCTGGGCATGATGCCGCATCCCGAGCGGGCGATGGAATTTACCAGCCTCTACGACTGGTCGCTCCTCAGGGAACAAATGCGGCGGCGCGGCGAGCGGATACCTGAAGAATCGCTCAACATGGCCATATTCAAAAATATTGTGCGATATTTCGCATGAAAACGGGCCGCTCCCGTTTTCCCCCGGCAATCACAGCAAACGGGAAGGTGCGTTTGGGAGTTTCTTATCACTTCATGAATTTGAATATCCCGCCTTTTTTTCCTTGCTGCTTCCCCTTCCGCCCGGCGTTCTCCCCGGTATCGCGAGCGGCGCGGCGTTCGGCATCTTCTTTTAATTCGTCGGCGACAAGGGGGAGGTGGGCGTATTTTTTCCGTGAGCCGGAGTGCTGCGGTTCAGGGTCCTGGGCAGGCTTGGGCCGTGGCATTCCCCCGGCAATGCGTTCGAGATCGGTAAGAGGTCTCTGCTGCGGCTGCAGTGGCAGGGGAGCTGATATATCATAAAGCGGGTCCCCGTCTGTCCAGGGGTCCCATTCATTAGCAGGTTCATCAGGCTCCGGCTGGCGGCCTTTCCGTGGCCTGACGACGACCGGCTCCGGTTCTGCTGCAGGTACCGGGGGTGCAGCAGGAACTGCACGGTTTTTCCCCGGGAAAGGAGGTCCGAAGGTGGCACCGCACCGGGTACAGAATTTTGAGCGGGAAGACGGTGCCGGAGTACTGCAGACGGGGCAGACCAGTTTTGCAAGCGGTGCACCGCACACATCGCAGAACTGCGCTTTCTTATCAGAGACGATGGCCCCGCAGACCGGGCAAACCGGCAGCCCCTGCGGTGTTACCGGCTCTTCGATAAGCGGCGCCCCGCACAGGTCGCAGAACCGCGAGTTGGTATCGGGAGCTGGAGCACCACAGTTTCCACATTTTCTGGCCATATTCTTATTAGTAAATTCATTTCGTCTGCTGCATAAAGACTGCGGTTTCGTCGCATCCGGTGCGGATCCCGATCCGGTTTCACGCTGGAAAATATTTTTTGCGGGGCAGAGGGGTTTTGTTCGGACCCGGTCTAGTATAAATCTACCGGCAGTTTATTGGCCCTATGGTCTTGACATTCCCGGGTTCCGGAATCATTCTGGCAGGATATGCGCCAATGGGTGAAAACGGATCCTTTTTTCCTTTCCGGCAATCTATATACGGGTGTGACATCTTCACCGGATGACGACCTCGCCCGGCAGTACCCGGACATCAGGCAGATGCGCGAGACGGTCGGGACTTACGAGCTGGATATCAGGGATGTCGAAGTCCCCCTTAAGATCAGGATTATCCGGACCGGAGACCAGTACTTCGGCATCGCAAATCTTGCCGTGCGGGAAAAGGGCGCAAAGGACTATTACCGTGATACCGGGAGTTATCCGTCAAAGGAAGCCGCCCTGCATGGTGCAGTAGCGGGTTTTTTCCTGCATCTGACCCCGGGGGCATCCATACGGGAGATTAAGAACTGGGGCACCTGACATACGGGACCCAAAAAGACACCAAATCCGGACTTTTACCGAATGGCAGTCGTTTGCCATGCCAATAGGAGATTACCTGTGCCTGCTCATGGACTATGAGAGATTCATTGAACCGCAGCTCCGATCATGAGTCTGCACGTGACCTGTTCCCAGGCATCAACGGCTCTCTTTTAAAAATCCGGGTTGCCGGTGGCACCTGTGATCTGGCATAGTTTATTTTTTCACGTTCCTCTGCCGCATGCAGAGGGCATTAAAAAAAGATTTAGATGTAGGGGTTCCGGAGAGCCTTGCCAACGCCGAAGGTTTTGCGGGCTTCAACTGTGTTCTTGTTCTTCGTGATCTTCTCATTTGCGAGCTTGGTCACGAGTTCAAGACCGGGCTTGACCTTCTCAATGGGCTGGATCTCGAAGCAGCCTGCCTCCATTGCCTTTGCCCAGACTGATTCTCCGATCTTTGAGCGTACAAAGACCGTGGACCAGCCATCAGGGCTGCCAACGGAGCCGGTGGAGATATCACCGAGGTTTGCGACATAGTCGAGGCATACGTGGCAGCCGGGCTGCTCGTACTTGTGGGTCACCTTGAGCGGCAGCTGGACGACCTGTCCGCGCTTGCCATAGACCCAGAACTTGCCCTTGCCGATCTCCATCTTCTTGACGGCTTCAAGCTTCATTGCCGCGTGGTCTTCCACGAGCTGGAGGATGCTCTGGTACGGGAAGTTCTCCATGCAGAAGATACCGACTGCGAGTGCAATGCTGGCGCCAACATCACGGGCACCGATCGGGTAGAGCTGGAGTTTCCGGACTGCCTGCATCTGGCAGGGGGTACCGACGATACCGACCTTGTCCAGGCCGAAGCTGCGGGTTGCCTCCTTGATCATGGAGACGTTCGGGCTGATGTTGTACTTAGTGCCTGCTGCTGCAAGCAGATCCGCCTTTGATGTAACGATGACCGGAATTGGTCTCCAGGGCTCATGGAACTCCATGTTCGAGTTGTCCCTCATGGCTTTTTCCGGGTGCTTGTGCGCGAATTCCTTGGTTGCCGCGACAATGGCGCCGTCAATGATACCTGCGTCGAGTGCATACCCGAAGAGGGATGTAACAATACCGCCGTCCTGGGCGTGCTTGAGAACCTCCTTGTCGGTGCTTCGTGCTGAGACGCATGTTTTGTATTTACCGAGTTCTGCTCCCATTTCAATCACCTTCACTGGAGTGCCGCCATGATGGCCTCGTTGATCGCCTCATAGTTCTCGACAACATCGAAGCTGAACCAGCTCCGCGGGCACTGGTTGTA
>NZ_JBKQWO010000022.1:0-65716 GCF_052325125.1 Methanoregula sp. | reverse complement strand
AAAGTTCAGCGGTGATCTCAAATCTCGAAGATTCCTGATTCAGACGAAAGAAATCGCTAACAAAATGATCGTCTGTAACATTCACAGATTTCTACAATTTCTCCGGGTGAAGGTTTTCTACAGAGCACTTTTTTTAGCATTTATTTTTGGAATGATTGGAGGCTTGAAAACTGCAAATAACCAACCTGCGCTTGTTATTACACCAATCCCAACAACACCTGCACCTAGTTACACAGCGCCAGTGTCTATTAGCACTACTCAACCTCCACAAAGAGATGGAAAAGTGACTATCGAAGCTAATAAGGATTCGATTATTATCGGTCAGCCAATATCATTTTCAGGAACATGTATCCAAGGCAATACTATTGGTCTATCTGTAGCTGGTCCCGGATTATCATCTAATGGTGAATTACTTGCTGCTGGTCCTTGTCAATCAAATATCTGGTCATATCAATGGTCGACCGTTTATTCCCTTCAACCGGGTTCCTATCAAGTAGTGGTGGTTGATGCTCAACAGAACACATATGATTACACTACTTTCACTGCTCAAAAAGGAACTGTCACAATGGTAGGAAGTACGAACTTGCAACATCCCGATATGGTAACTGTTTCAGGGACTGATACTGCCGGACGGAATATTGAGATCCTAGCACAAACACCAGAATCACAATCGAAATGGGTAATAATTCATTACGGAATACCTGTTCAATCTGATAATACTTGGTCGAATACATTCAGTATTAATGATATTTTTCCCGGAGGATGGGGTTCATACACTATAGAAGCTCTGGACACCACTAGTAACCAATATGCGCAAGTTGCAATTTCTGTCACTTAAGACTCTGTGAAAATTTAATTTTTTCAAGAGCCCAATTTTTTAACCGTGTTTCAAAATTTAACTGTATCTCCTGTTTAAAAATCCCTATTCCCCAAACTGCTCTACCGCGTCCGGCAGGCAGTGGGCAATGCCCCGGATCCCCGAGACCGTTACCGTCATGAGGATCGCATCGATAACCTCTTCACGGGTCGCCCCCTGCCGCTTTTGCCATGGGGATGTGGGCTTTTACCGCAGAGTCATCCCCCATCGCCGCTTTCATCGCGATGTAGATCAGCTGCTTGGTTTTCGCGTCGAGCGCCGGCCGTTTCACGACCGCCATGATCAGGTTGTTGAACGCTGCCGCGACCTCGGGAGCTTCATCCTCGAAGAGTTCCATCGTGTTTTTTGCCATATCTTTTCCTCAGATATCTACAGGGCCGGGTATACAGATATACCTCTTTGGAGGGGGGTGGCATTCCGCAGCGGCCGTGCAACCCCACCGTTAACCTCACGTTCCCGGACAGGTAACAGGAGGATCGGGAATCTGGATGAGTCTTTTCGAAGATCTCAAATCCTGCGCACTCTCGCGCGGGGCGGACTATTTCGGTATCGCCGACCTTGCACCTGCGCATGCATTCATCCTTGCGCAGGGTGGGGAGCAGATCGCCCGGTACCCCCGGGCGGTCTCGGTCGGCATCGCACTTCTCGACCCGCTGGTGGACCTCCTGCCCGACAGGGAGGATTTCGCCGCGGCAATGCTGTACCGGCACAACAGTTACGATGTGGTGAACCTGACTCTCGACCAGATCGCGCTCGCGGCGGCAAATACCCTCCAGCGGGCCGGCTGCCGGGCACTTCCCGTGCCGTCCTCAAAACGGGCCAGCGACGAAAAGATCGCAGGGGCAGTTTCCCATAAACTGGCCGCGCATCTCGCCGGCCTTGGCTGGATCGGCAAAAGCTGTCTCCTCGTCACCCCTGACCACGGCCCCAGGGTGCGGTGGGTGACGGTGCTCACCGACGCCCCGCTTGAACCGACCGGCAGCCCCATGGAGCAGCGGTGCGGCAAATGCACCCAGTGCACCGACGTATGCCCGGAAAAGGCCATCACCGGCCGGGCATTCCGCGAGGACGAGCCACGGGAGGCCCGCTTCGATGCAGCGGCCTGCGACCGGTATTTCCGCGGGCTGGAGAAAGCCCGGGGCATCGGCGTCTGCGGGATGTGCCTGTATATCTGCCCGTATGGCCGGAAATCCCGGGTGCCGGATGAACCCGGGCACAAGGGGCATGCAAAAAGAAGAGAGGGAAAAAGGTAAGCTGTTTTAAATCCCTGCCTGGTCTCCCGTCATATCGGCAACTGCCTTTGCACCCGTTCCCGCCCGGGGAGACCATGATACCGCTGTTTTTGTAGTGTGTCCCTCCATTTCCTCCGGGATCAGAACGTTTATATTACAAAATGTAAAATAAACTATACAAGATGTTGCACGAACAGGCCACATCTTCACGCAACCAAGGAGAATTACCCTATGAAAGCACCACAAACCCTGGCAGGAAGCATCGCAGTACTTCTGTTTGCCCTTGTTATCCTGGGATTCGGGATAAGCCCTGTCAGCGCATCGGCGGTGTCGTCGCCATCCGGCAACGTTACCGCGATGCACGGCCACGGGGCGGGGCATCATTTTGCCTCTAACAGCACCCGGCAGAATACAATGACAGAATCGCTCATCACCCGGCTGCAGAGCCAGGGTGTTGATATAAGCGCGGTTCAGACCGCGATCCAGAACAACGACACGGCGACGGTAAACGCGTGGCTCACGTCGTACTTTGAAGCGCACCCGGCGACCTCTGGCAATACCACCCGCATGCAGAGAGGGACCGGCTTTACGGTCAATGCTACCGCACGGCAGGCGCATCTCCAGTCATTCATCACCCAGCTCCAGAACAAGGGAGTTGACGTAAGTGCGGTGCAGACCGCAATCCAGAACAATGACACAGCGGCAGTAAACGCGTGGTTCAAATCGTACTTTGAAACGCACCCGGCGACCTTTGGCAACACCACCCGCATGCAGAGAGGGACCGGCTTTACGGTCAATGCTACCGCACGGCAGGCGCATCTCCAGTCATTCATCACCCAGCTCCAGAACAAGGGAGTTGACGTAAGTGCGGTGCAGACCGCTATACAGAACAATGACACGGCAACGGTAAACGCGTGGCTCAAGTCGTATTTCGAAGCGCACCCGGCGACCTCTGGCAACACCACCCGGCCGCAGTGGCACTCGCGGAATTCAACTGCCAGGCAGACGTCATAAACGGGACAATCCACCCCCTTCAATACTTTTTTCCCGTTATCCTGAAGACATCCTGATATCGGGACTCAGTGATAATGCAGAACCGCACTTTTTACAGGTACCGTTGCCGGCCGGGGCGCTGCTTGTCCCATAATAGCGGCAGGCAGCGGGCCGTGGGGACCTTCCCCGTTACGTATTCAGCAGATTACGCTGCCGCAATCCTGTCGTAGAAGAACGCTGCGGCCACTGCCCCGCATATGGGGCCGATGACATAGATCGGGTAGTACGCCCAGAGATTTGCACCGCCAAGAAGGCCATCCATAAGATACGGCCCGAACGTCCGTGCCGGGTTGATGGAGGAACCGGTGATATTGCCGGCCATCGTGATCATACCGGCCACGGTAAGCCCGATCATAAGGCCGGCAAATCCCGGCGTGGCCCGCGGGTCCACTGCGACACCCATGATAACGAGCATCAGGACAAAGGTCGCGATTGCCTCGACAAGGACCGCCTGCCCGTACCCGATCCCTGGGAACGGTGCGGTCGCCCCGAGCCCCCCGACCGTGACTGCTTCTGCCCCGAGGGTCAGGAACAGGAGGAGACTTCCTGCCGCGGCACCGATGCACTGCGAGACCACGTAGGCGGCCGTATCCACAGACGGGAACCGCTTTGTCGCCCAGAGGGCAATGGTCACGGACGGGTTGATATGCGCACCCGACACCCGGCCGAGCGCGTATATGACGGCTGCAACGACAATCCCGAACACGAGGCCGATCGCAAGCCAGTCTCCAAGGCCCCCCAGTTGCCCGATCCCGACGTTAAATGCGGTTGCGGGTTTGGTTCCGGCTGCAAGGAGCAGCGTGATCACCGCCGCTCCTGTGCCGAAATAGACGAGGAGAAGCGTGCCGACACCCTCCGCGAGGCAGCGGGAGGGAAGCGACGCCATCACTTACCCTCTCCGTATGCGGCACTGCAGTCCGGGCAGAGCATCCGCGGCATCTTCTTTGGCAGCTTGCGTGACGGGAGCGGGTATCCCCCCTCCCAGACATCGACTTCTTTTCGGATCGTATGCTTCATGCAGGTTCCCATGCCGCAGACCGTGCAGACGGCAACCGCATCACTGTCCTTTCCCTCTTTTGCACACACGTAGCACTTCATCGTGTTCACCAGCGATCAGGTCCCGGCGTTCCTCTAGACCGCGTCCTTCCACTGGCAGGAGCAGTGCCGGAAGTCCATGAGTGCGGCAGAGGCACAGTCCTTGCAGATCCGTGCCGGGGCAGCGGCGACCGTTTTGTTCAGCGCGATGATGTTTGTCATCAGCGTCGCAGTGACCGGTTCGCTCGTTAAGAGGCACGGGTAGTCGGCCAGCCGCATCATCGCCGAGAACCTCACGGTCATGGCACAGGCCGGGTACGCGTACCGCTGCGGGTTTGCGATCACTTCGTTCTTGAGGATTGGCGAAAGATCCACGTCAAATCCGCCGACCTTCGGCGTAAGGGCCCCGGGGGTCCCGGCCTGCATCCGGCGGGCCTTGTCGACCAGTTTCCAGCCCCGGTACACCATGTCCATGAAATCGCAGTTGTGCAGTTCGATGGCCGCCCCGCGTTTCGGATATAACTGGACGTAGTTGTGGTACCTCTTGGTGAGCATATCCACGACCATGATCGCATTGAACCCGTCGAGTTCCAGCAGGTATTCCGCTGCACTCGCGGAAGACCCGGTCGCGAGCGAGAGCACCTCGTTCTCGCTTTTGATCTTCGGTGCCGCTGCCCTGAGGGTCTTGTCCATCACTTCGGTCACTGCCTCGATGACCGCCATGATCACGTCGTCCTTGCACATGTTGTACGTGGACTGGGCAATGTGGTGCGCGATATCGCCGACGCAGTAGGCAGGCACGGTGACGATGTTCCCGTAGTGGACGCCGTCATCCATCGCGGCCTTGACCGCCCCCGTCATCTTCGTGCGGTAGTCCTTCATGTACTTCCGGCAGTCAAACGAGGACTGGCCCACGCTGTCCATGAGTTTTGCCTGGGCCTTGACCGGCGTCTCGTAGATGGACTGGATCATGGCGACCTCTTTTTTGACTGCATCGGCAAGGGTCGCCCCGCCTTCGACTGCATGGGCAAAGACATCCCCGATCCCGTAAGAGGTGTTCATGCCCCACGATTTTGCTGCAAGGATCGCCTGCTTGTGGGCGACCGGGATCTTTGTTGTCTTTAAGATCCGGTTGACGATGTTGCTGCTGCTGCCCGGGATGAGGGCAAAGTCCACGACACAGGTCGGGCCGTAGAACCCCGCGTAGCGCCGGGCCGACTCCTTTCCTATCAGGGCCTCGGCCTTCCCGACCGCTTTCACAAACGCGTCCACGCTCTTTTTAAAGGCCGGGTCTTCGTCATAGAGGATCTCCATGATGACCGGCGTCTGGTAGTGCTCGACATAGGGGTCGTCCTCGGGCCGGATGGTGGTGGTGAGGTTTTTGAGGATGGTATAGTGGGCGTTGACCGAGTCCTTGTGCAGGGCAAAGACTGCCTTGCTCTGGGCGCCTGCCGGTTTCATCCCCTTTACGGCATCGACGTAGGCTTTCGTGTCGTCAATGACAAATTTTTGTCCGCGCTTCTTTTTTATCTGGTTCACATCGGCGTGCTGGGCAGCCATCGCCTCGGTGATCATCTTTTTTACGATCTCCTGCATACGTCATCACTCCATGGCACTCCCCAGGGAAGTGCCTATAAGGGAACCATAGTGCGATCATCTATATTATCCTTCAGAAACGTTACCAGTCCTGAAACATCCCGGTTTCATCCGACAAGGTAAGAAGGAACATCCGGGGAATGTGGCTTTCGCCACGTGAAAAAAAGGATCTGCCGGCAGGGCTCCCTGCGAGGGTGAGCAGGAGGTACTGATAGAGTTGCACCGCCGTTTTTATTTCCCGAAATACGCCGCAACGTCTTTGAGGTACTTCTGTATCGGGAGGCCCTGCGGGCATTTTGCCTCGCACTCACCGCACTCCACGCAGACAGATGCAAATGCCGGGATGCCGCCGAATATTCCGCCGAGGGCCCAGGCATAGATCCCGCCCGACTGCTCCTTTGCGTCGTAGATATGCGCCTGGTTGTAGAATTCGAAGCACCCGGGGATGTTCACGCCATTCGGGCAGGGCATGCAGTATTTGCACCCGGTGCAGGGGATCTTTACCCGCGAGGCAAACTCGTCCCTGACTTTTCCGACGACCGCGAGGTCCTCACGGGAGAGCGATCCGGGCAGCCCCTCCTGTGCGTATGCGATGTTCTCTCTGACCTGCTCCATGGTCGACATACCGGAGAGGACGACGGTGACTTCGGGATGGTTCCAGACCCAGCAGAGGCCCCACTCTGCCGGGGTGCGCCGGGCCGGGGCAGCTGCAAAAATCTCCCGGATCCCGGGCGCGTCCTTTGCCAGGAGCCCGCCCCGGAGCGGCTCCATCACGACGATGCCGACGCCCCGTTCCGCCGCGTACAAAAGCCCCTCTGTACCCGCCTGGTACTGCTCGTCCATGAAGTTGTACTGGATCTGGGCAAACGTCCAGTCGTACGCATCGACGATCTCCTTAAAGATCGGCACGCTGTCATGGAACGAGAAGGCGGGGTACCGGATCCGGCCGTCAGCGACTGCCTCGTCGAGGAATTCGAGGACGCCCAGCCGGGCAGTATTCTCCCACGAGTCCTGGTTGAGCCCGTGGACGAGGTAAAAGTCGATATGGTCGGTAGCGAGGCGTTCGAGCTGTTCGTCGAGATACCGGTCCATATCCTCCTTTTTTGCGATAAGCCAGCTCGGGAGCTTGGTCGCGAGCCACACCTTCTCCCGGTAGCCCCCCGAGAGCGCCCTCCCGACGACCGGCTCGCTCTGCCCGTCATGGTACGGGTACGCGGTATCGACATAGTTGACCCCATGGTCGATCGCGTACCGGATCATCTCTGTTGCCCGTGGCTCGTCAACCTGCCGGTTCTCAAACACCGGCAGACGCATGCACCCGAACCCGAGGATCGAAAGATCCATGGGTGCCCGGGGAAATTTCCTGTACAGCATGAGTATACTCCCTGATTCCGTTTTTGTCCATACCCGGGTAAGGTGCGGGGGTATGAATGCTTTTCCGGCTTTTTAACAGATGGCCGGTCAGCTCCCCTTCCTGAGGTTGCCGGAAAGACGCAGCGAGCTGTTCACCATGTCGGTGAGGTCTGCCTGCGTGTACTGGTTTTTCTGCATCTGTGCCCAGTCCTTCGTTGTGTCCTCATCGTTTTCACCGACCCAGGAAGCGATCGAGACCTCGGGGCTGTGGAAGCCCAGCCAGGCAAAGAAGTTGAGCAGGTTCCCGGCCACGTGCTGCATCCCGTCCACATGCCCGATAATGATGAGCCCCACGACCTTGTTTTTGATCATCCGGTTGCCGAACCACGAGTACTGGTTCTCGATGCAGTTCATCCGCTCGACAAACTTCTGGACGAGCGCCGAGTGGTTGTTCCACCGGATGGGGGTCGCAAGGAAGAGGACGTCGCAGTCAAGCACCGCAGTATAGATGGTATCCATCTCGTCATCCTCGTACTTCATCGTCGACTGGCAGGGATAGGTACAGTATGCAGGGTTCTCCGAGTAGTTACCCTCGCAGTCGTAGATCTTCAGGTCTTTAAGCCTGATGAATTTCGTCTCGCACCCGAGATTTTTGCACCGGTCGAGCGCGTCAATGAGCAGACGCTCGGACTTGGACATTCCCGGCTCCTGCCGGCTCGATCCGGAGATCCCGACCACCCGGGTGCCTTTCACGTTCGCGGGGTCGGGCGTAGGGATCGTGCCGACACCGAACTTCCGTCCGACCATGGGAGATGGCATACGTTACTCTGGGAATGTGAAAGGATATGGATTTGTCCATTCGCCCGGAGAGGCGGATCCTATCCATTAGACCCTATCTCCTGTAGGTAAGCGCTGCCGCCGCAAAGCAGATGACCCCGCCGGCATACATCGCGTTCCCGAAGATGGCCGGAAGGATCGCAGGCCCGGCATCGAGGATGGCACCCGCATACCCGATGCTGTCGAGCTGGAATACGAGGAGGATTGTACCGGCAGATATGCCCAGCATGATCCCGAAGTCCTGCAGGGTGACCAGGATGCTTGAGGCGATCCCTGCCTTATCCTGCGGGAGGGCGCCCATGATATCGATCGCGTTCGGGCCCTGGAAGACCGACCGGCAGAGACCAGCAAGGACAAGCGATACGACGATGACTGCGACGTCTGCCGTGGCAAACCCGTACCCGCAGAGAAGGAAGGAAAACCCCATCCCCGCGACACCGGCCGCCGGGTAATTCTTCGAGGGGAACCGGTCGTATGCCCGGCCGGAGGCCGGGGCACTGGCAATCATGGCGACCGGCATGACAAACGCCATCAGGCCTACCTGGGTCGGCCTCCACCCCATCACCCCTTCGAAATAGAATGGCAGGATGAGGAGGAGGATGAAGGTCGCAGTGATATACAGGACAAGGCTCGCGCCCGGGAGCACAAAACTGCGGTTCCCGACGAGAGAGAGATCGATAAGCGGGTGTGCCGCGGTGCGTTCCCTTGCCACAAACATCGCAAGCGCGGCGAGGCAGAAACCCGCGTACCCGGTAAAAAGGGCCTCGTTGACCGGCGGGTTCGAGAGCTCGTTTAAGGCCAGGGCCATACCGGCCATCAGCACAATGAGCAGCACGATGCCGCCCCAGTCGAGCCGTGAGGTGCCACCCCCGGCATCGTCCAGCCTGAGGTAATGAAGCGCGGGGACCAGCAGGACAAGGCCGATCGGGACATTGACAAAGAAGATAAACGGCCAGCCGAACGTATCGACGAGGATCCCCCCGAGGGCGGGCCCGATGATGAGGCCAAGGCCGATCGTCGCCGTCACGTATCCCATGGCCATCCCCCGTTCGTGGGGAGGGAAGACCTGCATGATGATCGCCATGGAAATGGAGAGGAGCATTGCCGCCCCGATACCCTGCACGACCCGGGCGGCGACGAGGAGGGGAAGGGAGCCGGCAAGCCCGCAGGCAAAAGAGCTTGCGACAAAGAGGAGGAGCCCTGTGATAAAGAGCCGGGACTTCCCCAGCGTGGAAGAGAGCGTACCGAAGATGAGGACGGTCGCGATGATCGTGATGATATAAGCGGTCGCGATCCACTGGGACTGCCCGAGAGGGACGTGGAAGGCGCGGGTAATGGTGGGAAGCGCGATGGCGACGATGTTGTTGTCGATCACCGCCATGAACTGGCCGACGAGCACGATGAGCAGGATAACTCCCCGGTGGGCGTAGGCAAAATCCGCCGGGGTTGTCCTGTCGATAGTTTCTGGCATGGTCATCTCCACAAAAAAAGATCCGGGTTCCCGGGGTTTAACCCGTCACGCTTCCGTCAGGCCCGGTCCCGCTGTTCGCAGCCGAGCGGGTGCATTGGCAAGGTACAGCGGCGTCTCACCGGCTTTGTATCTCCTGATATTCTCCGCGAACGCCCGGGCGATGCCTTCGTAGGATACATCGGTCACACCGGCAATATGGGGGGTGGCAATCACGTTCTCGCGAAAGACCGGGTGGGTCATGTCTACGGGTTCTTCCCAGAAGACATCGAGACCGGCACCTGCGATATGCCCGCTTTTCAGGGAGGAGAGCAGGGCGTCCGGGTCGAGCAGGCCACCTCTCGCGACGTTGACGATAAATACCCCGTTCTTCATGGCGGCAATCTCCTTTGCGCCGATGAGGCGGAACCGATCCGGGGTGTAGTTGATACAGAGCGCGACATAATCGGCTTCCGCGAGCGCTTCATGGAGCCCGGCAAGGGAGAAGGAACGGGCGATCTCCACACCGGGGACGGTCCGGCCGGGGTGATCGTCCACCGTGATGATCCTGGCCCCGAACCCGGCGAGCCGCCGGGCCAGTTCCCTTCCTACCCCGCCAAGGCCGACGATGCAGACGGTTTTTCCGGGCAGTGCCTGGCCGGGCGGCGACCCCCACGTGGCCTGAACACCCTGTTTTTGCGTGCGTACGATCTCGTTCCATCTCCGGGAGAGCATGAGCATGAGGAGGACCGCGTGCTCGGCGACCGATGCGGCATTGCCGGACTCTTCGCTCGGGATGCGTGCGACCATGACACCATTCCTGGTCGCAGCTTCGATATCCACGGTCTCGAGCCCGACCCCGTACTGCTGGACAAGACCGAACGTGCCCTGCCGGATGAACGCCTCGTCCACCCGGCTGACGAGCGGCACGACCACGTCGGCCTCTGCGACATGGGCGCCAAGTTTGTCGGGGGGGAATGCGAGGATCTCATCGTCCGGCAGGAGTGCGGCGAGCCTCGTGCGGGCCTCGGGGAAAGCCTCACCGCAGAACAGGATCTTCATAGGTACTCTTGGTAGGCATTCCCGGGTGATCAGTGCATCGGTTGGCGGGAACTTTTAAGGAGGGCAAACCTCTTATTGCAGTGCCGGAACCGTTTTAGCCCATGCCTCGACCCGTTTCTTGGCTGCGTCGTCCTTATAGGCGGAGATTGTGATCCGGTCGCGGGCGACACTGAAAAACCAGAGCGTATCGTCCGGGTCGTGGCACTGGAGGGTCACGGAGAACAGGTCGGCAGCGGGGGCGTGTTTTGCCTTCCCGCGGTGCGCCAGTGCATTTGCGGTGTTCGAGACAACGGCAGCGATCCCGTCCTCGTACCCTTCGAGAGTATCGTAGATCTCAGAGCCCGAGCCTGTCTGGAGGCGGCCGGCACCGATGTACACGAACTTCGCGGTATACATCTCCCGGATTTTCTCGACCGGCGGGTGATTTTTGCGGCCGGTCATGTAAGGAGTGCACCCGAACGGGTTTTTCATAATGACGGACTGGACGAGCGCAGTAAACACGCTGATGTCGGGAAAAGGCGTGGGGAGGTAAAGGACGGCGCTTCTCTTCTCTGTCTTCTGGTTGAATGCGGCCACGGTAATCAGCACGGGTTTTTCATGGAGCGGGGGGGCCGTTTTGTTCCCTGCCGCCTTTTGCGATAACAGATAAACGGCTGGTTGTATTACATAGTTTCCGGTCACTTTTCCGGAGCGCCCGGAGCACCCGGCTCATCTCTGAAAACTGCACCTTTTGCGGGGCAAAATGAGGGGGGGGTCACACCAGAAATGGCATGACCCCCCATGGTTTTGGGAATGGATCCGGCCATTACGGGAGCATATCGATCCCCCTTTTTCCGTCCGGTTCAAAATATGTCCAATGCGGAAATTTACAGGGAAAATCAGGACCAAAGTATGCTGAGCTGGCGGACCCGGGATCGCGGAATTTGCATGGCCCGGGCCGGTGTCCCAAACAGGGCATGACCCCCCTCATGATTTTGGGATCCCGGGCTTATTTTTCGTGGCATTTTACGATGTTAAAATAAAGATTATCGAGGCTCAAAAATGGCATGTGCTGATGGGGGGGGGGTCGTGCATGATCCAAATGAGGTCCCCCTGTATGCCCCTCACCTGGCACTGATGACGATGCTTCCGGTACTCGCGGTTGCCACCCTCGTGTTGTAACGCACCCGGCAGGGATGCCCGAGGCTGCCCCGCAGGCCCCCGTAAACAAAAACTCATATCATACTCTTTTATTACCTACCGCAGAATACCCAGTATGGTTATTCTCCACCTGAACCAACGATTCCTGCTCGTTATCGGGGTCATTCTGGTCTGCCTCGCCGCCGGTGCTGCACCGGTCGCAGCAGACAGCACTGCTCAGTTCCTTGTGTATACCACCCCCACGGGGGCCTCGGTATGTTTCGACGATCACTGCGGGTATTCTTCAGGAGACAGCTACACCTTTTCGCCCAACACCTGGCACACCATAACCGTCTCGCTGGACGGGTACCAGACCTGGAGCAGTTACAACAATGTCGGCAGCCCGGGAACGACCGTGATCAACGCAAACCTGGTACCGAACCCGCCCCAGTACGGATGGCTGGAACTCTACCCGTCCGGGGCGGATATTTACCTCGATACGAATTACTATGGAAACGGTGAGCAGACGATCACGCTTTCCCCGGGAACCCACGCCCTTCTCCTCCAGAAGCCCGGTTATTACGATTATAAGGAACAGGTAACGATAACCGCCGGCCAGACGTTTGTCGACAGTCCCGTGATGACGCCGTACACCCAGTCGTCCGGCTATGGCGATCTCCAGATCCAGTCGACCCCCCCGGGAGCGGCGGTCTACGTGAACAGTAATTACAAAGGGACGACCTATACGAATGACCCCGTGTATGTCACCCAGCTGGCGCCGGGAACCTACACGGTCAGTCTCTCCATGCCGGATTACCAGACCCATACCGAAACTGCCGTTGTCCAGGCCGGCATCATCAACGATATCTGGGCAACCATGGTGCCCGTGACCGCCGGCCCGACTCCTGATACCACCGGGCAGATCAGCATAGGCTCTATCCCTGCAGGGGCGGGTGTCTATCTCGATAACACCTACAAGGGAATCACTCCGATGGTCCTTGCCGACATCCCTGCAGGGAACCATACGCTCATGCTGCGCCAGGCCGGGTACCAGGACTGGACATCGACCGTAAACGTTGTCGGCGGCAGCTATACGCAGGTATCCGGGACGCTCATCCCCGGTACCACAACAACGACGACCTCCGCTACCGCCCAGCCTACAAAGGCCGGGCTTTCTCCCTTTATCGCCCTTGCCGGTGTGGGATGCTGCGGGGCGTTTGTACTCCTGAAAGGAAAGAAAGAGTAATTCCATTTTTTTAATTTCGGGAAGCTTGTGCACCAGATGATCATTTTCTTAAAGCGATGGCACACGTGATATCGGTCCCGCGTTTTATTCCCGGGGCGGCACAGCATCCGACATGTTCGCCGTAGTTCCCTCATGGCGGACAACTCCCGTGACATGACATGATACCTTATTTCTCCGGAAACCAACGTGTACCTGATGCCCACTACCCGACCAGATCCGGTTATGCTGCCCAAAAAACCGATGTCCGGCACGTCTCTCTCCTCCCACTCCTCGCGGGCCGATTTCTTTTCCGAATCCGTGATCCGGGAGATGACCCGGCACGCGCTCGCCCACAATGCGATCAACCTCGCACAGGGCTTTCCCGACTTTCCCTGCCCGCCGGAACTCAAGGCCGCTGCCTGCGCCGCCCTCAATGACGATTTCAACCAGTACGCGATCACGTGGGGGGCGCAGGACTTCCGTGAGGCCATCGCCCGGAAAGCAAAGGCGTACAACGGGATGGCCTTCAACCCGGAGACGGAAATCACGGTTACCTGCGGGTCGACCGAGGCGATGATGGCCTCAATGCTTGCCCTGATCAGCCCGGGAGACGAGGTGATCGTGCCCGAACCCTTTTACGAGAACTACGGGCCCGATGCGGTCATCTCGGGCGCTGTCCCGCGGTACGTCCCGCTGGGCGACGGGGCAACTATCGATGAGGAGGCGTGGAAGGCCGCGTTCACGGACAGGACACGGGCGATCATCATCAACACGCCCAACAACCCGACCGGTAAAGTCTTCTCCCGGGACGAGCTTCGGTTCATCGCCGATCTCTGTAGAGAGCATGACGTGATCGCGATCACCGACGAGATCTACGAGCACATCCTCTACGACGGGAACCGGCATGTCTCGATGGGGTCGCTTCCCGGCATGGAGGACCGCACCGTCACCATCGGCAGCCTCTCGAAGACCTATTCCGTGACCGGCTGGCGGGTGGGCTACGCCCTCGCGGATGCCGGGCTCTCGGGACGCATCCGGAAGATCCACGATTTTCTCACGGTCGGTGCACCAGCCCCGCTCCAGCATGCGGCGGTCGCTGCCCTCAGCCTGCCGGCGTCGTATTATCGTGAGCTGGCCCGGGACTATGACCGCCGGCGGAAAATCCTGTATGAGGGCCTTGCAACGGCGGGCTTTGACTGCCGGCTCCCTCAGGGTGCATATTATATCTTCACCGATATCTCCGGGTTCGGCATGACCGACGTGGCATTTGCCCGCCACCTGATCGAGACGGTAGGAGTGGCGGCAGTCCCGGGCAGTTCGTTCTGCCATGACGGGGGAGCAACGAAACTCCGGTTCACCTTCTCCAAAAAAGACGAGACGCTCCACGAGGCGTGCCGGCGGCTGGAACATCTCGGGTAATCGGGAACTACCGGTATGGTCACGGGCGTGCATGCCAGGTACACGTCCGGCAGCATTTTCAGGAGCGGACGACCCCGGTAATGGGGATCCCCGCGACCCGGATGCTCGGTGAGAACGTAGTCTGGACCCGGGTAGTCAGGCCATCCCCCCTTTGGTATCCCGATGTATTTATACTGCAAATAAAAATAATTTTAACGTCGCTAAAAATTATGATGAGGTTGTAATAAAATATCAGGGTAAAATTTTTTATGATGTGACACTCTTCAGTAAACCAACCCTGCGACTTCTGAACTCATCAACGGTTGTCGCAATCTCGGGAGGACTCCGGCTGCACATCGCCTTCCTTCTCGCCGGTCTCGCTGTCAGCATACCGGAATATTGCGCAGGTGCATTGATCATATACTCAACGTATACTCTCGACCGTGCACTCGAATGTAAGGAAGACCAGATAAATAAAAGTGAATTATGCGGGGCGGATAAAAAAACCGGCCTTATCGCATGTGTCCTGTCCTTTCTCATCGGAGCGTTCCTCCTTGCACGGGATGGAATTTATTTCGCACCGTTTTTTCCCTTCGTTGTGGGGTATCTCTATACCCATGGTATCCGGATCGGGTCGTACACCCTCAAACTCAAAGGAAGTGTGGGTGTAAAGAATATCGTTATTGGCATTACGTGGGGAGGAACGATTGCCCTCATCGTAAGCCGGTGGTGCAATAGTGTTGTGACTGTTGGGATCATTTTCCTGTTCTTTGCAATGAAAATATTTGTCACGTCATGCGTGAATGATTTCAAGGATGTCGAAGGGGATGCAGCTGCCGGTATCCGGACCCTGCCCGCCTGCCTCGGGGAAAAAGTAACAAAAAAAGTCCTGATCCTGATACTGCTGGGACTGCATGGCGTCATGCTGTACGCATTGTTTGCCGGGATTATTGGCGATGAATGGATTGTATTGTTGTTTGGCCTGGCCCTCACCATCGCATTCCTGATGGTGTATTCTTCATCATTTGAACACAAATCCCAGATTTACTACCGGAAACTGAGGGAGTTGGTTATCAGCTGGGAATATGTCTTTTCCCTGGCACTCCGGGCATGTATTCCCGGTTAATCAACGGTCTCTACTTTTTCCGACTGCTTCAGGAAGTACGAGAAGATGCGCTCACCCCACGCGAGAGCAGAGGGATCACGACTGATCACATCATTCTTGGAATCAAATACTCCATTGTTATAAAACAAGGATAACGAAAAAAACGAATCAGTTACCGTAAAAGAGAATTTGATATCTTGTTTCGATACATAGACGCTCGATGTCTTTAATTTCAGCCCCTTCTCGAGGATATCTGGATATTTTTCTTTTATTATTTTAAATACCCCGGGTGTCAGAATTAATGACGCTTCGACGCCTTTTGTTGCAAGATCCAGGAAAAAATTCGGGTACCGCGGATGAACGGTATGGGAGATACCTTTTATGGTTTTTGACTGGGCGATATTGTTGAGGAAGGTGTTTATATCGAAAATCTCTTCATCTGAATTTTCAATGATCCGGTAATCGCCAAGATCCCTGATATCAAGAAGGATTTCATCGGGTAACACATCGATATTATGGTCGTGCCAGTATTTTTTGTTCTTATCAAAAATATCCATGGTCCTGATAAGGGGTACCATGTGGGTGGAAAGGATCCTTCCCATCGGCGTAAGAGAGAAGTTTTTGCCATCTCGTTCTATCAGGTGTTCTTCTTCGAGAATCTTCACCTGGGGAAGCATACCTGTCGACGTGACCTTGAGAATCCGTTTGATCTCGTCCCATTCCTTTGGCCCGCTGCTCAGGAGAATCAGGAGGTTCCGCCGTTTATCTGATGCCGAGATGATACTCAGAAGATCGCTCATATTTCCACCGGTCTTGTGATTGTATTATTGTCATAAGGTAAAGAATAACCTCACGGTCTAGACATTATATTCCCGTTATTGGTTCTTCGCGACGGCAAGGAGTGCATCGGGTACCCCACGATTATGGGAAGTGTCCGGAAAGTCCTCGTTCCTGGAATCCCTCCCGCCAACCGAGGCCCCCGGCGATGATTCTGGGTCCTGAATGAACCACCGGGTAACTTTCCATCAACAGCAGGGAAGACGTTTTTGTTTTTTCCCGGTCACGAGAAACCCGGTTGCCAGGTCTCATTCAGCATCCGGTTTATCCCGTCTATCCTCATACCATGATGCAGGCAGTGGTAAGCGGGACAGCCCCCGGCCGTGAGCATTACCCATAAGCGGGATGACGGTGTTTTAGCTGATCCCTGATGAACATATCCGGGAAAGTTCCCTGACGCGTACGAAAATCCTGAGTCGAACATGACTCCGGGAAGTACATGATCCTTCGCATCAGACCTGTCCGGCGCGATGGGCTTCCTTTGTAACCGGACTGCATCGAACATTTTTGTTATAATGGCGTAAAAATTTTTAATGCTGTTAAAATCTTACAGACGGGTAATAATATACTACTACCCTGCCGATACTGGGTATCGTGTGTGATTTACGAATAGGGATTGCAATCTCCTCCACAATAAATCACACACGTCCCTTAATTGTGTTCCATCAGGGCAGGAATTGAGAATCGCGAAAACCGTTCCAAGAAATCCGGTAGTCAGAATTTTCATACAGTCTTTCTTTCAGTATGTGGCACAAAGGATTTTATTCGAAACGGATTCTTGAGCGGTTATGATTCACGATGCAATCCCCCTGTCCTCGCAGATACCGGCAAGGGTTGAAACAGGGTAGTACAGGTTCTGGGATCCCGGCGATCCGGTAAGGGAATTTTAGGATATGGTATGATGACGACAACGAAACCGAAAAAAAGTGATACAGGAAAAAGTGGTGACCCCGTATCACCCCGCGCAGATCCGTCAAAGGATATCCTTGCGATCTGGGGCACAATTGTCCGGACGACTTCGGTTCCCCAGTTTCTCATCGATCAGGACCACCGTATCATTGCCTGGAACAAGGCGCTGGAGCAATTGACCGGGATAAAGGAAGAGGAGATGATCGGCACGTCACAGCACGGTAAAGCGTTCTACGGTGTGAAGCGGCCCTGTCTCGCAGATCTTCTGGCTGATGAATTATTCGGGGACCTGACGCTCTGGTACCAGGACACATGTGAGGAGTCAGCATGTGTTGACAATGCGTACGAAGCTACCGTTTTCTTCCCCCATATGGGAAACGGGGGAAAATGGCTGCATGTTACCGCAGTGCCGGTCAGGGACAGCACGGGAAATGTCGTCGGGTCCGTTGAAACTATTGAAGATCTTACCGAGCAGAAACTGCTGGAACGTGCGTTAAAACTCTCCGAGCAAAAGCTCCAACTCATGAATGGCATTGCATGGCATGAGATCGAGAATAAGATTACCAGTGTCCGCGGGTATGTTGAACTTTCAAAAAAGAGCGTGAAAAACGAGAACGACATAATGTGTTTCGAAGCGGAAGAAACTATCCTTAAACAGATTCATGAACTGCTCCGTTATACGATGGACTACCAGAAGATCGGTATGCAACCCCCCCGGTGGGTGAATGTAGCAGGGACAATCCGTTCCATCCTGTCACTGATGGAGAACGGGTCGCTACGCATGGATCTTGATGTGGATGCACTGGAACTGTTCGGTGATCCCACACTTGAGATGATGTTTTCCTATCTCATTAAAAATACCGTGAAAAACGGGAAAACCGCACCGGAAATCCGGATCAGTTTCACCGAAATTCCCGAAGGTCTCCGGCTCGTGTATGAGGACAATAGTACCGGTATCCCTTTCACGAGGAAAACATCTCAGTTTAAAGGAAACATCATCAAAGCCGAAAGTTTTTGCATGAAATTTGTCCATGATATCCTCGAATATTCCGGTATGGGCATCAAAGAGACCGGAGATCCCGGCAAAGGTGCACGGTTCGAGATCACAGTACCCCATGGGGCGTACCGGTTCACAGGTCACCCTAACTGACGATAGATGACAGAATCAGACGATTTTTGTCGTTGTTCATAACGATGGTCTCAGCACACACTATCGGTTTTATTCCCTGCAAGGCGGATGCTCTCACCATACCTTCGCCCCCCGCCGGGAAATCTTCCCACCCGGCCCGTTCTTACTTCTTTTCTGTTCTTTCAATCTTGTTCCATGATCGAGTATCCGGTTCTCCCTGATGAGCGGGCGCAGGCAAAGAGTCCCGGCATCAACCGGAACCCCCATTATGAACGACTTCCGGCCGCATGGGACCGGGGCACCGGAACATGCCGTCATATCCCGGCGAGCACCCGGTTCATTACCACGACAGCCGCAAGCCAGATCCCCAGAGCCCCGCCAAAACTGGGAACGAGCGGGTAGCGTGCCATGAGGAGGTAGAGCACAAGGAGGAAGAGCAGGGTTGGGATGGCAAACCAGAATGCGCCCATGACCAGCTGCCGTGTTGTTGCCTGCCCGGCCTCGGACCAGGTAAAGAGGATTGCAAGCGAGGTGATGATCGGGGCCGCCACAAGGATACCCCCGTACTTCGGGCTGGCCTGCTCGGAGAGAAATGTCACACCGATAATGACGCCCCCGCCGATGAGGAATTTCAGGATGATATAGGTATAATCCATAGCTCATACCACCGTTGCCGCGGGTAGATAATATACCCAGGGGCGATATTCAACCCGGTCCCTTCGCCCCTTTTGCCCAAAGATGAACATGTATAAACCACAATAACGTGAAACCTCATTGAAAGAACCGTTTCGTCCGCACGGCAGCACACGGTGACCCCATGCACATATCCTCCTGCAAGAAGACCTACAACCACGAGACCCAGCGGGCAGTGCCGCTCGCAGAAACCCTCGCACGCATCGAACCGAAAGTCCCGGCCGCAGGCATCACCCGGGTCGCCGACATCACCGATCTCGACCGGATCGGCATCCCCGTCTTCTCCTGCATCCGTCCCACCGCAGATGACGGGGCGATCACGGTCTACAACGGCAAGGGGGCAACCGTCGAGGAATCGCGGATCTCGGCGATCATGGAAGGCATCGAACGGTACTCCTCGGAAATCCATGACCGGAACATCAGGCTCGACACCTTCGAGATGCTGGACGGCCGCGAGCCGGCCGTCAACCCCAAAGACTTCATCCTCCCCGCCGACACGGAAACCGGGCACGTGCTCCCCTGGGTCGAGGGCTGGGATATCGCAAATAACGAACCGGTGCTCGTGCCGGCGCAGGCGGTCTTCCACCCGCTCCCGAGAAACTTCCGGCAGATCTTCCGCACCTCCACCAACGGTCTCGCCTCAGGAAATACACTGGAGGAAGCCATCTTCCACGCGCTCTCGGAAGTGATAGAGCGGGACGCGTGGTCGCTCGTCGAGGCTACCCGGGACACCGGCCCAGCGGTAACCGGTGTCAGCGATCCTGTTCTTGCGGAGATGCAGGAGAAGTTTGCCGAAGCACAGGTCGAGGTTACCCTGCGGGACATCACCAGCGACATAGGCATCCCCACCATGGCAGCGGTGGCAGACGACGTACTCTTAAAAGACCCCACCCTGCTTACCATCGGGATCGGCACCCACACGAGTACACGGATCGCCGCGATGCGTGCGCTCACCGAAGTGGCGCAGAGCCGGCTCACCCAGATCCACGGCGCACGCGAAGATACGACGACCGCAGGGCTCAGGAAAAAGATGGGTTACGACCGAGCTAAACGGATCAACGGGTACTGGTTTAAGGACAACGGCACGGTTGATTACCAGACCCTCCGGTCGTTTGACAGTGACGATTTTGCAAAAGATATCCAATTTGCCATCGGGGCCCTGAAAAAACAGGGACTCGATCGGGTGATCGTCGTCGATTTGACCCGTGAGGAGATCGGCGTGCCGGTCGTTCGGGTTATAGTCCCGGGCCTCGAAGTCTATGCGATGGACCCCGAACGGCGGGGTGACAGGGTAAAGCATGCCAAAAATCATCGTCTTTCTCGGGCCAAGCCTTGATCTCCCCTCGGCAAAAAAGATCCTCGACGCAGAGTACCGGCCGCCGGCAAAGCGTGGCGACATCCTCGACGCGATCGCGGACAAGGCGGATATCATCGGCCTCATCGACGGCGTCTTTCACCAGGACTGCGCTGTCGCCCACCGGGAGATCCTTGCTGCGGTGAAAAAAGGTATAAAAGTAATCGGGGCATCCAGCATGGGGGCACTCCGGGCCGCTGAGATGGACACGCTGGGGATGGTTGGCATCGGGAAGATCTACCGGATGTACAAAGAGGGCACCCTTGTCTCCGACGACGAAGTGGCGCTTGTCTTTGACCCGGTTTCGGGGTATTCACTCTCCGAGCCGCTCATCAACATCCGCTGCACGCTCAAAAAAGCAGAGGCGGCCGGCATCATTACCCCGGCGGCGCAGGCGGCTCTCCTCGCTGCCGCCCACGCGATTTTCTATCCACAACGCACCTACCCGAAGATTGTGGCCGTCGCAGGTGACGCCCTTGATGCCGCAACAAAAGAGCGGTTCCTCGCCTTTGCCGCTGCCTCCCCGGCTGACCAGAAGAGGGAGGACGCGATCGAGGCGCTCGCGTATATCCGGGATCTCGGAAAGAAAGGCAAGTAAGAGCGTTGCAACGGGTATTTTATTTTGAAAAATGGGCCTGCCCGTGATACTAAATTATTGCCAAATGTGATAATGAAAAATTTATAATCTCCGCTCTTTCGCAGTCAACGGGGAGTTATTTAATAGTAACTTTTATAAGGGCTCCCCGCCTCAGGGCCCCTCCGGGGCACGGCAGGGCAAGGCGGTTTTGACACCGGCTGTAGTCACTGAACCGCCGCGGGGGCGTCCCTTCGGGACGGCGGAGTCCATCGCAATAGGGGGTTGGGGGCATCAGCCCCCCTCAACTTGTTTGCCAGGGTCAGATTTGCTCTTCAAAACAGCGAAGAGCCGATTTTTCAGGACTCGCAAAAAAGGGTGGCTTATTCCATCTTCCGCCACACGTAGGCGAACCGCTGGAAAGCGGTGACGTGGCCGAAGACCCCGAAGAGGAGGAGGAGCCAGCCGAGCAGGTTCAGGCCGTAAATGGTCATGGGGAAGAAGATAAAGAGAATCCCGACCACCATGATCAACACGAGCCGGTCGGCCCTGCCAAGCACCCCGGCATACACCCGTCCCACACCCACGGCCTGCGCCTGCGTGCCCAGGTACGAGGACATCAGGACACCGGTGAGCGCGAGCACCCCGATCGGCCAGGGCACAAGGCCGCTCGCGAAGATGCCGGTGATTATGAAAATATCCGCGTACCGGTCGACGGCGTGGTCGAGGAAATCGCCCCGCAGGCTCTGGTTCTTCATTTCCCGGGCGACAGCACCATCCATTGCATCGCAGAATGCATTTACGGCAACCGCCAGGACCGCCCAGATCTCCAGCCGGAAAAAGAAGAGGATGCCGGCCGCGGCCGATGCCGCAAGGGCGGCGATCGTCAGGATGTTCGGTGTGATCCGGCACCGGATGGCAAACCGCACGAGCGGGTCGAAGTATACTTTCACGTGCGGGCGGTACTGGTCGAGCGTCATGATGACACCCCGGCAAATGCCGACCAGTCCAGTGTCCCGAACGAGGCAGGGATCTCGCCCCGGTAAAACTGCTCGATCGCATCTGCGCAGGCAGCAGGGGTTTTACCGGTCGTGTCCAGTTCGAAGATCTCATCCGGCTCGTACTCCTCCACGGTCTCGATCAGGCAGACGTCAAGGGCTTCGGCGTCCCGGTTCTCCCTGATCTTTTCCTTTGAATAACCACGGGCGCTCAGCCGGGCGGCAAGTGTGTCGGGCCGCAGACGCAGCACCACGATCTTATCACAAGGCAGCAGGTGGGCAAAGTGCCCCTCGACAAAACCGTCAAAGTGCACGAACTCGTCTCCCATCCGGTCGGTATCGATGATCTGTGTGTCCCGATCAGGGTCTTTTCCCTGAACGTAGGGCTGCACGATATCCGTGATATGGACCACCCGGTACCCCCGGCGGGCCAGTTCGTCGGCCACGGTCGATTTCCCGGTCCCCGGCGTCCCGGTGATGCCGCACATCATAAGGCGTTTAACTCCCGGATAAACAACTCATTCTCCCAGTCTTCTCCGACACTCACACGGATATAATGGTCGGCTAGGCCAGTAAAACTTCTGCACGAGCGCACGAGCACGTGGCGTGCGGCAAGTTTCTCCACGATTTCGTCGCCGGTGTGCGGCGCCACGTCCACCATCACGAAGTTGGCATCCGAGGGGAGCACCGGGAACTTCAGTTCAGCGGCAAAACGCTTCCGCCACACCTGAACCTGCGCGATGTACCGGGCGGCGTGCTCCTTATCCTGGAGTGCCGCCGCTGCCGCCGCTGCCGAGACCGAGTTCACTGTGAACGGTGTGCCGGCCCGGCAATAGAACGGCTGGAGCCACGCGGGTACAAAACCGTACCCGATCCTGATGCCTGCAAGGGAGTGCACCTTCGAGAACGTCCGGCCGATCGCGAGATTCTCGTATTTCCTCATCAGGGGCAGGTAATCGATGCCCGAGAATTCGACGTACGCATTGTCGAGGAAGAGCACCCCGCTGATCCCATCGAGCACCCGCTGCACCTCATCAACAGGTGTCACGTTCCCGGTCGGGTTGTTCGGCGTGCAGAGCACGACAATCTTCGCATCTTTTCCTGCCCGCACGAGCGCATCGGTATCGACAGAGAAATCAGTGCGGCGCGGGACGGGCACAACCTTCGCCCCCTGCGCCTGAGCAGCGAGACCATAGAAAGAGAAGGTGGGCGCCGAGATCGCCACCGCCTCCCCGGGATCGACCAGTGTCCTCATCAGGGTCTCGATCACCCCGTCCATCCCGACGCCGGTCACAAAGGAATAATCCCCGTAATACGCCCGGAGGGCAGATACCAGCACGTCCACCCGCTCATCGGGATACCGGTTCGCTTCAGAGACCGCTTGCTGCGCTGCCGCTACTGCTGCCGGTGACGGGGGCTCAGGGTTCTCGTTACTCGCAAGCCGTGCGACGCGACCGTTGCCCGGACAGTGTGCACCACCTCCCGCCTTCTTTGCAAAAACATATCCGCCCTGCCTATAGCATGACCTTACCAAGCGCTCCATCGATCACCTTCACCGCACGGTCGATTTCGGCATCCGAGATCACGAGCGGCGGGACGAGCCGCAGGTTCCCGTCAGCCGCACAGTTCACGAGCACGCCGTTTTCGGCACATTCCCTCTGCACAACAGGGCATTTGTCCCCGACTGTGATACCAATCATCAGGCCGCGTATACGGGGATTATATCGTGCAAGTCCTGTGCGGAACAGTTCCCCCTTGCGAGCGATGTCCGGCAGGATCTGCTCCAGCACGCCAATCGTCGCAAGGCCTGCCGCACACGCAAGCGGCCCGCCGGCAAAGGTACTGCCGTGCTCGCCTTTGGTGAACTCCAGCCCGTCACGGGCGACGAGCGCACCCATAGGAAAACCGCTCGCGATCCCTTTTGCAAGCGTCACCATATCGGGCTCCACCTTTGTGTGCTGGATCGCCAGCCACTTCCCGGTCCGGGCCATCCCCGTCTGGACTTCATCGACGATCATGAGGGCGCCGGTCCTGTCGCAGGTCTCGCGTATGCCCTCGAGGAAGCTGTCCTTGGGGATGATGACGCCGGCCTCTCCCTGGATCGGTTCGACGATCACTGCGGCAGTGTCGCCATCGACTGCCTTTTTCAGGGCATCGGTGTTCCCGTACTCCACGAACGTTGTCGGGAGCCCCAACGGTTCGAAGGGCTCGCGGGCCGCCGGTTTGTGGGTCACCGCAAGCGATCCGATCGTCCTGCCGTGGAACCCGTGGGTGAAGGCAACAAATTTTTTCTTTTTTGTCCTGACCCGGGCGAGTTTCAGGGCACCATCGCTGGCCTCGGCTCCCGAGTTCGCAAAGAAGGCCTTTTTCAGTCCCGTGATCTCCACGATCTTTTTTGCGAGGTCTCCCTGGTGAGGGATATAATAAAGGTTGGAGCAGTGGATAAGCTGGTGCGCCTGCTCGCAGATCGCTTTGACTACGGCCTGGTTGCAGTGCCCGGTGCTGCAGACGGCAATGCCGGCAACGCAGTCGATGTATTCCTTTCCGTTGCCATCCCAGACTGTGGAACCTTTCCCACGGACAATCGCCATGTCCCGCGAGAAAGCGGGCATATAATACTGGTCATCGAGCGCCTCGTACTGGCTGGTAATATCGGTATTTTTCATGGGTATCACACGAGTTCAATAATTTTGGGTTTTTCCTATCCTTTTTCAGAAATACGGGCATATAGTCCTGACCGCCCCCATAATTCCCGGACAATTTAATGGATCGTGGGGGTTATTCGTACTCGATAGTCGCCGGAGGTTTCGGGGTGATGTCGTAGACCACCCTGGCGACGCTCGGGATCTCTGCGGTGATCCTCGCGCCAATTCTCGTCAGATCAGCGAACGGAATCTCGAGGGGATCGGCGGTCATCCCGTCACGGGAGTTCACGGCACGGATCGCGACGATCCACCCGTGGATCCGGTTATCCCCCTTCACCCCGGTCCCGAGACCGACGAGGGCGGCAAAGCACTGCCACGGGTGGTACTGTTCGACGATCTCGGACTCGGCGATCCAGTTGGCCTCCCGGACCACCGCGACCTTTTCCCGGGTGACCTCCCCGAGGATCCTGACTGCAAGGCCAGGCCCGGGAAACGGCATCCGGTGCTGGATCTCCCGCGGCAGGCCTAGGGCCCCGGCCACATCCCGCACCTCGTCCTTGTAGAGGTCGCGGATCGGTTCGATCACTTTCGTAAACGCTGTCTCAAGAGGCATACCTCCGACGTTGTGGTGGCTTTTGATGCCCCCTTCGCTCTCGATCCGGTCCGGGTAGATCGTGCCCTGTAACAGGCACGTGGCTCCCGATTTTTTTGCCTCCCGCTCGAAGACCCGGATAAAGCGTTCGCCGATTGCCTTGCGCTTTTTTTCAGGATCGGTAATCCCGGCAAGCGCGGCAAGGAATTCGTCGCCAGCGTCGACCACCTGGAGCCGTATGTTGCTAAAGACCGTTTTTATCCGTTCAGTCTCACCCTTGCGCATCAGGCCGGTATCGATGTAGATCGGGATCAGATGGTCGCCGATCGCCCGGGCGGCAAGCGCGGCGCAGACCGAGCTGTCGACCCCTCCCGAGAGCGCCATCACGACCTTTTCCGTGCCGGCGGCGTTCTTGATCTCCTCGATTGCCTGTGGGATGAATTTTTCTGTCCTGACCATACCTGTCCGCCTGCCTATTTTGTCCGCTTGTTTGCCCTGCACGCCTCGACAAACCCTAGATAGGGTGGTGAGGGCCGGGTCGGCCGTGACCTGAACTCGGGGTGGAATTGCGTTGCAAAGAAGAACGGGTGGGCGGGGAGTTCAAGGCACTCCATCCGGTTCCTGTTGGTGGCCGAAAAGACCAGTCCCTCCTTCTCCAGCTTTTCGATATAATGCGGGTTTACCTCGTACCGGTGACGGTGGCGTTCGACAATCTGCTTCTGCCCGTACAGTTTCATCGCAAGGGTGCCGTCCCGGATATCGGAAGTGTAGTCCCCAAGGCGCATCGTGCCGCCCAGTTCCGTCACGCTCTCCTGCTCGGGGAGGAGCGCGATCACATGCGAGCCTTCCCCGAACTCCTCGCTTGTGGCATCCGCAGTGCCGCATCGGTTCCGTGCAAATTCGATGGTTGCCAGCTGGAACCCGAGACAGAGCCCCAGGAAGGGCACGTTATTCTCGCGGGCAAACCGGATTGCCTCAATCTTGCCCTCGATGCCGCGCTTCCCAAAACCACCCGGGATGAGAATGCCATCGTAATCCTTGAGCTGGCAGCGCTCATACCGCTCCGCGTCCAGCCACGCGATCTTCACCTCGGTGGAGAGTGCCCGGCCGGCATGCTTGAGCGCCTCCTTGATGCTGATATAGACGTCCTCGATGCCATACTTGCTCACGATCGCGACCGTCACCCGGTTCGTGTATTCTTTTGTCACGAGCCGGTACCACGAGGGATCGGTCTCTTTATCCTCAAGGCCGAGGATAGTGGAGAGGACATCAGCGATACCCTCCTTTTCCATCTCCATGGGAACCTCATAGGTATCGCCGGCGGTGGCAGCCGAAATGACTGCACTGATAGGGAGATCGCAAAACGCCGAGATCTTGCGCTTGGTGTTGGCGCCGATTACCCGTTCGCTCCTGCCGACAATGATATCTGCGTGAAGCCCGAGTTCCCGGAGGGCCTTTACCGAATGCTGGGTGGGCTTGGTCTTTAAGTCCCCCATCGCATCCTCGGGAACGAGGGTTACATGGATCAGGACATAGTCGTGCGCAGGAAGATCGCCCCGCATCTGCCGGACTGCTTCCAGGAACGGCATGCTTTCGATATCGCCGACGGTGCCTCCGACCTCGACAAGACACACGTCTGCGTTCGTGCCATCGGGAAACTCCTCCTCGGCCGCCTGCTTGATGCACGTCTTGATCTGGTCGGTGATGTGGGGGATGATCTGGACGGTCTCTCCAAGGAAATCGCCCCGGCGTTCCTTATCGATAACCGTGCGGTATACCTTACCGGTCGTGATATTGTGAGATGCAGTAAGCTCGATATCGAGGAACCGCTCGTAATTGCCGAGATCGAGATCGACCTCGCTTCCGTCCTTGAGGACAAAAACCTCCCCGTGCTGGGCGGGGTTCATCGTCCCTGCGTCTATATTAAGGTACGGGTCGATTTTTACGGCCGTGACCCGGTATCCCCGGTTTTTCAGGATACGTCCGACTGAAGCAGCCGTGATCCCTTTTCCCAGGCCGCTCATAACACCACCGGTGATAAAAATGTATTTCACGTGATCTCCCCGATTGCATACCATTTGAGCCGCATTCCCTATTATTATTATCTTAACGACGGGATAGAACGGCCGGTCCGGGCTCTTAAAGCAAAAGGAGGTAAGATCTCCAATACCAGGGTCAAAATAACCCGCGTTATACCCAGGAGAAACTAGTTACCTGTGGACATACTAGGTATCTCTGACCATTTCAGGAGATGTACGCCATCTTTGTCGGGATTGCGCTCAGGCTAATCTTTGGGGCAAGCGGATCTGCAGCATTGTTTCCTCCCGGGTACCGGGAAATGCCGGTCCCGGAGGATCTCCGCAATACCTCCGTTGTCACGAGTTTCATGCCTGCCTCGGAGGCATGCCGTGGTACCACCCTTCTTTTTTATATAGTACCTGCATTGAATGGAGCGATGCCCCACCGGTATAACCACCCCGCATTCGCGAAAGCAAGATTGATGTCAGGACAGCACCCATATACCGGGTATGAAACGAGGGCAGATCCTTGGAATCCTGGCACTTCTTCTGGTATGTGCCATAACGGTCATTCCCGCCATGGCAGCAAACGTGAGTGTGACCACCCCCACAGCTCACGATGCAGCCACGGATTACTACAACGATGCCGAGTATGCACTGGCAGCCGGGAACTACACTAATGCGATTGCACTCTACGATCAGGCGCTCGGATCGAATACGACAATGATCAAACTGAGCAATGCGCTCTTTTCTACCTATCAGGATAAATCCTATGCGCAGATGCAGATGGGGAACTATACCGGCGCGATAGCGACCCTCAACGCCGGCCTTGTGGTGTATCCCAATGATGAAAATTTCCTGAATAACAAAGGCTACGCCCAGTACAACCTCGGGAATTATGCAGATGCAGTGACCTCCTATGATCAGGCGCTGGCCAGTGATGCGAACTTTACTCCTGCGCTGATCAACAAGGGAGACGCACTGGAGAAGATGGGAAACTACCAGGACGCCGTAACGGCCTATAAAGCGGCGCTCGCAAGCGATCCCAACAATCCCGACAACACCTCAGCAATCACGAAGCTTGCCGCAGCAGAGAAAGCCGCCGCTTCCGCCCCGCCGGTCACCCTTATCGTTCTCGCTGTCGTTGTAGTCATCGTTGCCGCCGGTGTTGCGTACTATGTCACGAGAAAGACACCCGTCGGGGGCAAGACAGGGGAAGAATCAGATAAAAAAGCGGGCAAAACAAAGAAGTGAGTTGAAAGTAAGCCGGTTTTTTCTTTTTTAGGTCTTCTAAAAAACCCGGATTTTTCCATCTTTTAAAATACCTGTCGATTGAGGGAACTGTACCCGGGCCTTCCGAAGATAGCTCGCCCCTTAAAAAAGGGCTCCGTAGAAAAGAATGTGCACCGATCGAATTCGCCCCGGAATTATAAAACCTGCAAAATCTTCGGATCTCTTTCTTCATGGCCCATCCGGGGCACGGCTGGGCAGGAAGTTTTTTCTTTTTGTTACGCCGCCGCGGGGCTTCCTGCCGGGTGCGGTGGCAGCCATCGTCATATGGTGGGGAGAAACGATCTCCTCATGTTGCTGGATCGCTTTTTCATATCATTTGCAGGCCATCAAGGCAAACGAGGCTGTCGTCCGGGAAAGTACTGTCTTATCTGTATCATCAACCCGGACCTCTCCCTCGCAGAACGCGACCCGCCGCCCTTTCCGGATCACCCGTCCCTCAGCGAGGATCACGCCGTCCCGGATACCTTTGATGAAGCTCGTGGACTCAGAGATGGTCGCGATTCCTTCGGTCATTTCAAGCATCGGGTAGAGCGCAAGCGCCATCGCCTCATCGGCAAGCGCCACGAGCATTCCCCCCTGCAGCCAGCCCACGCCGTTGTGCATATCAGACCGGACTGCCATTTTCAGGATTGCCCTGCCTTCCTCCATAGTGACAACCTCGATCCCTGCCAGGCAGAAGAAAGGATTTGCGTATTTCCCGTCCTTTCGTATGTTATCCAGATAGGTCATGGTACTCCGGGGGACATGTCTGGAACGGGAGGGGATTAAGGTTGCCATAACAAACGGGATGACACCTGGCTTAAGATAGATAAAACCCCGGTCGCAAAGTGCGCGTCATGCGGATGTGCGACGGCGTCAGGATATTCCCCCATCATTTAATATCCGGCATTCCTGAAGTATGTACCATGGAAGATGCAGAACTCAAAAGCATGTTCACCGATCTGATCTGGCTGAACGCGCTGATCGCAACCGAACTCATCCAGGTGACCGAGAACACCTCCGCCATCCTGCGCAAATCCTCTCCTCCCGAGACCTGCCTTAAGGATCACCAGGATCTCCGGGCAACTGCGCTTGCCATCGCGGAGAAATATCATAAGGAAACGGCACTCGCCCGGCACCTGGGAAAACACCAGTAATATTATTGGCACTCTCCACCCAATGGTACAGGATTATACCGCTGCCGGGCCGGAAGTTACCGGGGCGGCAACATCGGATCACCACGTTACTGCCTGCCATGTCCCCCACCCCCGTTCTCAGGTACAGCCTGGTCATCCCTGCTTATAACGAGGAAAAACGGATTGCGTGCCTTTTTGAGTCCATTACGCAGTTCGACGGGGAGCTCATTGTTGTCTGCGACGGGAGCGACCGGACAGCGGATGTTGTTGAGGCCGTAGCAAAAAGCCACCCGTCGCTTTCCATCCGCTGCCTGCGCTTTTCCACCCGGCTCGGCAAGGGCGGCGGCGTGATTGCCGGGTTGGCTGCGGCACAGGCGCCGCTCGTGGGCTACGTTGACGCGGACGGCTCCACCGGGATTGACGAGATATGCCGTCTTTTCGGGAAGTTATCCTCTTTTGATGCCGTCATCGGCTCCCGCTGGGTACCGGGTTCGCGGCCCGTGATCCGGCAAAGCTGGCTGCGCCGGCTGGAGAGCCGGGGTTTCAACAGGGTTATCAGGATTTTGTTCGGGCTCTCCTTCCACGATACACAGTGCGGGGCAAAAGTCTTTAAAAAATCCGCGGTCGAAGCGGTACTTCCCCACCTTATTGCGCGGGGTTTTGAGTTCGATGTCGAGCTGATCTGGAGGTTGTCGCGGGCCGGGTACCGGATCGAGGAGATTCCTATCGCATGGCAGAACAAGGGAGATTCCCGGGTCCGGAAAGGGGACATGGTACGGATGCTCACCGGTCTCCTCCGGATCCGGCTCCACCCGGGCACGCCATGACTCCGGTAACTGCAGACGACGGGAAAAAAGAGGCTTTCAGGCTATACAGCGAGGGACGGTACCGGGAGTCGCTCGCGTTATGCAACCGGCTGCTTGAGTCGGCCCGGGATCCCGCCCTTGAAATCCTCGCCGCCACCAACCTGTTCTCCTGGGGAAAACTTGAGGACGCAGAGGTGTATTTCCGGGATCTCGCCCGGAGGATGCCGGAGTCATCCCATATCCACAGCTATCTTGCAAAGGTGCTCGAACAGGAAGGTAACGATAGTGCGGTTGCAGAGTACGCAGCAGCGGTCCGGCTCGATCCCGGTAACCAGGACGCCCTGCGCAGCTATGCGGCAAGTCTCATCGCACGAAAGGATGAACGGGGGGCTCTCCCGGTTTTAAAAAGGCTCTGCACGCTCGGACAACGACCCGATGATCTCCGGTACCTGACCGCCGCACTCACCCGGACAGGGCGGGCAGAAGAAGCCTGTGCCCTGAACCAGTCCCCCAAAGGCGTGAAACTGAAAAGCCGGGAATATGCCGAGGCTCTTTGTGCAACCGGGAGGTACCGCGAGGCGGCTGATGAGGCACAGGGGCTCTACGATGAAACGCACGACCCTGCGACCCTCCGGTTGTGTCTTGCCGCACGGGCCCGGGCGGATCCTGCCTTTGATCCCGGAACCTACGCATCGGTTCTCAAAGAAATTCCCGATCCCGGTATTTTTCTGGATTATGTGAACCTTTTACAGGACCGGGGAGAATATCTCCGGGCGCTTGCCACCGTAAAAAAACTGATCGCACTTGACAAAAAGCCGCAGCACCGGCTCATCGCGTGCGAACTGTCTGCGGCGCTGGGCGACCATGTAAACGCCCTGGCCGATTATGAGAGCCTGATCCGGGACGAACTGGATGCTCCCTGCCCATCAGACGCTCTCAGGCAGATCCTCAGTTCATACCGTCATTATATGATGGCGCAGCTCCCGAAGGGAGAAGATCTTGAGCGGTTTCTCGCACGGGTGTCCGGGGACACAAACGTCATCTGTCTTGCAGAGACCGCACAGATGTATTGTGAACTGGGGGAGGTCGATATGGCGCGTTCCTGGTACTACCGGGCGTACCGCGCCGATTACTTAAACGGCGGTCTTCCCTATGCAGAGTTCCTCGCTTCATTAGGAAATGACCGCGAGTGCGAGAAAGTCCTGCTCTACATCCTCGCAAATGTCGGGAGACTGGCAGATCTCAGCCGGGTCGCGGCGGCCGTGACAAAAAACGAGAGAACGCTGCTTCGGATGCGACGTCTTACCGGAGAATTGATCCGGCGCATGGAGGAGCGGCGGGATATGCTGGGATCCGATGACCGGGAATGCCTGGCCGTCGCGTACCGGAGCGCAGCCACCGATGCACTGTCACGCGAAGACTTTGCGGCATGCATGGAGAACTGCCTCTGCGGTATTGATGTGCTCCCAGCATACCCCCGTGAATGCAGAACAGACGATTTTCTCATCCTGGTACACCGAACAAAGGAGCAGATGCTCACAGACAGTCCGGTTATAAAGGCGCCGCGATCGGAGAAACCTGCCGCTGCACGGCAATCCGTGGAAGCGTTGACGGAAGTCATGGCGCTCTCCGTTCCAGAGCAGAAAATTCTCGCATTTCTTGTCGCCCACAAGAGGGCGAGCGAAACTGACCTGCGCCGGCTGCTGGGTACCCGCAGGGTCGCCGGGATCGTAAATATCCTGATCCGGAAGGCAAAAGCACAGGGAATTATGCTCCTGGAGAAAAAAGGAATGAGTGCAGAGGGGGAAGTCTATGAATACTGCGGAGCCTGACCAGACAGACCGGCACCGGCACGAAAGTCTCAACATCATAAACGCGCTCAGGCGGGGGACCGTCCCGGCTGAAGGCCTTGAACGGATCGTGGTCGGGCTTGATATGGAGGAGGGCGTGATCGCGAGGCAGCTGGAGTATGTTGCGGAAGGAGGAGGCGACCTCAAGTTCATCCGGGGGGACTATGGAAGCGGGAAGACATTTTTTGTCGCCCGCGCCCTTGAGATCGCCACCGGCAAAGGCTTTGCCACCGCCCATGTGTTTGTCTCCCCCTCAGCCCCGCTCTCAAAACCAAAAGCACTCTACCAGCAGATCTGTGCCAATCTCAGGACAAATGAGACAGAACACGCGCTCAAGACCATCGTTGACAACTGGCTCTTTGCTATCGAAGAGCGGTTGATCTCGGCAGGCCGGGGGGGGGAAGGCGAAAGCGCACTCGAAACGGCCGCGGAAAAAGAGATCGAAACGGCACTGGCCGGTATCAGCGAAAAGAACACCGCCCTGGCTGCAGCGCTCCGCACGTACTACCGGGCCTACAATGCCGGTGATTTCCCGATCGCTCAGGCGGCCATCGGCTGGATCGCGGCAGAACCCACCATCGGGCGCGACTTCAAACAGAAGGCAGGTATCAAAGGAGAAGTCGATGATACCATGGCGTTTCTCTTCCTTTCAGGGCTTGTCGAGATCATCCACAGTGCGGGATACCAGGGGCTTGCGATCGCGATCGATGAACTGGAGACCACGCAGGGGCTCCAGCGGAACCAGCGGGAGAGAAGTTACCAGACACTAGCCCGGATAATAGATGCTCTTGACGGAGGGCGGATGCCGCACTGTTACTTTTTGTTCACCGGCACCCCTGCCTTTTTCGACAGCTCGCGGGGCATACGATCGGTGACACCGCTTTACGACCGGATCAGCGTTGTTGAGAGCGGTACATACAAAAATCCCCGCCAGCCCCAGATCCACCTCTCCCGTTTTGATACCGGCAAACTCGAACTTGTAGCCCTCAAAGTTATCGATGTGTACTCGCAGGCCTACCGCGAGGTGGACCGGGAGAGGGTCTCCCACCGGTTCATACGGGCCATGATCAAAAAGATCACCGGCCGTTTTGGTGGCCGGGTGGACGTGATCCCGAGAATTTTCCTCAAGGAATTTATCGACGTGCTGGACAAGTGCGAGATTTACGAGGATTATAACCCGGCCGATGCCTATGAGTTCGAGGCCGGGGACCTCAGGGAGGAAGAGGAAGCGGTCATGGTTGTGGAGTTTTAAAACCACGCGGTGATACTGTTTTATCGTTCCAGCAAGAAGGGTACTGGTATGCGCGGGTGGATCTGTCTTCTGGCAGTTACCCTTCTCTTTTGTGGGGGGATTTGCCCGGCGGGAGCGGAAAATGTCACCATCAATGCCACTCCCACGGTGGCGCACATCGGGGACATGGTCACCCTCAGCGGCACGGTCTCGGGTATCCGTACGATTGCCGTCTACCTCTTTGTCGCCGGCCCGGATCTGGATTCCCGGGGTGTCACGCTGGAGAACCTCAATATCCCGGCCGGGCACGGTCTTTTTACCACCGCGCCGGTGGACATGAATGACGGTTCCTGGAATTACTCATGGGACACATCAAGTATTCTCGGCAACATGAACCCGGGAACCTACACGGTGTACGTAGTAACCTCACCGATCGACCGGGAACGGTTCGGTCACAGCAGCTATGCCAAGGCGGATATTACCTTCCTCCCCCCGGAGAAGGAGCCCCCGCCAATCCCCCTTTGCCCGGGTATCGCAGTTGTGGCGCTTGCGATATCGATCATCGTCGGGTCCTGTTCTATCCGCCGGCTGAAGAAAACGTAAGGAGAAATTGTCTGGACCGGCGGGAGAACCTGGTCCTCTGTTTTCAGCACCCGGAATTGCTCTTCCGGTTCCCTGTTTTCTCCTGCCGCCGTACATGCACGGACCGGGCGTGGGCGGTAAGTCCCTCAGCCGTGGCAAGAGTTTCGATGATGTCACCGATACTGTCCAGTCCTTCTCTGGTGAGAATCTGGACCGAAGAGGTCTTGCAGAAATGGTGCACGTCAAGGCCCGAATATTGCCGGGCATAACCGGCGGTCGGGAGGACGTGGTTGGTGCCTGACGCATAATCCCCGCAGGCAACCGGGGTGTAGGGCCCGATAAATATCGCCCCTGCATTTCGTATACCGCCAAGGACCGGGAGGGGATCGGCCACCTGGATGGAGAGGTGCTCGGGTGCGACAGCATTTGAAATTGCGACCGCTTCCGCCAGGTCCTCGGCGACAATATAGCCGGAGTTTTTGAGCGCCTGTGCAATAATGTCCTTACGCGGGGCGTGTTCTGCCTGCTTTTTGATGTCGGCGCCAACACGCTCGGCGAGAGCGGCAGAGGTGGAGATGAGGAGACAGGCTGCATGTGGATCGTGCTCAGCCTGGGCGAGGATATCGGCGGCAACATACGCCGCTACCGCTCCCTCGTCTGCGATCACTGCGATCTCACTGGGACCTGCGGGGAAATCAATCTCGGCATACTCACGGAGCATCATCTTTGCGGCGGTTACGTACACGTTGCCCGGTCCCACGATCTTATCCACCGGATCGATGGTCTCTGTCCCGAGTGCCATCGCGGCTATCGCCTGCGCACCCCCACACTGGTAGATCTCGTGCACGCCGGCAATATCGAGAGCGACAAGAGTGAGCGGCTGGATCGGCGGCGGGGAACAGCAGCAGATTTCAGGAACGCCGGCGATTCGCGCGGGAACCGTGCACATAAGGGCGGTCGAAGGATATGCAGCACGGCCACCGGGCACGTATGCTCCGACACGGGAGAGCGGGGTTGTCTTCACGCCGAGGGTAATGCCGGGCTCAATCTCGTTGAGCCAGAGGCCCCGGGGCAGCTGGAGCTCGTGAAACCGGCTGATCCGTACCTCCGCCTCCACGAGGCATTCGGTGATTCGTGCATCGACCTGCTCGTACGCTGCCTCACGTGCATCCTCATCAACTGCAATCGTATCCAGATGCACCTTGTCGAATTTTTCGGAGAGTTCGATAAGGGCCGCATCCCCCCCCAACCTCACTTTCTCGATAATCTCCTGTACCGGGCCATGGACTGCATCCAGACGGGACGTACGCCGCGAGACCCAGGTTTCGACATCAACCGCGCTCCACATAGCAGAAAAACTCGGCGGGAAAGGTTGTTAAGGTTTTCGTTATCCGGGCCTGATTCAACCTGCAAATATGTTCATAGACGCAAACCGTATTCGAATCCCTACGGATTCAGATGACCGGGCCTTTGGATACCGGCTTCCTTTTTACCCCAGCAAGAAGGTACGCGGCTATCAGGCCGACGATAAATGCGACCGTCATGGATACGGCAAGGGCAAGCAGCCCGATAAGGCCGGTGATGAAGAGAGAATCGGTCCTGATGCTGTGCCGGGCCATCTCGATACCGACAAAGACGAGGAGGGCGCCGAGGACTCCCACCGCTACGATGGAGAGCACCTGGGGGGAGGAAAAGAACAGGGCAAGGATGATAAAGATCAGGCCGGCGATGATGCTTGCCCCCCCGGTCCGTGCCCCGTAGCGGTACTGTCCGGCAAGTCCGCCGGCCCCATGGCACATGGGAAATCCGCCGAATGGCACCGACACGATGTTCATGAGGCCGATAGTTGTCGAGAGCATCTTTGGGGGCACGTCCTTTTCGAACAAATCTTTCGTCAGCAGGGAGGTTGCAAGGATCGCATTTGCGATGGTGAGCACCACCTGCGGCAGTACGAGGGTGGAGAGGGCGGCGGGAAAATCCGTCGGTACAGGAATTACCAGTGCTGGCGGGGGGATCAGGCTGAGGGGGGGGATTCCATGCAGGATGATCCCGCCGATTACACCCACCGCAATAACACAGATTGATGAGAGATCAGGGATGCCCCGGTAGCGGACAAAGAGAATAAACACCATGATGATGGCGATACCGATGACGAAAAAGATAGAATCCGTGATCACAAAATCTATGGACGCCTTAAAGAGGAGCAGGGCGAGTCCGAGCTGGATACCCCGTACGACACTCTGAGGTACCCATTTCTCGATGACCGAAAAACACCGGCCGTAGCCGAGTACCAGAAAAATAACACCGAGAATGAGACCGGCGGCCGCTATTTCCCCGCTCCCGATTCCACCGGCGATCACAATTACTGCGATCGCCTTCATCGGTTCAAGAGGGATGGGCAGCCGGTAATAGAGCCCGGTAAGGATGAACCAGACCCCGAAAAAGAGGAGGATATAGCGTGGATTGACATCAGATACCAGCGCAACGGCAAGTATGAGAGGGATGATCGTCCCGAAGTCGCCGAGCGATCCGGCAAACTCTGAGATCGTGAACCGCAGGGAATTGGATTGTTTATCGGTCACCCACTCACCCGACTTGAACTACAATCCATAGCTGTTCTTCCCGTATAACGGTACCAACGTTCTCGCCGTTAATGGTCTTTTCCCTGTTTTTTAACAGGATACACCTTTCAGGGATGTCGAATTCCTGACAGAGTGACTTGGGGTGAACCATTTTCCGTGTTCGCAAAAAGAGGGCTGCACTTGCTTTCTGCAGGGCTGACCCGTCTTTTCCGCGAACCCCCCTCAACATTCCTTCATGTAACTGATGTGGCATTACGTAAAGCAGGGACTTTCTCACTCACCTGATGACAGGCCACCCATATTCAATAAATTTATCTGTATCCTGCCGTAACAGTCAATGGAGTGCATCATGACTGACCTGCTCACGGATCTACTTATTTATATTGGTATTGGGATCATTATGTCCTCGATCGGGATGATCATCGGACACCAGCTCCTGACAATCTATTACTCGAAGCGCTTTGTAGTGCTCGCCAAAGAATGCTCCGATACCGATTCCATTGTACCGATCGTAGACGAGCTCGCGAAGGAGACGTGAGGGGGATATCCGATGGTCGACGTTGCAAGTTATACCCTGATTGGCGTCACGTGTTTCTGTTTTGGTCTCATCGTGAGTTTCCAGATTGCCCATATCCAGTACTGCCGGAAGCTGACGATTCTCGTGCGGCGCTCCATCTCCACGAAGACCATCGCCCCGGTGCTCGCAGAGTATGAAGCAATAAAAGCGAAAAAATAACTCCGGATTTCTTTTTTATTCCTTTCTCTGGTGCCGGCAGGATGAAAGCAGGTTAATACAAAAAAAGCCTATGGTAGGGAGATATGCGGTGTACGATTCTTGCGAGCGGGAGCAAGGGCAATTGCACATATATCGGGGGCTGCGACAGCGCCATCCTCGTTGACGTCGGTCTGAGTGCAAAGGAGACTCTGTACCGGCTCACGCAGACAGGCTGTGCTGCCGATACCATCGACGCGATTATCGTTACCCACGAGCATGTGGATCATACCAGGGGCCTGGACGTGCTCGCACGAAAACTGGAGTGCCCGGTCTATGCCACCGGGGGCACGCTTACAGATTTTCTCTGTCACCGGCGCACGTCGGATAAAACGCTCGAGACACACGCTTGCCGGTACGACAACCAGTTTGTGGCCGGAGGATTCACAATCTCACCATTTGCCACTTCCCACGACGCAAGAGAGCCCTGCGGATTTATCATTGAGGAGAACGGGAAAATGCTGGGGTACTGCACCGATACGGGCATCGTCACCCTCCATATGCTGGATCTGCTCCGGCGCTGCGACGGTATCGTGCTCGAAAGTAACCATTGCCCGGAGATGCTCGCAAACGGGCCATATCCCGAGTCCCTGAAACGGCGGATACGCTCCAGCCGGGGACACTTGTCAAACCCGGCGGCCGCCGCAGTGCTGCGAATGCTCGGAAAAGACGTGCCGCAGGTGGTTCTCTCCCACTTAAGCGAGATCAACAATACGCCGGACCGTGCCCGGGCGAGCGCACGCGAGGGCTTCGGGCTCTTCTTCGAAGAAAAGTGCCTGATCGTGGCGACCCAGAAGGGTTCGACACCGGATATCCCCCAGGAAATCCGGTTGTAAGTGCGTCAGGACAGAAACGCCCGGGCAAGCGATTCCTCAAGTTCCTTGAAGCCGTACGGTTTTACGAGGGCGGCTACGAACCCTCTGGCGGCGAAACTGACGACCATGGGGTGGGTGGCATATCCGCTGGAGATGATCGCCCGAACGTTGGGATCGAGCACCTGGAGCCGGGGCAGGGTTTCCTGTGCCCCCGACCCGCCCGGTACAGTGACATCCAGGATGACCGCGTCGAACGGCTCGGCATCAGTTTGGGCTTTTTTATACAGATCGATCGCTTCATCACCGTTCTCTGCCACAGTAACCTGGTGGCCCAGAAACGAGAGCATCTCACTTGTAGCCGAGAGGATTGCTGCCTCGTCATCCATCAGAAGGATCCTGTACGCTGCAGCAGTATCCTTCTTATGAGCGCCAGTACCCCGGGGAGGGCTTGCCGGGACATGTGCACTGCGTTGTGCACCAGCCTCTGTCTCAGGTTCCGCCGATGACGTAAGCAGCTGGCGTGACTGATCCCGCGCCCGCAGCACGCTATCTTCAGCACCATTTAAGTGCTCATATAATCGATCCCCACTGACGTCCGAGCGGCGTGAAAGCTGGATATTCGCAAGCGCTGAACTGAGCGAGTTGTTGATGTCATGGGCGATCTTTCGAACCATCGCGCCGTCGTACTCCCGTTTACTGCTACCGTTCACGCTGGCACCCTGCTCGAGAGAATGCCGGTAAACTGCAGCATCGATCACCTGCCGGAACTGTCTCGCGCCAAACGGTCGGACCAGACACCCGTACGGTACTGCGGTGTTTTTGCGTGGGACCGGGATATCATTATCGGAGGAAGCGACAAGAACCACCGGGGTGTTACAGAGCATCTGGAGTTTCTTTACCACCGCGGGGATACTCATGTCCCCGCGAAGATGAGTATCTATCAGCACGAGATCCGGATGCTTTGCCTCTGCCAGCGCGAAGGCCTCTTTTCCTGAAGACGCCCGTGCCTTCACCCGATACCCTGCCGTCTTTGCCTTGGACGCGAGATCGTCCGCATCCGCTGCCTTACCCGCTGCGATAAGGATTCGCACTACTGCCATAGAAAAGCCTCCTGCCGTCCCTGACGAATCGTTCTGCCTTCGTCCACACCTATCGTCATATGTCTTCCCATTATCGCGCCTCAATTTTGAGCAGTTTCATACAGTACTGATCGATGGCATCAAATATCGCCTTCTTTGCACGCATGACCGTTTTAGCATCGTCCGACTGAAAATCGTTCGCCACGTACTCGAGCAGAGTCACAAAATAGTGCTGGGGGCCGAATCTTTTTTTGATCTCGTCCATACAAGCGGACATCTCGACCTTCTTGCCGCGCATCATCTCAAACGCGTAGTCCAGCAGCACAGGTGCTTTTGCAGGAATGTTCTTGCTTACAGCAAGTTTCCGGAACCTGATATAGGTGTCCATCCGGCGGGTGATGATCGAAAGTTTAAGGCCATAGTAAATTGGTTCAAGGTCATCGGGATACTGCTGGGTCATCTGATTGACGACCCCGACAACACCGCTGGCGTCGCGGTTCTCGAGTTTGAGTTTGTAGAGCTCGCGCAGGAAGAACATATCGTTGTAAAACCGCCCGATCGCGATATTGAGGAGCTCCTCTTTTATGTCGCGTTTCCCGTCCCGGGACGCCTTTTCGATCCCGATGCGGATAAACTCGCGCTCGCCGGGGAACCAGTCGATCGCCTGCTTGATCATGAACCAGAAGATCTTGTTGATCCGGGGGTCTTCGGCAAGTTCGAGATCCTGAAGACGGTTTATCGGAGGGTTGAGATGGACGAGTTCGATCATCTGTTCCCGTGCGGCAAGTAGCATCTCGTTGGGGCGCTGGGACTCCCTGCCTCCCTCGACCGGCGTCTGCCGGGTGGAAAGGACGAAGTAACAGTAGGCAATCGCCGGGCAGATCAGGACATCCATGGACCGGTAATTATTGAGCTGCTCGGCAGCTTCCGCGTACTTTCCGGTGTTGATCATCTTCATGCCAAGCAGGATATCGTAGACTGCACGGCCACGGTTCCCGCGCTTGTTACTCAGGGCGTAGTTGAAAAGTTTCTTAACAAACGGGATATCGTCAGATTGCTTCGACGCGTCGAGTACTGCAAACGCGATCGCGTCGATGAACTGGTTGTAGAGAGCGTCGCTGAGGCCGGGGAGTGCCTTATCAAGCGATGCAATAACCTGACCGAAAAAAACCGGGAGGTTGGCGTCGATTTTTTCGCTGTTAGCTCTGATATATTCGATAAACTCTCTTTTTATGAGATCCAGTCTCTGCCGGACAACGGCCTCGGGCTGCCACTCGTCACCCATAGAGATTATCCACGACCTGCGCTACATGAACTATCGGCAGGACATTAAAAATACTTTTACTTTTATGGTGAGCACGAAAAAAGCGTTACATGGTCGAAAGCGCCGTTCAGGAGTTACAGCAAATGTTAATGCTCCAAATCGCCAAATCACACAACAGAAACGTCATGCTCTTTCTGGAGTTCTCCCGGTGCTGCGAAGAGATTGAGAACCTCTCCGGGCGCCTTGACATGATCGATGTGATCGGCCGGGTCCTGCCCGGGCTTTCACCGGAAGAACTCCCGGTCTTTGTCCGGTTTATCATGGGAAAGATCTTTCCCGACTGGAGTGCACAAAAACTCGGGATCGGACCCAGCCTGCTCTACGAAGCCGTGGGCTACGTTGCCGGGATAAAAAAAGACGCAGTGATCGTGAAGATCAACAAAACCGGGGACGTCGGAGTGGCTGTGGAAGAGCTCCTGTCAAAAAAATCACAAATCTCATTATCCCATCAGGATCTTGAAATTGTTGACGTATACAACAAACTCATCAGCATAGCGGCTCGTGGCGGAGCAACCTCGCAGAAAGAAAAAGTGCGTATGGTCCAGTTGCTGCTCGGGGATGCAAGTCCCCTTGAGGGACGGTATCTCGCCCGTATCATGCTCGAAGAACTCCGTATAGGTGTCGGAGAGGGAAGTGTCCGTGAAGCGATCGCAACGGCTTTCTCGGTCGATTCCGCGCTTGTTGAGCACGCAATGCAGGCCATCAATGATCTGGGCGAAGTGGCACGCCTCGCACGTATCGGGCAGGATGCCCTCCGGGATGTCCGCATCACGCTCTTCCATCCGGTCCGGATGATGCTTGCCCAGCAGGGCTCGATCCCCGGCATGGTGCAGGAACACGGCGAGGTTGCCGCCGAGTTCAAGTACGACGGTTCGCGGTTCCAGTTCCATAAAAAAGGTAACGCCGGGAAGATGTACTCCCGCAGGCTTGAGGACGTCAGTGGGGCGCTTCCCGATGTGATCGGACTGCTGCTCGCCTCCACAGACCACGACGTGATTCTTGATGGAGAGGTGATCGCCACCAAGGACGGGAGGCCCATGCCATTCCAGTCCGTACTGCGCCGGTTCCGGCGCCGTCATGATATCGCCGAGGCACAGGAGGCCATCACGCTGGTGCCCAACGTATTTGACATCCTCTATATCGATGGGGTGACGTTAATCGATCTACCGTTCACGGACCGCCGTAAACGGCTCGTGGAGATGGTGACCCGGCAGTATGTGGCACCGCAGGTGGTAAGTGCTGATACTCAGGTCATCGGGCGGACCTACCGTGATGCGCTTGCCGCCGGCCACGAGGGGATTATGCTCAAGGTGCCGGGTTCGCCCTACACCCCGGGTCAGCGGGGAAAGAACTGGATCAAGATCAAGCCTGAAGTCGACACGCTCGATCTTGCCGTCATCGGCGCTGAATGGGGCGAGGGGAAACGCGCCCATGTTTTTGGATCGTTCCTCGTGGCCTGCCAGGACCAGGGAAAACTTATCCCCCTTTCCCGGGTCGCCACTGGGTTTTCCGACGAGCAGCTTGCCGAAGTACACGATCTCCTCAAAGATACCGTAATTTCGAGCGCCGGTAAAGAGGTGCGTTTCGAGCCGGAACTGGTCTTTGAGGTAGGATACGCGGAACTTCAGGTCAGCCCAACCTATGAGGCCGGGTTTGCCCTCCGGTTTCCCCGCTTTATCCGGCTCAGGGACGACAAGGACACCACCGAGATCGAGACGCTCGACAGCATAAAAGACCGGTACCAGCGACAGTCCAAGTCAGCGCAGGCATACCGGAAATAAACGATCAGAATGAAAAGAGCGTCCGCTGCGTGCGCATCTCGGGAATGAGCGTGCTGTGTTGCTGCCATGAGTCAAACCCGATCCGGGCGGATGCTGCGGCCACGGCAGCGTCCAGCGATTCGTAGCTGGCCGGCGGGGATGCCATTGCCTTTCGGGCCGCCTCCCGGATCACCCATGTCCCGAGCGGCGCCCAGTATTCGCCGGATATGTGACGCAGCACAATCACCCGTGCCGACCGCCGGATGCTTTTAAGGTATTCGCACATGGCGAGCCGGGCCGAGTAATATGCACCTGATATCGGCGAGTATCCCTGTTTTTTGGCCCCTTCCCGGTCCTGCACAATCGCTTCCGAATCCCCGGCCCAGAGCGTCTGTTTTCCCCAGATCTCGATCATCTCGTACCGCCAGTCCCCCGGTGCAAGAATACAGACGATCCGGTTTCCGAAAATCTCCCCCGCGAAGACCCGGTATTCTTCAAGAGGGGAAAAACGCGCAATCTCTTTTTTTAATGCCACGGAAAGAGCGTCGTCGACCACGGTGATTGCCCAGCGGGTGGGAACAAAATGCCGGTGTCGCCCGAGAAGCCCGGATGTCATGAGTTTGATGATCCCATAGACGTCGCTTCCGCCCCGGAACAGTTCGACGCAGGCTTCGGTTGCACCGATATCCGTATCCGATGTGATACGGTCCACGATCGCTTCGACGTGTGCGCTGCCCACGACATCCAGGTGCCGGACCTCCCCCGAGAGCCCCACGGGCGCGACCGTCCCGTCAAAAGTCATCGCAAAGGTGACGGGGCGGGCAAACATAACATCCACATCGATGGGTTTTGACGAGAGTGCAATCTCCTGCAGGTCACCGGTGAACTGCCGGGCAGGCGATCGCCCCCGGATAGTCCGGGCCCGGATGCCCACGATATCCCCAATCCCGAGATTGCGTGCCAGCCAGTCAGGAGGATGATCGCTGTCATCAATCAGCAGAGGGCCACCCTGGACATCCGGGTACCCGAAGCTGCCGACAAAAACTGACGGAGAGCTACCCTGATAACTGGCAGAGGGCTTCACTTCAGCCTGTGCAAGGAACCTGCTTGTGATGGGACACCGTGGCAGGCCGCATAACCCTTTCCCCTTGCACCGGATGCATTGCATCAGGCCCTCCCTGCAGATCCCGTACCAAAATCCCCGTTTCCCGGCTGTCGAACAGGGATGAAAGAATCATCAGTGCAGGACACTGGTAACCTTGACAATATGGCTCCCATCATCGCAGAACGAGATCCTCCAGCCTGCATCAAACCGTGCCCCGCACTCCGGGCAGATCAGGATCACCCGGTAGAGATCCCTGGTGGATTTCACCGGGCTCTCTTTGCCGTTCTTCCCGGCGTTTACGCTGATAAAAGAGGTATGGAACCCGTATTCGTACCCGCAGGCCGGACAGATGTGCAGTTCCTCACCCGTCTTTATCGACGTAATCTCCGCAGAAATACCCATATTCTTCACTGCTCACCGGTAGGGAGAGAGAAAGTCTTAACCTTTCCTTTTGCTGCATGCAGGGCGACTGCCTCGATAATCTCCGCTGCATTCTTCCTGCCGTTTACCGCCGCATGCTCCCGGTCAAATTTTCGGGAGGGCAGCGACAGCGTCTCGGCAATCTTTTGTTCGAGAATCTCCCTGTTAACGGTCCGGCCGTCAACTGCCGTACCTGCACCCATATCGACGATCCTCTTTGCGTTGTTCTGCTGTTCGGGGTGACCCGGGTCAACGATGATAAGAACCGGCTTTGAGAATATCAGCGCTTCGTGCAGGGTAGTCAGTCCGCCATGGACGATAGCGATCCGCGCCTCGGCGAGATGTTCATAGAGGTTGGGCACATACCCATGGGACAGATAATTGTCGGAGGATTCGGGAAGGACGGCACCGGTATAGAATACATCAAAAATGAGATCCTTTCTCTCATCGGCAATCGTCCGAAGCAGCCGGTAGAGCGGGAGCTTGTAGGGTTCCCCCCCGAAGCTGGTAAAGATCGTTTTCTGCCCGAAGTGGTACCGGGAGAGATCAACGTCAAGGAACGGCCCGGTGAAGTGATAGTGCTGGCGTTCCCGCTCCGGGATCAGGAGATTGTATTCGCTCACGGTCTCCGGGGGCGGGTAATCGGGGATGATGACCGTATCGGCCAGTCGCAGGTATCGCCGGATGAGAAAGTTGAGGGTCTCCCAGACAGGGTTCTTCCGGCCCCCGGGTCCGCTGAACCGGTTCTGGTTGGTGATAAAGACCACTGGCACATTCCGAACCCGCGCCGCAAGGACACCACCGTACATCGTGTCGCAGACCACGCAGTCGATCCGTTGCTCCCTGATCAAACGGCGGACACGCAACGCTGAGCGGATCATGTTAAGGGCGATCCATCTCGAGCACCAGAGTGTCTTTTTTAAGGAGAAAAACCCGTTTTCCCCTTCCAGGCAGACCTCGCGCTGCCCCAAAAAGACGGTGACACACCCATGGTCGTGGAAAAAATCATAGGATTTCCCGTATGCCAGATAACTGACCGAATGCCCGTGCTGCTCCAGGTAATGGCCGAGATGAATACACCGGGAGGAGTGCCCCAGCCCTTCGCCGCACACAACAAACAGTATCCGCATTTTCTTATTTCCTCACAGATCAGGTGCATGCCGCGATGGCATTAACGCCGTTCACGTGACTATGGACGCCCCGGCCGGCGGGAAGATCCTGCCTCACCCACCGGCTCATGCATATCGCAAAGGATTGTGTGTCGTTATCGATTATGATGGTTACCGTCGCTTAAGGGGATCCGTACCTCCACAAGTCTTAACAGGTATGCGAAAAAAAGGATCTCTCCGGAAGAGTCTGGTATGGCTGAGGTTCAGACCGCAACATTCGGGGCCGGCTGTTTCTGGGGTGTCGAAGCCGCATTCCGTAAGGTACCTGGCGTTATATCCACAGAAGTGGGATATGCAGGGGGAAATACGAAAAATCCCCGGTACGAGGAGGTATGTACCGGACGGACGGGACATGCTGAGGCAGTACGGCTCCTGTACGATCCTGATGTGGTCACGTACAGGGAGTTGCTCGCCACCTTCTGGTCGATCCACGATCCAACACAGAAAAACCGGCAGGGGCCGGATATCGGGACAAATTATCGTTCGGTCATCTTTTACCATACTCCTGACCAGAAGCAGATTGCCGCCCAGTCAAAGGAGGAACTCGAACGTTCCGGCCGGTTTAAAAGACCGGTTGTCACTGAGATTGTCCCTGCCATGGAGTTCTGGCGGGCCGAGGAGTATCACCAGCAATACCACGAGAAGCATGGCGGGGCAGGATGCCGCCTCATATGAACAGATTCGCAAAGCACACATACTATCGGTAACGCTCGTAAACAGTCAATGGATCATACTAGTGTAAGGTATACAACGATCACAGGGGAGACCGGACGGCCCCTTGAATGAACCACCTCTCTTCAGCCTCAAGAGCGTATCACATGAATATGAATGATGCGATGATGAACGGGAAGCACAAGGCAGCCGGTGCTACAGAGAACTTCTGTTACCGGGGAGATAGAGCGTAATATCCCCGTATAACCCGGGCCTGAGCCGGCAGGAGGATAAGGACTGTTATGGAGGTGACGGGGCTCAAGAGAGTACGGCCTCATAATTGCTCCTGTTTTCAAAGCTTGCGTTTCCGGTCAGCCGTAGACAAAACCGGAAAACAGATATTCCCGGAGATACTCATCCGGATCCATGGATCTTGCTGCCATTATCCAGATGATCGCCATCCTGCTCGAATGCGCGGTCGTCGTTATCGCCGTGCTGATCGCGACCCGGAACAACAAAACATACGGCTGGCTTATCGCGATAACCTTCGCGCTCTTTGCCCTTTTTGACATCGTCCGCATCTTCATCCCGTATGATTTCCCCCTTCTTTATTCGCTGATACTGTTTGTTGCCTGCGCCTCGATGCTGTACGCAGTGTGGCTGATGTATAACGAAACCCGGAAAAGCTGACAGGAAACCTCTGCAGGGATCCCACAAAAACAAAAGAAAATACCCCGACCAGAATCCGTTAAGGAGCACTGCAATCCCGGTTTCTGGAAAAATTTTGTAAAAAATAGCTCTGGTGAAACCCATGGTTTCCAACAAATGGTAAAAAACACATAGTGACGGAGGGAACAGTACCTCTCCCCCCAGAACCGTCCCTGCGCAGTGAGATAATGCTGCATTACTTTCTGAAGAATTATCGCACTGGTATCGCACCGGGGGTTCCCCAAGGGTGTGGGAGCGAAAGGCAACATGTGGCGATGCCTTAAAAGAGGGATCAAGTGAAACTGTCTGATGATTTCTCCAAAGCCCGATAAACCGCCTCTACGCACAAAGAACAGGATCTTAAAAGAAGCATCGGTATGGGCCCGCTGAGATTCGAACTCAGGATCTCCGCCATGTCAAGGCGACGTCATAGCCAACTAGACCACGAGCCCGCGAAGGGATGATGCTCTATAACATCTGTCATCCTATTATTAAAAAATAGTGCACCCGTGCCACGAACCATTCCTCACCAGGAAACTGATTTGCCCCCTATACTGCAAAAATAATTTCATTCTACGTTTGATTTATCAACCCCGGCTTCAAAGAAGGAATCTGGTATATCATGACCGATGGAACAAACCCCGCCCCAACCCAGCTCTTCACCTACGTGCACGATGCAAGCCGTCTTGAGCTGCTCATCCGCATTGTCTACTGGATCCTGATTGGAATCGTTGTCTGGGTCTATGGGATCATCACCTTCATCTGCCTGTTCATCCAGTGGTTTCACATCCTGATCCTTGGCAGCCGGCACGAAGGTCTCTCCAACTTCGCCAAAGGCTACCTGGAGTATCTTGTCCATGTGATGAATTACGTCTACATCATAAACGATAAGCGCCCCAACATCCTGCCGGTGACCGTCAGGATCTTTGAAGAGGAAATACAGACTCCCTAATCCCGTTCACCCACCAGGAGCTGGTACGAACGTGAGTGTGTTCTCCTCTGTACAGCCATGCGTACTGTTTCCGGCCCGGGTCCTTTTTTTCGAACTAAAACGTTAAAACTCCGGATTTTTTCCGGTTCGAAAGATTGTGTCGGCCCGGGAGATCCGGTTTTTTTACATAAATCCGGAACCGCCGGAAAACTTACGACGGAACAAGGGAACGCGAGTAAGTTGTACAGCCGATTATCGGATAATTATCCGATAATCGGATGATGAACTGACACCATTTTTTCGCGCTGAAAATTTTTTTGCCCGTAATTTTTCCGGCATGAAGCCTGTTAGTCCTCCACGTTTCCGGCAATGGGAATGATTTCCCGGACCATGGCTTGTGTTCCATCTGCAGGGTTTCGGCAAGACAAAAAAGGGAAATATCAGATCTTCTTTGAAGAGATCTTGGCAAACGTCGCAGAGAAGATGCCCGGCATCGAGCGGATCTCTTTCATTACATCCTCTGGTACCTCGCTGTCCACGTTCAGGACCATGAGCGCCTCTTCACCGGGATTGATCCGGCCGACCTGCATTCCGGCAATATTGATGTTGCACTTCCCAAGGATCGTAGATGCCCTCCCGATCACGCCCGGCTTGTCCAGGTGCCGCGAGACAATCACGTATCCCTCCGGGATCAGGTCCATCGTGTACTTATCGACCGATACGATCCGGCTGCGGCCCTTCACGAATACCGTGCCGCTGACCGTCTCCTCGGTCTTGTCGGTCTTTACCCGGATCGTGATCAGGTTCTTAAATCCGTGGGCTTCCTCGGTCACTGTCTCGCTCATCGCGATCCCGCGCTCCTTTGCGACAAACTCGGCGTTGACAATATTGACCGGCGTCTGGAGGATCGGGTCGAGCAGGCCCTTTAAAACGAGCCGGGTCACAAACTTCATGCTTCCCGCGTAGGCAGAGAGCTCCCCGCCATAGATGCACTCGACCGATGCGAGCCGCCCTTCAACGGTCTGGATCGCAAAGCGCCCCATCTTCTCCGCAAGCCCGGCGAATGGTTCGAGCACCTCGGCCTGCTCGGTCGGGACGATCGGTGCGTTTACCACGTACTTTGCGGAGCCGCCATTGAGGACTTCGATGCACTGCTTTGCCACCGAGATCGCCACGTTCTTCTGCGCCTCGACCGTGCTCGCGCCGAGATGAGGGGTCACGATCACATTGTCAAGCGAGAGAAACGGGGACTCGAGCGGCGGCTCGTTCTCAAACACATCAAGCGCTGCGCCGGCAACCTTTCCGCCCCTGATCGCGTCACAGAGCGCAGCTTCGTCGATGATTCCGCCGCGGGCGCAGTTGATGATCCGCACGCCGTCTTTCATCGTTGCGATACTTTTCGCGTTGATGACGTGCTTCGTCTCCTTGATCAGCGGCGTGTGCACGGTGATCACGTCAGCAACCCGGAAGAGTTCCTCAAGGGACATGACCCTGACGCCGAGCTGGGCGGCACGCTCCTTGGAGATGAACGGGTCGTAGGCAACGCATTTCATATCCATGGCGTTTGCCCTTTTTGCCACCTCGCGGCCGATCCGGCCAAAACCGACGATCCCGAGCGTCTTCTCGTTGAGCTCGACACCCATGAACTTCGAGCGTTTCCATTCCTTCTTTTTCAGGCTCGCATTCGCTTGGGGAATGTTTCGTGCGAGCGAGAGCATCATCGCCATCGTGTGCTCGGTTGCTGCAAGGGTGTTTCCCTCGGGTGCATTCGCCACGATAACACCCCGCCGGGTTGCCGCATCGACATCCACATTATCCACGCCGACACCGGCACGACCGATAAACCTGAGCCTCTTTCCGGCCTCGATCACTTTTGCGGTGACCTCGGTGCCGCTTCGCACGATCAGGGCATCGTACTCGCCGATAACCCCGCAGAGCTCATCCTCCTTAAGATCTGTTTTGACGTCAACCGTACACGCCTCTTTGAGGATCGCAAGCCCTTCTTCCGCCAGTGGATCGCTGACGAGCACTCTCGCTTTTGCCATAAAAACCCATACAATATCTGCGCAATACCTAATCAGGGTTATTCTTGGTTCCGGTAAAAAGGGGCCGCAGCGATACCCCCGGAGGATGCACCGGCAGATGATAATACTTAAACAGGGGGGAGGTGAGATCATAAGTGGTGCGAGCATGAAAGATGTGCCCAATATACTATGGCTCGAAGAGATCAGGAAGGAGGATATCTCGTCGGTCGGCGGCAAGGGAGCGTCCCTTGGTGAGATGGCTTCGATCGGCCTTCCGGTGCCCCCGGCATTTGTGGTCACCGCCCAGGCGTTCCGGAGATTTCTTGTCGAGACCGGCCTTGACCAGAAGATCTTCAAGGTCTCTGAAAATATTGACGTGGAGAATAATGCAGCTCTCGAAAAGGCTGCCGAGACCATCAAGGCACTGGTGATAAAGGCAAAGATGCCGTCAGCGATAAAGGATGACGTCAAAGCTTCGTACAAAAAGATGGCGACAAAAGACCTGATCGTGGCCGTGCGATCGAGTGCCACTGCTGAAGACCTTCCCGATGCAAGTTTTGCGGGCCAGCAGGAGACTTATCTCAATATCAGGGGCGAGGCGGCGCTCCTTTCGGCAGTCCAGAACTGCTGGGCCTCGCTTTACGGCGCACGGGCGATCTATTACCGGGCAAAGCAGGGATTTGAGGAAAGCACGGTCAATATCGCGGTCGTCGTCCAGCAGCTGGTGCATTCGGAAAAGGCAGGTGTTATGTTCACCTCCCACCCGATCAGCGGCGAGCCGCTCACCATTATCGAGGGCTCGTGGGGTCTGGGCGAGGCGGTCGTATCCGGCTCGGTCTCTCCGGACCACTACATCTTCGACCAGCGGACGGAGTCAATCGGAGAAAAGACAATCGCAAACAAGAAGGTCGAGATCATTCCTGACGGGTCCCACGGTACGAAAATGGTTGCCGTTGATGCGGCACGGCAGGATGCGCAGGTACTTTCCGACGCGGAGGTCGCAAAGCTGGCGATGTACGGCAAGATCGCCGAGAACCATTACGGGATTCCGCAGGACGTTGAATGGGGCATTGTTACCGGGACGATCTATATCCTCCAGTCCCGGCCGATTACAACCATCGGGAAGAAAGAGGCAAAGGGCATGTCTGGACAGAACAAGGATGCAAAAATTCTCTTAAAAGGCCAGGGAGCGGCGCCGGGTATCGCGACCGGTAAAGTGGTCATCATCCGGGATGCAAAGGACACGGGTGCAGTAAAAGAGGGCGATATCCTCGTCACCCGCATGACCAATCCCGACATGGTGCCGGCGATGAGAAAAGTTGCCGCCATCGTAACGGATGAAGGAGGTATGACGTGCCACGCGGCCATCGTGAGCAGGGAACTGGGCACCCCTGCGGTGGTCGGGACAAAGACGGGGACCCAGCAGCTTAAAAACGGGCAGCTCGTCACCGTGGACGGCGAGATGGGACTTGTCTACGAAGGTGCAGTTGGCGGCATGGCACAGGCAAAGGCAGGCGCAGCCGTACCGGCGGCACCTGGAGGCGGCGCACCGATCATCACGGCGACAAGCGTGAAAGTGAATGTCTCGATTCCCGAGGCTGCAGCCCGGGCTGCGGCAACCGGCGCTGATGGTGTCGGCCTCCTCCGGATCGAGCACCTGATCCTCGGCCTCAACAAGACACCCGGCTGGTTCATCGCAAACCACAAAGAGGAGGAGTTCGTAAAAGAGCTCTACGATGGCATAAAAATCGTGCTTGATGCATTCCCGGGGAAGACCGTCTGGGTGCGTACGCTCGATGCCCCGACCGACGAATTCCGGAACATGCAGGGCGGCGAGAGCGAGCCCCTCGAACACAACCCGATGCTCGGCTGGCGCGGCATCCGGCGCGACCTCCAGAGCCCCGACCAGTTCCGGCTCCAGGTCGAAGCGTTCAAGCGCCTCTGGAAGGCAGGGTACGAACACCTCGGCGTTATGTTCCCGATGGTGTCCCATCCCGACCAGTTCATAAAAGCAAAGGAGATGATGCGGGGCTGGGGTGTCGATGTGGAGAACGTGACGCTCGGGATCATGATCGAGATCCCCGCAAGCGCGATCATGATCGAGGACTTCCTCAGGGCCGGCATCAAATTCGCCTCTTTTGGGACAAATGACCTCATCCAGTATACGATCGCTATTGACCGGAACAACGAGAATGTGGCCGATATGTACCAGCCCCAGCACCCGGCGGTCCTTTCCCTGATCCACAACTCAATACAGCAATGCCGGGCCTATGGCGTGGAATGCTCAATCTGCGGACAGGCAGGTTCAGACCCGAAGATGGCGATCTGGCTTGTGGAACACGGGATCACCAGCATCTCTGCAAACATCGATGCCATTGCAAAGATCCGCGAAGCGGTCGCGAAGACCGAGAAACGCATCATCCTTGAAGCTGCGAGAAACCGCGATGCTGAGTAGAGGACTCACAGAAGCCGACCTCTTCTCTTTTTTATCCTCCAGGAAGAGGGAGAATATCGATCACCGGTATATCTTAAGCTCCATGTGCACGCTCCCGCACCCTGTCGCCGTTATGGCACACTGCATGTTCATGGAAACCAACCTCGGCGACCCCGGACTTTTTCCCGGTACGGCGTCGCTGGAGCGGCTGCTCATAGAACGCTTCGGCACGCTTTTCCACCATAAAGAGGCCGGCGGATATGCAACCTCAGGTGGCACCGAGTCCAACATCCAGGCGCTCCGGCTCGCAAAATCTCTCCGGCATTCAACCCATCCGAATGTGGTCGTCCCGGAATCCGCCCATTTCTCGTTCAAGAAGGCCTGCGACATTCTCTGCCTTGAAATGCGCACCGTACCGCCCGGCCCTGACCGCCGAATGTCAGCAGATGCAGCAGCGGGACTGGTGGACAAAAATACTATCTGCATGGTCGGTGTCGCCGGCACCACCGAGTACGGGATGGTCGACCCCATCACAGAGCTTGCGAAGATCGCGTGCCAGCACGACATCTTCCTGCACGTTGACGCAGCATTTGGCGGTATGGTGATCCCGTTCCTGGATAAACCCATCCCCTTTGATTTTGCCCTGCCCGGCGTGACCTCTATTGCCGTCGACCCGCACAAGATGGGCATGAGCACCATCCCGGCTGGCTGCCTGCTCACCCGGGAACCGGACATGCTTGACGCGCTCAACATCGACACTCCGTACCTCACGGTGAAAAAAGAGTACACACTCGCAGGCACCCGTCCGGGGGCACCGGTGGCGGGAGCTCTTGCCGTACTCGACTATCTCGGCGTTGTGGGAATGAAGGCAGTCGTTGCCGGCTGCATGAAGAACACAAAGCGGCTCATCGCTGGCATGGGAACGCTCGGCATCGAGCCGGCCGCCACGCCGGACGTGAACGTGACGACGTTCGTCTGCGATCGGGCCCCTGATCCCTGGAAGGTCTCCTGGACCAGGAATGGCCACCTGCGGATAGTCTGCATGCCGCACGTGCACCGCGACCGTATCGAGGCATTTCTAAACGATTTTGGTGATATGCATGCTTGACAGACTGGTAGAATCCCTTGAAACCTGCCCGATGGTGAAACGGGGCGAGTACAACTACTTTATCCACCCCATCACCGACGGGGTCCCGCTTGTTGAACCCGCACTGCTCCGCGACGTGTGCAGCGCGATGATAAAGGTGCTCGACTTAAACGGTGTCGACAAGATCGTGGTCGTCGAAGCGATGGGCATCCACATCGGTTCGGTGCTCTCGGTGATGACCGACATCCCCATGACGATCATGCGCAAGCGGGTGTACAATCTTCCCGGAGAGGTAGCGGTCCACCAGAAGACCGGCTACTCGAAAGGGGAACTGTACCTCAACGGAGTGTATAATGGCGACCGGGTCGTGATCATCGATGATGTGGTGAGCACGGGAGGCACCATGCGGGCGCTCCTTGCCGCGCTGGAGATTGCAGGTGCGGAGATTAAAGACGTCTGCATCGTGATCCAGCGGGGCGATCCCGATATCGGGCGGCCGTACAAGTCGCTCGTGAAGATCGATGTCACCGACCGGGTGCATGTGGTTGAGCGACATATCTGACCTTGCCGGTAAACTCCGTAAGCGCGGTGCACACCGGATCGCCCTCCAGTTCCCTGAAGGGCTCAAGCGGCAGGCTGCGACCATCTCTACCGGCCTGATAGCCGAAGGGTTCGAGGTAATCATCAGCGGCGATCCCTGTTTCGGTGCCTGCGATCTCGCGCTCGATATCGTGACCTGCGGTGACGCCGATGTGCTCGTGCATTTCGGGCACGCACCTGTCGATGACAGGGAACACGTCATCTTCGAGCCGTGGACGGTGGATTTCGACCCGGCTGTCCTTGAAAAGGCCCTGCCCCTCCTTAAACAAAAGACGATCGGCCTTGTCACCACAGTCCAGCATGCCCCGCTCATTCCGGCGATGGAATCGCTTCTTGCGTCTCACGGCTATATTGTCAGGGTTGCAGATGGCACCGGGCGCGCTCCGCTCCGGGGGCAGGTACTCGGGTGCAGTTTTGCCGCCGCAAAATCGAACGGAACTGACGAGATCCTGTTTGTCGGGACCGGTGTTTTCCACCCGATCGGCATCGCCCTTGCCACAAAGGCCCGGGTGATCGCGCTCGATCCACTTTCAGGCACTGCACAGGAAGTCAGCGCCAGCGCCGATGCGCTCCTGCGCCGGCGCTTTGCGGTGATGGAAAAAGCCCGGGGGGCGCAGCACATCGGTATTATCGTAAGCACGAAAAGCGGCCAGCAGCGTCGGGCACTTGCAGAGCGGCTCGCCGCACTTTCGCCCGGGGCAGTCATTATCACCATGCGCGAGGTGAGCCCGGACGAACTGCTTAACCTCGGGTTCGACTGCTACGTGAACACGGCGTGTCCCCGTCTTGCCTACGATGACCAGGTGAGGTTTGGAAAACCCGTCCTCTCCCCGCAGGAGTTCGAGATCCTTTGTGGCGTCCGGACCTGGGACGATTACACGATTGACGAGATCTCATGAAACTCAGGCAGCTGGAGATGGCACTGCAGCGCTGTGCCGGGTTTGAAAAACCACGTGCCGCGTGGGAGCAGTACCAGACACCGCCTTCCCTTGCAGCCCGGCTTCTCTATGATGCGTACATGAATGGTGATATTGAAGGAAACGTGGTCACGGATCTCGGGTGTGGGACCGGGATTCTTGCCATCGGAGCAGCCCTGCTCGGGGCCCTGACGGTACGGGCTGTCGATCTTGACCCGGCGGCCATCCATATTACCGGGGAGAACGCCATCCTGCTCGGTGTTAACGTGGATTGTATCGTGGCCGATATTTCCGGGAAAACCTCCGTCCTCGCCGAACAGATTGGCCCCTGCGATACCGTCATCATGAACCCGCCCTTTGGCGCCCAGAAGCAGAATGTGCATGCCGACCGGCCGTTCATCGACTGCGCCCTTGCAATCGCACCGGTCACCTATGGTATCTTCAATGCCGGCTCGTCGCCGTTTGTTGAGGCATACATCGCGGGAAGGGCCAGAATTGCCGGACGGGTCAGCGGAACGTTCCCCATAAAACGGTCGTTTGCCTTCCACACGAAAGAAGTTCAGGATATCGCCGTCGAGATCCTCAGGCTGGTGCGGAGCTGAACTTCTTTTGTAGTTCCTGCAAAAGAATGCATGACCTGTTTTGCCCTGAAATCTCCCCGGGCACCACCATTTATATGATGTGATTAAGAGAGATTATATCCGGAGATTCTAAATTATGGACAAGACAGGAATTGCGGCATTGATTGTGGGAATTGTACTGGTGGTGCTTGGCGGTTATGCAATCTGGGCGTTCCTGCCCAAAGTGATTGAAGCAATCGAGGGCCTGATTGGCATTGTAGTCCTCCTCGCCGGCCTGATGCTCATCATCTTCGGGATCCTGATATTCAAGGAATAATTTTTTTTTATTTTAGTTTGTTTCGCGGGACACTAATTAGCCGGTGGAACGGATCGCTCCCGGTTGGCCAAAAAAGTAAACGGATCTGGAGTTATACCTTCACGACGATGCACTGCGAGGCCGCAGTCTCGACCACGGGCTCGGGCTTGTCGGCGAAGTACTCATCCACTGCTTTTCGTACCCCTGGCGCCGTAAGATAGTCATGGGATACGATGACACCTCCCGCACTCATCCGGGGGTAGAAAAATTCGAGGCACTTCTTCGTGCTCTCGTAGGTATCAACATCGAGATTGACAAAAGAGAACCATTTGTCTTTCACCGGGTCCGATGTGTCGGGGAAGATACCCTTGTACATGAAAACGTTTTTCTCATGGGAAAGATAGGTCCTGACATGGTCATAGGAAGCAGCAAACTTTCCCTCGTAAAAGGGCCAGACCGCATCTACCTCGTCCACTCTGGGCAGGCCGGCAAACGTATCGAAGAGGTGAAGAACCCGGTCGCCCTTGGCCGAACAGATGATCTTGGCTGAACCGCCTTTGTAGACGCCGACTTCCGCAATGTCGCCGGGAACCTTCTCGGTGATCTTTGCGGCCATGTAGATCTGGTAGGCTTCGATATCTTCCAGGAGGAGGTCGGTATCGGAACGGATCTTCCTGAGTTCCGATGCGAACTGCTTGCGCTCCGCGCAGCCATAGTGTGAGAGTCGTCCCCGGTTCGCGATATCGTATCCCATAAACGGCTCAAAAACAGCCAGTTTCCTGAATTTTAACAGATATTTGCTTGGTGCTATCGTATCAAAATAGCAGATAAGATTTTTCTTGGGAAACAGACTCATATCCGGTTATTTTTGTCGTATTGGAATTTAAAGTGTTGAGATGCGCTGGCGATCGTCTTGTTTTCTTTGCGAAAACGGGTCGAATGGGAATGGGCGGGTCGCAGCGTCCGAAGAAATTATCATGGCGGCAGAGCAGGGGTAGCGATGAGGACACGTTCGGGATCGATACCGATGGCAGTCAGGAGCCCGGAGAGAGCAGGCCCGATAACAAATGGCCACACAAAATGGCGGGAATTTTTTATCGCAGGAAAAATCCTGCATATACGTAAACGGGAGGATAAAGTGCTACCGCTACTGGTGCGTGTTTTACCGGTTCTGCTCCTTTGACCGTTCAACCGGATCAACATCCACGTCGAACTCGTCCAGAAACGGCATCAGCCCCGTGATAAATGGTGTGGTTTTGCCGGTCGCGGGATCGCGCATTTCGCCGACTGCCGCTATCTCTATCATGAGGGGGAATGCCTCAAGAGTCCGGGCAAACGATGGGTCGTTCTCTTTTGTAAACCGGAGAAAACCTGCGATCGTGACATACGGGCGCTCGTACTCGGGTACATCCCGGAACTCTTCCTGAATCTCGGCGAGCGTGCGGGTAACAGCAAGGTCTTTTTCAAAAAAGAGGTAGATGCCGATCCCGTAATCACGGCCGATCGCGTCCAGATCGCGGATATCGATGATCCTGCCGCGCTCGATCCCGATCGATGCCAGTTTTTCAGGGAATGCAGTGCCCGGGAGTGCCTCCCAGGCAGCATCGGTATCGTTCATACAAAAGGGTGGGGTGCGGGGATTTGTATAGCTGATCCCCGGGACAAACCGCCCGTACCTGAATCGCGGTTACCCGGATAGGGATCAGATCGGACCCGGGGCGCATTTCAACAGGCATAATGGGGGAAAGAATCTACCGGTTGTACGTGAATACCCGTGGAAACCAGGAAATCGGGGCACTGACCCTCCGGAAAGTAAGCGTCCGGCTGCTGCCGTTTCTTATTCTTCTTTACGTGATCGCCTACCTGGATCGGGTGAACTTCGGCTTTGCAGCACTGGAGATGAACAGTGCGCTGGGGATTTCAAGCGAGGTCTTCGGCTTCCTGTCCGGGATATTTTTCATCGGTTACCTGCTTTTCGAACTGCCGAGCAACCTGATCCTCCAGAAGACAGGCGCCCGGATCTGGATCGCCCGCATCCTCATCAGCTGGGGGATCGTGGTGATTGTAACGGCGTTTGCCACCGATGCACTGCAGCTTGCCGTGCTCCGTTTTGTCCTCGGGGTTGCAGAAGCCGGGTTCTTCCCGGGCATCCTCCTGTACCTCACGTACTGGTTCCGCGGGCGGGAACTGGCAAAGGCAGTGGCTCTCCTGATGACCGCGCTTGCCATCTCCACGATCACCGGCGCCCCCATCTCGACGTGGATTCTCGATTCCGTCCATTGGTGGGGTATGGCCGGCTGGCGCTGGCTCTTTATCCTGGAAGGGTTGCCCGCGGTCATCCTCGGTATCGTCACATACTGGTACCTGTCCGACCGGCCTGAGGACGCCGGCTGGCTCAAACCGGAGGAACGGGACTGGCTGTCCGGTGAGATCAAAAAAGAGAACAACAGGCGGCAGAAACAGGGAAACCATACCGGCCTCGCATCGGTCATCACTGACCGGCGGGTCTGGCATCTCGCCTTCATCTACTGCATGCTCGTGATCGCCCTGTACGGGCTTGGGTTCTGGATGCCCCAGATCATCCGGTCGATGGACACAAGCCTGTCCAACACCTCGATTGGCCTGGTCATGGTGATCCCCTATGCATGTGCAGGCGTGGCGATGATCCTCTGGTCGCGGCACTCGGACCGGACAGGGGAGCGGCGCTGGCATACCGCCTTTCCGCCGCTCGTCGGGGGAATTGCCCTTGCAGGGTCAGGGATGGTCACCTCCCCGCTTGCGGCATTCCTTTTGATCATCATTGCCACCGTTGGCATATTCTGTGCATTCGGGCCGTTCTGGACGCTACCCTCCCTCTTCCTCGCAGAGCTCTCCGCCGCAGCCGGGATCGCTGTTATCAACTCTGTCGGCAATGCCGGCGGTTTTATCGGGCCGACTCTTATGGGATATCTGACACAGGCAACCGGTAGCACGAATGCCGGGCTGGTGGTGATGGGAATCTGCCTTGCGCTCGGCGGCGCCGGTGCAGCGGCGGTCAGTACCTGGCACCGGGCGGAAAAGGACCGGAACACTCAATGAAAATGGATTATCCGGCGGGATTAGTGCCGTGACCGGGCATATCCGTATACCGCGGCCGCAGCCACAAATGCAAAAAAACTGCCGGCAAAAAGAAAACCGTCGGATCGCGCCGGTGTTGTTGGCGCCACCGGTGACGCGGTGGACGGAACCGTCGGACTGGTTTCGTTCGCCGGAGACGGGGATAGGAGCGGCGCACTGACCGTAATGCTGCTTCCGGGGACCGGGGCCCCGCCATTATCGAGCTCGGTTACCTGAAGGACGGTCATGGTTGTCCCGGCACTGGCAGGCACTGTCCCGTTGATGGCCACAGTAAACGAGAGATCACTTGTCGTCGGGTACGACAGGAGATAACCGTTGACAAACGCGGCAGTGCCGGATGCCGACTGCTGTGCCGCAGGGATACCGTTGACGATAACCCGAATGTTCCACCAGGCATTCACGAGATCGGTCTGCATCTGGAGCGTATGGGACCGGGCGAACGTGGTAGCACCCGAAGGGATAATGGTGATCGTATTCACCGCGTGTTGCCCGCTGCCCGCGACGAGCGGGGGGGCTGGTGAGAAAGATTCGTTTGTTAATACCAGCGTCGCGGCCGCAGGTGAACCGATAAGGAGTGCTACTGATATGAGGATCAGGACGGCCGCTGCTCCTGCGGATGCAGGAGATCTTCCGGGAATTGGCATACCAATGAAAGATGTACCGCCGCTCATCGTTAAACTAGTGGTAGTGGGGGAATAAGACATGAGATTTTTGATGGCGCGAGACTGTCCTGTGCCGGATTCAGCATAATAATATGGTGCCGGCTCCCACGGTACCACAATTACTCCCATGCGGACGATGAACGTAATGACTGCCAGTGATATCACAACACCCCTGGCAAAAGAGGAGATTGCTGCTGTAGCACGCCGGCTTGCAACAGCAACAACAAAGGGCGATCTTCTCAGAATGCTGGCTGAAGAGGCCGGCCGGTACACCCTTGCCGATCTCCAGGTGATCGGTGGTCGTCTCTTCATGGAGGTGGCCGGTCTGCCCGAACCCTACCGCAGCCGGGTCCGCCCGTTCTTTTGCGAACAGCTCTTCGGGGCTCACCACCGGCTCCTCCTGATGTACCGGTCGGGCGCATTCCGGCAGGTGGGCGAGCCAATCCGGGATCGGGAAACGTTCGAAAAATTCTGCGCGATGATCCCGGAGGGCTGTTTTACCTGGGACGAACATGCAGAGAGGACGCCGTTCCATTACGCCCCGCAGCACCGGCTCTTCTATTACCTTATGGCCGCATTTACGATGTTTGTTCTCGATTCCCCGGGCCATCCGGTCGGCATGCCATTCCCGGGAGGCTTTGCGGTCGAGGACCGGAACGGGACGTTCTACTGCCTGATCCGGGACCGGGAAAAAGAGGTGTTTTTCTCCATCTGCAATTTCTGCCCGGCAAAGCAGAGCGAGGAGAATGCGCCGGTGAAAAACGCGGCCAATCCCTTCCGGTGAGGGGGAACGAAACCCAGAAGGGGGCGGGGCAGGACAGGTCACTTCCCCTCTGTAAGCTGCAATATGAGGAATTCCAAAAAATATATATTGTCAACATTACAATGTTGACTCGTGTTCCTGACAACGAACGACAAGCAGTTCGGGTTCTGGGCGATGCACAGGAGCGGGATGCCCAACATCGAGATTGCCAACCGGTTCGGCATCTCCCGCCAGGCGGTATCGCGGGCGCTCCTTCTGATGGACGGGAAGATCGAGGCCACACTGCGCGAGATGGCGCAGTCAAACCAGATCGCAATCGAAAAGATCAATGCCGGGCGCGGGGTCCTTATCGGGCGGTCGATCCCCTTCCAGACCGCTGCGATCATCTTTGTATCGGAGAAGCATGGCGTACAGGTCTGGTACGAGCACGATGGCGACTGCGGCACGTGCCAGAGGTACACCGAGTGTATCGAACTGCTCTGGGACTATGCGACCGAGCTTGGCATCAGGATCGCAAAGACTGCCGACCCGACGAAGATGGCGGAGGAACTTTTTACAAAAGTGAAGGCGATGGTATGATATCGACACGCGTATCGGATACTATTCATGAATGGCTGGGCTGGTGCCCGAACCACCCGGCAGCTTCCCCCTCGAAGGTGGATTCCAGGATTTATATCATTGCTGCAATCTGTGTTCTGGTTATTCTGGCAGCAGTCCCGCTTATCCTCTCCCCGGGAGTAAGCGCCGCAGGGGATATCAAGGGCAGGGTCATTGGCTGTAATGCTACGCCGGCCCAGGTAGAAAAGATCAATGAATTATGGGGCAAGAATATCTCGATTGGAGAGTATGACGAACAGATCTGCCCCCAATATCTCGTTGATATGCCGCCTGATCTTAAAGAAATACTCTACAAAAAGCAATACCAATGGGGGTCGGGACCGGGACCTTCAAACACAACGATAGAAAACCCCTCTCCAGAGGCAATGAATGTAACACAGGTTCCCGGATTATGATGCATTCCCTTACCCGTCCGGTAGTACCCAGTGGCCATCATCATCCTCGTTTGTTTTTATTAAACATTCATGAACGGGGAGGCAAAATCACGAATTGTACGAGGGAAAGTCCAATGAGGATCATGTCTGCTGGGCTGCTATCACTGGTCTTCCTGATCTCTGTATCGTCCGCTACCGGTGTGGCTTACCTGAACACCACTCTCATCCAGCCGGTTATATCGGATAATATTACTGAACTATCAACGAACTTTGTTTTTTCCGGTGACTATTTTTCCGGTGACTATATTCTCTGGGATAACATTGGCCCTGGCGGCGGGCTTTATCTCTATTCACTTAAGGATAATTCCACCCAACTCATAGCAACGTCATCCGGTGGAATGATAATGCCGGACGGGTACACGATGTCTGATGGTACTATTGTATGGTCAGACGACTCCGGCATACTGCATGAGTATACCATAGCCCCGGTTGAATCCCAAAATATTCCGGACGCGAACACAACCGGTTCGCAAAAGACTTATTCCTGGAATGGATTTTCTGGCATACAACGATGGGAGCCGTCAATGTATGGGGACCAGGTTGTCTGGTTCCAAGGATATCCTGAAGGAACTTACAGGCCTGCAGACATCGCATTTCTGAACACGACAACAGACGTGGTGACCCTTATCAGTGAATCGCCCACCGGAAAAAACGGACTGGTGATCAACGGCGACAATGTAATCTGGTGCGCGTATGATGAGAATGTCACTGATGCCGGCACACATAACAGCCTCTTCCTTCACAATCTCGTAACCGGAAAGGATACGGTTGTTTCTTCCGACACCGGTCTCAAAGGCCAGGCAGCACTTTCTGGCAACTATGTCGGGTGGACGGATTTTGGGGACCCGCTCGCGACGCCGCGGCCTCTCACGCAAGTTCATATTTACACGATATCCTCGGGAACCGCCCAGACAGTCCCTGCAACGACAATGAACCAGGATCTGGATTTTATCACCGGTGATTATGCGGTATATTCAGAATGTCCGGCGTACAACGAGGCCGACAAGGCCACCGGTGAGGAACCCTGTCAGGCAAAAATATTCGATATCCTGACCGGGAGTATCTGGCAACTTCCTCAGTCTCATAATGACCAGACGATCTTAGGGTATTCCAACGGCCTGTTTCTTGTTGAAGATACCAGGGACGAGGCTCCGGAATTATCTTTAGTCAGAGCAGAAAACCTGCCCCCTGCCGAAACAATAACGGCCACGCCGAATCCGGGTATGTCTGAAAAAAACGTGACTTCAATGGATAATAGCACCACTCCTTCTGTGCCTCCAACGCAGACCTCACCGGGATTTGAATTCCCCGTGATGATCATTGCACTCGTTATCATCGGAGGTGTTGCGGGGAAACTGGCAGCCCCCTCCTAGAAGAATCCGCATGATCCGCTATGCATACCTACAACGGATGACTGCTATTTCACCCCCCGCACAACAGTAACATGGCAGTACTGGGCAGCGCCCGGGATGAAATGTACCTCTTGGTGCATACGCACGTACGCGAGGACACGGAGATGACCGCGCGGGGATAATGCAGGCGAATGCCGACAGGATTACAGCTCATTCCGGCCCATCCCGGTCAGGGCCTCCGCCATCTTCCAGAGCCGCTCCTGCACGCCGCGGTCGTACGAAAGGTCGGAAGACCGGATCTGACGCCGGTTGTCGAAATACCTGCCCGATATACCGGCCACATCCGGAGAACGTGCGAGCCAGATCGACGTCTGCGCACCCTCTTCCGGCGTGATGGTGGCGATGCCGGGAGCTGCGGACCGGGAGAGCTTCGTATCGACAACTCCGGGGTGCAGGCAGTTGGCAGTAACGCTCGTCCCTACGAGATTCCGGGCAAGGGAGTAGGTAAACGCCACATCGGCAAACTTCGAGAGCGAGTAGGCGTCCCAGGCATCGTATGCCGGTTCTCCCGGCAGGTTGTCCCAGTCGATCCCGTCCACGTCCTCATGTGCGCTCGATGCGACGGTGACGATGCGGGCCGCGGAGCTCTTCCGGAGGAGGGGAAGCAGGAGGTGGGTGAGAAGAAAGGGGCCAAGGTAGTTCACGGCAAAGGTCATCTCGATTCCGTCCTCAGTCACGTGCCGGTTTTTCTGGAAGGTACCCGCGTCATTGATGAGAACGTCGAGTCGCGAATAGCGTGAGATGAGATCTGTGGCCATGCGCCGGATCTGATCGGGCCGGGAATAATCGGCGATGATCAGGTCGGGGCGACCACCCCCCGCCGTTTGTGCCAGTTCCCGCTGCACCTTTTTTCCTTTCTTTTCATTCCTGCCGTGGAGGATCACCTCGGCCCCCCCGGCCGCCAGTCCGACCGCGGTAGCTCTTCCGATACCGTCCGTTGAACCCGTGACAAGTATGAGCGGCTCTGCCATGATGCCGTATACCTGGTTCAACGAGAAGAATGTATCGGATACGGTAAAGCATTCCCGGGGGTCTTGTCCCTTTGGTCATCAGCCGGGAAGCCCTTGCGGGGCGGGTCACCGGCAGTATTTTTCGCAAGGATTCCGTGAGCTACCGCGGGTTCTTTCACAAACTGGAAATTGCGCATACCTATTTATTGAGAAATGTGCATGGGGCAATTTAATAAACCAAAGGAGATAGAAACGATGCCATTCATCACCGTCGGAAAGGAAAACTCAGGAGAGATAGATCTCTATTACGAGGATCACGGTTCGGGGACGCCGGTCGTCCTGATCCATGGCTGGCCGCTCTCAGGGGCTTCATGGGAGAGACAGGTACCCGCCCTGCTGGAAGCAGGATACCGGGTCATCACGTACGACCGGCGCGGATTCGGCCATTCCAGCAAACCGGCAAAAGGCTACGACTACGATACGCTGGCAAAGGACCTGGGCACGCTGATGACCACGCTCAACCTGAACGATGCCGTGCTGGTCGGATTTTCCATGGGGGGCGGCGAAGTTGCCCGTTATCTGGGCACGGTCGGTTCACAGCGCGTAAGCGGTGCAGTGTTCGTCTCCGCGGTCCCGCCATTCCTGTTAAAGACCGCCGACAACCCGGACGGTGTCGATGGCAGCGTTTTTGAAGGGATCATGCAGGGGATTATCGCAGACCGCCCAGCATTCCTCACGGCGTTTTTCAACAATTTTTACAACGTCGATATTTTCAGGAGCAAGCTCATCAGCGAGGAGGCCATCCGGCTTAGCTGGAATATCGCGGCCATGGCTTCAGCGAAAGGTACACTGGATTGCGTTTCGGCATGGCTTACGGATTTCCGGAACGATCTTAAGAAGATTGCCGTGCCGACGCTGGTCGTTCATGGGGATGCTGACCGGATCTGTCCTTTCGGGGTCACGGGAAAGCGCACCCACGAAGCTATCCCGGGAAGCAGGCTTGTGGTAGTGGAAGGAGGGCCTCACGGCCTGAACTGGACCCATGCCGGCGAGCTCAACCGGGCGCTGCTGGATTTTCTCAGAACGCTGCCGGCGCAGGAGAAGTCTGCAGGAGCGGAAACATCATCGAAAAAAATGCACTAATCTTTTTTGAGCCCTGTAAGATCCCGGGAAATTGAAATAACCTGTCTGCCCGTGTATCATGCCGGCAGGAACCTGACGATAACTCCCGGCGGGTACTGTAACAGCACTGACGGGAACATCAGTAAAAAAAAATTCGTAACGAATCGGACAGGGTATTCTTACCAGGGGATCCTTGCCACTTTCTGAGATTTTATATATATCTTCAGTTAAGGATAGCACGTGCTAAAAAGAGGCACAAAAAACCGGAACATGAGTCAGTGCCGGGTAGCAGACCGGACGCATTCATGTCCAGCCAGAAAATGGCAGGTGAATCCATGACAGGACAGCATTCATTTGGAAACCTGATTTATACCTATGATGCCGCAGCCGGGGAAGCGCTCGGTAAGCGGGAGAGCCACACGCCGAAAATTGAGGCCCCGGCTCAGGTAAAGCCTGATGAACTCTTCAGCCTGAAGGTAACCGTGGGACCGCACCCGAATACGGTCGAGCACTCGATCCGGTGGATCATGGTGATGTTCGAAGAGGAGGGCCGTGCCTTCAATCCGGTCTTCCTCGGCAAGGTATCCCTGAATCCGGTCACAACACAGCCGGAAGTAATCATAAGCGTGAAGCTGCCAAAGAGCGGCGTCATCCATGCCCTCGAGTACTGCAATCTCCACGGCCTGTGGACAGGGAAAAAGGAGATTAAAGTCCAATAATTTTTTTTTATCCGGTGAAAAGACTCACCGGTTCCTATCAGCGATGCTGCTGACAGGACAGGGTTTTAAGTATGTATCATTCAGGTCGTGAACCTGACGGTATCGCATTGTTTCGATAATGACAGAAGAGAATCGAGAGCATTCGCTCTTTGGTGTTGCATTACAAGAAGACCGTGTAAGAAGGAAAGGTGATAGCAGCTTGGTATGGTTCCCGGGGACTCGCGTACCTCAGTACAGCATACTACGTGAGTTGGCTTAACTGCTGGGTTCGGAATGAGACCAGGTGTTTCCCAACTGCTATGGCCGCTATCACCACATGTTTTGCTAATGTTTTTTGTTTGCAGCCGAAGAACGTAGATGCCCGTTCTTCGTCAGACCGGCATTCCATTGCTGGAACCCGGTCCAAGCCAAGGTCCGGATTTGAACCGGAGTGTAGTTGATCTGCAGTCAACCGCGTGGCCGCTCCGCCACCTTGGCGACCGTGTAGGATGATACCTTATCCTGTATGTCAGGATACGATATAAGGTTTGCACTCAGAATTTCGTCTGGGTTTAGCGTGGTGAGCACTAGTGTTTGGACGTTAGTACTTCCGGACTGAACACGTCGTTGCCTTCGTGCGTACATCCGAAGCCTATCAAACGGGTCTTTTACCCATGTCCTGTAACGAAGTCTCTTTTTAGGCCGGGTTTCAAGCTTAGAT
>NZ_JBKQWO010000021.1:0-49134 GCF_052325125.1 Methanoregula sp. | reverse complement strand
AAGAACGAGACCGATACCGATTTTTCCGGTGTGCCCGATGATGCAGTGGTAAGAGATCTTCTCGAACCCGTGGCAAGTCCCCCGCGGTTCCAGATCCTTAAGGCACTTTCCACCGGGACGCGGACGTTCTCGGACATCTCCCAGCTGACCGGGCTCCGTGGCGGAAACCTCCTTTTCCATATCCGTAAACTTGCCGATGCCGGTATGATCCTCCAGCGGCACGAGCGGGGGGATTACATCATCACGGACAAGGGATTCAAGACGCTGACGGCAATTGCGCAGCTGTACCAGATGGTGAATGTATAGAATGCCGGGACAGTGAACGGCGGGGGGATACTCCTGGATCATAAAAGCGGGGGCTGTCGCCCCCGCAGCGGATCAGGAGGGAGGAAACCGCACTCGCCCCGCCGTGCCCCGGAGGGGCCCTGAGGCGGGGTGGACTCTCATTGATTTTTACCGGTTTTCATTTGGATAAATAAAAAATTGCAAACTTTTTAGTACGCCTCATCATGATGAGCATATTTTACCAGGGTGATCAGCCCTTTCTTCTTTTCAAATTTATAGATGAGGACATGGTGCCCGATATGAATGCGCCACCGTCCCTGCATCGGCCGGCGGAGCGGTTTTCCGATCTCCGGGTTTTCACCTATCTCCTGAAGTTTCTTCACTATCTGCTCAAAGCGGGCAACATCTTTCGTCTTCATCTTCCTGAATGTCGCCTCAACATCAGGATCTGCAACAATCGTGTACGTCATTCAGAGATGGCCTTGATAAAAGCACCCATCGATTCGTACGTCTTTCCTTTTCCCTTTCTGATATCTGCCTCGGCTTTTTTCACCTGTCTGATGAATTCCGGCCTGATTGCAGATTCCGGAGGATAGACATTCTCATCGATCTTCTCTTCGATCCGGTCGAGCCGTGTTACGATATCGGTAAGAAGCGTCTCGATCTTCCGGTTTCCGGCTGCGTCCAGGGAGGAGTCTTGGACACCGGCGGGTGTCACGGATCCGGCATCTTCCAGAGGCGACGTATACGTTATTCCGGATTTCTTTGTGCCTTTTGTCCCCTTCGCCCGGGTCCCGCGTCCAGATGGCATAATATCTTTCATTATTTCGGGTGTTGTTCTTCAAGAGGCTTGTGCTTCATGCCGGGCGGGTTTATGAGCGGGGGATATCCTCTTCGCCAAAAGTCCCGCATGGTAATCCTCATCCGATTGGGTGAACGATGGGAAGCCCCCTAAACATACGCCCGTAAAACCGTCCGATTTCCCATCCTGAAAATAAAATGATGATAATGCCCCCGTTTGCCAAAATACGCCCAAATTGAGCCTTATATAATGCCCTTTGCGGCCTCATATTCGCGTTCTGGCGGCCACTGTTTCCGGGATCAGCCAAAAACCCATCCGGGCCCGGGATCGGCCTGTAAAACGCTTCTATGAGGACGTTTTATTTTGTCCGATTGCCAAAATACGGCTTATTTGGGCTTGTTTTTAAACGGAGCCCGATGCGGCCTTCTTTTGACCGCGTCAGACACCAATCGGGGCTCAATTTGAGCCCGGATTGGATCATGGGGAGGGCACTCTTTGCACCAACATGCGAGGAGTGACGCTGCCCCGGAAGGGAGGACTCGCGGGCGGGATATGAGAGATAACCGGGCAAGCGCAAATCCCCCTTTGTCTGTTCCCTGCGGCAGGAAGATCCAGGAAACAAAAAGAGGGGCTTGCAAAAGATGATCCCTTCTTTGCTTCCTTTTGCTCCTCTTCTTCCAGATGTTTGTTCTCGACAAGTCTGTCTGCAATTAACAGTATAACGCCAGGGATAGCGAAGACGAGAGCACCCACTTTTTGTGAAATTTATCATGATACCGGTAAGGCCTGTCAGAATCAGGTCATAGAGAAGAGCGTTTGTGATATGCCGCTTCCATCTGTACTTCCTCGTTTTTGCCTCCCCCAGGTTTCCCTTAAAAACAACTAAGTAAGTCCTATATGTATAGAGAATTGTAAAAAAATTATGGACGTCTCGTTTTGGTTTAATCCCGGCATAAATGTGGCATTACAGAACATATCGCCGTTTCTCACCTGGCTTATTACACGCGCGACAGTTGGAGATACGTTCCCCTGGTACCTGATGATAGTCTCACTTGTCTATCTGGGCCTCCATCCGAAGTACGGCGTACGGATTGCGGTATTGTTTGGCATATGCGAATCAGTCTTCTATTCCCTCAAACTCATATTTCACAATCCACGACCTTTCTGGGTCTCCTCTGAGGTGAAGGTATACCAGGCAGAGACAAATTTTGGATTTCTGTCAGGCGGCTCGATGAATGCTGTCGCATTATACGGATATATTGCAATAACCGTCAGGCGTTGGTGGATCACCATTCTCTGTATCCTTGTTGCCCTCTGGGTCATTCTTGCACGGCTTTTTGCCGGAGATCATTTTCTGGGGGATATCGCGGGCGGCCTGCTCGGGGGCCTGATTCTTCTGGTCCTTTATATGTCTGCGATGCCCGGGGTGGAGAAATTTGTCGGTACCCTGTCCCGGCCGGCCCGTATCCTTGGAATAGTTGCCCTCTCCTGTCTTCCGCTCATCCTTATAATTCCCGCATATTGCTCTGTTGCCAACTGGCAGCTACCCGCGGTCTGGGTGGAAGTCGCACAAAGTCATGGGGTAACAATCAATCCGGTTGTCATAAACTGGCGGGTCACGGGATATTTCTTAGGAAGTCTTCTGGGGTATGAGTACCTCACTACCTACAGAGGTGGATGGAACCCCCCCAAAGATTTGATGAAAAAAATTGTTGTGGTTATTGCAGGAACACTATCTGTTCTCCTGGTGAATATGATTGTTCCATCCCTCTTTACCATAGCAGGATTCTCTGACTTTTTACCTCCGGTGTCAGAAATTTTCGGTACGACTTTGGTTTTCTTCTGGCTTTGTGCATGTGTCCCGCTGATTGCTAAAAAATTGAATTGCGCGGGGAGTGTATGATTAAAATGGTTCTGTAAAGTCATTGGGAGCTTAATTATTTTTCTTCGATGGGGATTATATCCTGACACCAGCAGACTTCAAACAACCCCAAAACAAAAACTTTAAAAAAAGCAAAATTTCACTTTTTGCCTATGACAGGCGGAATGATTAAGCGAAGACGTATGCTTGTCGTTATCTGTGCGATGCTGCTGGTCGCGGCTGCATTGCTGATAACGGTTTACCAGTCGGCCGTTTCACAAGCCGACTACAATAACGGCTACGAGATTGGACTGGAAGCCTACACCTACGGTTTGCCACTGCTCGTGACCAACACGACGTTTGAAACCATGACCAGCATCAACGTCCCGGACGGTGCGTTTGGTCCGGTCAACCAGTTCAACAACGTACGCTCCCTAAACAACCCGGATAGCACGGCGGTTGTGGCGCCGAGCCCGACCAGCCTATCATCGATCGCATGGCTCGATCTGAGCAAAGAGCCACAAGTCCTCCATGTGCCGGAGGTAAAAGACCACTTCTTCGTCTTCTCCTTTATCGACCCCTACACCAACAACATCGCAAACCTCGGCAGCGTCAACCAGACCCCGCCGGGCGATTACGTAATTGCCGGCCCCGGCCAGTATACTGTGCCCATCCCTGCGGGGACCCACCGTATCGATGTCGACTACAACCGCATCTGGATCATAGGGGTAACCCAGCTGAAAGGCAGTTACGACATTGCAAATGTTACCCGCATCCAGGATGGCTACACCCTGACGCCATTGAGCCAGTACGGGACGAACTACCGGCAGAACAATCCGATGAATCCCAATGCGACCCCCCGGACTTATCAAATACCCGGCGGGCTCGCATTCTACGATATGCTCGGACAACAGCTTGCGCTGTTTCCACCGCCAGTAGCCGACCAGCCCGAGCTCGCCCGGTTCGCGGAGGTTGGGATCGGGCCCGGGATGGAACCCTCGCATAACCCGGGCCTGAGCAAAGATACCCTCAGGGGGCTAAATGACGCCGTAGCCGCCGGTCCGGCGCAGATCAGGAACGACACCATGGCCCTGTACCTTGAAAGTTTTGACCAGCACAACGGTTATCTCCTGGGAGGCTTCGGGCAGTATGGGACGAACTACCCCCTGCGTGCTGTCATAAGTCAGGTTGGCCTGGGTGCAGTTACCTCCGAACAGACGATTTATGCCATGAGCTGGGCAGATCCCGGCAAAAACCCGCTCAGCGGATCGACTAATTACGTCCTGCACATGGCGTCTGCTCCTCCGGTGAACCAGACCTGGTCGATCACCGCCTACACCCTGAATGGGACAATGATCCCCAATTCGATCAACCGGTATGAGATCGGCGACACGTCGCAGCTCGCATACAACGCCGATGGCTCGGTGGACCTCTACCTGCAGTCCACGTCACCTTCGGACCCGGCCCAGGTAAACAACTGGCTGCCGACCGCGAAGGGACAGGGATTCGAGATTATGTGGCGACTTGATGCTCCTGAAACGGCAGAGATCCCCGGCATTCTCAATGGCACGGGCTGGCAGCCGCCGGCAATCACCGCAGTGCCGTGACTGGGGATAGAGGGGGGCTGACTGCCCCACATCTCCACAGGGAAGGAGTGTCGCCGCCCCCGACGGGATGCACCCGCAGCGGATCAGAATGGGTGAAACTGCACTTGCCCAGTGAGGGCCCGACGAGGCGCCCGAGCGACTCCGAGCAAAGCGAGGAGGGGGAGGAATCGCTAAAATACCCGTTGTATCCTTTCGATAAATTCCCGGGCATCCGCTACAATAGACTCCGCTTCTTCGGGTGTCATCGCGGCTTCGATATTATAATCCACGGTTTCCCGGCGTTCTTTCGCATGGGAAAGGGCCCGGCCGTATGTATCTTCGATGACCCCGTTTTTAATGAATTCGAGCCCGAACTGGAGGATGAGCCCCTTGTGGCCTTTCGGGTGGAGATCCCGTGTCGACAGCAGAGCCCGGGCCGCATAGAACATCGCGTAATATGCCCGGCTCACGGCATCGTTATAATAACCGCCTTTGAGCAGGTATTCTGCGGCACTAAGGGTTTCTGCGGCAAGCAGGAGATCCCGGTCAGGCAACCGTGATCCCCTCTTTTCTGACATTTTGTAAAAAAGGGGAGAGACTGCCGGACAATTGTGCGTTCAGTACCTTAACCGACAGATACTCTCCCGTATCCACCATCACATCGAAGGCGAGCCCGGTCATTGCCCGCCACCCTTCCTGTTCATCGCCATTCCAGAGTACGAGGAGATCGATGTCGGATTCTGCATTCGCATCGCCCCGTGCCACCGACCCGTACAGGATGATTTGACCAATATGAGAGGAGTAACGCTCCTTTGCGATCCGGACAAACTGCCGGATGACCCTGTCGTACCGTTCCTGGAGGGGCATCTTCGTATATGATCCTTCGCCATTCACCATAAATACTTGCGGGAGGGAATGATCCCCTCCGAAAAAAAGAGGGGGGGTAGGGGACTCCTTATAGATCATCAAAGTGGGGGCTGTCGCCCACACACCCCCACGAGCGAGGAGTGCCGCCGCCGCTCAGACGGGAAGCAGACATGGCGGATCCTGAGGTGAGGCGCCCGGACAGGCACGTGCCCTGCTCAGATATTTCTGTCTCCATCCCATTCAACTCACTCCTCTTCTATCTTCTTTATGAATAAAAACAAGCAGGTCGGAAAGGGAAGAAACGGGCCGCAGGAATCATCAGATGTTGAAGCGGGATCCAAAAAAAATCCCATGCGAGCGGCCGGCCCGGCGAGACCCTAAAAGAGCAAAAGGAAAGCCCGGAAAAAATTATGGTCCCAGACCCTCGATAGTCTCGACAACCTTTTTCCCGGTCTCGGTTACCCGGTAATACCGGTCCCGGTTTTCTTCCGGTGTCAGGCATTCCACGAGCCCGACTTTTTCGAGTGCCTGGATTGTCCGGCTTACCGCGGCTCGTGCGACACCCAGATTCTTCGCAAGTTCTGTCGGGGTATTTGGCCGGAGAAGACCCTTGATAACTTTTCTTCTCACGCTCCCCCGTGTTACAAAACTCACGAGATTATACATCAAAGAGCGTAGGAATGGGATATGTATGGAGATGTATGATAGATGTGTAACAAATTTTATCCCCTCCCCCGTCGATATCCCTAATGGTGCCTGGTGTTCGTCATCCTGAATATGTGATACAATTATGGAGCAATCCCCCGGCTGAATATTCTTGTTCCCATCGGGAACAAAAGTCGCTCCGGCAGGATTTCACCAGACACCGTTTTTTTGGATGGATCAGTACTTCGAAAATACGCCCTTTACGGGCTCCGATTCCCTGCTTTTCCGGACCGGGAGGTAATAATTCCCGAAAAAACGGTAATAATTCAGGTTGTTTATACTCTTTTTACGTCGGAGATCGTGAGGTAACAATTAGCAGCATTTGGATGGCGAAAACTGATAAGGGGCAGGGATTTGCCTTTCCCGGGGGAGTTTATCTGATTGTAAGGGCCTGGCAGCGTTTTGGAGGAAGGAGGGATTTTACGACGGAGAACGGGGGAGGGGGGGGCGGGCAGCGGAGCCGTCTTTTACCTGCGGCACCCCCACCCCGGAAAAAAGATCCTCAAATTCACGTTTTTTTGGCCTTTTCGAGTGTTAGATGGGTAAAAGCAGGGGTCAAAATTATCCTCGATTCCAGGGCCTTTGGTGGCCTATAGCTGACATCGAAATCGGGCGAATTTCGGCAAACGGGGCTATTATAAGGCGTATTTTCCACACGAACTGGAAAGAAGCGATTTACGGGGTTTTCAGGAGAGGGTCAAAACAGGAAAGATGCAATCGGAGCCCTATACGGGCCCGGATTGAATGCCTAGATGAGCCGGATCAGGTAGTCTTTGTCCATAGGGTAGTATGGTTAAGTCCGGAATTTAATATGGTTATAGTGGGGTTAATTCACGAATATCCTGTACATAGCGGGTGGGGGAATGGGAGCGACCGACCACCGTAACTCCTCGCGTATGATCCTGCGGCACTTCAAGGAAAGTTACATATGAGGGTGCGGCCACGATGCAGGAATATTTTTGATAATCTTTTTTTTCGGATTTCCAAAAAAGATCTGTTTTAAGGATGAGACAATCCCGCTGAACTGCCCGACAAAACCCGGGCTCATGCCTGAGTTTCCGAGTCTAAAACCTGATTGCATAGTTCATCGCAACACCGGATAAATATGTTTTCCCGGGGTACATTCCGGAACTGAATATCAGTAAAATTCTTTTCTACTATCGCAAGTTCTGCCCTGATTTGGGCAAGATGGGGTTTTGTAATACGGTACTGGTTGTTGATTTGCTTTATCACGAGCTCACTGTCGGAATAAACAATTATTGATTCTGTGGCAAACTCCTGTGCCATTTTAAGTGCAGATATGATCGCGTAATATTCAGCAGTATTATTTGTGGTCTTTCCAATCGTTTTGGATTCTTCAAAGATAATGTCATTATTCCTGACGAAGATGAACCCGTATGCCGCGAGCCCGGGATTTCCCCGCGAGGCCCCATCGGTATAAACCTCAAGAGGTGCAGGGGGGGACTTTTTGGAATTAATACCCGACATTACCATTAACGATAGCAGCATGAGGGAAAAAGGTGACGGGATTGAACTCACCACAGCCCTGTGAGTGGCGGGTGCGGGGGTTTAGTCCGACTCCGGTTTTCTCCATAAGGAGCCGGATCTTCTTTTTTTAGTTGCTTATACCGGGCAGGATCTTTTGCACGAACCTTACGGCGGGCAGACACAAAGATCCGGATCACTCCACGCGAAGCACACGTTCCGGTGCCGGGACCTGAGAATAGTTTCCCCTCCCGCTGAGGGAGGGGGGGTGCCTAAAATTCCGAGGGGAACGTGGAACGGGGGATGGCGTGAATTAATTTTAACCGGTTTTTTTCGGGATAATTAAAAAAAAGAAAAGGTATTTTTAGTATACCTCATCGTGGCGCGCATAATCGGTAAGGACAATCACCTGCTTTTTTAGATCGATCGTGTAGATGAGGACATAATGCCCGATGTGCAGCCGGCGGCTGCCTTTCAATGGGTTCTTCAGTGGCTTTCCCATCTCCGGGTTATCGGCAAGTTCACGGAGTTTCTTTGCGACCTGTTCGAACCGGACCGGATCCTTTTTTGCCAGTTTCTTCAAACTGGCCTCGACATCCGGTTCCGGTATGACCCTGAATGTCATTGCTTAAGGGCCGCGATGAAATCGTCCATCGATGCATAGGTTTTTGCCCGGCCCTTTGACGGTTTTGTCTGGATCCTCTTTATTTTCTGAATATATTCCAGCCTGATTGCCGATTCCGGGGGATAGACCGTCTCATCGATCTTCTCCTCGATCCGGTCGAGCCGTGTTACGATATCGGACAGAAGCGTCTCGATCTTCCGGTTTCCGGCTGCGTCCAGGGAGGATTCAGGGACTCCGGCGGGAGCCCCGGATCCGGTGTCCTCAAGAGGCGACGTATACGTTATTCCGGATTTCTTTGTGCCTTTTGTGCCCTTCGACCGGGTCCCGCGTCCAGATGGCATGGTATCCTAGCATTAGTTCGGGTGTTGTTCTGCAAGAGAATTTTCAGACTGCAACCGTCTCGACACGCACACGGCTGATGATCACTTCGTCATCGACCGGGATCTCTTCCTTGTCCTCCTTCATGCAGGCAAGGTGAAGCCCGATTGCCTCTTTGGTATTTGCAATCGTCTCCTCCACGGTTTCACCCTGCGAGAGACATCCCGGGAGTGCCGGAACTTCCGCCCAGAACCCTCCTTCTTCTGCTTTATGGATAAGAATTGTATATTCCATGGTGTACCCCCTACAGTAATTTTTCAAATTCCTCATCGGACAGTCCCGCCTTGCTGATGGCGGCCTTGAGGAGTCCGATTTTAACGGTACCCGACACGGGGATAGTGATCAGCTGCCCGTCCGGCATCTTGATATTCACATGATCGTCTTTTCCCGCACGGACTTTTCCTCCCGCGTTGACAAATGCCGCCCGGACTGCATCTTTTCCCTTCACGTTGTAAAGAGAGGTCACCGTTCACGATCCTTTATCCATAGTGGGTGGGGGGTATTCATCATCTTTTTGTTACGGGAGATTGCTATCAGAAACAAGATTTTAGGGGGAGGGGGTACCCCCCGGTTGGCCCGGCTCATGGGGGGGGGTGCTCCGCACTTACCGGGCTACCGGACGAAAAAAATATTCTTCAAAAATCATACAGGTACTAATCCCGCTATACTTTTGCCAGCACCATGATTTTCCTGTCGGCAATGACAATAAGCAGTCCCACAACGCTGAGGATTACCAGTACTGCAGCAATTGAATGCAGGCTCTGATCACTGACATCCGGATTAAAGAATATCGCAATAAGGGCCGACGATGCAACCGAGCCAAAATACCCAAAGGTACGGAACAGGCCTGATGCGGTACCGATCTGATCTGCGGTGACCTGGGTGTAAAAGGTTGTCTGGTTCGCACTGGCACACATCCCCATGGTAATCCCGAAGATCGCCGTGATTACAACGATCCAGATTATCGGAGTCGCCGTGGTAAATAAAAATACACCCGCAGACCCTGCCAGGCAGGCAACGGCAGACACAATAAGAGGAGTGCGCACGAGGTTCCGCCGCGAGACCAGCCACGCAAGCACAATGGATATGATACTCATTGGCAAAATGATGAATCCTGCATCAGCACATGAAATATTTTTGTCGATCTCAAGCCATTGCGTGACACCATACATTACGGTGTAGACGCACAGCATCGCAAGGGCAAAGCGCACATAGGTGAGTATCAATGGCCGGTTCGTTGCCAACAGATGGAGATCAATAAAAGGCTGGCTCACATGTCCTTCCCACCAGACAAAGGCCAAACCGAGCAGAATAACTACGCCTAACACAACCCAATCCGGATCTGGTAGTGACATGAGAAAGACCAGGAGGGCAATCATCGCGCCGCTAAAGACCGTGATGCCGGCCAGATCAATGCGGGCTGCCAGATCACGGAGCGTCTTTGTACTCCTGAATGGAGGGTCCCGGGGGATCCAGGACACAGCCATAATGAGCGCCACGAGAGCCAGCGGGACGTTAATAAAAAACACGCTCTGCCAGCCCCAGGCGGCGACGAGGAATCCGCCAATGGGCAGACCTATAACCGCAGTCGCCATTCCCGCAATCACAAGGCCGCCAAGCACTCCTCCCGGGGGCTCGGTCAGCCCGGCCGATTCGGCCCGCTGTCGGATCAAAAGCATTGCCGAAGGATATCCGGTCGAGGTGCCCACACCAATCAGGACACGTGATACGATCAACGTTGCGAGGTCATGGCCTAAGCCACCCAGCACTCCCCCGGCCAGTACTGCGAGAATACCTGCAAGGAACACCCGCCGTGGCCCAAATGCCTCCGATAATTTTCCGGCTGCCGGCTGGGCAACGATACAGGCCATATAGAGTGCCGCGACCAGGACAGCAGTCTGTCCGACCGGAACGTTGATGGCCGCTGCAATTGGGACCAATGCAGTGGCAATGAATGAACTGTTGACAGGATTTAGTGCGGAGCCGATATACAGGGGTGTTACAAAACGCCAATCGAACGCTTTTTTGCTTTCGGTGGGTTGTGGTGAGTTGGATTCATTCATTCTTGCTCTCCGGAAATTGGCGGATAATTTTTTCTTTACATTTTCAATGGGAGGAAATCAAATATCGATAAAATGTTACGGGCAGGTTGTCAGTGGCGGTTCTGATAAATCGGCGGTTGAAGGAAAATTGTCCCGAGGGGAATAACCGGGGATCAACTGCCGGATTCTCAAACGTCCTTTTCATTTTCCCACAAATCCGTTTTTTCAGGTATTTTTCTTTGCGAATTCCCGGACTTTCGCCGATGCATCGGGCCTGAGCGGTATTCCATGTCCTGGCAGCATGATATCAACATCACGTGCGGCGATTTTATCGATCGATTGTAGTACTTCACCTGAGTCTAATGCGGCCGGTCCTGTCTCGATTTTACTGCCGGTAAATCTCAACAGATCCCCGACAAACAGAATTTTTGATGACGGATCAAAAAGACAGATACTTCCCGGGGTATGACCCGGCGTATGAATGACGGTGAGACCGGCGATAGTGTCACCGTCGTTGAGCGTTATATCCGGTTCAACAGGTTTTGACCCGAAAAACAGGGGGATGAGGACTTTAAAGATCATTCCCTTAACACCTCCCGGTGCAGGCTGGGGTTTCCTGCCGGCAACGTAGTCCGCATCTGCTATGTGAATGGCTACCTTCGCACCGCTCAGTTTTTTGAGATCGCTCGCGTCGCCCACGTGATCAATATGAAAGTGTGTGAGGACGATCGTTCTGATTTCTGCTGGTTCCCGCTTAAGAACATCCTGAATATATTTTACTATTTTTACGCTGTTTTTGGGCATTCCCGTGTCGATAAGTGTCAATCCGTCCCGAACAATAATAAAACAATTACCCTTTACTCCATCGACCTGGTGAATTCCCGGTACTATCTCCATAATCCTTCAACTCCGTTTTTTTTGTTTCTTCACTACAAAGATCCCATGTATGTCAATTTATAGCGGATACTAACAATTTTGGCCTGTGCTAACAAAATATATAGTGACTATCGATGACGAGGAACAAGGATTATTGGCGATGGATTGAGGCTGCACTCAATGTGATCGGAGGGAAGTGGAAACTGCTGATCGTTATTGCATTAATGGACGGGACCCGGCGGTTTAGCGAGATCTCGCGTAAGCTTCCGACAATCAGCGAGAGGATGCTCGTTAAACAGCTCCGTGAGATGGAGCACGACGGTATTATTACAAGGACCGTCTATCCGGTGGTTCCCGCGAAGGTAGAATATTCGCTTACACAGTCAGGTGAAAAACTGATTCCGGTTTTGAATATTCTCGGCGCATGGAGTATACTCTACCTTGAATCCAATGAGGTCTGTAAAGGGTTGTCCGTGCCAGTGGACGTAGACTCCGCCAAACTTAGTCAGCTGCTCGAAGATCTCGACGGTATCCTTCAGGATGCCGACAAAAAAATAAAACGACAAAGCAATCACCATAAGTAATCTCTGGATTTTCCAGGGCTAATCGGTGGCCGGGCGGTGCCGATCTTTTAGAAAGTTGCCGTCCCGCGAGCCCGCTCTTTTTTTTAGAACCGTGGGGGATACCCCCCTCCGGGCCCGGCACATGGGTGGGGGGGGTGATCCCCTCTTAGAAAAAAAGAGGTGGGGGGGTAGGGGGATCACCCCCCTCCCCCCCAGGTCCGCAAACGGCACTTTTTCTGCACGACCCAGGCCGTCGTTTCGCGTGGAATCTCCGGCGGGGAACCGGGTCTTCCGGCATTTTCCCGGAATGTGGCGGTTCGCATGTCCGGGCGCTGGTGGGGGAGGGGGGTACCCCCCACCTGGCCCGGCACATGGGTGGGGGGGGTGATCCCCTCTTAGAAAAAAAGAGGCGGGGGGGTAGGGGGATCACCCCCCTCCCCCCCGGTCCGCGAACGGCACTTTTTCTGCACGGTTTGAACCGTTGTTTCGCGGGGAGGTGCTTTTGGGGAGAATTGGAGGAAGTTTGCGGCCGGGCCGGTCATGAGAAGGGGAGCTGATGGGCTAGTATCATCGAACGAGCGGGGAGGGATATGGCGGTCGAGGGGAAGCACAGGCAGCGAAGCGATTACCGAGATAACTGTATACATAATCTGCCCGAGAGGTGATCCAACTAACTTTCAAAGTCAATGTGTTAATTTGACACTTTCACAGCACACGGTACCTGCCATATATATTATGAAAGATATGAGATCTATTGATGAAACAAAAATTATGGTGCGAGCCTAACCATTCTTGCATGTCGAGGTACAGTATGACATAATTGAGGGATATATGCCAAATAAATCCATCATACCCATCTTGAAATTACACGAAAAAATTACCCATCCGGATAGAGCACAAAATCTTCCGTCATGCATTATAAAAATTGAAGATTTTCTCCTTACGAACGGAAAACCTAACCTACGGGTTATCCACGAAATTCGGGATAGTGGGGGGTTACGTGAATTTCTTGATACGTCTAGTCAAATCATCTTTTCTTCAATAATACCAGATCCACTTCTTGAACGAATTAATCTTGATACGTATCGATATCTGAATGAGGAGTTCCAACCCGAGTTCTATATTACACCAGATGGACCTACTTACTCAAGTTGTAAAAAATATTCTCGGGATCAAATTGATCTTGTCCTTGAACTCACTGCAGAATTGATGAGACAATTCCCGGATTCCACTCCTATTGGTTTGATTAAAGGATGTAATTTTGCTCAAATGGATTTTCACTCCGATAAACTACGGGAACTGGGAGTAAGTCAGTTTTGCTTGCATGCCGGTGATTGCTTATGCAATGCACCGACATATGCAAAAGATCTGATTGTAGATTGTGGCCGTTCCTTGGCTGAAAAAGTCCCTGATCTTATGATTTACGGAGTTGGCAGTAGACATACTTTCCAACGATTTCATTATGCAAAAAAATTTGCGACGAATAGTCATTATATGCAAACTTTCAAACATCGGGTAATTCAGGGAGCCACTTGGACTGCTTTCAAAGGGGATTTTACAAAAAGAATTGTCATGCAAAATTTCAATTATCTTCGAAGACTTGTCGAGCAGCAAAGTGACACTCAAGAGATAACAGCATGGATTACAGATGCCTCAAATGATGAATGTTCTGATGAAGTATCAGAAATATCGAGTATTGATCGAAGAATCTTGAAAATTTTGGAGAACGGATAATGGGTACAATATATGGAGATAAACGATTTAGGAAAAATCCCTCGCTGGCGAATACACCGGATGGTCAAACAACGATAGGGGACATCCCCGAAATGCCTGATAGGAAACGATCCGTTAACGATAATGATGAAAAAATCCGGCAAATGATTTCAACAACGCGACCGGGAGAGCTGGGAATTGTTTGTCTTAATGTTGGCCAAGGTGATGCAACAATCGTTCGACTACCTAATGGGAAACTCATGGTTGTCGACTGTAATGTAGACAACTCTCCAGAAAACCTTGTAAAATATCTTAAAGATGCCGGAATCAAAAAAATTGATTACCTTATTATTACGCATCCTCACCAGGATCATATGAGCGGGACGAAAGATATTGCGGATAATTTTGAGGTCGGAGAAGTTTGGACAACAGATTATAAAAGAAAGAGAAGTGAGGAAAACCCTGAAAGTTATGAAGCATACCGTGAGTATGTCAAAGCTTTAGATAAACTTGAAAAAAATGGTGCAACGATAAGGACGCCAACGGCATCGAATGATCCGATTGTTAAAGACGGAAAATTAGAAATACGGGCGTTAGGTCCATCTGCATCAGTTCAGGGGAATAATGAAGATATTCATGAAGAATCACTTGTCGTTCAAGTTAATGTCGGAAAAACTTCAGCATTATTTGCGGGAGACACAACCAATAACCAGCTGGATCGAATCTGCAAATACTATCGCATCGAAAAAACGACACTTTTGCATGCTCCTCATCATGGATCTGATGAAGGTGCGAATAAAGATGCAATGAAACAAATTCAACCTGAACATACAGTAATATCTGTCGGAAAAGGAAATCCTCATGGTCATCCTAACGTGGATGCAATGAAAACTTACAAAACAACCACTCAAGACACAATTTATCGGACTGATAAGGGTAATATTGGAATTCGGTTTGATTCTGACGGAAATTGTATCGAAAAACTGCAATAGATCATGTCAATTTGTTATTGATAAATGGAAGGTTAGGGATGGACAAATTTAGTTATTATGATACCCTCTCAAATTTAATTCCCGGCTTGGTTTTTTTATGGGCATTATCTGTCCTAGGCCCGTTTTCCACAAACGGGCTATCACTAATCCTTACCGGCAATGTAATTGTTGATCCTGTCCTGCTATTGGCTATCGCTTATCTTACCGGTCACTTACTACAATTTCTATCGAAATATTCTATTGAGATATTGGTCAAACAATTGTTCTGGGGAGGTTATTTTTTTTCAGAACTTTTCCTTATTACGGCCTACAAAAAATGCAATGAAATCGAATTTAATCGATATTTCGCATATGCGGAAAATGATCTGAAAATACCCAAGGAAAAACTTGAGATATTACGTGATCCTCAAGTGATAGTTGACAAAAAAAAGATGGAAGCCGCAACAACTCTATCTCAAACAATTTATCGCATTGTTGATGCAAAATCCTCTGATTCTACAAAGGGGGAGAAGGCACAATTACAAAATATTTTTCACTCATTTTTCCGAAATCTCGCAATGCTCTTCTTAATTCTTGGAGTTATGGATGTTATTTCTATGATTATCCATGTAACAGATTTGAATCTAAAAATAATGGCAATTGCTGCATTGAATTTTTTATTGACTGGAATTTTTCTTTATCAAGCAAAACAACGAGGAGAATATTATATCAAAGGCTTGTTTTGGAGTTTTGCGTAAACCATGCTACACCTTAGCACACACAATTATATACCGCAAGCTCCAACCAGTAAGTATGCAGGACGAGTGCCACAGCATTCATGAGGGTTTTTTTGCCCGTGAACGTCTTTATCTCCACTAGTTCACCCGCCCGTTGCATCAGTGAAATCGTTTCTGAACCGCTCTTGAATGCAGAGACCGCAGGGTCCCGCTTCTTTGGCTTTTTTGGCTTTTATTACCGGTATTATTTCTGGTATTGATCAAGCCCCTTGGTTTGCACGCCAGGTATTTGTGTGAATGCAGGGGGAGGATGTTGTTGTTACTATGAGAGGAAAGGAAATTCGTCTGGAAAGAATCATGAACCGCAATACGAAGAAAACGATCATCGTACCGATGGATCACGGGGTCTCGGACGGGCCGATCCCGGGCCTGATCGATATGGGCCAGACCGTGAACCTGATCGCGGACGGCGGGGCCAATGCCGTGATCGGCCACGTGGGGCTCGCCCTCTACGGCCACCGGCAGGGAGGCAGGGACATCGGCCTCATCCTTCACCTGTCGGCCTCCACCTCGCTTGGGCCGGACCCGAACGAGAAGGTGCTCGTGAACTCGGTGACCAATGCGCTGAAGATGGGCGCCGACGCGGTCTCGATGCACGTGAACATCGGGGCCGAGTCCGAGGCCCGGATGCTCTCCGATCTCGGGCAGGTGGCAGTCGAGTGCATGGAGTGGGGGATGCCGCTCCTTGCGATGATGTACCCGAGGGGAAAGAACATCAAGAAGGAGAACGATGTCGAGCAGGTGAAGCTCGCCGCACGGGTGGCAGCCGAGCTCGGGGCGGATATCGTAAAGACCGTGTACACCGGTGACCCGGAATCCTTCCGCGAAGTGACGAGGGGATGTCCCGTGCCGGTCGTGGTCGCCGGAGGTTCAAAGACGGATGACCGCACAACATTGGAATTAATAGAAGGCGCGATGGCGGGCGGTGCGGCAGGGATCTCGATCGGCCGGAACGCCTTCCAGCACCGGATGCCGGACAAGTTCGTCCGGGCGGCGGCCTGCATCGTGCACCAGAACAAGAGCGTCGATGAGGCGCTCAAAGTCCTCAACGGGTAAGGTGGCAGAAATGATTGGAAAGGAGATCAGGATCGAACGGATCATGGACAGGAACACGGGAAGAGCCGTGATCATTCCCATGGACCACGGTTTTTCCATGGGCCAGATCGACGGCCTGCTGGATATGACGAAAGTCATTACGGACGTGAGCGAGGGCGGGGCAAACGCGATCGTCCTCCACAAGGGCATGGTGAAAAGGGGACACCGGCGGCACGGCCGGGACATCGGGCTCATCGTGCACCTCTCGGGCAGCACCTCGCTCAACCCGGACCCGAACGACAAGGTGCTCGTCTGCTCCGTGGAAGAGGCAATCGCGCTCGGGGCCGACGCGGTCTCCATCCACATCAACCTCGGCGCCCCGAACGAATCGAAGATGCTCGAAGCCGGCGCAAAGATCGTCCGGGACTGCAACCGCTGGGGCATGCCGCTCCTTGTCATGATCTACCCGAGGGGAAAGGGCATCGACCCGGCATCCCCCCAGACCATCGGGCAGTGCGTCCGGGTCGCCGAAGAGCTCGGCGCCGACATGATCAAGACCAGTTACCCGGGCAGCCCCGAGGCATTCACCCGGATCACCAAAGCCTGCTCGGTGCCGGTCTTTGTCGCCGGCGGCGAGAAGTGCAGCGACCTTGAATCCCTCGAGATGATCCGGGACTCGGTCGCGGCAGGCGGGGCGGGCGTATGCATGGGAAGGAACGCCTTCCAGCGCGACAATACCCGGGCGTTTGTCCATGCCATCTGCCGGGTCGTGCACAACAAGGTCGACCCGGCAAAGGCGCTGGAGCAGCCGTAACATGAAGCAGTTCTGGGTGGACTGCCGCCCGTGGAACAAGGATATCGCGACGACTGCCATCGAGAGCGGTGCGGATGCGATCGTGGCCGACCGGGCAGCGGACGTAAAAAGGCTCGGGCGGATCACGACCGTCGCACCGGATGGCGACCTCGTTTTCGGGAAAGATGTGATCGAGTGCACGATCACGGACAAGGCGAGCGAGAACGAGGCGGCAGAAAAAGGGAAGACCCGGATCGTGATCGTCACCACGAGCGACTGGACGGTCATCCCGCTCGAAAACCTTGTCGCCCAGTCGGACCGGATCGTTGCGGCCGTGAAGGATGCACACGAGGCAGAGCTCGCGCTGCATGTCCTGGAAAAAGGCGTCTGGGGGATCCTGTTGAAGACTACCGACCCGTCCGCGGTAAAAGCGGTCGCGGCGCTCATAAAAAGCCAGGCCGGCACGGTCAGCCTCGTGCCGTTCACCGTGACGAGGATCCGGCCGGTGGGCATGGGCGACCGGGTCTGTGTGGACACCTGCTCGATGCTCGCCGACGGCGACGGCATGCTGATGGGCAACACCTCCTCAGCCATGCTCCTCGTGCACGCCGAGACGCTCGAAAACCCCTACGTCGCACCCCGCCCGTTCCGGGTGAACGCCGGTGCGGTGCACGCGTACATCCTGCTCCCGGACGGGAAGACCGCGTACCTCTCGGATCTTGTCATCGGGGGCCAGGTGCTCGTGTCCGACCACAAGGGCGCCGGCCGGTCAGCGATCGTGGGCCGGACCAAGATTGAGCGCCGGCCGCTCCTTCTCGTGGAGGCACAAGCCGAAGGAGGGGCAAAAGCAAGCCTGATCCTCCAGAACGCCGAGACGATCCGGCTCGTCGCCCCCGACGGGAGCGCGATCTCGGTCGTGAATCTTGCCGCAGGGGATAAGATCCTCGGGTGTTCGCTGGAAGGCGGCAGGCATTTTGGCATGGCCGTCAAAGAGACGATCCGCGAGAAGTGAGCATGAAGGCAGGCATCATCGGCGGAACCGGGAAGATGGGCAGGCTTTTTGCCCCGGTCTTTGAGCGGGCCGGCTACGACGTACTCGTCTCGGGCCGCTCGACCGCACTCACGAACGAACAGCTGGCAGGGACCTGCGACCTCGTCGTCGTCTCGGTCCCCATCCGGGATACGGTCCGGGTCATCGGCGAAATTGCGCCGTTCCTGCGGGAGGACCAGCTGCTCTGCGATTTCACCTCGCTCAAGACCGGGCCGGTCGCTGCCATGCTCCGGTCCAAGGCCGCGGTGATCGGGCTCCACCCGATGTTCGGGCCGACAGTCTCGTCGATCCGGGGTCAGACCATCGTGGTGTGCCCGGCCCGCGCGACCGACGCGGTGCGGGACGCCCTGACAGGGATCTTTGTCCGCGAAGGCGCGGTCTGCACGGTCACGACACCGGAGGAGCACGACCGGATGATGGCGGTCGTGCAGGGGCTCACGCACTTTGTCACGATCTGCATGGCCGATTCCATCCGCAGGCTGGGCGTGGACATAAAAAAGACCGAAGCGTTCACGAGCCCTGTCTACCAGATCGAACTCTCGCTCGTGGGCCGGCTCCTCTCGCAGGACCCGGCGCTCTATGCCGATATCCTCGAACTCAACCCGTTTGTGCCTGACGTGCTCGCCGCATGCCGGTCGGCCGCCGGCGAGCTCTCGGACATCGTAAAATCCGGCGATCCCGGGGCATTCGCGGAATTCTTTTCCCGCGACACCCGGCACCTTGGCGCTTACTGCGGGCGGGGGCAGGAACTCACCGATACCCTGATCGAATGCATGGTGAAGAAATGACGGTCATCACGCTCGGCCCCGAAGGGACCTTCTCCCACGAGCTCGCGCTCAGGCTCGGGTGCGACCCGGTCGTCCTTGAACCGACCATCCATTCGATCTTTGCGGGCGTGGCGGCCGGTAACGGCGACGGGATCGTACCTATTGAGAACTCCGAGGCGGGAGGCGTGGGCGAAACCCTCGACGGCCTGACACAGTACCCCCTCTCGATCACCGCGGAGATGTACCTGCCGATCCACCACAATCTCGCCTCGCTCGTGCCGCTCGATTCAATCCGGGTGATCTATGCCCACCCGCAGACCCACGAGCAGTGCAGCGGGTGGATCGAGCAGTGGAAGGTGCCGGTGATCCACACGAGCAGCAACGCGTCGAGCGCCATCGAGGCAAAAAAAACCCCGAACGCCGGGGCGATCCTCTCGGTCTCTGCCGCCGCGATCTACCACATCCCGGTGATCGTCGAACATGTCGAGAACAACCCGGGGAACACGACCCGGTTTGTCCGGATTGCAAAAAACCCAGGCCCGGACTGCCGGGCCGGCAAGTGCAGCATCCTCATCGACCCCGACACCGACCGGGCCGGGCTGCTCTACGACCTGCTCGGCGTTTTTGCACGAAGGCGCATCAACCTCACCCGGATCGAATCAAGGCCGTCAAAGCGCGGCATGGGAAAATACGTCTTCTTCCTCGACTATGCCGTCAGCGGGTGCACGGACGAGGCGCTCCGCGAGCTCGAAGGGATAACCACGATCCGCAGGCTGGGCTGCTACCCGACCATAGGGGTACCGCCATGAACGTTACCCTCCCCCAGCGGCACGGCATCGACCTCACCGTTGCCGCCCCGCCGTCCAAGAGCTTCACTCACCGGGCCCTCATCGCAGGAGCGCTCGCCCGGGGCACGAGCACGATCCTCCACCCGCTCGCATCGGACGACACGAACCTCACGATCACCGCGCTCCGCCGGCTCGGCGTCCCGGTAAAAGCCGATGCCCATAGCGTGACCATCGAAGGCTGTGACGGGGCATTTTCCTGCCCGCCAGGCACGGTGATCGACCTAGACAACTCCGGCACTTCCCTGCGCCTGCTCGCTTCAATAGCGCTCCTCTCCGATCACCCGGTCACCCTCACCGGCAGCGGCCGGATGCAGGAACGGCCCGTCGGGCCGCTTGCCGATGCGCTGGTCGCCCTCGGGGGAAGGATCGTCTTCGGGCAGGAACCGGGTTTTCCTCCCGTTACCATCGGGGGCCGGCTGGAAGGCGGGAATGCCACGATAGACGGGTCGGCGAGCAGCCAGTTCATCTCCTCGATCCTGATGGCAGCCCCCTATGCGAAGCGCGGGGTCACGCTTTCGGTTTCGGGCACTCCCGCGTCGCAGTCCTACCTCGATATCACCGCCGGTGTCATGACCGATTTCGGTGCAGTGATCCGGCGCGAAGGATACCGGCGGTTCGAGGTCAGCAACCAGGATCATTATACCGGCCACACGTATGTGATCGAAGGGGACTACTCGTCGGCATCGTACTTCTTTGCGCTCGCGGCGATCTGCGGGGGCAGGGTGACGGTGACCGGCCTCAACCCGGCGTCAGTACAGGGAGACCGGCTCTTCCCGGATGCACTGCAGAAGATGGGCTGCCGGGTGACCCGCGCCCATGATGGGATAACGGTCACGCACGAAGGCCCTCTCTCCGGGATCACGATCGACATGTCGTCGGCACCCGACACCGTCCAGACGCTCTGCATGGTCGCAGCGATGGCAAAGACCCCCACCGTGATCACCGGCATCGGCCACCTGAAATTCAAGGAGAGCGACCGGCTCGCAGGCACCGTGAGACGCCTCCGGCAGCTTGGCGGGGTCGCAAATACCGGCAGCGACCGGATCGTCATCCAGCCGGCCCCGCTCCATGGCGGCACTATCGACCCGGCAAACGACCACCGGATCGCGATGAGCTTTGCCGTCCTCGGCCTCGGGATCGGCGGGGTTTCGATCACCGGTGCGGAATGCGTAAACAAGTCTTTCCCCGGGTTCTGGGACACGCTCGCGGGAGTGATGGAATGAGGCGGGTTGTGCTTTTCGGCTACCGGGGGACCGGAAAGACCGGGATCGGCACCGTCCTCGCACGGCGGCTTGGCGTATCGTTCCTTGATACGGATTCCCTCATCGAACAACAAAGCGGCCGGACGATCCCCGGCATCTTCCGCGAAGACGGCGAGGAGCGGTTCCGGGAACGGGAACGCGACGCGATCGCAGGGCTCCCCCTCCGCGACTGCGTCATCGGCACCGGGGGTGGCGCCGTGATGGATCCGGTCAACATGGAGCACCTCCGGGCCGGAAGCGTGTGCGTGCTGCTGACCGCAGACATCGCGACGATTGAACGCCGTCTCGCCCGTGCCCCGCGGCCGCCACTCACGTCCCTTTCATCGGCAGACGAGATCAGGGAAATGATCGCACACCGGCGGAGCCAGTATGCCGCTGCTGAAGACTTCTGCGTGGACACGAGCCGGACATCGACAGGAGAGGCCGCGGACCGCATCCTGTCACTCCTCAAAAAGGGCACGGTCCCCGCCCCGAAGCGGGAGGCCGCATACCGGTGGTTTGCGGCCGGCCCTCTCCCGGCTCCCGAACTTGAAGATCTCGCATCCCGGCTTTTCGGCCCCGGCTGCGATGTGCAGACCCGGTTCCTTGGCGTCGCCGGTTACCCGTGCGGCCACAGCAGGAGCCCCCTGCTCTTCAACCGGCTCTTCGACCGGTACCACCTGAACTGCCATTACACCCGGTTCGAGGACCCTTCGATCGAAACGATCCTCCGGGTTGCCCGCGATATCGACGCAAAAGGGCTCTCGGTGACCATCCCCTTCAAACGGGACGTGATGGCGCACCTCGACGAGATCGATGACGCGGCCCGGCAGGTCGGCGCGGCAAACACGGTCGTCTTTGCCTGCGGGTCTGCACGCGGCTACAACACGGACTGGCTGGGCATACGAAAACCCCTGGCCGGTCACGCCGGGGCCCGTGCGGTGCTGCTCGGCGCCGGGGGGGTCGCGGCGGCAGCAGCATACGCGCTCGTGGATCTCGACATGGAGGTCACGATCCTGAACCGGACGCCGGCGAAAGCGCAGGCGCTCGCGGAACAATCCGGCTGTCGGTGGGGCGGATGGGATGAATTTGGCAGGATCGACCCGGACCTTGTCGTGAACGCGACCTCGCTTGGCATGCAGCCGGACAGACGAAGCCCGCTGCGGGACGATCAGCTGAAAAAGGAGATGACCGTATGTGATCTTGTGTATACCCCGCCGGTCACCCCTCTCATTGCAGCCGCACGAAAAGCCGGGTGCGAAACGGTTACCGGGACGGAGATCTTTATCCAGCAGGCACGGGAGCAGTTCCGGCTCTTCTTCGGGATAGACGTGCCCGATACAGTCATACAGGAGATACTGGCATGAACACCTTTGGCAGGAATTTTGCGGTCACGACGTTTGGCGAGAGCCACGGCCCGGCGGTTGGCGCCGTTATCGACGGGTGCCCGGCACAGCTTGAACTATCAGCGGCAGATATCCAGCCGCTGCTCGACCGGCGCCGGCCGGGCACATCCCCCCTCACGTCAGCGCGAAGCGAGGCTGATGCGGTGGAGATCCTCTCGGGCGTGTTCGAGGGAAGAACGACCGGCGCGCCCGTCGCCCTGCTCGTGAGGAACCGGGACGTGCACTCTGAAGATTACGAGGTATTACGGGATATGTTCCGGCCCGGCCACGCGGATTACACGTACCAGGAAAAGTATGGGTGCCGGGATTACCGGGGCGGCGGCCGGAGCTCGGGCAGGGAGACGGTCGGCCGGGTCGCTGCCGGGGCCGTGGCGCTGAAATACCTTGCGGCGAGAGGGATTGCGGTCACCGGCCGGATCGTGTCCGTGCATGGCAAAACCGCACTGCCGGAGATCGAAGCAGAGATCCTCGCGGCGAAGGCGGCCGGAGACTCCGTGGGCGGGATCGCGGAGATCGCGGCGACCGGCTGCCCGGCAGGGCTTGGCGACCCGGTCTTTGGGAAGCTCGACGCAGCGATCGCGGGCGCCATGATGGGAATTGGTGCGGTAAAAGGCGTCGAGATCGGCGACGGGTTTGCGGTCGCCGGGAGGTTCGGGAGCGAGAACAACGACCCGATGACCGCGACCGGATTTACAAGCAACCACGCGGGCGGCATCCTCGGCGGGATCTCCTCAGGGCAGGAGATCGTCGTGCGCATCGCGGTCAAACCCACGCCCTCCATCGCAAAGGTCCAGCAGACAAGGGACATACATGGGAACGCGGTGGAGATCACCGTAGGCGGCCGTCACGATCCCTGCATCGTGCCCCGGATCCTCCCGGTGGCAGAAGCCATGCTCGCACTCGTGCTTGCCGATGCGGCGCTGGAGCAGGAGAAATACCGGTAACTTTTTCTGGTGCTGATAAATTCTCGGGACTTATGATAATTTCTGCTCTGTAGAAAACCTGAATGGGATGAGTAAGAACGCTCTTTTAGGTCTCCGGCTGGCCTTTCGCCCCCGCACGCTTGTGGCATCCCCCCTCTTCGCGATAGCGCTGTATTACCTGTACTTATGTCTGCACCCGACACAGGTAATACAGAGGCATCGCATACGCCCCCGCCCCCATCGGGGGCAGGGCTGGCGTAAGGGGGGGGGCGCATAATTTTTAAAACAGGTTTTCTACAGTACCATAATTTCTCCACTTCATTACGTCGAAAAATTCATATTTTGTTGAATTTTTCCTGCGAAGATCCGTCAGCCTGTCAGACTCCTTTGGGATTCCTTTTATTTCATATGAAAGGAACGACAAAAAATCCAGAGGTTTGAAAGTTCCCTGCCACGCCACTACAATGAAAAAGAGAGATTTTCGTGTAGCTCTCCGATTATATTGGCACGATAATTAGTTCTCTTAACTCCCATGCCATCCTGTCCTGAAAATAATGGAATTGAACAAGAGGTATGATGATGAGATTACGCGCCCGGTAGCGTGGGCGCCGTTTTTTGAACTCTTTGGAGCTGAAGGGTTCTGTAAAGTCTTCGGCACCTAATCCCTTTTAAAATCATTGCCACTCCTGAAGTGAACATTTCCTGCAGGCATCTTCGACGACAAAATTGTCTCAGACCATTATTCCGAATATATTGCATGGTGAGCGAATAACGCACCTGCCAACCGTTTAACAGAACCAAAATAGGGAGAATATTCCCTTTGGAACTCCCTTGCAGCCTATGCGGAATAAAATTGCCCGTGAAGGCCTGGAGGGATGTATGCGGGAATCTCCGCTTCGGCGATCTCCTCCAGGTTTCCGGCGTCCAGCACGAGGAGACGGGTCAATCCCGCGCCCGGTTCTGATACCATACTGAGCACGACACCATCGTCTTCAGCGGCAGCACCGGGGCGCTCGACAAACATGGGTTCCGACGGGTAACAGCCTTCCCGGGACCATGTGTCTGCATTTCCGGTTGTAAGATCGGCTTTCACCAGCTGGTTCACAAATGGATTTTGTTTTTCGTGGAGGAGCCCGGCGCCATAGACATACCTGTACTCGCAAAAGGAATAGCGCATGTTGAACCGTGGGAGGTCGAGGGGACATTCAGTGAGACGGCGTTCACCTGCAGTCCTCCTGGCGAGATCGAGCGTGACCCGGGTTAAGCGGCTGGTTTCCCTTGCATCGAGGCCTTGTTTGCCAAGGCTGTCAAGGTAAAAGGAGCGGTTGATTGAGAAATCGTCAAAACGACAGAGATCGATTACGATAGTCTGATCGTCCGGCTGGAACGCATTTACGGTATGGAAGAAAAAGAATGCCGGACCGGTAATGGTCTGCACCTGCCCGGTCCGCCGGTCGCAGATATGGTAGCGGTTACCCGTTCCCGGCTCCCAGTGAAGGTTTTCTGCAAACGGCCTGTTGTAAAGCCGGGCGAAGATGAGTCCAAGCACATCAAGCTGCAACGGCTGTTCGATCACGATGACATAATTTCTTGTCAGGGCGAGGCTGTGGAAGTAGACCGGGCGGGGGATGTTAATGCTGCAGAGTACTTCGCGCTTCGGACTGCCGTTCTGTAACCGGTATACGTAGACTTTTCCTCTTCGTCCGGGAGGCTCAATCACGTTGAAGATCTCGCCGGTCTCCGGGTCGATCGACGGGTGCGCAGCGCTCAGCATAAACTTCGGGCCGAATCTATCGGCAAAGCCTAACTTCCCCTTGGTCGCGAGCGTTTCCGGGTCGAATTCGACCATGGTCGAAAAATCCGACAGTGCAAACATCCTCGTTCCCGCCCGTAAGATATTAACATTCGTATTGTCAGGAGTCGTTTGCCGGAAGGTGCTGAAAAATTTTGTCAGCACAGAGTCCCTGGGGCCCGGGAGGGTTCCCCACTGCTGCCCCATCACTCTTCCCGCGGCCTGGTCCCTGCAGAAGTCTTCGCTTTCGAGGAACCGGTTCCGGTATGAAACCTCACCACCATCGTGTATTCTGAATCGGTGCAGGAGTGCATAACCATCGAACCAGTGGTTCATGAGGCTGGTACCGGCACAGAACCGGGCCGGACCGTTCCGCAGGAATTCTCCCTTGAGCCATCCGGGGATCTTCCCCCGTATTTGAAGCGGTATCGGCCCGGTTTCCTGCATCACTGACGCAAATAAGCCGCCAGCCCGGGTCAGACTTTCGCGATACGAGACACTGCCGGTTCCTTTGTCCATGAATTATCCTGATTCCCATGAAACTGATAATAGTTTCGATGTTACCCAATTGATGACCGGATATTAGTAAATGAGGTTCGGTTCTGTCAGGTCTTTGGCAGGGTGGCGCTCTTCTCCGGAGTGTTAAAATTCAGAACTGCCGATATCTTGATAGCCTCATCATTTTTATTGTCCTGACTCCAAAATCTGTTTTTTATCAGATGGAATTTACTAACACTCGTTCAGAAATTCAGAAAAAATATTCATAAGAGCAGTTTCCTCAGCGCCACAAACTCTTCGACCGAGTACTGCCCTTCAGCCGTCGGTACACCGGTATGGCAGTACACGAACTCCGAGCCAAAGAGCGGGAGGACCGCCCGTGCATACCGGAACGATGCCCCCATGACCCCGGTGCAGATCGGTTTTTTTGCCGCACGCGTAAATGCGAAGAGATCGATGAGGTCGTCCTCGTTTCCCGGGGTAACGATGATCTTGGGAATATCGCCGTACGACCGGAGTTCCTGCTCGAGCATAAATAAAACGTGCAATGGCATCATCTGCGCAGAATGGTGAGAGGCGATGATCGTTTTTCCCGCCGTTTTTACCGGGCCGGCCTCCCGGGCAAACTGCTGCTCGACATCGACATAATCCACGAGCGGGATGACCGGCGCGATCTTCTCTGCCCACTCTGCCGGGCTCCCGAAGTACCGCCCGCCCTCCTGTGCCGAACGGAGCGTGGCAATGACCGGCAGCGCACATACATTCCTGCACCGGCGCACCAGTTCCACCGGATCGCCTGCCATCAGGTCGAAGCGGAGCTCGATGATATCCGCTCCCTGCGCCTGTGCGGCAGCGGCCTGTGCGGGATCGGTGAGGGAAGCGACGATCTGCATGTACCTGACGGTTTGCCGCCGGGCCACAAAAAGATGCGCCCGGCCGGGGATTTTTTTACCGTTTTTTTAAAGGATACCGGTTTATCCCTTTCCGGGTTGAAACTCTCCGCTGGATATGGAACCTGCGGCAGTCAAGGCAACGCTCCGGCCTGCCTTAGGGGCGCTGGGCTGGTGCGTCACGCTCGCACTGGTCCTGCCACTCGGCGGGGCGTACGCACTCGGTCTCTCCCCTGCCGCTGCCGGAGCGCTCGTTGCGAGCGCATTTGTTATCGAGTACGGCTCAATTCCCATCGGGATCGGCCTTGGCCTTCCCGTGAACTATGTCGTGCCGGCGGCGACAAGCATCGAGGCCGGGATCTTCCTTGGCCTCTTCGGCCTCCTTGACACGATCGGGACGGCGTCGGGGCGTGTGGCCCGTTTCCTCGCATGGACCCATGGCATGGTAACGCGCTCGCGGATATTTGACCGGTACGGGATCTACGGACTCTTCCCCGCCGAGATTATTATCGGCGTGTACCTCTGCGCCCCGGCCTCGTGGCTTTTCGGCTGGCACAAGTGGCGGTCCTTTGCGATCACGATGGCCGGGTACTGCGTCGCCGCGGTGGCCACCACCCTTGCCACCCTCGGGTTCATTCACTATTTCCTCCCCCTGCTCTGAGGCAGCCATGGACACCAGCACACGATCCCCGGAAAAAAAGAAGATCCCCGAGCTGCTCGCACCAGCCGGCTCCATGGAGGCGTTCTTTGCCGCGGTCGCCGCCGGCGCCGATGCAGTCTACCTGAGCGGGAAGCGGTTTGGCGCCCGGAAGTTCGCGCAGAATTTTTCCGAAGAAGAGATTGAAGAAGCGATCACGTATGCCCATGCCCGGGGAGTGCGGGTGTACGTGACGGTCAATACGCTCGTCCACGACAGGGAACTGCCCGGCGTCGCAGAGTACCTTGTCCGGCTGTACGCGATGGGAGTCGATGCCATGCTCGTGCAGGACCCCGGCGTCGCAGCGCTCGCACAAACGATTGTGCCCGGCCTCACGCTCCATGCCTCGACCCAGCTCACCATCCACAACGCGGATGGCGTGCGGTGGGCGCACGCGCAGGGCTTCTCCCGGGTGGTGCTCGCCCGCGAGCTCTCCCTTGGAGAGGTGGAGGCGATCGCACGGGCAACCGCAGATACCGGGGTCGGCCTCGAAGTCTTCGCCCACGGGGCACTCTGCTACAGCTACTCCGGCCAGTGCCTGCTCTCATCCGTGATCGGGGGCCGGAGCGGGAACCGGGGCATGTGCGCCCAGCCGTGCCGGAAGAAATATACCCTTGTCGAGGCTGCAGTGGACCGGTATGGCCGGCCGACCGGCCAGCGCGACGTGCCGTTACCGGACCAGTACCTCCTCTCGCCAAAAGACCTCTGCACGTACCGCGAGATCCCCCGGCTCGCAGACGCTACGGTCGCATCGCTGAAGATCGAGGGCAGGATGAAGTCGCCGGAGTACGTGGCGATTGTCGTCTCCACGTACCGGCGCGCCCTCGATGCGGCTGCCCGGGGCAGCTTTGTTCCGGATGGACCGGCGGTCCGCGACCTCATGCTCGCCTTCAACCGGGGATTTACCCGGGGCTACCTTTTTGGCGACCGCGGCGGGAAGCTCATGGCGAGGGACCGGCCGGACAACCGGGGCGTCTGCATCGGGACCGTCTCCCGGTACGATCGTCCGAAAGGGACCGCGACCGTCCGCCCGGTCGAGCCGGTCACCCTGCACCCCGGGGACGGGCTCCTTTTTTCCCATCCGGATCACCCGTCAGCGGCATGGGGGTACGCACTTAACAGCGAACCTGTCGTAAAGAAGGAAGGGATCGTCCTTGCCGTGCCCCATCCGGTGCAGGAGGGGGCGCGGGTCTTTCTTACGGCGTCCGTGGATCTCGCCGCACGCGCCCGGCAGATCTCCCGGCAGGGAATGCCCGGTCTGCACCACCCGGTCCCGGCCGATATCGTGGCTGCGGTCTCTCCCGACGGGCTCCTCACGCTTGCCGGGACGCTCTATCCCCCCGGAAAAGATCCGGTTGCCGTCAAAAAAGCCGGCGACCTCTGCCTCGTACCGGCCCGCTCCCGCCCGCTTACCCGCGAACAGCTGGCGGCACAGCTCGAAAAGACCGGGGGAACGCCATTTGCCGTGGCGCATCTCACTCTCGACTATGCCGGCGGCCTCTTTAGCCCGGCAAGCGAAATCAACCGGGCACGACGGGAATTTTTTGCGCGGGCCGAAGAGGGACTGGTCGCCGCTTCCCGGCCCGCGTCTGAGGACCTTATGGCGGCACAACAGCGTCTCGCCGGTTTCATCGCACAGTATCCCGCGACGGGACCTTCCCCATCCTCAAAAACCCTGCCGTCTCCCGGCAGGACTATGGGGATCTGCCTGTACGCCGACAGCCTCGAATCCGTGGAGGCCGGTGCCCGTGCCGGGGCACAGACGATCTGCTTTGAACCGTGCGGCTTTCCCGATCCGGATGAGGCGGATCCTGAAGCGGAAACTTCCCGAAGGGTCTCGGAGTGCCAAATTGCGCTCGATACCTGCCGGGCGCACAACGCCCGCCTCGTCTGGAAACTGCCCCGCATCACCCGGCAGGCGGAAATTGAAGCAGTCCGATCGCTCCTGCCCCGCCTTCACGCAGCAGGGCTTGGCATGTGCATGGTGGAAAACCCCGGCACTGCGGTCGCCGTGGTGAGTGCGGCACCGGGTCTTGACCTCGCCGGGTCATGGGGCCTGAACATCTTTAATGCAGAGACCGTCCGCGTGTTAGCCCGCCTGCCTTTCGGCATACTTACGCTCTCCCCGGAATTATCCGCGACCGGGATCGCCGTGCTCGTCCGTGCAGCACGGTTAACGGGACCGCGGCCGGAACTGGCGGTGTTCGTGCAGGGAAACCTCGATGCCATGGTGACCGAAGACTGCCTGCTCTCCGTGTCCGGCCAGTGCCGGAAGGGTACCGGGCCCTGTACCACGGGACGCTGGCACGGGATCCGGGACGAAACCGGGCGGACCTTCCCGGTCATCACCGATGGGGCGTGCCGGACCCGAATCCTCAACGCATCCGAGACCTGCCTTGTCGACGCGGTGCCGGACCTTCTCAGGAACCGTGTGGATATGATCGTGATCGATGCCCGGGGGCGTCCGGCAGCCTACGCGGAGGGGATGGTGCGGATCTACCGCGAAGCAGTCGGGATCGCCACCCGGCACCCCGGCAGCACGGCCCGCGATTATGCTGCTCTCAAAGACCGGATAAAAGCGATGGCACTTGGGGGGATTACCGCCGGCCACTACGCCCGGGGGTTAAAGGATGAATAATCCCGGGAGCGAAAGGTTGAATGGAACCGGGGGCAAACACCTCATGCACGAGGAATGAGATACGATGACGCCGCCCCTGATCCTGGTGAATCTCAAGACGTACAAAGAGGGCATGGGAAACCGTGCCCGCCAGATCGCCACTGCCGCACAGCTGGTTGCACGCGAGAGCGGGGCCGTGATAGGCGTCGCGCCGGGATACATCGACCTCCACCCGCTCTGCCACCACTTTGCCATCCCGGTCTACGCCCAGCATGTCGACGGAGCTGAGCCCGGTGCCCATACCGGCCAGGTCACTGCCGACGTGCTCAAACTGGCCGGGGCAGCGGGGTCGCTTGTCAACCATTCCGAGCGGCGCCTGACCCTTGCGGATATCGAAGCATCGGTACGGGCACTCCAGTCGCACCAGCTCACCGCGGTGGTCTGTTCCAACAACGAGATCACAAGCGCCGGTGCCGCAGCGCTCGGCCCGGAGTACGTAGCCATCGAACCCCCGGAGCTTATCGGGAGCGGGGTCTCGGTCTCGAAGGCAAACCCTGACATTATCCGGCGGTCGGTCGCGGCCGTCCATGCGGTGAACCCGAAGGTAAAAGTCCTCACGGGCGCCGGTATCCAGTGCGGCGAATGCGTGAAAATCGCCGTGGATCTCGGGACGGACGGGGTACTCCTCGCCTCAAGCGTGGTCAAAGCCCCGGATCCGGTCGCCGTGCTCCGGGATCTTGTCTCAAAACTCTAAAAAAAGAAAAACCAGTTTTTCGTGCAGGGCTTATTTGAGGAAGAGGTACCAGATTGCGATAATAATAATAAAAAGTACCACACCGATCCCGATAACCTTTGCACTGCTGATCTCGTTTGACGTTTTTTCATCTGCCATGAACTATACCTCTGGTGTGGCATCAACCACAACATGAAATCCTCTTTTATAATCCCAGATAAACATTTCGGTCTGGCCGGGGCTTTTATTTTGACTGGTTCAGAGGAGGAATGATGACCGGCCAGTGTGGCATCCGAGGGATCAAGTACGGTACATTCAGACGATGAGGGTGATCAGGTCGTGCTTGGTGATCACGCCCCGGACAATCCTTCCTTCGGTCACGAGCACTGCGTGGTTCTGCTGGAGGATATTTACCACGGTCTCGACGTCCATATCCGGGGGGACGGTGGGAAAACCGGGCTCCATGAAGTCTTTTACCATGAACTGGTGCGTGTGGTGGAGGCGCTGCTGCTCGATCGCTTTTACGATCACTGATTCGGAGATGCACCCGACCGGCGCACCGCGCTCTGTCACGGGCAGCTGGGAGATGTTGTTCTTTTCAAAGATCTCGACCGCCTGGGAGATGCTTGCCTGGGGAGATACGGAGAGCACCGGCGTGTGCATAATCTGGCCGGCGGTAATTTTCCGGGGTTCGGCATTGTTGAACACCGCGATGATCTTGTTTAAGGTGCTGACCCGGGGATCGACGCTGCCCGCTTCGATGCGGGCCACCATGGACTGGCTGATCCCTGCCCTCTTTGCGGTCTCGGTCTGCCTGAGCCCCAGCGCTTCGCGGCGGGCTCGGAGCTCTTCGGGGCTGGGTATGTGCATGTGCAATTACTCATAGTGATAGAAAAATATCAACTTTATGCTGGCGGTAAAAAGGGCTTATGGATGTACAAAAACCTGAGTACCGGTCCCGGCCGCGGCCGAACCGGGTGATACATGTACCCAGGACTATGCGCGGTTTGACCCCCGGGCCTCTTCCCGGTCCCGGTCCTGCATACGCGCCACGTCTGTCACGAATCCGGTAACGGGCAACATTCTTTTAAAGCCCGGCTCATATAGAGGATGATAGTGTAATCCAGACGTTGTGCCGGATTAGTGTTGAACATGACCGCAAGTGTCAGCAACGACGACGATGATGAAGAGGACAAACGGTTATTGTTGTCCCCTTTTTTTGTATCGAAGCGCAGCACCCGTTATCCGGTTGCGGCGCGTGAGTTTATGCATCCGGCTTCCAGCCGGCTCGTTCTGTGCGCCCGAAATCCCCTTTCATGGGGCGGACAGGTACCGGGAACCGCCGGCCCCCGGGAGATATCCCCGGGACTGAAAAGCGAGCTGATCTGCTGATGAACGATAGGTGGGGTGACCCCCCGGGGCCCGGCAACGGGCTTTTTGCAGAGCGCAGCGTCCCGTCCGGCCCGGCAAACCCGCTTGCCCGGCCCGGGATGAACCGGAGGGTGGCGGCACGGACTGCGTCAGGAAGCAGCCACGCAATCCAGGTGCATCTCGTGCCAAAAAAGGAGCCGGTGATGACCCGGGATTCACTTGCTATCGTCATGCGGAACCATGCGTATCATGTCATCGCGGAGGATTACTCGTACAAGACCGAGGCCTACTACACCATCCTCGCACACGAACTGGCAGGCGATGATATCCACCCGTCCAGCCGTGCCGTTCTCGACGCCTTCGTGGTACCGGTCTGCCTTGAACGGGCAAAACATGCCGGCATCCCGGTTGTTCCCTGGGGCATCTCGCAGGCCTATGTCCCGCTGCCGGCAATCCTCTACGGGCTCAACTACTTTGCCACCGCGTCCGACTTCTTTGTCGTGCAGGACAACGAGCAGGCAAAGGACGTCATCAAGCACATAACGAACAAGGGCAAGTACCCGTTCTGCTACCAGAAACTCGGTGATGGCGCAACCATCCAGACCTGCACGGCGGTCTTTGGCCGGACCACGGGGAGCTGCATGGCGATCGCCGGGTATGCGGAGAAAATCTACGAACTCTTTTCCATCCCCCTCGTGAGCATGGTCTTTGTAAAGACCGGAATAGAGATTACCCTCTCGTCCCTGTCGCCTGCGCGCTACACTCACCTCTCCGACGGGGAGCGTTCACTCCTTGCCGCATACCGGGATCACCAGGAGTTCCTATGAGCAGGCTTGGGATTTTTGTCGACCGGAAAACGCTCTCCAACTCAGAACAGCTCAACGCCCTGATCCACTGCCGGGACGTTGCCGAGAGTATGGGACACAATGCGGAATTTCTCTTCCCGGTGGACATCAACAAGATCCCGAAAATGGATGCGCTCTTTATCCGGGCCCGGACCGACCCGATGAACATCACGTACGTTGCCGCCCGGATGGCGGATTTCCACGGTATCCCGGTTATTGACGACGCGGATTCCATCCAGGTCTGCGGCGACAAGATCAACATGTACTCCCACCTCATCAGAAAGAACGTCGCGCTCCCGAAGACCATCTTTCTCTCGAAAAACGATCTCTGTGTCGAACGGGTCTCGCAGCTCTTCGATACGCTGGGGACACCGCTCATTATCAAGGAGCCTTCGACATCGTTCTCGCTCCGGGTCGAAAAAGTCATGGATATCGCGGGTTTCTTCCGGGTCGCCAGAAGGTTCATCAAGATGTCCGACTGGATCGTCGTCCAGCAGTTCGTGGAGAGCACGTACGACTGGCGGGTCGGCGTGCTTGGCGGACAACTCCTGTACGCCTGCAAGTACACGATCCCCTCGGTGACCTTCAAGATCCAGGCATCGGTAAACGGCCATATCGTGTACTGCGGTGTGGAGAGCATGCCCGAGAGCGCAGTCCCGCCCCATGTCATCCAGCTCGGGATCGATGCGGCAGATGCCATCGGAAACGGGCTGTATGGCGTGGATATCAAGAACAACAATGGCGATGCCTGCGTGATCGAGGTCAACGACAACCCGTCGCTCGAGAGCGGCGAGGATGCATGCTACCCCCGGATCTACGAACGGATCGTCAACCACCTTTTTGCAGCGTGATGACCTTTGACGGAAAACTGGCCGCTTCGTGCCGAAGCTATCTGTATGAACTGCGGGGGGCACTGCTGCGACGACGCACATCCCCCCATATCCACAAACTGCCACAAGAGACTGACTGCAGCGGGAGTATCCCCGGCTGCGTTTGAGACCAACGGATACCGGCGGCTCCGGACACATCCCGACCACACCTGCATCCTCATGAAGGACAGCATGTGCCTGATCCATGCGATAAAACCCGAGACCTGCCGGGCAGGGCCGTTTACCTTCGAGGTGACGGACGATAAAATCCGGATCTTCTTAAAACATGCGTCTATCTGCCCTATTGTCCCGCTCTTAAAAGAGGTGCCCGAGGCGTACGGGCAGCAGTTCGACCTGGCCATACAGAATATCACAAATCTTGTCGCACACCTCACGGATGCGGAGATTGATGCAATCAACCGGATCGACGAGCCTGATACGGATCTGGTTGCTGAAATTTCCCGGGGACCCCGGTACGTATGACGATCGGAACAGAACACGAATATTCGATTAACGACACACATTTCACGGCGCTTCCCGTCTCCGACCAGATCCTCAAATCGATCTGCGGGAGTTTTGAAAGCGAGATCCTCTTTGGGGATGTCAAACTGGGAAAGGAACTCCAGAAGACCGTGCTTGAATTCATCCCGCGTGCCCCGGCATCAGGTCCTGCGGAACTCGAATCCATGCTCACGCAGGGGATCAGGAAATTCTACCAGGTCTTTCCCGGCCAGTACCACCTGCTCGGCCTCGGGATGCACCCCACCCTGGCGCCCGGCCGGACAGCGGTCTGGGACCACGACGAGGGGGAGTATTACGAGGCCTACGACCGGCTGTTCAATATCCGGCAGCACGGCTGGCTCAACATCCAGGCGCTCCAGGTCAACCTTTCGTACGCGGGAGAAAAAAACCTGCTCATGCAGTACAACCGGATCCGTACCCTGCTCCCGTACCTCATCGCGCTCACGGCATCCTCGCCCATGGTGGAAGGACGCCTGACCGGGAAAATGGACAACCGGCTCATCTATTACCGGGAGAACCAGAAGGAGATTCCGCAGATCTGCAACGGTATCATACCGGCGCGGATCAGGTCGGTCGCGGAGTACCGCGAGGCACAGGAGCAGATCTTCTCAGCACTCCGGGCACGGGACGCAGGGATTCTCTGCGAGGAATGGCTCAATTCGAGCGGGCTCATCATCCGTTTCTCCCGGGGCTGCCTCGAGATCAAGGCCCCGGACGAACAGGAATGCATCCGCTCCGATATGGCGGTCGCGGCACTGGTGACAGCACTCCTGCGGTGCATGGCGCTCCCGGTCGAGAGCGACCAGGATGCACTCCTCGCACTCACGGAAACAGCGATAGAGAAAGGTACGGCCGGCCTTGGGCCGGAGCTTGAAACGCTCTACCGCCGTGCATGGCAGGCAGCGACCGCAGAAGAGCGGCAGTACCTGCCGGTCATCGAAAGCCGGATCGCGAACGGCAGCCTCGCTGAGCAGATAGCGGAACGGTACCGTTCGGAAAATGCAATCGGGCCGATCCTAGCCGACATGGCGCACTGCCTGCGGGTGAACACGCCGTACGGGGTGAAGTGAGTTTTTTTGGTTCTGGAGAAAACGACATAAACCAACCGGGTTCGCACCGGGACCATGGAAATCGGTATCAGAAAATGTTGGGAGGGCTCAATTCGCCTCGTGGTCTGTCCGAGGCACGGCGGGGCAGGAAAGTTTTTTTACGTAGTTTTATAGTCATTGATCCGCCGTGGGGGCGCCCCTCCGGGGGCGGCGGCGTTCATCGTATCTGATGGAGAGGTAACGAGCTCTTCATGATCCTCCAACGATTTTCCCATGGAATCTAGGGGGAGGCGGGCCGGGTTATATCCATCCGGGCAAAGTGCCCGCATCGTACACATGACTAACAGGAATGTGCATCAATCGGAACCATAAGGTCAGAAAAGTCTTGGGGGGGGTCTACGGCCGGTAAATGATAATTTATATTTCCCATTCCCCAGTCAACCGCCAGCGCATCAGGACCTACGTCGTGTACACCTTTATACAAAAGTTTGCGTTTTCGAGCGTGGTTGTAAGATCTTTGAATGACCGTCCGTTATCGGTCGAGAAATAGCTCTCTCCCGGGTGAGAGGTGGCATCCCTGCAGTAACCGGCACCGGGCATTTCAACCGCAGCGACATCGGGGTTTAACGGATTTGTCAGGGTGAGCACGACCGAGAACGTATCTCCGGTATTGACCCGGACCAGACTTCCGGATGGCACGACAATGGTACTGTAACCCATATAGGGCAGGGTCCCGCTGAAGGTGGCCACAGGTGTCCCGCCTGCCGGCCCGTCCGTCGGGTTCCGGTAGATCTCCGCCTTGTAGCTGGTGTGTACATCCGTTGAGAAAAATCCTATCGCCTTAATTGTTCCCGGCGAGGTTGCAGTGAAACGATTGGCAACGGTAGAGGTTTTTGGTGTTGTCCCGAAGTAATATTCCGCGCATTCTCCGAGGGGGTCGTAATAATAGATCCCCTTGTAATTATCGACAGGTTCACCCAGGATAATCCCGGTGTCCTTCGAAGTATTATCCGGTTGAAGTGCTGATCCAAAGTATTTGTCATAATAAGAGACATAGAAGAAGCCATGTATTCCCCAGTTTGTCCCCCAGCTGTTCTTCACGATCCATGCCCCGTTCCCGGGGGGGATATCCTTGAAATTTGTTGCCGGGTACGAGTCATCCCATCCTATAATGGTAACGTCATGCCCGCCACCGATTTTCGGATGTGATGCCGGCATGTAATATGCATACGATGATCTATTCAGGAATAAGTCTGACGACCATTCCAATGCAGAATCGACTGCGCCATATTTTTCTAATGCCAGTTTTATGTTATCGGTATCTGTCCTGTTTGATCGTGCGGGGAAGAGGATCACATTCTGGACATGCATGACCGCGGGATATGAAGCAGAACCGGTCCAGGTCACTTTTGGATAGGGATCGGTAGCCTCATCGACGGGTCCGGCCCAGCGGGTGAGATACGCCATTGACTTGTCGATACCCCCGCTCAGAGATCCGTCACAGCGTCAGAAACACCGGGTCTGGCCAGGTTCACTAAATTTTTTTCAGAGAAGATCAGGGTTGCATTGGGGCGAATCGTGGACTCGAGGGATCCGTAGGTGGCAAACGCCCAGCAGGTGTCGAAGGGATTCTGATCTTCCACCGGGCTGACTTTGTCATAATCGCGCAGGTCATATCTGGTTTCGACCGCGTGAACGCCGGGACCAAACAGGGGGATATCCTTGACATCGGGCCGGGTGATAGGAGAGGGAACGTCTCCCAGTGCATATCCATCATCCGTGGTCACCGGCTCCGGTTTAAGCTGGTATGCAACATAATCCGGATTGAGGGGTCCTTCATTGGCAGCGGTCACGTTGGGTGCCAGAGCCTGTTCAGATGCCGGAGCAGGTGAGGTGCAGCCGGCAATAAGGACTCCCGCCAGTATGAAGGTGATGAGAATCAGGAAGGGGACTGATTTTTTCATATGCATGCATCCAATACAAAAGTTAAAAATATTGCTGTTGGGTCTCCAGGCAAAACCGGCCGGGAGCCCGTCAATAACGTGCCTCCCCATATACTCCCCTGACATGGGAATCCGGTGCCGGCCGGGAACGGAAATACCGATAGGGACTTCCGGTTCCTCGAAGGAATGTACCTGACAGGCGTAAGGATTGAAAAAAACGCCGGTGCCGGGAGAGGAACGTGGTTCCCCCCGGGGTTCCGGCAACAGTGCCGTTGACGCCCCGGACTACGGCAAGCCCGCAGCGAAGGGGCAATCCTCATTAACCTCCCCACCGGTACTATCACTACAGGAGCAGCTACCATGTCACGCACCCTGCTTTCCGAAGCGGACGGTTACGAACTGTTGAAAACCTACGGGATCCCGGTGCCCCGGTACGTGGTCGTCGCCACCGCTGAAGAGGCAGGGCGTGCAGCGGAGGGGATCGGGTTCCCGCTGGTGGCAAAGATCGTCTCGCCGCAGGTGATCCACAAGAGCGATGCGGGCGGCGTCATCACCGGCATCGCGTCTGCCGCTGCCGCAGAGAAGGCGTTTACCGCGATCACGAAAAACGTGCGGGCGGCATATCCCGATGCGGTGATCCGGGGGGTTATCCTTGAGAGGCAGCAGGATGAAGGCCTCGAACTGATCATCGGGGGAAAGACCGATCCGTCGTTCGGGAAAGTGATCACCATCGGCATGGGCGGCACGCTCGTAGAGCTGATCCGGGATGTTGCAATCCGGCTCCTTCCGGTCGGTGACGACGGTATCCGCACCATGATCCACGGCCTCAGGGGATACCCCTTGGTCGCCGGGTTCCGGCACGCTGCTCCCCGGGACGAAGCAGCGCTCGTCGCGATCGCCGGTGCGCTGGTGCGGATGTTCATGGAGCACCCCGAGGTCCAGGAGTTCGACATCAACCCGGTCATCCTCTACGGCGAGGGCGGGTGCGCAGTGGATGCGCGAATCTATACCGACGATACAGTCGGACCGGCCTCGAAGGAGGCGGCAGGTGCTGCACTGCCGGACAACCTCTTTAAGATCCGGTCGGTTGCTGTCGTGGGCGCATCGCAGAACCCCGATAAGGTCGGGTACGCGATCTGCCGGAACATGCTCGGCTTTTCCGGTGCCCTCTACCCGGTCAATCCCAATAACGCAGCGATCCTCGGAAAGACTACATATCCCTCGCTTGCCGCAATCCCGGGGCCGGTGGATGCGGCGGTGATTGCGATACCAGCAGCAGGGGTCCCTGCCATCGTGGAGGAAGCGGGAAAACAAAAAATCCCGCTCGTTATCATCGTCTCTTCTGGCTTCGGGGAGACCGGGCCGGCCGGGAAAGCGCTCGAAGAACAGGTGCTGGCCGCTGCACAGAAGTATGGAATCCGGGTCATGGGCCCCAATTGTCTCGGGTTCATGCTGCCGACGCAGGGAATCAACACCACGTTTGATCCGGTCTCCCCCCGGCCCGGCTCCATTGCGTTTATCTCCCAGAGCGGGGCGATCATCACCACGATTGTCGACTGGAGCCTGCCCGAGGAGATCGGGTTTTCCGCCGTGATCTCGGTGGGTAACCAGCTGGACCTCACGTTCGAGGACTTCATCAGGTGGACCGGTACCGACCCGGCCACGAACGCGATCATCCTGTATGTCGAGGAGATTAAAAACGGCCGGCGCTTCATGGATACCGTCAGCCGGATCACCCCGACAAAACCCGTGATCGTGATAAAATCCGGCACATCGGTGATCGGGCAGAAGGCCGCTTCGTCGCACACGGGTTCCCTCGCCGGGAGTTCTGCGGTCTACCAGGCAGCGTTCCGGCAGGCAGGCATGATCCCGGTCCGGTCGATCCGGGAGGCATTCCAGGCTGCCGAACTTCTCGCTTCCGAAGGGTACCCGGCAGGGGCCCGCGCCGTCGTCATCTCGAACGCCGGCGGGTTTGCAGTCCTCTCATCCGACTATGCCGAGCGGTTTGGTATCAGGCTGGTGGAATTCCCTGAGGCGCTCACCCGGGAACTGGACGCGGTGCTCCCTGCAAACTGGAGCCGCGAAAACCCGATCGACATGGTCGGCGATTCCCACCCCGAGCACTACGCAAAAACGTTCGATGTGATGATCCGGCACCAGGACCTCTGGGACATCGCATTTGTGATCGCGGTTCCGACCGCGATCGCCAACCCCATTCGGGTCGCAAACGAACTGATCCGTTTCTCCAAGCACACAAAAAAGATGATCGTGGGCTGCATGATCGGCGGGGATTCCATGAAGACGCCGCAGCGGATCCTGCGGGAGGCAAAAATCCCCAACTTCCCGGACCTTGAGGACGCGTTCCGGGCTGTGGGAAACATCTGCCGGTACACGTGCCACAACGTGGATGCCCCCTCCGGGTGCCGCGAAGATACCCGGGAGCCGCAGGAGTTCGAACGACCGTAAAGCACCTCTAACCCCGGCCATCATATCATCATTTATACCGGCGGGATGCACGTTCTCGTATGAACCTCCGACTGGTCCCTGGCCTCGCATTCCTCCTCGTGCTGGCGCTCGTTACGGCCGGCTGCACCCAGCCGGAATCCCTGTCAATCGGCACTCCTGCATCCACACCCGTGACGGTTACTACCGCGGCGACCTCCTCATCGCCTGCCCTGCCCCCGGACTCGGCCACCCCGGAACCGACCGGGACCCTGCCCTCGTACTGGAGCATCAATGTCCAGGCCCAGAGCAACGGCCAGGCAATAAATCCGCAGATCATCATCACCTTCCGGGGCGGGATGGGCATGAACCTCATCCCCCGGATCGAGCTCAAGGTCACCCGGTCGGATGGTATCGTTGAGACCGGGGAGATGGACCAGCCGTTCTCCATAGGCCAGAGCGTCACGTTTGCCGCGACGACCGGGTACCAGGACCGGGCCGAGGCCTGGGCGATCACGCCGCAGGGTGATTTGGTCAAGATCCTCGACCAGTATGTGCCGTTCCGGTCGTATAATTCCTGAGGACCGGTTCTTGCAAATCCGGGGGACCCTGCTTCTCTATTTTTTAAAATCTTAAGCTGCAGGGCCGGACTTTTTTATCGGGAACGGGGCACCCCCTCCCACATGAACACAGGGTCGGGCCGACAGATTTTGCGATCGATCGGTCCGATCATTTTTTTTGCGGACTACACAGTGGGGGGGGAGGGGGCTGCCCTTGATTCGTGTGTACGGAGGGTCGCCCCGATCATTTCTGAAATTGGTCGGACCGATCGGTTTTGCGGACGATCGGACCGACCATCTTGTCTCGCCTGAAATTCCAGTAGAAGTGCATGGTGCGGCACTGGAATAGGAGAGGTCAACCCGATCAACTTTGCGATCGATCGGTCCGATCATTTTTTTTGCGGAGCGTGAAGTGAGAGGAGGGGGGTGACCGGTTTTTTTGGAGGTCGGGGTGGCCGATCATGATGAGGGAGCGGGGCGATCGTTTTCCGGAATTCTCACATCATGACCCAAACTTTTCCAAAAATGTGTGGGCCGGATGATCCGGATTGCATAGTGGGGATATCGTGGGGGCTGTCGCCCCCACACCCCCATGCGAGAAGATCCGCCGCCGCCACCGGCAGGAAGCCCCTGTGGCGGATCAATTACCGGAAATGGCGATGCGGGATATCCGGCAAGATCGGGTTTATACAACTGAATAAGTAAAGAATATCCTTGTGACGAAATGAATGCTCACTGCCGGAAACCCTAATACGGTAGAAAGAAAACCTGGTTGTATCTATGTTCAAGATGGCAGATCAGGTAATCAGCCTTGATCGATTGAAAATCAATGGTCGTGTTCACCGGTTAGCCCGGCGACTAACAATTACCGTGGAACACGAAGACGACCGGTTAATTCTTTCCGACGAAGAATTTGGTCTGGTTGTTTCCGCTGCAACTCTTGAAGAAGGTATCGCTGGAATATCTGATGAACTTTCGATGCTCTGGGAAGTATATGTTGATGAGGATCCGGCAAACCTTACCCCGGATGCTCTTCGCCTCCGTAATAACCTGACCTCTCTTGTTCCGGCCGGAGTTATCCTGTGAAACCCTGTAAAGCCAGGGATATTGAGGCAGCGTTACTCAAAAAAGGGTTCAGGGTAAAAGAATCTCATCACAAGATTTTCTATCTCGCCATTAATGGAAAAATTACCGGAGTGCACACTTTTTTGAGCCATGGAATTCGGGATTATAACGCAGACCTTCTGGCAAAAATGAAGGGGCAGCTCCATCTCTCCGGCAAAGAACTTGGCGATCTCATACGATGCCCACTTTCTGGTGAGGAGTATCTGAAATTACCCGAAGAGCGCAAAATCTTATGATTTTGCAAGCTCCCAAAATACGCCCGCAAAACCGTCCGATTCCACTACCCGAAAATAAAAGCTCGTATTTGCCCCAATTTGCCAAAATAAGCGTAAATTGAGCCCCATATAATGCCCATAAACGGCCCATAGACGTGTTTTAGCGGCCTCTTTTTCCGGGATCGATCAAATACCTGTTTGGCATCGGATCGGCCCGCAAATCGCGTTTATGCGAACGTTTTAATTCGTCCGATTGCCAAAATAATGCCGATTTGGGCTTGTTTTGAAAAGGAGCCCGTATCGGGCTCCGATTGGATCCTGAAATGGGCAATCCGGGCTCAATACGGGCCCGGATTAGTGTAGATCAGATCGGGTGAATATGGGGGATTACCTGTACCCCCATTGCGATTCACGCGGCCAAACTTTCGAAGATGCCAGAGTGCGGAATCTCTTCGCAATTTTTTTCCGGGCATTGAGGTGGAGCGATGCCCGACGCGCAAAACGCCTCGTCGGGTTTTGCGCTACGCACTTACCGGGATCCCAACTCGTGATCAGATTCTTTGGATGGGATTGTGAAGCAAAAGGAGCGGGCACCCGAGCGACTCCGAGCAAAGCGAGGAGGGGGGGAGAATCACGAATGAGATTGTCTCAAAACACCCCCCCAAAATACGCCCGTAAAACCGTCCGATTCCACTACCCGAAAATAAAAGCTCATATTTGCCCCAATTTGCCAAAATAAACGTAAATTGAGCCCCATATAATGCCCATTAGAGCCCCGTATTCGCGTTTTGGCAGCCTCTTTTTCCGGGATGGGTCAAATTCCTCATTTGAAGTGAGATTTGGGCAGGAATAGGCCTTTATGAGACCGATTAAATTCGCCCGATTGCAAAAATACGGCCGATTTGGGCTTATTTTTAAAAGGAGCCCGTATCGGGCTCCGATTGGATCCTGATATGGGTAATCCGGGCTCAATAAGGGCCCGGATTAGTGTATCTCAGATCGGGGTGGATGGGGGGGGCTGATGCTCCCCTGTACCCCCATATGAGGAGCGCCGCCACCCTCGAAGGGGAGCCTCTGTAGCGGGCGAGAGATACTCGAATGCATACGGCAGAAAAAATTTCGAAGATGCCAGAGTACGAAATCTCTTCGCGATTTTTTCCGGGCATCGATGCGGAACGATGCCCGACGCGCAAAACGCCTCGTCGGGTTTTGCGCTACGCACTTACCGGGATCCTAACTCTCAACCAAAATCCGTGAGCGATACTGCGTAGTGGGTGGATGCCCTGCGACTCACTTGCCCAGCGAGGGCCCGACGAGGCGCCCGAGCGACTCCGAGCGCTAGCGAGGAGGGGGAGGAATCGTAAATCAGGGAGGGAGATTAAAATTTGGTCTCGTGACTATGAAACACCTTTCCTGAATCTTAATTATGAACCCGATTCTGAAAATCTGGCATCTGAGGGAATTATGATAATACAATTCTGGAAGACTTCCTATTGGGGCATCGAATACGGAAGAAAGGATTTGAGCCTTCAAAAATATTGGGAACATATCTTTATTTTGACTGGGTGTTACCATTAAAATATGAAAATTTGTCCTAACTGCAATTATGAAAATTTTTCCAATCCGAATTTTTGCGAAGGCTGTGGACAAGATCTTCATCTTGTAAGACCGGAATTTTTTACAATTGTTAATTTTATTAAAAAAAATAGTGAAGTATATGCTGTATTTGGAATTTTAATTGCGTTATTTCAATATTTTTTTACTTCACAGGATAGTAACGTTAAGATAATTTCATTATTTCCTCTTTTTATTTCAGGATATTTACTCCTTTCATTATTAATTAAAGCGGATCAAATTGTTGATACTCAATCATTTGAAAATTCATATAATAGATATTTTAATGAAAATTCTTTTGAATTTTGGATTTTTCTTTCTATTAATCTAGCATTTTTTGTTGGGTTAATATTGAGTACGGGGCCTAATTATTACCTCCCAATTTTTTTATTGGGCATTGTTACAATATTTTTGATAATATTTTCTCGAAAAATCACTTATATTACAAAAACGAACCATCAGGAACTCCTTACATTCTCGACGCGGCTTAATTTATTGGCCATTTCCCTTGGTGAAATTAGCTTTATTGTATTTCAATTATTGTCAAATCTAATCAAACAACTAACGGATCCCACAATTTATATCGTTACTATAATGATTCCAATCATTATTTTCTTCTTTGGGATTGGAACCGTTATAGCCAATATGGTCATCAGTCAATATATGCTAAGTACAGAAATGAAACAAATCGTGGACAATCGTATAGTTTATTCTATAGAAAAAATAAAGATAGATCTATCAAGTTTTGTTCAAACTATTTCGAATAATCGATGGAATCAAATCATATTGGTAATCGATATCTTGTTACTAGCGGTAATTATCGTAAATTATTTTTATGGAATTTTACCGCGATTAGGATTGTTCTTAATGTGTTTGTGAGAATGTGTTATTAGACAAAGCATTAAACCATTAATATTGTCTTGCTGCTAATGGGACTAACCAAATTTCATTTTGCAGTTTTGAAAATCAGCAATATATCCTTTCCAAAACCCCCGCCCTCAAAGCGTAATCTTCTTCAATATCTGCCCGCCCTTAAAGATCGTAATCCCCCCGCCGCTCTGGGAGACTACAATGCCCACGGCCCGGGTCACGCTGGTCATGGCCGCGACCGAGTTGTGCCGGGTGCCCATGCCCTTGGGGAGGGTCACCTTGCTTGAGTCCACCGTGATGTACCGCCCGGATGCCTCGATAAACCCGTCGCCTGTGATCACGAAAGCCCCGTCGAGCTGGGCGAATTCCTTGATATTTTCCCTGAGATCGGGATTCGTCACCATGCGCATCTCGGGTACATGGCCTTCGAAGGCATTGAGCATGATCTGACGGGACTTGGCGAGCACGTTCTTCGTGTCGCCGATGAGAAAAGTCGTGCCGACCGCTTTTCCTTCCCGGCCCTCGATCGAGATCTCGGTGCAGATGTGGAAGACGGAATCGAAGACCTCTTCGCGCACGTCCGTATCGGCGACAACCTGGTCTTTCCAGGTATCGGTGCTGATCCGCACCTCGCCGGTCCGCTTCCTGTCGGTGATATCATGGCCGATACAGAGTACTTCGACAATGTGGCCCTGCGGGTCGCGGATCGCCTTGTTGATCCACGCGATCCAGACAATGTCCCCGTTCCGGCGGATGTTCTCGCTCACGTTGATAGCATACCCCTCGGCATTGAAACCCAAGTCGTTCGCCATCATCGAGAGATCGTGGCCGCCCCGGTTCTTTTCCGGCACGATTGTCCCGACCACGTTTTTCCCGACAAGTCCGCTGTCGGGATAATCGAAGAATGCTGCCGCGTAGGTATTGACATAGGTGATGACGCCCTGCATATCCATCCGTATGATGATGCTCTGGGCATTCTGCATCATCTCGCGGTACTTCGCCTCGCTCTCCTTGAGGGCGTCCCGCATCTTCTTCTTGTCGGAGATATCGGTTACGACCACCGTGCCTCCTTTTTTTGCGTCGAGAGGGTCGAGGAGCCGGGCCTGGAGGGTACAGGCAATGATCCCCCCGCCGGTCCGCACGAGCTCGCACTCCGCACAACCGTTGCCGAGGGCATCCCGGTGGATCTGGAGGTCCCGGCAGGCCTGCCCGAACTCCTCTTCGGTCACAAAGAGCGAACGTACCGGTTTTCCCACGATGGCAGATTCCGATGTTTCAAGGAGCGCCGCAAGCGGGTGGTTGATCCACTCGATCGTGGCGTTGCGCATCTGGAATATGCCCAGCGGCGTCGCCGAGAGGATGGCGGTCAGCTGATCGTTCTGCAGTTTGACGTCGCGCTCCGATTTTTTGCGCAGTGCCGTCTGCTTGATGAGCATGACCAGGTCTGCTGCCGGTGAACGCAGGTCAGCGGTCCGGGGAATGATGATCTCGGTGCCGTTGCTGATTTCCTCAAAGGCAACGCGGCTCTCACCCCGCCGGTGAAAGACGATAACCGGCGTGGGATTTCCCACAGAGCGGAGGTAGCGCAAAAAACCTATCCCGTTCATATCGGAGACAAAATCGATGCCGTTGACCGGCGACACTTCTTCGTAGCAGACGATAACGTCGAAACACCGGTTCTTGAGCTTCTCGATTGCCTGTTTGGTGGATTGCACGAGATCCAGCCGCACCTCCCCGGATTTTTCGAGGAACGGGCGGAACTGCGCGAGAAAATCGGTATTATCATCCACGAACAGAACGGATATCATCAGGAACTCCCGGGGCGTGGGCTGGGTCGCCTGCGGTGTATACTTATAATCTGGATATTTTTGCAATAAATAGTTGACTGGATGCGGGGGAAATTGCAGATTTCGCGCAATTTACGGCCGGAATGGCATTCCTGTCCCGGAGAGGGGAGACGCCCGGTTATGGAATTGTCCTGTCCTTTCATCAGGTACAGTTCCCTCCCGGTTTTTTGCAGCCGGTTTATCATCCCCTTCGCTCTTTTTCCGGCTCCAGATTCCCCATACACGAGCCATATCCCGGTGACAGGGATGGGCGGCAGGCTAAAGGCAGGCCATGAGCTGCAAAAAGCGTTTGTAAAAAGATGACAGGGATACAACAGAACCGGTCACCGGTTGCTGTTCCCGACAATGGCAAGCTGGTACATCCAGTCCATTAAGGGGTGGCACTCGTCCACGATGCATTCCAGGTCGCATGCGATGCACGGGATCAGCTCGTCACCGGCAAGCAGGTCTTCGGGATGTACCGGCTGTTGTCTGGCCCGGAGGAGGTAGGTCTTGATCCCGTCTTTTTTGTATTCCACCCGGTTGATGAGCCCGCTCTCTTCGAGTTTCTTTACGATCCTCGAACATTTCCGGCTGTCCACACCCAGTTCTTTCCAGAGCTCGCTCTGGAGGACTCCCTCAGGCCGTGACTGGATCAGGGTGAATGCTTCATCTTCTGGTTCAGGCATTACGGTTACTTCCTCATATATGTTCAGAGAACCGGGGCAATGGTAAGAATATTATTGCCCCGGATAACGACCGTACCCAGGCTTCGCCCGCGCTCGTTGTTGACAAACTCGATCGTCTCGTCCATGTGGATATTGAGGTATTCATCCACCGCGACAAGCCGGCCCTGCAGTTTGCGCCCCTCATCCTTGATCTCTACGGTAATTTTGGAATCTACGAGGGCAAACACTTTCTTTATGGGCAAAACAATTCCGTTAACCATCTGTCCTGATTTGGGTCGGAAGATAATTAAAGTTTGCTAGAGGGCGGAGAAGGGGGATTACCGGCCATTTACCCGCAGGGGTTTTGTGGACGAAAACCCCCAACCTTTTGCAGCAGGACCTGCCAGAAGACCCTCAGAAATAACATCAGTCCCCGAGGGGTTCCCAGCGCGGTTCCAGTTTCTTTTCAACAGCCGGAAGCGTGGTATACGCCATCTCCTCTGACGAAAGACGGTGGGGCTCGAAGGGCCCCTGTGCACGGATCGTGTCCGCGAGCTCGTTGCACCGTGCCCTGACCCGGTCAAAACCGGGGTCGTCGAACATATCCGCCGGGCCGATCAGCTTCCCGTTGGTAACCTGGAACCCGAAGCAGATGACCCGGGGGGGACCGTCGAACCGGGTGCAGTTGGCATCGCAGAGGCCGACCGGCATGAGCGGCCCGTGATGCGCCCCGCGCATCCAGCCTGCGACCAGCACGGGGATAGTAAACGGCTCGATCGCCTCACCCATCGAGGGAAAACCGCTCTCTGCCCTGACGATCATGACCGGATCATCCGTTCCCCTGCACCGGCCGGCCATCGTATTGAGACGCTGAGTGCTTGTCGAGGCAGCGATCGTCCCGTCCTTTTTAAACACATGCCTGATCACGTAACGGGATGGCGCCCCGATATAAGCAAGCAGGCTGTAGCTTTCCTCCGGGCAGGCAAAGCTGATCTTTCGTTTTCCGACAAGGTCGTGGACCTCAAAGACAAAGCCCTCTGAAAGAGACGGGTCGGTGACAAGGCCCGGGGTGTTGAACGGATCGGCGAAGACCTTGTACAGGAAGAAGTTCCATGCGCCGGGCCCGGTCTTGCCTGCCATGAAGACAAGGACGGGATCGGACTCCCGTTCCTCGAATTCCATCTCGGCGACTCCCGGGCCCATGCCCCGGACATTCCCCGCGAACGCATCGGCAGGCATGTCCTGGCCGGCACCGTAGAGCTTGAGGTTTTTTGCAACCCCGGTGCATTCCAGGAAAACATTCCACGCGAGCCGGTGGATCGCTTCGCTGTCCACCCCGCGGGTATGGGTCATAATCAGTTCGAGATCATCGCCGCAGTGGGTGACAAATGAATCGACAAGGAGTTTTCCCCGCTCGGCCTTCAGCATCTTCGCAGCCGTTTCGAGCAGCTTCGGGTGGGTGCGGGAATGGCCGGGGAAACTTCCCACATCCGCTTTAATGACCGAGATTGTGGTCCGTGGCATACGTGTTCACATCTATGTGATCGCACGGCGATCCTAAAAATGGTTGGGAATGGAGAGACAGCGGCGGGTCAGTGCAGGGACTTCCGGATTGCCGAGGCGGTGCCGTACGCGCCGAATGCCCGGAAGAAGACCAGGCTTTCCGCGTACGCCATCGCCTGCATGGCCTTGTTGGTCTCTTCACCGACCGCGTAGATCTCTTTATAGAATTCCTTGATCGCCATCTTGCAGTTGCCATCGAAGATCTGGCGATCTTTCTTCCCGGGGTTAGCGGGCCGGTATTTTTCCAGTGTCCAGTCCACGATGCTCTTGTAGAGATCGGGCTCGTAGATCTTCAGGATGCCATACGCCACATCCTGCCAGAATGTCCCGACATTTCCCTTGATGATATCGCCCTTGGGGAAGTGCAGGTTGATGAGATCCCGCGGGGTGCCGGTGATGCCGTGCTGGGCGATCCCGACATTGAGGTGATTGTCCCGGAGCGCCTGTGCGATCTCTTTTGTACGGTTGATATCGATCGAGAGCTGCTCCACCACGTTCCCGTTCGCATCGTAGGCGTGGCCGTGGGAGCTGCCGTTAGCAATTGCTATCACGTGAGGGAAGACGTCGTTTTCGTTGAGGGCTTTGATGAACCCGACAGCCTCCTCGGGCCGGGTCAGGATCAGGCCTTCGGTGTCTTTCCTCCCGATCTCTCCTACTTCCACTTCGAGGCCGAACTCCTTTCCTTTCATCTGCTGTTTGATGTAGCGGGCGATATCCGTGGTGGCCGCGATATTCCCGTCCAGTTCCTCGCGGACGTTCTTTCCCTCAAAGTTGAAGAGGTGCGAGGCATCGATGGCAAACGAGG
>NZ_JBKQWO010000020.1:0-65617 GCF_052325125.1 Methanoregula sp. | reverse complement strand
AGCGGTGATCTCAAATCTCGAAGATTCCTGATTCAGACGAAAGAAATCGCTAACAAAATGATCGTCTGTAACATTCACAGATTTCTACAATTTCTCCGGGTGAAGGTTTTCTACAGAGCAAATTTTTTGATAATGTTCCTGATTTTGTTCAAGGGATACACCGCAATCGACGTCAATCCCGTTTTGATCCCAATATCGGTTTAAAAAGCAGTATATTTTAGGATATTTTCAATGAAACTATATGTCAAAACAATACCTTCGAGATATCTGTCGGTTTTTCTGTTAATCACAATCCTATCAATATCCTCTCCCATATCGTTTACTATTTTTATAAGATCGGTTTGCCTCTTTTTCCGTGGCATGCTTAACAATAACAATCATGCAAGTTTATATTTTCCGGGTTTTCAGCCTCCGTTCATATTATTATCTTACATTAAGTGATGATGCTGTATTACCTTATGAGACATCATCGCAACAGGGGGATGTCCACGTGGCGGGGGCTTTAGCCCCCAAGAGCGTTTTGAAAAGGGATCAAAACACACCCCCAAACAAGGGGGGTCATACAAAATCATGCATGACCCCCCCCCTAATTTCACGAGCCTGTTATTAGTCCCAAATACTATAATTTTCACGTCACGGAATCTTCTAGAGTACCCACCACAAATCGCATGATGGGGGAGGGGGGGTCACACCCTTTTTGTGAGCCCGAACCGGGCCCTGGAAACCCTTGTGATCCCGCCCCCGGTTCCGCAAAATCCGGCCCAATTTTTGCCCGTGAATATTCGCACATAAGACAAGTTTTGGCCGGCCGTGAAGCGGACCCCACAGGATAAAAAAAGCGGCCCGATCAAACCCCAAAAACAGGGGGGTCATGCAATTTCAGGTGCGACCCCACCCTAATTTTGCCCGGCAAAAGATGCATTTTTAAGGGATGAATCGTGTGCCGGGCTGCCCAGCAAAAATGACCGGAAACTATGTATCGCACACGCCCGTTCATCTGTTATTACGAAGACGGCGGGGACTCCACATGCCCCCGCAGTTCTGAAACAAAAAACCGTGCTGATCACCATGGCTGTATTCAGAGAAAAGACCGGGACAAAAAGTGCCGTCCTTTACCCGAAAAACCCCTTCCCCGACATAGGTGCGTTTTCCGTGTTTGTCCGGGATATCATCGTGAAAAACCCGTTCGGGTGCACGTCGTACATGACCGGGAGAAAGAACCATCCGCCGGTCGAGAAGATCCGGGAGATGTACACCGCAAAGTTCGTGTACCTCGATAAAAACCGCGTCCAGGTGGGATCTGGGTCGGAGATCTATCACACTCTGGACGGGTACGAGGATGGGATCGCTGCGGTTGTCTCGAACACCGCCAACGCACTGGCCCACGGCGGGAAAGCAAAACACATCCCCGATGCCGACCTCTTTTCCGTGACCCTCCAGTGCCACGACCCGGACGGCACGCTCTGGTTTATGAGTATTGCCCGGGACCGGGTCGCGATCTCTGCATACAAAGACGATGCAGTAAAAAAACGGGTAGGTGAGTGGGCAAAGACAGTACCGGCACTGCAGTGAGCGGGCAGCTGCATTTGTCTTTTTTTAGGAAACCCCCCCTCCGTCATCCCCCGCAGATGATCGGGTGCCCTTCGTCCCGTGTTTCAGGCCCGGGTCGGATCGGAGGTGTCTACCCTGCTCTTGTCTTCTGGCCGGCGTATGGTCGGGATCTGCCATTACCCCGCTTACGCAGTCTTTTCGGGAGGCACGGGATCTTGGATCTTTTTATCGCTATTTTACCTTTGAAAATTTACTTTTTCTATAGAGCCCAAAAATCAGAAATATAAATACATAAAACCCTAGGTTAACTGCCGCACCTGAGACGGTCCGTGCTGCTCCCGCACTGGTCATCCTCGCCTTCCCGGAGCTGGCGGCAGATATCACAAGTCCGCTGCACGAGGTTAACTTCTTTGCCCTCCTTTAAATCCCGGGCAAGCAGTTCTATTGATTTCTTTACATCGTTTTCGAATTCGATGCGGTATCCGCGTTTCCCGGAGAGGTACTGGGAGACCGCGGAGGGTGCAATCTCCAGCATCCTCGCCGCTTCGACCTGGGACACCCCGCACTTCACGAGCTCGACCGCGATAGCGGCACGGATTGCCGGCAGGACATCCCAGACGATCTTCTGGCAGGGAGATTCCATTATATCACAACCTTTAAGTTATCACAATTGTTACATAAATACGTTGTATTCACAATTGTGAATTTGTTGTGGGGCCGTAAAAATAGCACTTAACATGCACCGTTTACACGGGAGCAGAGTGGAATACGAACCAATCCAGCCCAAAAAGGCTGCCCGCCTATCCAGGATAACAAAAGAATAATCAGACGACACGCGCACATATTCACGTAAAACACTAGGAAAGAGAGCATGGGAAAGCGCATTATCTACATGGACCACTCCGCAACGACGTACACCAAAGAAAAGGTCGTCGATGCCATGATCCCGTACTTCACCCGGCACTTCGGCAACCCTTCTTCCATCTACAGTATCGCACGTGAATCAAAACAGGCCATCGATACGGCCCGGGCACAGGTAGCAACAGCGCTCGGGGCGAACCCTGACGAGATCTATTTTACCTCGGGAGGGAGCGAATCCGACAACTGGGCGATAAAAGGCGTTGCGTATGCCAACCGGAAGCGGGGCAACCATATCATCACCACAACGATCGAGCATCATGCGGTTCTCCACACCTGCCGGTTCCTTGAAAAAGAGGGATTTACGGTAACTTACCTCCCGGTGGACCGGTACGGCCGTGTCGATCCGGCTGACCTTGAAAAGGCGATCACCGATAAAACGATCCTCGTCTCGATCATGTACGCGAACAACGAGATCGGTACCCTCGAACCGATCCCGGAACTCGCGGCGATTGCACAGAAGCACAAGGTGTACTTCCACACCGATGCAGTACAGGCGATAGGGAATATCCCCATCGACGTGAAGGCACAGAACATCGACCTGCTCTCCCTTTCCGCCCATAAGTTATACGGCCCCAAGGGGGTCGGCGCCCTCTACATACGGAACGGCGTCAGGATCGAGAACCTGATCCATGGCGGCGGCCAGGAACGAAAGAAGCGGGCCGGCACCGAGAATATTGCCGGGATCGTCGGGTGCGGAGCGGCCATCGAGCTCGCCACGGCGGATATCGCAGGCCATAACGCACGGATCCGGTCCATGCGCAACCGGCTCATGGAGGGCATCCTCGATACGATCCCTCATGCCCGTCTCAATGGTCACCCGACAGAACGGCTGCCGGGGAACGTTAATATCAGCTTCGAATTCATCGAAGGGGAGTCGATGCTCCTGTGGCTGGATGACGAGGGTATCTGCGCATCGACTGGCAGTGCCTGCACCTCCGGCTCACTCGAACCCTCGCACGTGCTGCTTGCCACCGGCCTCCCGGTGGAGATCTCGCACGGCTCGCTGCGGCTGACACTCGGCGATGCAAACACCGAAGAGGACATCGATTTCGTGCTTGAGGTGCTGCCGAAGGTAGTATCCCGGCTGCGGGATATGTCTCCATTATACCAGAAGACAACAAAGGACGGAGGGTCCCATGTATAGCGAAACCGTGATGGATCATTTCAAAAACCCGCGCAATGTCGGGGAGATCGAGAATCCTGACGGCGTCGGTGAGGTCGGGAACCCGGTCTGCGGCGATATCATGAAGATTTTTTTAAAAATCGAGAATAACATCATCACCGACGCGAAGTTCAAGACTTTCGGCTGCGGGGCGGCAATCGCATCGAGCAGCATGGCCACCGAACTCGTACGGGGAAAAACCCTTGAGGACGCGTGGCAGCTTTCCAACAAGGCGGTCGCCGAGGCACTTGACGGCCTGCCGCCAATAAAAATGCACTGCTCGGTGCTTGCCGAAGAGGGCATCCATAAGGCGATCAACGACTACCGCGCGAAACACGGTCTTGTTCCCTGGGAGGAGACGTCCCCCCATTCACATGAGCATGGGGAAGATCCCGTGTGCCAGGAGTAGGCTGTACCCTCGTACCAGATCCGGGTTGTCAGGTGAAATTAATGCTTTCCGAACGCGAACGCGAACGATACAAACGCCAGATAATGCTTTTTGGCGATGAAGGGCAGGAACGCCTTAAAAAGGCCCATATCTTCATTGCCGGGGCGGGGGGGCTTGGTTCCCCGGTTGCGATCTACCTTGCGGTGGCCGGGGTCGGTACGCTCACCGTAGTGGACAACGACGTCGTGGACCAGACCAATCTCAACCGGCAGATCCTGCATTATGACCGGGATATCGGGAAGAAGAAGGTTGAATCCGCCGCGGAGAAGCTGCAGGCCTATAACCCTGATATCGCTGTCAGGGTGATCGATACCACCATCGATGAGTCGAACGCCGGCCAGCTGATCGGACATGCAGACGGGATTATCGATGCGATGGACAACTACCCGACCCGGTACCTGCTTAACGATATCGCGCTTGAAAAGCGGATCCCGCTGTTCCATGGTGCGATACGGGGATTCTATGGCCAGGCAACGACCATTCTCCCGGGGAAAACAGCCTGCCTGCGCTGCATCTTTCCCTGCGCGCCCCCGCAGGAGGTCTTTCCGGTCGTGGGAGCGACCCCCGGCGTTATCGGTACAATCCAGGCCACCGAGGTGCTCAAGTATCTCCTTGGCACCGGAGATCTCCTCGCCAACCGCCTGCTGATCTGGGATGGCATGGTGATGCACGCGGAAGAAATTTTCGTTGAAAGGAACCCGGCCTGCCCGTCATGCGGGGCGGGATGCGGTTCAGAGAGTGAACCGGCATCAGGGTCAAAGAGAACACAACAGAGGAAGAAAGAATGACGGTAAGGGTACGGTTTTTTGCCCGGTTCCGGGAGCTGCTCGGGACCGATATCGTAGTCACTGTCCCGGAAGGAAAGGGACTTGTGGATCTGGTAAAGGAGATCGCACAGAAGAACCGGGAAGGGTATGATGCACTCTTCGATGAGAACGGTGCATTCCGGGAGTTTGTCATCATAATGCAGAATGGAAAGCGCGTGGATACTGCCGCAGCAGGAACGGCCCGGGTTGCAGACGGCGACGAGATTGCGGTATTCCCCCCGGTGGCGGGCGGATAACTGCCGGGAGTACAGGTATGATCGCGATCCAGACCGACGATGTCGATATCGGGAAACTTATCACCGCAGCGAAAAAGCGGGGGACCGGTGCGATCGTTGTCTTTGACGGGATCGTCCGGGATGACGATATCCGCGAGATGGAACTGGAGGCATACGGGGAGGTTGCGCTCCCCGAGCTGGAGAAGATCGCGTCGGAGGCGAAAGAGACCTACAACCTCCTCTCTGTTGACGTCATTCACCGGATCGGCCGCCTTGCCATCGGTGAGAACATTCTTGTCATCGTGGTGGGCGCAGGGCACCGCAAAGAGGCGTACGAAGGCTCGCGGTTTATCATCGAAGCGATCAAGGCGGGTGTCCCGATCTGGAAAAAGGAGCTGTGCAGGGACGGGGATCGCTGGGTGCCCGGTGATCACCAGCACGGGTGCGGGACCGGGAAATAACCCGGGTCAATGCACCGGGAGAGCTCGCCGGCCTTTCCTGTCAGGCCACCCTCTTTTCCGTCAGTTTCCGGTACATCTCCTCGCCCACGCATTCCCGGGCATGCCTGCACCACTGCACACACGATGCGATATCGTTGTAGATCACAAACCCGCATGTACTGCACTTCACTGAAATATCGTTGGAGAACAATTCAACGTCCTCCCCACATTGCGGGCACTTTTTGATCGCGAGCGTCGGTGTCTTCAGGTTTGCCGCACCGGGACAGTGATCGAGCATACCGCCATTCCTCACAGGTACGTTGTCGTTCTGGTACATGAACCGGACGGATTGCATGCGGTCACCGGGAAAAAGGAAGCCGGCCGGAAAAGAGACTGCGGATTTGCCGCGATCTTTTTCGGGGACCCGGCAGGAGAACGGAGGCGGCTCATCATCCAAAGATGTATGAGCGCACGGTGCTAAAGATCCCGGCAGGTTATGACCGGAAAACAGTTTCTTTCAACAGTAAAATACGTGGCCGGCACAAAACCGGCCTTTCTGCTCTCCGAGATTGCAGTTTACCTGGACGAACCGCTGAGTGTCGGGCAGATGTACGCTCTGCTCCAGCCGCACCTAGCCGCACTCGGGCTTGCCGCACAAAAGACCGGTGAAGACTACGCGATCTCGCGGCTCCAGCCCTCCCCGCCCTATATCCTGAACGCTGCCGAGGAAAAACGCCTTGATGCGTATCTTTCCCTTGGTTCCATGCCCTCTGTTCTTGAAACGGTCATTGAACAGTATATCTCCGGAAAAACCGGCAAGGACTGGTCCGATCCGGTCATCCTCGAACGGCTCCGCCGTGCCATCGTCGCCCAGAAGGACGATTACTGGAAACCGGCGGACAAACGGTCGCTCCAGTACACGAAAGGGTATGCGGTGCTCGGCTACCTTGCGTACCATTTCCCGGTCTACTTCATGCAGGCCCGGCACCTGCTTGCGCAAATGGCCCGGGACGGCCTGTTGAAACAGGAGATGACGATCCTCGATCTCGGCACCGGGCCGGGGGTCATTCCGCTTGCCGTCGAGGATTTCTGGATGTGCCTTGATACCGCCCGGGCGACGGTCCATTCGGTCGAGCGATCGAAAGAGAACATCGAGGCGTTCGGTGCTCTTGCCCGGAGTGTCGCCACACAAAATCCCCAGGTGACGATAGAGCCCCCACGGGAAGCGGATATCACCTCTCCCGGGGAGATGCAGCTTCCCGACCGCGTCGACCTGATGGTCTTTTCCAACGTGCTCAATGAACTGGCCGGCCTGCCGGTCGCAGCACGTGCGGATATTGTCATGGACTATGCAGAACGGCTCGCACCGGATGGGGCGATCCTCATTATCGAACCCGCGGAGGAAGCGACCTCTACCGGCCTGCGCATTCTTGCCCTTGCGTTAAAGAAGCGGGGACTCTCGATCTATGCGCCCTGCACCTTTGTCTGGGGCACCAACTGCACCCCGGACCGGTGCTGGAGTTTCCAGACCGCTCCCTCCATCCGGCCCACCCGGATCATGAACACGCTCGCGGCATGCAACGAGCCGTTCCGGTACGTGAACACCGATATCAAGTACAGTTACGTGTCGCTGCGCAGAGACGGGAAAACACGCACGCACTGCCACATCCCCAAAGATACGAAAGCGCTGCGGCTGTCCAAAGTACACCTGAACGTGGGAAAACGGATCACGGTGGTGGCCGCGAAGATGTCCGAGGATCTCGGCGATAAGGAGACCCACCTGTTCAGGCTCTGCGACGGCTCGGCGGAAAAACCGGTATATGCGGTGCTGCCCGCATTTCACATAATGCCGTCCAACAGGGAACTCGGGTCTGCGCCATACGGGGCGGTGCTCGAGATCCGGAACGTGCTTGTGCGGTATAACCCGGCGCACGATGCGTATAACCTGCTCGTGAGCCGGAATACGCAAGTTACACCAATTGTTTAAAATTGGGAAATATCGGGCCCTGTAGAAACGGACATTACCCGATTGAGTTCACTCCGAAACCAAAAAACCGGTAAAAATGTGCGAGATCTCCCCGCCTCAGAGTCCCTCCGGACACGGCGGGACTCATCGTAGATGGCAAAGGAGGTAATAATCTCCTCATTACGTCTGAACGATTATCATAGGGAACCCCAGATTTTCTCAATTAATGAAATGTTTTTTCAACGCATTTTAAAAAATCCGGATCTGCACAGTACTTAACCTCGCAGCCCGGCTGTAATGTTACACACACTGCGTCACGTCAGAGCGGAGTGAAAAAAAGTGAAAAACGCGAACCCGTCATCGGGTGCGATCGTGAAAAACCGGATCCGCCTGTTGGGCTGCTCCTCTCACTTAGCAAAATTACCCTGAAACAGATCATTGGCGTCAGTTATCGTTCCTTTAAAAAATCGACGGGAGTTCAATGTTCTGTGAGGAGGTTAACAGAGCCGAATTTCAGTCATTCCCATTAGTCCCAAATATTGAAGCATCATGCTGGATTGAAACCCGCATCATTTCCCGAAAAAGGGTGCCTCATGGGGAAACGAATGAAAAAATTCAGGGAATTATCACAAACAACAACATTCGGGAATCAGGAAAGGGTATACCCCGTAGTTCCACCAGTGTAGTAAACATACGGCGTCATGGAGTTGATATTAACTCCACCTGATCCCATTCCCAAATTATAGATCGTGATCTGGTGTGAATCGGATGTACTAGGTATGATGGATGCCCCATCTGCTACAAGATTTGTCCACGATAATTGCGAGGGGACATTCAACGTAAGCGTGGACGTGAAGGTGTCGTAACTGCCAATATATATATTGGAGATCGTATTTTGGCCATAATCCACTCCATTGATAGTCAGATCGACATCATTGAAAGCAAATGTACTGATCTGGCCGGTGGTGACATACATAGTCCCTTGTGTGCCGCCTGAATTTATCGTCAGTCTTACAATATCGCCGTTTACCAAGGTATGCACAGTGCCTCCGTGGGTTATCGTGTAATAACTTCCCGTTACCCTGAACTGAATATAACCTCCACTCAGCAGATAACCCTGTTTGGGGGCGGCACTATTTAAGAAAATTGTGGATGCAGGTGTCTGACCCGGAGTTACCGTGATATACCCGCTCTTTGTGATAGAACCACTACCGCCGTTATTTGTAGCGGTCAACATGACGGTATAGGTTCCTGCGCTCGTATAGATGTGTGATGGATTTTGGACCGTGGACAGGGACGAACTATCTCCAAATGACCATGCCCACGAAGTCGGGGTACCTGTAGAGGTATCGGTGAACTGAACCGTGAGCGGTGTGGTTCCGGTAAGTGGCGTACCTGTGAAGTTCGGGTTCGGCGGGGGAATATAGGTGAATTGGTCGGCTGCCGAAGTTGCGGATGCACCGCCGGGTGTGGTGACGGTGACGTCAACGGTCCCGGCAGAACCGGCCGGAGAAGTCGCAGTGATTGAGGTGCTGCTGATAACTGCGAACGAGGTAACGGCGGTGCTGCCAAAGGTAACGGCGGTCGCTCCAGTGAAGCCGCTACCGGTTATGGCTACAGATGTGCCGCCAAGAGTCGAGCCGTATATCGGCAAGATACCGGTGACAGCCGGGGCTGTTGCATACGTGTATTTGTCGACAGAAGAAGTTGCAGACGTACCGCCAGGAGTGGTGACGGTGACATCCACGGTTCCGGCAGGATTGGCCGGAGACGTCACTGTGATCGAGGTAGCACTGTTTACTGTATACGTGGGGGCTGCTGTGCCGCCAAAGGTAATGGCAGTTGCCCCGGTAAAGCCGGTCCCGGTGATGGTTACCGAGGTTCCGCCAGCTGTCGGTCCAGCTGTCGGTGAGATACCAGTGACGGCCGGGGCTGCCACATAGATGAACTGGTCAGCGGATGAAGCCAGGGATTGACCGGCAGTATTGGTGACCTTAACGTCAACGGTTCCAGAACCTGACGGGGCGGTTGTCGTGATCGAAGTAGCATTGTTTACCGTATACGAGATTGCCGCTGTGCTGCCAAACATCACTTTGGTCACCCCGGTAAAGCCGGTCCCGGTGATGGTTACCGACGTACCGCCAGCTATCGGGCCGGCTGACGGTGAAATGCCTGTCACGGTCGGGTTTCCAAAGGTGAATTGATCGGATGATGAAGTCGCGGATGTACCGTTGGATGTAGTGATGGTGATGTCAACGGTTCCGGCTGAATTATAGTTCGGGCTGACGGCAGTGATCGAAGTAGCGCTGTTCACTGTATAATGTTGTGCCGGTAGACTGCCAAAGGCAACTGCGGTCGCCCCGGTAAAGCCCGTCCCGGTGATGGTTACACTGGTGCCGCCGCCGGTTGCGCCGGCTGCCGGTGAAATACCGGTGATAACCGGGACTACTACATAGGCGTAGTGGTCGGCTGCCGAAGTTGCGGATGTGCCACCGGGTGTGGTGACGGTGATGTCAACTGTTCCGGCAGAACCGGCCGGGCTGGTCGCGGTGATCGAAGTAGCGCTGTTCACCGTATACGAGGACGTCGCGGTGCCTCCAAATGATACTGAAGTCGTTCCGGTAAAGCCCGTGCCGGTTATGGTTACTGAGGTGCCGCCAAAAGTCGAGCCGGATGTCGGTGAGATTCCTGTGACGGCCGGGGGTGCTGCATAGGTGTAGTGGTCGGCTGCCGAAGTTGCGGAAGTACCTTTCGCTGTAGTGACGGTAATGTCAACGGTTCCGGCGGAATCGGCCGGGCTGGTCGCGGTGATCGAAGTAGCGCTGTTTACCGTATACGAGGTTGCCGCGGTGCCGCCAAAGGATACCGAAGTCGCCCCGGTAAAGCTCGTGCCGGTGATGGTTACCGAGGTTCCGCCAGCTGTCGGTCCAGCTGTCGGTGAAATGCCGGTGACCGACGGGGTCGGAGTGGGAGTCGGAGTAGCGGTTGCAGTCATCGTCCCCGTGGGTGATCCTCCCCCAGCATACTGCACGAAGTACGCGGAGGATAAAACGACACCTGCAGAGCCTGATCCGGTGTACACGATTGCCACACTCGATGGCGGGGTGGTTCCCGGTTTGGAATAGGTAAGCATTTCTCCGATGGACCACGTAGTAGGGATGATGACGCTGGACGTAACGTCAATCCCATCCACCAGGACCTTAAAAGTCCCGTTTGGCAATGCATCCCCGCCATTGTGCTTAATATAGACGATCTGGCTCTGATTTGAAATGACTGCACTCAGTGACGGGATCTTCTGGGGCTGGGGCTGTGAAAACACGGCGACGGCAATGACCGATGCGGCAATGACGACTATCGAGATCAGCAGGATTGTCCCGATAATCTCGGACACTGCATCGTCTTGTCTCCTGACGGAAAATTTCATGTACTCCCCACGCTCTGGACACTGACCGAAAGGTTTGCCGTCTTCCCGGTGAGGGTGATATGCGGATTACCATCGTTTATCCCGTACAGATAAATATAACCGCCGGTGGTGGTGTTGCCCGCGGTATAATACGTGGTCGGGATCCCGCCGGTCTGGTTTGCCGCTGCGTTCAGGTAGGATGCCCACATGACGGCTGCATTCGGATCCGGCGTGGTGATATTGATGCTTGCGTTCCAGGTATTGGGACTGACCGGCGCATACGGAAGGCTGCCGGCATCGGGTTTCAGGTATGTCGATATCTGTGCCGGGCTGCTGCCGCCGATTGTGCCCGCGTCGGCAGGATCGTATGCGAGCGCGACAATGTTCACGGTAATGTTCCCATTCCCGTTGTTCGCAAAGGTTATCTCAGGCGGAAGTTTATACGTGATCCCGTCGATCTGGGAGAGGAACACCCCGCCCATCTGGTAATAATAGGTCTGGGGGATCCAGTAGTTGTTGTTGGTACTGTACGCGAGGGAACCGAGGGGCACAGAATAGGTGTAATTCGGCTGGTAAGTGTATGCATACTGTGCTGTGGCGATTGCAGCTACATCGGAATTCGGATTGTAAACGGAATAGGTAATTGCTGCAGGGTACGCTATGATACTGTTTAATCCATAGGCAGGATCCAGCAGGTTGACTGAATAGGTGGTCCCCTGCTGGATATTGGAATATATTGTGACGCCATCCAGAGATTTGATGCCATTTTTCAGGACCGTAATCGTAATATCCGTCCTGTTGTAATTATACGCTGGAGCCGAGGTAAGGTTCTGGTTCGTGCCCTGACCGGTAAGGGCATAGGTCAGATAATAGGTCATCTGTGGCGTAATGTTGATCGTCGCGTTCCACGTATTTCCGTTGATTATGACGCTCCGCGCCGGATTTTCATTCTGACTGACTGTGGAAGCCGTGATATTGACCTGCAGGCCTGAAAGCGGGTTCAGGTAGACCTGAGTGTAGGGTGATGGGGTAATCGACAGCGGAGTACCGGAGAGAATCGCGGTTTTATTGCTGATATAGGAGTTGGATGAAATGGTGAAGATCTCCGGTGTCGTCGTCCTCTGGTTGATCGCTATTACACCGGTCGACCCCACGGGCTGCAGGACCGGGATGATGCTGGTACTCCCCTGCGCAGTCTGGCCTGCGGTGCCCAGCGGGAATGTGGTGCTCATGGCGAGACCCGTCTGCTGGTTCGTCCAGAGTGAATCGACGCCGATCTTGTAACTGACGAACTGATCGTTGATGTCACTCATATGATTGATCTCGTTCTCGCGGCCCTGCACCGGGACACCATAGATAAGGTACAGGGAGAAAGCGGCCATAACAATCCCGAGGATAAGCACAAACCCGATCACTTCAGAAAGAGCCTGTTCCCTATGGGACCCTGCAGTGCCGCCTGTCATATTCCAGTTATTCGTTTATGGCTTTGTTTATAAAGGTATCAGTACCAGTGGTTTCGCGCTGAATTTTAATCAGGGAAGTATCCCCCGGGATCCCTGCCCAACGGCTGCGAAGTATCAGCTCATACCCTCTGCGATTCAACGGCCCGGACTGGACTCATGGGTACCGCAATATGTACGAAGGGAGGGGGTGGCCCCCTGCTGGCCCGGCAGATGGGTGGGGGATGATCCCCTCCGAAAAAAAGAGTGAGGGGGGAGGGGGATTACCCTCCTCCTCCCTTTGTGCCGTGAACCCCCCCCTTTTCTGCATGGCACCGGCCGGTATTTCGCATGGAACCTCCGGGTGGGAAGCGGTTTCCTGCTGCCTCTCTCTGGATATAGATGTATTACTTTCACCATGCACAATCCAGCTCCTTTTATGGAAGTTCCTGTATAGGGTACGGATCGCGAGGATCAGGAAGGGAAACGCATGAATACGCAACGAATCGAGTCCGGCACCCCAGATGGCGATGCACTGGGATTTTTTGAATCGCTCTACTCCGGCTGGCTGGAAATCAGGGAGAACCACCGGCTTTACCTCCATTTCATCATATCCCGAAACAAAAACAAGGGTAACACACAGGCTTTACTACGGCAGTGGCTTGCACAGGGATATGATGTCCGGGTGGTGATGCCCCGCCCCGTCATGCAGCACATCCTCAAAAAACTGCAGTTTGTTCCCTCCATGGAGACCCTTCCGGAATGGTACGAAGGGATCGTTGAGTGCTGGCACAGCTAAAAGCATGGCTGCAGTCCGGCTCCTCCGGAGCTGGAAGCGGGAAAACTACTCACCGGAACCGTTCATCAGGAAGTATGGATAAATAACCGTTCGTTATATCGGGCGGTGATTTTTTCGTTTTACGTTCCCGCCGGATCGCGTGTTCCCCCTCCGGATACCTGCATTTAAGGGTAAAATCGTGGATTGTAATATGAGGGAAAAACCGTCATTCCCCGATCAGCGTCTTTGATACAATATATTCCCCTTTTGCCTCACGGGTTGTCCCGACGATGAGCCAGTGTTCCGTGCCATGCCGCTCCAGGACTCCGCAGGCCTCGATGGTCTCCCCTGCGAGTGCCTGTCCGCTGTACGTATGGGTAAAGGAGAGGACTTTCGTTACTGACTCGTGCTCAACTACGTAGACTGCCGGGTTGTCAAACGCAAGTGAGGCATCGGTCACTGTTGCGAGGATTGTCTGTCTGCCGCAGACCTCCCCTTTTCCCGAAGGTACGCCCGCAAGGTTATCGGTGGACCGCGTGTAGAGGATATCAAAATAGGTGCCGTCAATCTGGCCCCGGTTCCACTTCCGCTGCTCGTGGGCCACAAAGACGTCGTAGGGAATCGCAGGCTGGCGTTTCTCGTACACCTTGCGCCACATTGCCAGGGACATACCTTCGATCCTTCCGTCAGCGATGCCCTGTTTCACGAGCGCCTGTGCAGTAAACCAGTGCTTCCCGTACACGACCATGTCGATATCCGAACTTTCGTTCTGGAGCCCGCACAGGAGCGAACCGGTACAGCCGATAGTAGCCGGTGGCAGCCGGAACAGGTCGAGCAGTTTACGGACCCCCGAATGAGACGCTGCAATACGGGAGATCTCCTGATCCGGTCTTAATACCCGGCGCAGATCGCCGACAGGAATGCGCTGGACCAGCCCCGCGTATGCCGGTTTTTCGTGTGCGATCTTCCTGTACGCGTCCTCAAAATCGTATTTTCGGTACCGCTGGCCGGATGGGCCGGTTCTCCCGCCCTCCTTATCCGGCACATACCGGAGCAGGCACCCGACGTCCTTTTCGTTGTCGTAGGTGGACACCGCATAGAGCCAGCCATCGGGATCTTCAACAAAGTCACGCAGGCGGATCGGCAGCATAAGGACAGTCCCGGTATCAGCAGGATCGGAGGAATGTTTCGATTGCATCGGCGTCCGCCCCGCGGCGGACGATGGTTCTTGTGGTGAGATCGACAACCGTGCTCGGTGTCCCCGGGAGCATTCCGCCATCGATAAGAAGATCCCGGGGCACCGTGCACTCCTCCGGGGTCTGCGGGTCTTTTCCTCCCGAGAGGTTTGCGCTCGTGGCGGTTATGGGTGCATCAAACCGTTCGATGATCTGCAGGGCAATGCCATGCGCCGGGATACGGATCCCGATCATCCCGGTGCCCCCGGTCAGGATCCCGGGAATCGTCCTCCGTGCCGGCACCACCACGGTCACCGGTCCGGGCAGGAATTTTTCAATAAATTCCCCCATAGGGCGGTCGATATGCGAGACTGCAGCGAGCATCTCGAAATCGGAAACCGCAATGGAGATCGGCTTTGCGAAATCCCGTTTCTTTGCCTCATAGACTTTCTCGATGGCCTCTTCTGAAAAAGCATCTGCCCCTAGACCATAGAGGGTATCGGTCGGGTACACGATAAGGCCGTCATGCATCAGCACCGACACGGCCCGTTCGATGATATCCATTTAAAATTCCCTGCCGCGGATCCGGGTGATATCGAATACTGCCTTGCTGCTCACGTGCATGACGGCAAATACTCCGGCCTGGATCGGATCGGTGACGACCAGATCGGCATGCTGGGGCACCGTTCCCGCCATCCTGAGCGCGATGACCGGGATACCGGCCTCCCGGACCCGGTCGACCGCCTTTGAGATATCCCCGCCCATGATCGACCCGGCAAGCACGAGGATGGATGCCCGGGGGAGGCGCGAGACCGCGTCAACGGCAAGTGCGAGCGTCCGTTCGCCGACAAGGGGAATGGTGTCTACAGATATCCGCTCGCCCCGGATATTATGCCGGTCGGCCTCGTTGACCGCACCGAGTGCAACCTGGGCGACCTGTGCGCCGCCCCCGATGATGATCACACGGGAACCGAAAATGTCGCCAAAGGGCTGGAAGTTTTTTACGTCCCTGACTGACCCTATCGCCTCAAGGTCGCGGACCAGCTGCTCGCGATTGGGCCCCGGTTCGTATTCCAAGTAGAGCTCTCCCATTCCCGCGTGGGGGCCGGAATCGAAGATCTCCTGATTTATCATGAGGATGTTCGCCCCGTGGTCGGCAATCACCGTCGCGATATCCCGCAGCACGCCCCGGGTGTTCTCGGCTATGATCCGCATTGCACAGCGTTCAGGTTCGGTGTCCATAACAACTGATGCGATAGCCGGGGATCGAACCCGGGTTAGAAGCTTGGGAAGCTCCTGTCCTGCCGCTAGACTACTATCGCATTTTCATTCTGCTCTATGATATTGCCTTATTTCGAAGATAAATATAGTGTTTGCTTCGGTCCGGTTTATCCGGCCGGCTGGTCGATATTTTTATGAACGGCGGTGCAGCATAATAACAATACACGACATGTTCCTGTTCGTATATCCGGGCCAGGTGCCGGGACGTTCGGGAACATGAGCATAACCATCGTTTGGTACACGGGAGTCTTTTCCATGAAACATCCACGAATTTTCCTCATGCTTATGCTGGCTGCGGCGCTCATTGTCCTTGCATGCCCGGTCCAGGCAGATTCAGGGACACAGGCGGTACTCTATCAGAGTACGTTTACCGCTGATCCCCACTGGACAACCAACAACCCATCAACAGATTACTGGGACCCGTCGGCGGAGATGTACCATTTCGGGATTCAGCCAAGTACCGGTAACTATGCGTACTCCCCATCGATCAACTACAACAGCGGATCGTTTACCCTCGAGTACGATGTCCTGCTTGACCGGGTAGACCCCGGCGCAACGTTCCGGCTGGGCTTCACTGGGGACGACATGGACTTCAACAAGGGCCCGAACATCATTACCGCATTTACGACTTCAAAAGACGGCCAGATCATGGTGCTTCATTCTGTCACCCAGAGTGCAATACAGAATGAAGTCACCAGCGCTATATCCTCGTATGGAGGTCAGACCGTCACGTATCAGCTCAATACCACCTATCACGTTGCCGTAAACTATAATAACGATACGGGGATTATTACCGAAACGGTCACCAACAAGCAAACCGGTCAGCAGCTTTGGAGTTACTTTACAACTACCCAGGACCCCCTCAAGAATATGAACCGGATCTATCTTGGCAATGTTGGTGATTATGGCACGATGGGCCTGTTTGCCGAGGGGTGGATCGATAACGTACGCCTGACGGCCACGATTCCGTCTGCATCCATAACCCCTACCACGCAGCCCACAACGCCCCTGCCAACGTATGTCATTACGCCGTCAACGAAAGTGACCACGCACGTAGTATTTACACCGATTCCAACAACAACAAAAAAGTCTCCCTCTTCGGGAATGGTTGCCATCGTCGCCCTCGGGATCATCGGAGCCTGCACGGTAGCAAAGACGATGAACAAGAAAAGATAAAGATGACCCCCTGCAGGAGGGGGTATCCCCCCCTTTTTACCGCAATCTGTATATTGACCCACGGCCCCTCCCTTCGAGAGCCGACCCCTATACGTGGTTAGCGCGTTCGTCCAGGTTCCTTATTTTCCTGAAAATCCGGGATACAGGCAGGGATACTGAAATCCCGGTGAATTCCGGGTAGTACGAGGGAAACCCCAAAAAAAGGAGTATGGGGTGGCTTTTCCTGTGAAGCCTGGAGGATATAAATCAGGGTTTTTCCCGGCAGGATGTTTCGTGCTTTCGCACCATTGCCGGGGGTGTGGATATACCTGCTTGATCACCTGTCATGCCTGTCCATCATATCCCTCGTGAGTGAGTCACGGGGACACCGAAGAAAACGGATACAGGTGTTGCGGTCAGTCGTTCGTACGGGTGCGTGGCGGAGCCGGAGGATTCGGACCCGGTTACGCAGGATATGTCACTGCCCACCGGAACCTGTCCTGCAAATCCGATGGCATTTCCCTGCCCAACCGGGAAAATGCCACCGGTTTCTGCAGCACCCGCTGGATGTACCAGGAGACCGATCGTGATCAGGATCATTGCCGTTCCCATCAGGATCTTACCGGTGTCCATGCGAGTGCCTCCGTTTGTTTTTTCATGGATCGGTGACACACCGGACTGTTTCCCGTGTATCACCTGATCCCAACGTTGCATGCAACGCCAGATATATTGCCCCCATGATGCAGGTTAGACCGTTGAACCTGCGGGTTACACGATGGTCACAGCAGGTACATCACAGGAAACCGCATACATGAATCCTTTGTACGTGCATAGGGTTATGGGACGACAAGGTGACGTACCTCTCAGGAAAAACATGGACCCGGCAGACAAGTCTCCTACGATTGTCGTTGAGGATACAGCGGAATCTCTCGACGAACTCTCGGAATATCTGGATGTGCTTTCCAGCAGCGCCCGGCTCAGGATCGTGAAATTTCTCGAGAAGAAACCCCGTGATGCGCGGGCGATCTCCCATGAGATCGAGACCAGCTATGAGAATACCAAAAAACACCTTGACAAACTCATGAGTATCGGGGTGATAAAAAAAGAAGCAGGTCTTGGCGCCCCCACATCCAAGGGAATTCATCCCGTCTGGCAGTATTCTGTCGTGCCAGGAGGCCTTGAATCCATAATCCGGAACCTCGGGCTGTTCTCCAACACACGTGTCCAGATTATCGGGGGGGAGATCTCAAGGAGGCTGGAATCGGTCAAGAGCACGCTCTCTCAGGAAGTGCTGGGAAACGTGCCTGCTGCCATCGTCCTTGGCGGACATGACGATGGTAGAACCTTTCTTTTGAGAACTGATACCGTGCGGGTCGGGAGGAGCGACCCGGAACGTCCTGCCGATGCGACCGGGGATGCAGATGTCGAAATCTCCGGTGCCTATACCGCAGTGACCCGGATATCGAAACCTCACGGGAAATTTCTCTTCAAAAAGGATGGATGGTATTTTGAAGACTGCGGGAGCACCGGCGGAACAGTGCTGAATAATGCACGGCTGGAACGCCATGTGCCCACACCGGTTCACGATGGCGATCTTCTCGAACTGGCGAAAGGGGCCGGTGGGGCAAGGCTGTTATTAATCATCCCCAAAAATCCATAGATCGTATACCCGGATGAGTGTGCAGGAGCAGGTGCAGCTCTCTGTTCCTGATACTGACAGATGAATAAAATATGATCCAAAATACCGGTACACCGTTCATGATGCGCCATCTAGGGCTTGTCCTTTTCTGCTGCGCAGCAGTGCTGCTCGTGAGCGCGGTCTGTGTACCCCCGGCAGCCGGGGCCCAGTATACCGTTGCCCCCTCTGGAGGCGGATTTACTAGCATCCAGGATGCGGTCACCTGGGCATCCCCCCTCGATACAATCACGGTCTGGAGCGGGACTTATCCGGGAACGGTAAAAATCGACAAGAAGATCACGCTTATAGGTGTAGATACCGGCGGGGGATTACCGGTCATTGACCCGGGAAAAAGGGGAACCGCCCTTGAAATCGATGCAGACGGTTGTACTGTTGAGGGCTTTGTTATCCAGAACAGCGCAACGGCGAGTGGTATCCTCGTTATCTCCAGCGGAAATACGATCGAAAACAATACCCTGACGGGGAATGCAGCAGGTATACAACTTGAATCAGCAGGCGACAATTCCATCACCGGAAATGCGGTTACGGGCAGCAGCCGTGCAGGCATCGTGCTCAAAAATGCAAAAAACAACCTCATTGAAGGAAACCGGATAACCAAAAACACCCTTGGAATAACCATTGATGAACAATCTGCCGCGAATACGATCACCTTTAACACGTTTTCCAATACCGAAAATGTCCTGTCAAAAGGCACCGGTCTCCAATGGGAATCACCGTCGGTCATGTCCTATGTATATCTGGGAAGGACATTGACGGGCAGGCTGGGGAATTACTGGAGCGATTACCGGGGGACTGACGAGAATTCCGATGGCATCGGAGATACGCCGTATGTGGTGGGGTCAGGCCTGAACCGCAATCCCGGAGTGGCCGCCATCCAGAATGAGGTCGACCCTGCCCCGCTGATGGATCCCATCGAGTATTATTCACAGATCAAGCCGGCCGCATCCGGGGCAGACCTGACACCGGCACCGGTGAAAGTCCAGGTAACGGGGACATCCGAAGGGGAAGCCTTACCGGTGGAAACCATGCCTGCAACAACCGGGGACCGGACCGTGAGGCCGCTCGTCGCTCTTTTCGTACTGGTACTGCTGGTGTGTATCATCGGTGCCGGCGGGGTACTCTTCATCAGATCCCGTAAAAACCGCCCGGGACACATGAGGGCGCATCCGGCTTTATCAGGAGATACGCATCCGCGGCCTGTACTGGATTTACCCGGGCAGGATGCGGTACAGGGAAATAATCGCCATCATCCGGATGCAGGACCAGAGGCCACAATACCCGCTCCCGAGACCGAGATTGCATCGGCCCCCCGGGAAACCCCGCCGCCAGCCGGGCCAAAATTTTATTTTCCCCCGGAACTTGAAGGCCGGTACGTGGATATCAGGCATGTCGGCCGGGGGGGCGTCGCGCACGTCTTTGCTGCACACCGCAAATCGGACAACCGGCTGGTCGCAGTCAAGATCCCCATCAGTTTTGACGAAGTGACCGGCAAGTGTTTTTTGAACGAGATTGCCGCATGGCAGACGCTCCGGCACAAAAATATCGTCGAAGTGCTTGAGGTGAACATCCTGCCGGTCCCCTATGTCGAGATGGAGTACGTCCCGGGATCGCTCGAGGCCGTGGCAAAACCCCTGCCGGTCTGGAAGGCCGTGCATCTCGTCCATGGTATCGCGGACGGGCTTGCGTACGCTCATGCCCATGGTATCATCCACCGTGACATCAAGCCGCACAACATTCTGGTGACCAACGATTTTGTCCCGAAAATTACTGACTGGGGGATGAGCAAGGTCATCGCGACCACGATGGAGAAGTCAAGCGTTGCCGGGTTTTCGCTCTCGTATGCAGCGCCGGAGCAGGTCTCTCCTGCGGAATTTGGCAGGACGGATGTCCGCACTGACCTCTACCAGCTGGGTGCGCTCTTCTACGAACTGGTCACCGGGTCGATACCGTTCGGGGGGGAGAGCATCGTTGAAGTCGGCAATGCGATTGTCAGGGACGAACCGATACCCCCGACCGAATATAATCCTGATGCCGAGGCCGTGGAGAAGATCATCTTAAAATGCCTGGCGAAAAATCCCACAGACCGGTACCAATCTTCAGGCGAGTTGCTGGATGCACTCTCGCGGTACCTTGATGAAGACGATGAATAATCGGGCGGATCGGCATGGCGGACGAACAGAAAACTTATGAGCCCGCGACCTGCGGGCACTGTGGCGGGATCGGGTGCACCTACTGCGACAAAACAGGAACTGTCCTCGTCCGGGCGCCAAAGAAGGCCTGTCCGGAGTGCGAGGGGGTCGGGTGTATCTATTGCGGGTTTACCGGCTGGGCGCACCCGAAGGGCAAATACGATTGATGTGCCGTTTACGGGAATGAGCCCTCAACCCGGTGGGGGATCACGCATTCCTCGAAACGTTTCAGGAAATACCGGTCGGTCATACCGGCGATAAAGTCGCGGACGAGGCCGGCTGGTGGTGTCGATTGGACGTAGTCCCGGTTCACCCACGGCGAACCGGCAAATTCCGTAAATATTTTCGAGCCCCGGTGATCTGCCTCAACATCCGAAAGATACGTTGAAAAAAGGATGCGGTACATGGTCCTGATCTTTTCCCGTTCCGCGGTCAGTTTCGGGTTGTCGTATATCCGTTCGCGGGAGAATGCCCGGAGGGTCGCAAGAGCGTGTTCCACCGACGGGCTGTAGGTAATAAAACCCTCCTCATCTGCATCGCTGTTGTCAAGCAGGTCGTGAATCAGGGTATCGATGATCGCACGGTTGTCGGTCCCGAATATCTCTTTGCACTCCGGGGGAATGTTGTTCATGTCATGTATCAGGCCGACCTCCTGCGCATCCTGGAGATCGCGCCCGATATAGGCAATCGTGTCGGCAAATTTCACGACGCAGCCCTCCAGGGTCATCGGAGCCCCGGACCGGGTTCCCTCTGCATTGGCCTCTGTTTTCCGGTCGAACGCCGGCCATCCGGAGCAGGGTTCCGGGGAGATACGGACATCGTCGGTCTCCCCGTTATGGCAGAGGATACCATCTAGCACTTGCATGGTCAGGTCCTGATCCTCTATCTGGTCAAGGAATCTGACGCTCTTGACGTTGTGGAAAAATTTTCCGATCCCGTGTTCTTCGCAGAGTGCCGAGAGGCAGGACTCGCCGAAGTGTCCGTACGGGATGTGACCGATGTCATGCCCGAGTGCGATCGCTTCGATTAGATCCTCATTGAGGCGCAGGCACCGGCCAATAGTACGGGCGATCTTCGAGACAAGCTGGACATGGATCACCCGGTGGGTGATGTGATCGTTCTCAATCAGGTAAAAAACCTGTGTCTTGTCGATATACCGGGTATAAGCCCGGGTATGGATGATCCGGTCCGCATCCCGTGAATAGGGCGTCCGGATATCTTCCGGTTTCCGGTTCTTCCTCCGCAGCGCCTGATCGCTCCGTGCGGCATGGGGCGAGAGCAGGGCTTCGCGCTGGTGCGTATACCGGTAAATCTGCAAATCCCGCCTGTTATCTGGGGCGCCGCATGCTCCTTTTGATCTCATGCTCTACGTCAATCTGGGAAGCGGGGGGCATTAAGGCTGACGCCCTTAACGGACCGGCCCCGTACAACGGAACTTAAAGGAAAAAGGGGACCCCGGACCGGTGCAGCAAAAGGATATCCACCGGCAAAGGATGGTCGGTGTTAATCGTGAGTGTGCCAGTATTTATCCCGGGCCGGCATGCCGGTTATCTCCCGTACGTCACGTAGGTCTCACCATACTGGACGACATGCCCGCCCATGGCATGCAAAAGCTCCTCTTTTGTTGCACCGGGTGCAAGATCGAGTTCGGCGTCCAGTCCGTATACCTTGAAGAAGTAACGGTGCGTCTGTCCGCGGGGCGGGCAGGGGCCGGAATACCCGATTGTACCAAAGCTGTTAGCTCCCTGTACTGCGGTTATAGGGAAGGTAACCGTTGGGGTTTTTGGGACTTTTTCCGGTATAAGTTTTACCAGTTCCACATTCCATGCCAGCCAGTGAACAAAACCACCGCCCCCGGGAGCATCGGGATCGTTGCAGATGATAGCAAGGCATTTTGAGTGCTGGATATTCACACCGCCGACGTCAATCTCCGGCGACTTGTCCTCCCCGTCACAGGTATAGGCGGGGGGAAGGTTCCTGACAGAAATGCTTACGCTTAAGGTCTCCATAGGTTGTTCACATCCGGTACTCGCATCATTCACAGCCGGTCTCATAAAGGTAACTCATCCGCCTGTGAACGAAGAATATCGGGGCGCCCTTACCTGGGGAGTTTTACCGGGTTGAGAGCGCAACGGTTTCCCCAAACTGGAGCACGTGGTCTTTCATCGCAGCCACGAGCGCGTGCTTGTCCGATCCGGCCGGAAGTGCCAGCATTGCATCGAGCCCATATACCTTGAACTGGTAGCGGTGAGTCTCGCCCGGTGGGGGGCAGGGACCGGTGTAGCCGGTGATCCCATAATCAGTCGTCCCTTGTACCGCAGCAACCGGCACGTTAACCGTACCCTCGTGGGGAATTCCTTCAGGAATCACATGGTCCGGGAGCAGGTTCCAGATGATCCACGGGGTAAACGAACAGCAGCTTTTAATAAACGGGTTAAAGACCATGACGGCAATGGAGGCAGTACTCGGGTCCAGATCCTCAAGGGTAATACGCGGCGAATGGTTGCCGCCGTCACAGGTATAGGTCGGAGGGAATTCCAGAAAGCCCAGTGAAACCTGAAGTGGTGTCATCATGCTTATCTCACTGCTGTACGGGAAAAAGATAAGCCCGATGTAGTGATTCAGCCGGAGTGCTCCGGTTTGCGTGAGGCACATGGGCGTTGAAAAGAGAACCTGTTTTCCCGCCGCGTGAGGGATCCGAACGGTACTACCCGACCGGATCCGGAAAAGAGTCATCGGCAGGGTCTTATAGGAACCGGCTGCACAAACAAACACAGGAATGATCCCATATGACCTGTCACGACACGTTTGAAATACTGCCTATCGGTGTCATTCACTCTCCGTATAAAACGCCAGGTGAGGCACCGCACCAGGGCCGGTTTTCAGAATCAGAATCTGTCATTGAGATCTATGAACCCTTTGAGCCTGGCCTCCGGGATATTGAACGCGAGAAACATCTTGTTGTCCTCTACTGGCTTGACCGGGCGGATCGTTCAGCCCTTGTCGCCACACCCCCGCATACCGGTATCGAAAAGGGAGTTTTTGCTACCCGGTCGCCTCACCGGCCTAACCCGGTAGGGCTCTCGGTAGCTGATCTTGTCCGGCGGGACGATAACCGGCTGATCGTGCGCGGGCTGGACGCGCTGGACAATACACCGCTGGTGGATATAAAATGTTATTCCCCCGGAATTGACTGTATACCGGAATAACTCACCATCCTGCCGCAAAGGAACAGATGCGATTTCCACACCTTTAATGTCTAAAAAAGAGAATGGTAGAGGATAGTAGTACCCTGTTGTACTCCAGAGGCAACCCATGGCAAAGAAACCTGACGGCACCCTACCGGCCAAACCCGAAAAAGATTCCTGCTCCCACGAGTGTTCCAGCTGTGCGGCAGCGGGAACCTGCTCCGATGCAAAACCCGGCCTCCCCCCTAAAGCAGACATCGATGTAAAACACGTTATCCTGGTTCTTTCGGGAAAAGGCGGAGTGGGAAAATCGACCGTATCCGTGAACCTTGCCTATGCACTCTCCGGCCACGGTTATAAAGTCGGGCTTCTGGATCTCGACATACACGGACCCAACATTCCCAAGATGCTGGGGATCGAGGATCACCAGCTTTCGACGATCGGGAACAGGATCGAACCGGTCCATGTCACCGGGGCTCTCTCAGTCATATCCATGGCATTCCTGCTGCCTGACAAGAGCTCACCGGTTATCTGGCGCGGGCCCATGAAGATGGTGGCAATCCAGCAGTTCCTCTCCGAGGTCAACTGGGGATCTCTGGACTACCTTGTCGTAGACCTGCCCCCGGGCACAGGTGATGAAGCTCTCACGATCGCCCAGCTTGCACCCAACGTGCGCGGTGCGGTAATCGTGACAACCCCCCAGGATGTTGCGACGCTTGACTCGAAAAAGGCCATAAAATTCGTAGAGAAACTTGGCCTGCCGGTCCTCGGCGTCATTGAGAATATGAGCGGGATGCTCTGCCCTCACTGTGGCCAGGAAATTGATCTCTTCGGCAAGGGTGGCGGCAGGAAGATCGCTGAAGAACTTTCGGTGCCGTTCCTTGGCGCCATTCCCATTGATATAGATATGCGCAAGGCCGGGGATGAAGGCCGGCCATTCATTATCCGGCGCGGTGACAGCCCCACGTGGGCGAGCGTGGACAAGGTCATGGAAGCGCTCATAAAAATCGTCGAGGGATAAACTGGTATGGACTACCTGCGGATACTTTCCGGAAAAGCGGCGCCCCTCCCCATATATGAACCGGTCATCACCTGCCTTGATAACCCTCAGGCATTTCCCGATCTCCTTGAACCGGTGTACCGCGAAGCCATGAAACTCGACGATGAAACGCTCGATCAGTTCCGCTTTGCCCTCCTGCGCCTCCAGATTTATGCGGATATCCACCGGAACGAGGATCTGGAGAAGGCTATGCATATCCGCTATGTCTCGCAGGTACTGGAGAAAGTAATCTTTGGCACGCTCGTCATGGAGCCGCCGGAGCCTGACGCCTCCTGATTATTGTCAGTACCAAAAAGATATTATCGGGGTGAATGTGCATGGATGATACCTATAAGTGCCCTCCCGGCACATGTATGATCTGATAAAAAACAGGATCCCGAGAATAATTCTTTCTTCTTTCATTCTGAATACGCGATAGATCAGACCGGAGATACCCATGACGTCACGCATGCATGCCCCCCACACCACCTGCCCGGGCTGCCAGGAAGAAGTTTTTCTTGATGAGCTCGTGGGGGGCAAATGCCCGCTGTGCGGTTGTTCGCTGGAAGACTTCGAAGAGTCCATCGGGGAGTATGACGGCATTCTCGATCGTTCGGATCTTTCGTGGCTCATCTTCAATTATTTTGTTTTCAAGAAATTTGTCGATCTTGGGGTTCCGCCATCGCAGATCATGGAATTTGTGTCCAGCTACGAGCAGAATGCGGATAAACCCGCGGAAGAGTGGACGAAAACGGAGTTCTCCCTGGAACTCCCTATGGGGACTTTCGACAGGATCCGGCCCAAGCGATGCGCGAAGTGCAACCGTCTCTTTGTGCGGGGCGGACGAAAACAGATCACCGGTGACATGCGTCACACTTCGGTGGATATCCAGTACGTTTGCAACCGGTGCTGACATACACCCCCGTCAGCGGTTTTATTGGGGGGCTCTCCAGAGTAAACCCCAAAATATCACTTTAATGCTCATGGCGGCTTTCAGTACGCCGTATCTCTCCTCCGGTATGACTTCCCTCCCAGTGCGATAACCCCGAAACGGTACTGCACCATCATCGTACAGGGATTCAGTTCAGGAAGACAGGTGTTTTCCCGCAATTGCTGTAGTTTTTGCAACGTGCTGAAAATGAAGGTTTCCGCAAAAACCGGATTTTTATTATACATGAGGCGTATCTTTGATAGGTGCCGTTTTTTTAGTATCTTTTAATGTCTCCATGCCTGATGAATCATAATCATGCCGGCAGGTATAATTTTCCTGATGCACCGTGGCATCGGATCATTTCCGTAGTGATACCAGTATGATAATCCCGATGATCACAAGGGCTGCAAAACTGATGAGCAGGGGGAGGATAACTCCATAGGGGGTTATCCCCGCCGGCAACTCCGGTTGCAGCGGAAAAGAGGAGTTACCTGCAATCCGGTATTGGAGAATAGTAAGCTGTGCCGTTGCATTGCCCGACGTGGTGTATTTGTGCTCGCCGACCGAGACGATATACGAACCTGCCGGCAGTCCGGGCTCATCGAGCGAATAGGTCCACTGATTGGTATTGGTACCTCTTTCAACCGGAATATTTTCTGATGTTACCAGATCACTGGAGCTCGCATTTCTGATCTCTACATGGAGGAGGTTTTCGGGCCCGACGTTCGTTGTACCGGTAATAAGAATGGCTTCTCCTGTTGTCTGGTCGGGTAGTTTGCCGGAATTGCTCGCCCGGTTGAAATGCATGGACGGCTCATCTACATAGAAGTAATAGGGAGTAAATATATCATCGACGTTCGGCTGCACCGATGCATTGAGAATAGTGTCGGCTATTGAATCGATATCGGTGGGGAACGATGATATTTGCCCGATGCTGGCGATAATTTTTCCCTGATCTGCAATGCGGATACCATCGTTCCAGAATAGTGGACCGATCTCAAAACTCCTGTCGGCACCCGGATCCTGCATCAAAAATGCATATTCTCCGGGAGAAAACCGGTTGGTCACTTCAGGTTTGATAGTGAAGGTGAAATTTCCCGCTTTATCCGGTTTTGCCGTTTGGGTTGCAAAGTAATCCCGTCCAACAATCCAGAGGGTTACCGAACCATTCTGTGCACCGGTACCCATGAGGGTTACCGTATCCGCCTTCACAATGGTCTGCGGACTGCTGGTCACTGCGGTAAGCGCGGCAGATGCCGGCAGACCGAACACTACCAGCAGTATAAGCAGGGTGACAGCAGTGGTCCTTGATTTCATCTTGATCTCTCTCTATTTTCCCGGGTTGTACCACCGAGCACGCGAATCGCTTGTCTTAATAGGTGTGGTATTCTCTCATAACCTTAACGCCCAGATCCTGTTCATCTGATTACCGAAACACAGATTGGGGGCCCGGATCTCTTCCACATCCCAGGTACCGGAATGATAAGGTACGGGTAAAATGACTCTTGAATCAAACGGCCTGATCGTCAGGGACTGATGTACCATGCATTATCTGTCTTAACACCAGAACAGATAATCTCCGTTTAAGGCCGGAGGCAGGGTAATTAAAAAAAAATCAGTATGTCCTGCCAACGAGGGTTGCCTTGCCTGGCTTCCCGCAGATAATGCAGGGTCCGTCCGTGGCCTCGATATACTCAGACCGGACTTCGGTTCCGAGCAGGCTTGAGTTTGCCTTCTCTTCGATAGTATTCCCGCATCCCCGCTCCCGGCACCAGCGGACGACCGCAACGTTTCCCTCATTGAGAGCAGAATTCAGCGCATCCATCGAATCAGCGGTACTGAGATGTAATTTTGCGTTCTCTTCTGCTTTTGTCCGGATCGCATCTGTGATTTCGCCAAGTACCCGCGAGACGTCACCAGATGCCATTGCAAGGGAAATTGTGGTTTTTCCTCCGCTCCGTTTGACTGCCATGGCCTTTCCGGCATCGAGATCCCGTGGCCCCAGTTCAAGCCTGAGCGGGACGCCCCGGAGTTCCCACCAGTAATACTTTGCACCGGGCCGCATATCCCGGTCATCAAGTTTCACCCGGAAACCGGCGGTTTCCAGGTCTGCTTTGAGTTTTTCTGCAGCGGCTATTACATCCTCGTGATGATTCCCGATGGTGATCGGTACGATCACTACCTGAAGAGTGGCAACAGCCGGGGGAAGGATCAGGCCTTTGTCATCGCCGTGAACGGAGATCAGTGCCGCGATACAGCGCTCCGATATCCCGTAGCAGGTCTGGTAAGCGACTTTCTGTTCCCCGTTTTTGTCCTCGTACAGGATCGAGAACGTGCGGGAGAAGTGGTCGCCGAGATGGTGGACGGTGCCGATCTGGAGGGTCTTACCATTGGGCATGATAGTATCAACCGCAATGGTATAGTCCGCGCCGGGGAATTTGTCCCAGTCAGGGCGTTTCGAGATAATGATCGGGATGCAGAGACTCCGGTAAAACTCGCGGGTGAGTGCAATCTCAGATTCGACCTGTGCCTCTGCCTCATTCCATGTCGCGTGGACGGTATGCGATTCCATGAACGAGGTGATCTCGCGGGCACGGATCATCGGGCGGGTTTGCTTGGTCTCGTACCGGAAGGTGTTGACCACCTGATAAATCCGGAGGGGGAGATCCGCATGAGAACGTACCCAGAGGGCAAACATCGGGTAGATTGCCGTCTCACTCGTCGGCCGGAGTGCCAGTTTTATCTCAAGAGGTGTTGTGCCGCCGTGAGTCACCCAGTATACCTCATTCTCGAAACCCTTGATGTGCTCTGCTTCCTTCATGAATTCCTGCTCCGGGATAAGCAGGGGAAAAAGCGTCTCGTTATGGTCCCGGTCAAGCAGTTCGCGCAGGCGCCGGTAGACATATGTGCGGACTGCAAACCCGTACGGGAACCACACATAGAGCCCTTTTACCGGGTAACGGACGTCCATGATCTCCGCACGCCACAGAAGATCGTTGTACCATTCAGAAAAATCCTGTTTTTTTGGCAGGGCGCCCGCATCCTCGTCCATAAAAACCTCTTAAGCTACTATTTGTATGACTGCCGGCGTAATAAAAGCCTCGACCACTGCTGCCATGGCGATAAGGGGCACCACGCAGAAGATGAAGAGCCGGGCGGACTGAGCTGCATCGGCAGCCGTATCAGCGGCCCCGTACCATTCAGCGATAAGTGACTGCGCCATAAGAAATCCAAGCGCAGCCGCGAGGATAAATGCGGGAATCTCGAAGATCCCGTGGGGAAGGATAGCGGCGGCGATAAAGATCGCCGAGTGACCGTGGCTGATGATCTCGGTGATTGCACCGATCACAATGCCGTTCAAGCTCAAAATCAGCACCGTCAAAATGCCAAAGGAGGCTCCCCCCAGAAAGAGCAGGATACAGGCTTCGAGGTTGTTGGCAAAAAGCTTGATGCACATATCGATGGAATTCCCGATGGTAATCTGGCCGGCAATCTCTTTCTGGAACATCACGAGCAAGTCATTTCCTATCGTCGGGTCGCGTGCAGTTCCGACCCATCCGATAATCATTGCAACGAGAAAAAGAAGAATGGTGACCGTGATAGCATTACCCAGCGAAGAACGATCCGGATTGATCAACGCACCGGGCTCAGACATAGAGAACCATCCGGATCATATCACGGACACCCGGAGCAAGGCCGACCACGATCATCGCAAGAAGCACCAGGTACCAGAAGGCCGGATTTGCCTCTTTGCGATAGAGCTGCATGATGTAAATAGCCGGGAAAAGGACGATGAGCTTGAGCGGGTACATGACAAACGCAGTACCGGTCATCTGGATCAGGCCCGACCCGACCACATGCTGTTCGATATAATGGACTGCCGGGTGGAAGGTAAGCCCGTAACTGGTGGCACTGGCGTCCAACAGCTGCCCGAAGATGAGTGCGATGTAGAGCGGATCCCTGACATATTCCCAGGAAAGAACATATCTCATGCAGGCCCAGACAAGCACTGTTGCGGTGACGGCCATGAGCAGGATCACTACAAGGATGAAAAGATCGACATGGGAATGGGCCATGCCCCAGGAGAAAAGAATAAGCGAGATAACAAAAACCGCCATACAGCCGACCAATGCGTAGAATGACAGGAAATTTTTGATCAGCCCGTTTTTCTTGAGTATGCCCCCGATAAAGATCATCCCGAGCGTAAAGAAAAACAGCACAAAATAGATCGGGGGGGTAACGATCAGGTACTGCCAGTCACCTGTGATCATCCCGGCATCCTGGATCACCCGGAGAACGCCGCCAAGCACCACGTAGGGCAGAGTGGCAAGAATAAATGAGGAATCAAGTTTTATGCCATGCTCTGAAAGCCAGGAAGAATTCGAGAACCAGCGGTACAATAAATACACACCGATGATGAGGATGATCGCGTAGGTGAGTGTCTCGACAATATTATAGGGCTCGCCGTACTTCACCGGATCGATGTAGTATTTGTATATGAAATCACTAATCATTCATAATCCGGATGAGCCCAGATACTATAAAATTACTTAAGGAGAAGGTCTTTGACAAGTCCAAGTGGATGCAGTTACCCCGGGATGTGGTAATCGGCCATGAGGTCCTTAACCAGATCATCCCGGTCTGCGAAGACCTCAAACTGGGCAGGTCTGCACTCCTGATCTCGGGAAAAAGTACCATGGAACGGGCAGGTAAAACCGTCGCAGATCTGCTTTCCGGAACAGGTGCCGTGAACATTTTTATCGCAGAAGAGATCAGCCCGACGATTATCAGGAAAGCAGAGCAGGAAGCACAGGGCTCGGATTTTGTGATCGGTGTGGGGGGAGGCCGGGTAATCGATACGGCAAAGATAGTATCGTATAACCTCGACCTTCAGTTTGTTTCTGTTCCGACAGCGGCATCACATGATGGCATCGCTTCTGCCCGGGCATCGGTACCCACGGGAGAGGGCAATGTCTCCCTCGAGGCGCATCCGCCAGTTGCCATCATTGCGGACACCGGTATTATTGCGTCCGCCCCGCACCGGCTCCTCGCGGCCGGCTGTGCGGACGTGATCTCCAATTATACCGCCATCCTTGACTGGGAGATGGCTCACCGGATCAAGGGTGAGCCAATGAGCGAATACGCGGTTGCACTCTCTAAAATGACTGCAGAAATTCTCGTCAAAAATGCCGATCTCATAAAACCGCACCAGGAACAGTCTGCATGGTTTGTAACAAAAGCACTGGTATCGAGCGGGGTCGCGATGAGCATCGCCGGATCGTCACGACCTGCAAGCGGCGGGGAGCATAAATTCTCTCACGCCATTGACCGGCTTGCCCCGGGAAAGGCCCTGCACGGAGAAAGCTGCGGGATTGGTACAATTATCTCGATGTACCTCCATGGTGGCGACTGGCGGGGGATACGTGAGTCGCTCCGGACTATTGGCGCGCCGGTGACACCTGCGGATCTTGGCATCTCTGATGAGGTCGCCGTCGAGGCACTCCTGATGGCAAAGACTATCCGCCCGGAACGCTTTACAATCTTTGATATGGGCATCACCAGAGAATCGGCAGAGAAACTGGTGCAGATGCTCTATTCGGAGTAATCCGGCGCAACACGGTAAAAAGTACAGGAATTTTACCATGGCTGATACAAAAACCAAAGTGACGCTTGTGGGAACGGTGCTGGCAAAACCCGGTGTCGAGTTTATCTACGAGGGAGAGTCCCCGGAATGTGGAACCTGCAAGGTCAAAAAGGCATGCAACAACCTCAATAAGGGCCACCGGTACAGGATCGTGACGGTCAGGAGCACCCATCATGAATGTGCGGTTCATTTCAACGGTGCAACTGCTGTCGAAGTGATGGATGCCCCGGTGACCATGCTTATCGGCGCGGATATGGCGATCGTCAACTCGAGGATAAAAATAGAGTTTTCCTGCAATAAGGCGGATTGCAAGAGCTACCCGCTCTGCAGGCCGGACGGCGTGGTAGAAGGCGAAAAATATGTTATTGTCGAGGTGCTGGGCAATGCGTCCGACATATGCGGCAAAGGCCGGGCGCTCAAGCTGGTTGAGATTAAACCCGCATAATACGTGTTTTATTAATCTTCCGATATTTGTGACCCGGTATGCCCCTTTTGCTGCATTATTGCGCAGATATGTCAGGAGCACCGCATTATCAGGAGGTGGGATCTCCGGTATAATACTCTGAACGTGTTGGATAAGATTGCATAATTTAATGTGTTGATATTTGTTGAGAGGGATCACGGGGATCTCGTACGATATCAGCAGATCCCCCGCCGATCCGGTGAAAATACCCCCACTGACCCCCCGATGAATTTTTTCTTGAAAATTTCCCGAATTTATCATCGTAAAATTGCCCTAAAAACATTCCCTTTTCTGAAGCGTGATGGAGGGGGTCAGATGGGTACAAATTGAAAAACGGCCGCACAAACACTGGTGGACTTGATGGAACCTGCGACCCGGTTTTCCGGAACAATAGCGACGTGAAAATGCGATGCCGGCATCATGTCCGGGTATGCGAATTGCGCGCTGGAAATGTGGGAGAGAGGTGGAGGGAGTCGGGCAGTGTATTAGCTTATCCCCGGTCCTTCCGCATCTCCCACAAAGCCCCCGCAATACGGATCAGTTCGTCATACCTTTCGGCCACCCGGCTCCACCGCTCCGGCACCGCACCGATCCCCCAGTATGCCCCGGCAAGCGCCCCGCAGCAGGCACCAACGGTGTCCGCATCGCCGCCGAGATTAATGGCTGAGAGCACGGCATTCTCAAACGTACGGGCATTCATAAAACAGAAGAGAGCCGCATGTGAACAGAGCACGGCGTCAAGCGAGGGCTCGGGCCGATATCTCTCGTAACTTCCGAGTTTATCCAGCACCTCTGCATCTCTGCACCGTGAGCGGGCGTAAACAAACGCCCGTTTTTTTTGGACACCCCGGCACATCTCGCTCGCCATTATATTGAGCCACGCAGAGCAGTGGGCGGCTACTGGATCGTGGTGGGTGAGCCGGGAGCACATGATGCTCACCTCATACACCTTGTCGGGGGGGTAAAAGATTCCAAGCGGGAACCCCCGCATCACACTCCCGTTGCTCCGGCTCCCGTGATGGCGCCGGTGCACGAGCCATGCGGCACGCTGCGGCGGGGTGCCGGAACGCACGAGATTAAAGAATGCTGATGAGGTGGGGCCGTACCATTCCGGACGCTTTTCGTACCCGGAAAGCAAACGCCCAATAAGGTCAGACGGTTCAAACCCTTTAGATACGAGAAGCGATTCAGCGACCGCACATGCCTGCAGCGTATCATCTGTGTACTGGCCGGCCTTCCGGAAATGGCGCCCTCCGGGCCGCATATTTGTCTCCCACGCTTCAGGAGGGGGAGATCCTTCAAAAGGCGCACCCAACGCGTCCCCAATTGCGAGTCCTGCAAGTAATCCCCTTGGGTGAATGTATTCTCTTATAAATTTCACCAATAAGGTATATCTGTCGTACAGAAAAATTAACTTTTCAGAGAGAAGGCGATAGTGTGCAAAAGGAAGAGTTACTGCATCTGCATATGCTGATGGTTCACATCAGGAAGTATTACGAGAATACTACGAGTGAGGAAATAGTTACCGAACGCTATGATGCGCTCGAGATATCGCCGGTACATATTCACAAGGATAAAAAAGCCCATAAGGATGCTCTTCTCACACTTGGCGATGAAGTAGTATCCCATATTAATGGACACCACCGCGTGCATGTGGTGAACTATTCTCCTGAGACTGCGACAGCATCGACTCAACAGGTCGCAGTCGAACATTAAGCGTCATGGATGAGGCTCTGGCTTTACGGGAGATAATCTCCCGCATCCTCTCCTTGCCGGCCGGTGACAGCGGGATCGTCGCCGTAAAAATTGACATCTGCCGGAAGTACCGGCTGAGTGCCGTTCCCAAGAACTCCGCGATCCTTGCGGCTGCGACTCCGGGGGAGCGGGAGATCCTGCGCAGGATCCTGCTTGTCAAGCCCACCCGTACCCTTTCGGGCGTTGCACCGGTTGCGGTAATGACCTCGCCACATCCCTGCCCGCATGGCAAATGCCTGCCCTGCCCGGGCGGACCGGCCCATCCGTTTGGATCACCGCAGAGCTACACCGGTGAGGAGCCGGCGGCAAAACGGGCCCGTGAGCACAATTACGATCCCTTTACCCAGGTTCATGCCCGGCTCGGTCAGTTCGAGACGCTGGGCCACCGGGTCGAGAAGGTGGAACTGATCGTCATGGGCGGGACGATGACCGCCCGTCCTGTGGAGTACCAGAACGAATTTGTCGCCCGGTGCATCGAAGCAATGAATGCGTATCCCGGGGAGATACCGGCGGCAGCGGTACCTTCTGTTGCATCAGTCGAAGCAGCAAACGAAAGTGCAGATGTACGGTGCGTCGCCATCACGTTCGAGACCCGCCCGGACTGGTGCAAAAAAGAGCACATCAACCGGATGCTCGACCTCGGTGTCACCAAGGTTGAGCTGGGCGTCCAGCATGTAGACGACGCTATCCTTGCCTTCAACCGCAGGGGGTGCACGGTGGCCGATACTGCCGAGGCAAACTGGCTCCTGCGGGATGCCGGGCTCAAGGTGGGCTTCCATGTGATGCCCAACCTGCCGCACTCGACGATTGCTGCGGATAAGGAGATGTTCGAGACGATCTTCTCCGATTCCCGGTTCAAGCCGGATTTCTTAAAAATCTACCCGACGCTCGTCACCCCCGGCTCCGAGATCGAAGAACTCTGGGAACTCAGGAGGTATGCCCCGTATAATGAAGATCAGCTCATCGATCTCATTGCCTATGCAAAAACGCTTATCCCGGAGTATACGCGGCTGTCCCGGGTACAGCGCGATATCCCGGCAAAACTGATTGTGGCCGGGTCGCGGCACTCCAATTTCCGGCAGCTTGCCCAATGCCGCCTTGCTGCACAGGGCCGTCACTGCCGCTGCATCCGGTGCCGGGAGATCGGGAGACTTCCCTCTGACGTGGAGCCTGACATAAGGGTGACCCGGTACGAGTGCTGTGACGGGACGGAACATTTTGTCTCTGCGGTATCAGGAGACTCCCTCATCGGCTTTGCCCGGCTCCGTTTTCCTTCATCGGAGTTCCGCCCCGAGCTTCAGGGAGCCGCCCTTGTGCGCGAGCTTCATGTCTATGGAAGTCTCGTCCCGATAGGTCTTGAAGCGGCGGAGGAAGAGGAATGGCAGCACCGGAACTTCGGGAGACTGCTTCTTTCCCGTGCCGAGGAGATCGCAAAAGCAGCAGGGTTTGCGCGGGTCGCGATCATGAGCGGTATCGGTGTCCGGCCCTATTACCGGAGACAGGGATATGAGCGCAGGGGGCCCTATATGGTAAAGGAGATGTCATGAACCCGGCAACTACGGAGTTTGTACGGCAGCGGTTCACTGAGTACTACCAAAAGGCAATGCTGGTCTCACCTCCATCGCTTGCGCAGCGGGAATGGGGTTTTGTACTCTTTGCTCCCGGTGCTGCCGAGATGCGGATGCGCCGCCACATCGCTTTCACCGATCGCAGGGAGCTCTTTGATTATATCCAAAACCTCGTCCCCTCCCATCTCTATTACTCAAGCGCGTACTACGAGAAACCCGATGCGCCCACCATGGGCGAAAAAGGCTGGTGCGGGGCAGATCTTATCTTCGATCTGGACGCGGATCACATTGTAAAAGGACCCTATGACCAGATGCTTTCCCGGGTAAAGGCCGAGACAGAAAAACTGCTGGCCATGCTCACCGGTGAACTCGGGATTGATCCAAAGAAGATTGATCTGGTTTTTTCCGGTGGGCGGGGGTACCATGTACACGTGCGGGATCTGGCATTCCGCGGGTGGGGGAGCGCCGAGCGGCGTGAAGTGGTCGATTACATCTGTGGTATCGGGATCGATCCTTTCATCCTGCTCTCCGGGGGATCTCCATCGTCCGGGTGGCCTGCCCGGTTCCGTGAGGCGCTTATTGATTACATTGCATGGCTTGGCACCTTGAGTGGGGATGAGGCGACGGGGTATCTTACCGCACTTGATGGTGTGGGGAAGGAGTCTGCGGCCGGGTTCTTAAAAAAGGGCGTAGATATGATTAACGGACTCCGTGGGGAGTTCGATCCGACACTCCTCAAAGACCGGGTCATAAAAGCGGTCATAAACGAAACCGATGGGGAATTCCGAAAGCGGCTGAACGAGAAGGCGGCCCTTGCGGATGAGCCGGTCACAACCGACATCAAGCGCCTGATCCGGATGCCGACCTCCCTTCATGGCGGCAGCGGGATGCGGGTGCAGCCGCTTGAGGTACGGGATCTTTTCGAATTTGATCCTCTTATTGATGCTGTGGTCTTTTCTTCCCGCGATGTCAGGGTGGACGCGCGATTCCCGCTTGCCATGCCGATGCTTGGAAGCACTTATCAGATCCAAAAAGGGATCTCTACAGTACCTGAGGCTGTGGCAGTCTTCCTTTGCTGCCGCGGCATCGCGGAAATAGCCTGAAAAATAATCTCCTTTCGAGGGTCTGCTATGGGATTTGATGATCTGCGCAGCATTCTGCTCTCCGAACGCGAAACCGGCAAACTGCTTCAGATATCGCCGGATATCTTTGACCGCACCCATGCAGAGATCGCAGCACTCTTAAAGAAGGTCTATGCGATTGAGGATCCGCTTTCCGATGAAGCGCGGGCACTTATAGAAGAAACGATCGCGATAAAAGAGACCATGCATGAACTGTTCTCCATCCGATCTCGCAAGATTCTTGCCCTCGCGATCATGCACGCTGAGGGCAATTACTATGATCGTGAGGAGGTAAAACGGATGCTCCCGGCAGAGCATGAGATGTTTGACCGGGTTGCGTCCGGCCTTGAAGAATGCCAGGGAATCCTGCTTAATAATGCAAAACAGCCTCTTGTGCCGCCACTCCCTGCAGTTCTCCGCGGCATCGAATCTGCAGAAGATGAAGGGGATACGGTATATACAGAAGTTCCCGCGGCACCGGAAGATGCGGAACCTCAATCTCCCGTTTCATCGTCCGCTGCACCTCCCCTCACGCCACCCTATATGCTCGTGCGGGTGCTGCAGGATATGGATACATTTATGGGTGTAGATGGGAGGATCTACTCTCTTGCAAAAGGTGATATCGTAACCCTGCCCGAGCGGAATGCATCCGTGCTCAGTGACCGGAACATTGTTATTGGCATTACCCTTCCCTCTTGTAAATAGACGAAATCTTTCAGAGGAATTCTTTGCAGAGCAATCTACCGGGGAGCTGCCGTTATTGTGGGGTGATATTTTCTGTCCTGATGCGACGGGAAGATCCACACTATCCTAATCTTTTTAATATCCCAGCGCCAAAATCATACCACTCTTCGCCACGATGAGAATTGCATAAAATCGGGATGTTAGTAGTATCCTGAACTTCCGGTGAACCCATATCTTAAATATGAACCTTAGTAAATAATACTGGGATTCAATATCCAGTCAATTCGGTGAAAACAACATGAAGATGCCAGTGAAATTCAAAACATACTGTCCTTTTTGCAGGAGTCACCAGATCCATGAGGTGGAGAAGGTCAAGAAGAGCAAGACGACCGGCCTCCACTGGATCGACCGCCAGAAGGGACGGAGAGGTAAAGTGGGCAACATGGGCAAGTTCTCGAAGGTCCCTGGTGGCGATAAGCCCACAAAGAAGATTAACGTCAGGTACCGCTGCACAACCTGTGGGAAAGCCCACCTGCGGAAAGGCTACCGGGTTGCCAAGTTCGAGTTGACGGAGTGAAAAACATGGTACGAGAAGCACGAGCGAACCGGAGCAGTTTTTTGAAGGTAAAATGCCCGGATTGCGATAATGAGCAGACTGTCTTTTCCAAGGCGAGCACGACAGTCAAGTGTGTTGTCTGCGGACGCGATCTTGCGACCCCCGCGGGCGGAAAGGCGAACTTAAAGGCTGAGATCATCTCAGAGTTCAAGTGAGCCACACATGCCGGACAGAGATTGGCCACAGGAATCGGAACTGGTAGTCTGTACCGTAGAAAATGTCAAGGATTTCGTTGCGTTCGTATCGCTTGACGAGTACGGTGGCAGGCAGGGGCTTATCCCCATCTCTGAAATCGCAACCGGCTGGATCAAGTATATCCGTGACCATATCCGGGAGGGCCAGAAGATCGTCTGTAAGGTTCTCAACGTTGACCGGAACCGTGGTCACATCGACCTTTCTTTAAAGGATGTCAACGAACACCAGCGCCGCGAAAAGATCCGCGAGTGGAAAAACGAGTCAAAGGCGCGCAAGTGGATCGGTTTTGTCGCAGAGAAATCCGGCGAACCCGCAACAGCTATTGAAGATGTAATTCTCGATAAATATGGCGAGTTGTATGCGGTGTTTGAGGATATCGTCACCGACAGCGATGCAACGATCAAAAAACTGGGACTCTCCAAAAAGGCAGGCGAAGCGCTGGTGCATATCGCCCACGAGAGCGTAAAGATCCCCAGAGTCGAAGTGACCGGCCAGCTTGTGCTCATGTCCGCAGAGTCAGATGGTGTGACCGTCATACGGACTGCCTTAAAAAAGGCCAGCGAAGCAAAGACTGCAGGTGCAGACATCGAGCTGCTGTATCTGGGTGCACCGATCTACCGGATCAAGGTGACAGCACCCGATTACAAGAAAGCAGAAAAAGCGCTTGAGAAAGCCGCCAACGCCGCAATTGCTGTTCTTGAAAAAGCAGGCGGCGAAGGCAAACTCGTAAAAAAACCCAAGTCCGGGAAAAGTCAATGAGCGGGAGAATCCGTCGCTGCGGCGCAGATCATACCTATACTCTTTCTCATACATGCCCCCTGTGTGGCAGGCCGACAATGATTGCCCACCCGGCGCGCTTTTCGGTACAGGATCGTTTCGGTGCATACCGAAGGATGGCAAAGGAAGGAGCCTCACCATGATCGATGACATCAGCATCCGGTACGAGGATACTTTTACGGATAAAAACCTCACAAACCCGGTCCTTATCGGCGGATTGCCCGGTATCGGGCAGGTGGGAAAACTCGTTGCCGAATATATGATTCACGTACTGGGCGCGGAAAAAATAGGAGAGATCCACTCAATTTACCTTCCCCCTCAGGTCATTATAGAAGAAACCGGTGTTGCCCGGTTGCCGCGAAACGAGATCTATCTTTATCGGACAGAGGACCGGCATGTCGTTTTCCTTGTTGGTGATTTCCAGAGCACCTCAAACGAGGGACACTACCTTATGGCAGATGCATATCTCGATATCGCTGTAGAACTTGGGGTAAAACGCATTTATACTCTCGGGGGGTTCGGTGTCGGGCACCTGGTCAACGCACCCCGGGTCCTTGGCGCTACAAACCGAGAGGACCTTAAAGCGGAGATTGAGATGGCGGGCGTGACGTTTGACCGTGACGAACCGGGCGGGGGGATCGTGGGCGCTGCAGGTCTCCTCCTCGGGATGGGGGGCCTTCGGGGAATCGATGCGGTCTGCCTGATGGGCGAGACAAGCGGTTATGTTGTCGACCCGATGAGCGCGGCCAGTGTTTTATCAGCTCTCTCGAAACTTATTGCGGTGCCGGTTGATCCCACACAGCTTAACGCCCGTGCAGCCGAGATGGAGAAAGTAGTGCAGGGTCTCCTTGAAAGTGAGAAGATGCAGCGCGATGAAGAGCTGAGTTATATCGGCTGACGATCCTTTCTTTTCGATTTTTCCGTAAAAGATTCCGGGGAAATCCTCTATAAATGCAGTGGTATCTCTTCAACCTTTTCTGTAATGAATTGAATTTTCCAGATTTCTGCGGATGAGAATGCCAGATCCGCTTCAGATCCGTTTGCAATGCATATCCATTTGTGTTATAGGTCTATTCCCTCATGAATATACATTACATAAATATGCGTGCGCTGGCAAACTGTATGCTCTCTGTGATGGTTGTTGATGATGATCCGGCGATTCTGGAGGTAACGCAGCTGGTACTGGAGAGATCTCACGAGATCTCGGTCAAACCGGTTGGCCCTTCCCGGGAAGCACTCGAAGTACTCCAGAAAAGCAATTTCGATGTCATCGTTCTTGATTACGATCTGCCGGGAGATCAACGGTATCGAATTTTTAAAGATCATATGGGGGAGAAGCGACGTAACACCGGTAATTATTTTCACCGGTATCGGCCGGGAACATACTGCGATCGCCGCACTCAACAATGGTGCAAACTTCTTCTTAAAAAAAGGCGAAAATACGGAGATGCCCTTTGTAGTGTTGCAGCAGATGATATGACACGCAGTCGATCAGCGGTTCGTGGGAAAAGCGAAGGGCCTGTCCCGGAAGATTGTTTTTGACCTGATCAACTTCTCTCCCAATGCCGGATTTGTCATTGATCCTGAAGGGAATGTGCATGCCTGGAACACGGCCATGGAGCAATTGACCGGTGTTTCTTCGCAAACATTACTCGACAAAGGAGATTTCGTTTATGCAGAGCCCCTTTTTGGCAGACGCCAGAAATGCGTATCGATGGGTGCCATACAGATGAACACCAAGTATCTCGAGGGAGCAATCGAGGCATTCAAAATGATGGTCAACGTCCTGCCCAACAACATGGATTCATGGAATTATATCGGCATCTGTTTAAAAGAACTAGGAACACTCGAGGAGTCTCAAAGTTTTATTTTGACCGGGCCCGGGATATCAAGTTCTGGAAAAAAGATACGCCCATCCCCAGAAAACGTAGCGAGTGCCTGTGAGGATACGGATATTACGGATAGGCCCTTTTATAGTGATTACGCGTGCTCTCATGCGCTTATATTGTTGTAAGATGTAATCAGGAAGGTACTCATGTTTGCAAATGCCGATTTGCATATCCACTCACCATTTTCAATGGCAGTATCGCGCGCGATGCACCCGGAAAAACTTCTCGCTGCATGTACGATAAAGGGACTTCACGTTTTGGGCACCGGTGATGCCCTGCACCCGGCCTGGCAAAGGGAATGGAAACCTTTCTTAGCGAACAAACAGGGGATCTGCGTCATCCCGACTGGTGAGGTCGAGGACGAACACCGGGTTCACCACTTGATCCTTGCCGAGGATTTCGGTCAGTTCGATCAGCTCCGTGATCTCTTCGTATCAAAAAGTAAAAGCATCAGTACGAACGGCAGGCCCCACGTCTCTCTCTCCGGGGAAACCATTGCAGAGCGGGTGCACGATGTCGGGGCCCTCATCGGCCCGGCGCATGCGTTCACACCATGGACGGCGCTCTTTGCATACCATGATTCCGTCGCAGGCTGTTATGGTAGTGAGCCGATCGATCTGCTGGAACTCGGGCTCTCGGCGGATAGTTCGTACGGTGCGGGTATCCCGGATCTCTCTCATGTCCCCTTTCTCTCGAACTCGGATGCCCACAGTCCGCAGCCGGAGAAGATCGGCCGTGAGTTCAACCGGATCCAGATTAATGGCAGTCTCTCCGTACGGGGCGTGCTTGACTGCATCAGGGCCGGCGCCATCACGATGAATGCCGGATTCTTCCCGGAGGAAGGGAAGTACAACCGTACCGCATGTGTCCGTTGTTTTACCCAGTATTCCCTGGGACAGGCCCAGCAGCATAACTGGCGCTGCCCTGCTGATGGCGGGCTGATCAAGAAGGGCGTGTTCGACCGCGCCCGTGAACTTTCACGCAGCCCACCCGGGTCACGCCCGCCGTACCTCCACATTGTCCCGCTCGGGCAGGTCATCCAGACTGTTGAAGGAGTTTCATCGCCCGGAACAAAAAAATGCCGCGCAATCTACGACGCATTCATCTCGGCGTTTGGAAACGAGATCGATGTGCTCATTGCGATCCCGGAACCGGAGATACGGGCAATCCGCCCGAAGGTTGCGGATGCCATTGCAGCCTTGAGAGAAAATCGCGTGATCCTTCATCCCGGAGGTGGAGGGAAGTACGGCACTTTTTCCCTTGTATAATCCATGGAATCAGGTGAGCAGTGCGGCACTTCCATCCGCAATTCACCGGTTTTGGCTTGTGGCTTTTTTAGGAACTTTAAAAAAGGGAATTTTTCTAACCCTTACATATCGAAGTAAAGGTGAAACTCCCACGGGTGGGGGCGGAGACGAATAGCGTCTATCTCAGCCCGTTTATACTCGATCCAGACATCAATGACGTCTTGGGTGAAGACGCCTCCTTCCAAGAGGAACTTGTGGTCTGCTTCTAATGCGTCAATTGCCTGTTCAAGTGAGCCGGGGACGGTCGGGAGCTTCTTTGCTGCCTTGCCTTCGAGTTCGTAGGTATTTCCTTCGAATGGCTGGCCGGGATCGATCTTCTTTTTGATACCATCGATACCCGCCATCAGCAGGGCTGAGAACGAGAGATACGGGTTGCACATTGGGTCCGGGGGCCTGAACTCGATCCTTTTTGATTTGGGGTTCTCCGAGTACATCGGGATCCGGACTGCGGCGGACCGGTTCCTGAGGGAATATACGAGGTTGACCGGTGCCTCGTATCCCGGAACAAGCCGTTTGTAAGAATTGGTCGATGGGGCGCAGAACGCCATGAGTGCATTGGCATGCTTGAGGAGACCCCCGATGTAATACTTCGCGGCCTGGCTGATCATTCCGTAGCCCTTGGCATCGAAGAACAGGTTCCTGCCATCCTTCCAGATCGACTGGTGGGTATGCATACCGGAACCATTGTCCCCGAAGAGAGGCTTGGGCATGAACGTCGCGACCATACCGAATTCCCGTGCCATGTTCTTGACTATATATTTGTACATCATGCAATTGTCCGCCATTTTGACCAGAGGACTATACCGCATATCTATCTCATTCTGGCCCGCGGTTGCCACTTCATGGTGGTGCACTTCTACGGGAATTCCTGTCTCAATCATCCTGTTGATGATGCGACTCCTTACATCTTGGAGCGAGTCGTGTGGCGGTACCGGGAAATAGCCTTCCTTATGGCGGGGTTTGTACCCGAGGTTGGGCTGTTCGTCCCTGCCCGAGTTCCAGATACCCTCAACTGAATCCACCGAGTAGAACCCCTCGTTGACGGTCTGGGAGTACCTGACGTCATTGAAAAGGAAGAACTCGTACTCCGGCCCCCAGAAACTTTCGTCGGCGATGCCGGTGGACTTGAGGTACTGCTCTGCCTTCTGGGCAATAAACCTCGGGTCCCTTGTGTACGCTTCCTTGGTTATCGGATCAAAAACGTTGCAGATGATCGAGAGCGTAGGTACTTCGCATACCGGGTCTGCAACTGCTGTAGAAGCATCCAGGTACAGGATCATGTCCGATTCCTGGATCTTCTGGAAACCACGGATGGATGAACCGTCAAACCCGATCCCTTCGGCCCAGATGCCGGCATCCGGCTGGGAATCTTTGACCAGCTCTGAGGCAGGGATGGAGAAGTGCTGCCAGAGGCCGGGCAGATCGTTGAATTTCAAATCGACGATCTTGATCTCCTTCTTTTTTATAAGAGAATTGATCGAGCTGATCTGCTCTTTTGTCACGCTCGTCATCGTGGTGCTCTTGCTCTTTTGAACCATTAAGTCACCTTTTCATACCGACAGGCATTTTCAAGCATGCTTGAAGATCCGGGAAATCACAGGGAATCCGTCGAATACCCATAGGTAATAGGAAGATTATTTCCTAGTTATAGTATTTAAAAGATACTTTTGCCACAGAAAAAACGAAGGTAAAGAGTGAATAACTTGCTGATATGGCAGAACGCATGGATCTCCGAAAAGGAATGGGAGGGCTCCTTGACGTCAGCAGGCAGAGAAGCGTCCCTAAGAAGTACTTTTCTACTGTTAATAATTAATAAAGATGTCATATTGCCGTTCTCTATCTCTTCCCAACCCAAAGGGAAATTGACCGCCCGTCCGGAAAATGCTGTTCCGATCCATTGTATCTGGCCAGACCGGTCGACCCGCCCATATTCGTTCCGTAAAGATTAATGAAACCGGCCTCCAACATATCAGATAGAATGCTCAACGTACACCGGGATATCTGCGGGTATTGCGGATGCTGTGTGTCAGTTTGCCCTGAAGGTGCACTTGAACTGATCGACGCATACCTTTCTGTTGAAGAGAACTGTACGAGCTGCGGTATCTGCGCCAAGGTCTGTCCGCTTGGTGCGCTGGAGGTCGTGCATGAAAAGTAAGTATGACGTGCTGGTTATCGGCGGCGGTCCGGCCGGAGCACTTGCCGCAAAGACGGCAGTCGAAAAAGGGCTCTCGGCCTGCCTTGTCGAGAAGCGTCCCGCGATCGGCGCCCCGGTCCGCTGTGCTGAGGGTATCGGCAAGGAGGCTCTCGCCGAATTTATTGATCCCGACCCCTGCTGGATATCAGCCGAGATGACCGGTGCGGGCATCGTGGCGCCTGATGGCTTTGAGATGACCCTCGAGTCTTCCATGGCCGGGGGAAAAGTTGGCTATATCCTCGATCGCAAGGTGTTCGACCGTGAACTGGTCTGGCAGGCAGCAGATGCCGGGGCGGATGTCTTTGTCAAGACCCGCGCATCCGCGCCTGTGATACAGGAAGGGCGGATTAAAGGTGCCCAGCTCGAGTCCTGTGGCAATGTCACAAAAGTCATGGCAGATGTGGTGATTGCAGCGGACGGGGTCGAGTCGAAGTTTGGCAAATGGTGCGGGATTGATACAACCGTGCCGGTCCGGGAGATTATGAGTTCGGTGCAGTACGTCATGACCGATATCGACATCAACCCGGATGCAACCATCTTCTATCTCGGTAATGAAGTCGCGCCTGAGGGGTACCTGTGGGTGTTCCCGAAAGGGAAACGAGCCGCAAACGTTGGTATTGGAATCTCCGGCAGGAAAAGCGGCAAGGGGCACCGGGCAAAGGATTATCTGGACCGGTTTGTGAAAAAGAAATTCCCGCATGGCAAGACCATCGAATGTATTATCGGCGGAGTCTCGGTCTGCCGGCCCTTGGAATGCACCGTTGCCGATCACCTGATGCTGGTCGGTGATGCAGCACGGGTTGTCGACCCGCTCACGGGTGGTGGCATTTATAACGCGATGTATACCGGCAGGCTCGCGGCACAAATAGCGGCAGACTATATCGCAAAAGGTGATCTCTCAAAGAAAGCGCTGATGGCGTACGACAGGGAATGGCGTGCTTCGAAAATGGGCAAAAGCATCGAGCGCAATTACCACATCAAGGAATATTTAATCAAACAGCCTGATGAGAAACTCAACGCCATCATTCATTCTGTCTCGAAGCTGGACTTAAAAGAGTTCTCCACGCTCACCTTAATAAAAGAGTTGTTGAAAGCCAATCCGAAACTGCTTGTGGAACTCGGGGCGCTGGCCGCCTCAATCCGCTGATTTTTTCAGTTGTTTGTTGAGGAGCCGCAGGCAGTCTTCTTCTGCCTCTTTTTTGGTAAAAACCGTGAAAATGTCGCCTGGCTGGATCCGTACGTTTCCGCTTGGAATAATCAGCGTACCATCTGTCCTTCGTATGGCAATAAAGACAAAGTCCTTGACCTTGAGTTCGCGGATCTCGTGGCCGACAATGGGAGCATTATCCTCTGCTACAATCTCAAAGATGCTGCCGCCGGGGATTGAGGCAAGCTGCTGGAGTTTTGGGTTTTCTGTCCAGTAATAGAGACGCGAGGCCACCAGATCATCCGGGTTCTCGCTGATCCTGACGCCGACTTCCTTGAAAAATTCTGAATGGGCTGTCTGGTTGACGATCGCGACCACGTTTGGCACGTGGAAACGTTTTGCGAGCCAGCAGGTCATGAGGTTGACTGCGTCGTCGCTTGTCGTAGCGACGAATGCATCGGTCCGGTCGATGCCTGCTTCCTCAAGCGTAGACTTATCGGTAGCATTACCGGTGATTGCAAGAATATCGTAGTGCTCGAGAATCTCACTGCACCGGGACTCATCCTGGTCGATAACCACAACGTTGTTGCCATGGTCGACCGCCTGCCTGACAAGGCTTCTTCCGATGCCACCAAGCCCCACGATGACAATATACATGACTACCGGTTACCATCATCGCCATTGAAATAATTTGCGCATAAACCTGTATCCTGTGATCTGCGGGGTCGACGAAGCCGGGAAAGGTTCGGTGCTGGGGCCGATGGTGGTCGCTGCGGTAGGGGCGCAATCTGCTGATGTCTTTTCAGATCTTGGCGTGAAGGACTCCAAGGATCTCACGCAAAAAGAACGGGAACGGTTGTTTTCACTCATAAAAAAACGTTGCCGGATTGCAATGGTTGTCATCCCTGCAGAGGAGATCGACGCCATCAGGCGCGAGATGACAATGAACGCCTGTGTCGCGAGGGCCCACGCACAGGTAATTGAGAAACTTGCTCCCGCTACCGCGTACATCGATGCGTGCGATGTCAACCCCTTCAGGTATGCACAAACTGTCCGGAGCCATCTTACCGTACCTTGTGAACTTGTATCAGAGCACCACGCAGACAGCACCTACCCGGTCGTTTCGGCGGCAAGCATCGTGGCGAAAGTCACCCGTGACCGCGAAATAACAAAAATCTCAAAAAAATTCGGGGAGATCGGAAGTGGGTACCCGTCGGATCCGATCACCATCTCGTACCTCTCTACCTACATTGACGAACACCGGGCGCCTCCCCCCATCGCACGGAAGAGCTGGAAAACAGTGATCGTGATGCTTGCGAAAAAATCCCAGAGCAGCCTGTCCGCTTTCTTGTAATTTTGTTTATGTGTCTCCACCATTCCTTTATGAGGTTATCCTGTCCATGAAGTACAGATGGACTGGATCTTCATCCTGGTGGTCCTGGTGGCACTTTACGCCATCGCTGCGTATTATATTTACACCAGGAAACTCTGGACCGATCATATTATTTTCTATGGTCCGATCATGGCGATCAAGACCAGCCGGGTCGGATTTTTCGATAAATTCACCGCATTGCGCACATTTTTTAAAATCTACGGGACGATCGGAGTCATAGCAGTTATCATTGTCTCTGTCTTCATGACGGTCATGCTTTTTCTTTCGATCCGGTATACCCTGATGGTCAGGCCTGAACCGACCGGGATCTACGAGCCCCAGAACATCCTGCTGCTGCCCGGCATCAACGATTATGTCCCATCCACATTTGCGGTCTGGTTTGCGTTCTTTTTAACCATTGTGATTCATGAGTTCGGGCATGCGATCCTCTGCCGGGTAGAAGACATCAGGGTTAAAGGCATGGGGGTGCTCCTTGCCGTAATCCCGATCGGGTTCTTTGTCGAACCGGACGATGAGGAACTCGAACAGAAAAAAGGCATGCCCAAGATACGGATGTTCGGTGCCGGCATCACGAACAACCTGGTGATCGGTTTTTCCTGCTTCGTGCTGCTGATCCTGCTCTTCGGCCTCGTAGTGCCGGTATCCCAGCCGGCGATCCACGGGATCTACAAAGGGTATCCTGCGGATAATGCAAGCGTGCCCCAGGGTTCCGTCGTAACAGCAATCAACGGGCAGCCGGTAGCCAGCCGGGCGGATGTGTCCGCGATCCTCAATACGACAAAACCGGGAGAGACGGTCATCCTGACGACATCGATAAACGGTACCGCTGCAGATTACAAGCTCACGCTCGCGGCGTGGCCGGCGGAGTACAACAATAACCAGACGAGCGGGTTCATGGGTGTCGAGTACTATGACGGCATGGCGGTAAAGACGGCGGTCGGGACGATGATTTCGCCGCTCGGGTTCTTCGAGTTTTTGATCGTCCCCTTTGCAAGCGGGGATGGTGCGCAATATCTTCGCATCCTCGCCTTCGATACTCCGGATACGTCGTATTACCTGGAGCCTTTTGCCGGTTTCTGGGATGCAATCCACCTCCTTTTCTGGTGTGCGTGGATCAATATCAACGTAGGGATCTTCAACGCAATCCCTATGGTGCCGCTGGATGGCGGGTACATCTTCAAGGAGGGCGTCGACCGGCTGCTCGACCGGCGCGGGCTCATTAAATATTCCGGGTACGTTGTCGGGGCGGTCAGCTACGTGATGATCGTTGTCCTGATATCTCTCCTCGCACTGCCGTACCTCCTGCATATGTGAAGGGGCCCGGCAATAGAGCACGTGCCTGATATTTCTACACGTGGATCCCGGCTACCAGTTTTGCGCGTGCATACTCGGCAGGGTCAATCCCTTTTGACTGCTGCACCACCGATTCAAGGGGCACGGCAGCAATCCGGTTTCCCTGCACCCCGACCATGCAGCCGAAATTTCCTGCAAAGACCTGGTCGACTGCCGCAATCCCAAGGCGTGTGGCAAGGACCCGGTCATATGCGGTCGGACTCCCACCGCGCTGGACATGGCCGAGCACTGTTACCCGTGTCTCGATCCCCAGCCTGCACTCCAGCTCTTTACCGAGGTAATTCCCGATGCCGACAAATTTTTCGTGTCCGCATTCGTCCCTGTCGCCTTCCGGTACCGATGTGCTGGCGATATCCTCGTGGCGTATACCTTCGGCAACGACTACAATCGAGAATTTCTTTCCCGCACGGTACCGTGCATTCAGGGAGCGGCAGATTTCATCCATGGATACCTGCACTTCCGGGACCAGGATTTCGTCTGCCCCACCGGCGATTCCGGCGGCAAGTGCAATCCGGCCGGACCTGCGCCCCATCACTTCAAGGACCATAATCCGGTGATGGGATTCTGCGGTCGTGTGAAGCCGGTCGATTGCTTCGGTGACAATAAAGACCGCTGTATCAAACCCGATCGTGATATCGGTTCCGAAAACATCATTATCGATAGTCTTTGGGATGCCTACAAGAGGAATGCCCAAAAGGGACACCTCATGGGCTGCGCGGAGAGTTCCGTCACCGCCGATAACAACAAGAGCACTGATACCGAGATCTTCAAGGACGCGTTTAATCTCGCTGATATCCGCGGAATTTTTCACCGGGTCTGTACGGGACGTCCCAAGGATCGTCCCTCCCCGGGATATGATCCCGGAGACGGAATGATCCGTGAGCGGGATGGTATCGCTCCTGATAAGTCCCTGCCATCCGTTCTGGATCCCGATTACCTGATATCCCTTCGCAATCCCGCTGCGCACGACTGCCCGGATCGCAGCATTGAGTCCGGAGCAGTCTCCCCCTCCGGTAAGAACGCCTATCTTCGCTGTCATAGGTGGACCTCCCTCCCGGTTTTGGGATCATGGGGTGAATATGCAGTCAGCTTGTTCCCGGGAAGCATCGGTAAGTTCCTGAAGCTGATCCCCCGGCCCGGCGCATTTCTTGGATTTTCTGACAGAGGCAAACCTGATGAACACCCCACTCTGACGACGGAATAACCGACCAACACCTCTCCCCCTTGGAACCTTACTGCGTGGGAATATCGTCCCAGATAGATAATGAGGTTTTGTATCCGGGCGTACTGGATCGACCTGAACAGGCCCGGTAAAAAGCACGGGCGCTTTCGTGATCATCAGCCGGATATTTTGATTGTTTTCGACCCGGAATACCACCGTAGAATTATTTCCGGGAGAGTAAACGGGGGAAAAGAAAATGAGTTGTACCGGATGTCTCATTGTTGTACGGGGGACTCCTGTTCACCAACGCCGGTTTTTTTCTTTGATCGTTATTGCATCGAAGTCTGCAATACCCTGCCCCTCGTTACCGATAAGCGAATCCCGGCTGATTGTTATCGGACTGCTCTCCGGTGTTATCCTGATGTACCTCCAGATTATTATCCCGGTGGCGACAGGGCCGCAGCCACATTGATGACAAACCCCGGCAGGGCAGTACGCCCCGCATGATGAGAACTGTCACCGTTACTATGGCAACAAACCCGGACTGCGTCAACAAAGAGAAGAACCACTCCAAGGACGATACGGATCCATTCAGGGGAATCCATTCAGGGATCTTCATGAACCGACCGTGGCATGTGCAGATAAAACTCCAGGGAGAACCAAAGGTCTTACGGAGGATCAGGGCAGCCCCGTGGTACTCATGCTCGGAGCAGGGCAATCTTGGATCCGACCGGGACACCTGCTTCGTTTGCAACCGGCTGGCATTTTGCTGCCATCAGGTATGCCACCGGAGGGAGGTCATCTCTATCGAAGAGAGATTCAAAATTTGCCATACCCTTTGCTATGATCAGTGTGCAGCGGGAGATAGCCTCGGAAAGGACGGGAGTGGCCTCTTCCGGACAGAGCCCGATCTCGGCCCCGTCGCAGTTTGTGGTAAGGCAGTCAACAATGTGATCCAGCCCGAGCATTTTTGCATCCGCAAGGGTCGCGTCGTTGAGCATCGGTTGGGCTTTCACCGCGAGCGTGACATGGGATCCGTGGGATTTCAGGTACTGGATCAGGAGCCGGTCAAAGACGATCTCACCGCAGTTGTCGCTCAAATAGACGACCCGCGATACCCGCGGGAGGATCCGGTCTGTATCATCGATGACCAGCCCTTTTTTAAATTCCTCGCGGAAAAACCCGGCAAAGTTGCTGGTGACCGTATGCCCCTTGACCCCGTAGTCAAAAGTGTTCCCGATAACGGAGGCAAGGACATAATCCCGGAAGGTGACGAGGCTTGTACGGACATCTTTGCAGACTGCAATCGATTCAGCATTTCCCTGATTTTTGAGATCCTTGAACGGATCGGAGTTTTTGAGCAGGTCATAGGCCTGATGGTGGAGGCGGCTGGCAATCTGGGGATGGCTTAAGTGCGCACCTTTCAGTGATAAAAGAAGATTGCTGCAGGACTCTGTTGTCTGCTGTGTTGTCCGGGCATCTGCGCCGACCAGCTTGCATTCGAGCTCCACGCGGGTGATCAGGCAGTCAATGCATGATTCCGTAAACTTCACGGCCAAACACTCCAAAAAACAACAATCTGGAATGGGGCCATCGCGATTTGAACGCGAGTCAGAAGACCCCCAGTCTCCTAGGATGGCCAGGCTACCCTATGGCCCCGCGGTCATACTATTCGCTCATATTCCATATGTACCTTGTTGTTTTAAAAAAGAGAGAAGCCGATCCCTGGCTCCCCTCAAGGTATCCTTCGGTATCCAAAAGAGCTTGCCAGTAATGTTGCGTCCCGGAAATTTTTAGAGATCTTAAGGGGAACTCTTACTCTCCCGGGAATTGTATCATACGTGCAAAAGCGAAAGATGATTATTGCCGTAGCCCAAAAGATCGAAAGAAGGAGCTTGTATAATTTCACCGGACCCATTTTTTATCCCTTTATTTTACCGGTTCTGGGTGGGAGTAAATATCCCCGCGTATGCAGGATTGCAATTACTCCCTTCCCCTCTTTAACGGATGAATTATGCCAGAAAAAAAGATATGTATATAAGGTGTCATCAGGTATTATGAATTACAGCGGATAGTGTAACACAGGAGCCACGGCCATGTTAAAGGATAAAATTGCAGCATTTATTGAAGAAATACGGGCAGTCGATGGAGTGACCGCATGCGCCCTTGTGTCGCGGGATGGTATTATTGCCGGTAAATATTTTGACCGGGATCTCAATGAACCCTGGTTTGGGGCTCTGGCCGCCACCATTCTTGCATCTGCGGAATCAGCAGGAAATCTTGTCGGAATGAAATCTGTTGCGACAGTTACGATACTGGCTGCTGATTCATCTATTCTTGTTATGGGTGCAGGCGATCATTTTCTCATCGCCGCACTCCTCAAAGGTACTGCAAAGCAGGAAGATGCATGCTCACGTATCGGTGTTGTTGCTTCAGAGATAGGGCAGGTGATGTAGTGTACACAATTCTTGTAGTGGATGACAGTCCCTTTATTGTCGATGTATTTGTGACAATGCTTGAACGCGGAGGATACCGCTCGGTTGCTGCGTATGGCGGTGAAGAATGCCTAGACATCCTGAAAACAGTCACACCGGATCTCATCCTTCTCGATATTATGATGGAGCCCATGGATGGGTGGGAGACTCTGGAAAAGATCAAGGAAAATCCATCTACAAAAGAAATCCCGGTGCTTATGCTCACGGCAAAACAGTTGACGCCCACCGAGGCTGAGGAATATGGTATCTTTATCGAAGATTATGTACTCAAGCCCATCACCCACCGCGAGCTCTACGATGCAATCGAGCATGTGCTCGGCCGTCGACAGACTCTTCGGACCGACATGGACCGGGCCAGGCAGTCCGGAGTTGATTTTGATATTGTCAATGAATACGCCCTGCTCTCGAAAAGCATCGATGTCAACAAGCGCCTGATGAAGATCCTCAAAACCACGTACAATTTCAATGATTCGAAAGTCAGGGTCAGCGATGATATCTCCCGGGCCTTAAAGACCATGGATACCAACATCAGGTTTCAGGAAGCCCGCCTCCAGGAAATCAAAGGAGAACTTGCCGGGAAAATCCCGTAAAAGTACACTTTCGTGAACGTCCGATCGTATAAACATTTGAATAGTACTGCGGCCTATTAATGAGGATGCAAAACTATTGCCCTGCGACGGCAATCACCGGCGTATCCTGCCACGCTGTCCCCGGATCATGGTGATTCCTCATGGATGAAACTATTCTGGTTGTTGATGACAGTCCTTTTATCGTTGAAGGACTTGCAACTATTCTTTCCCGTAAAGGATACACACCTGTCTCCTCCCTTGGCGGTGATGAATGCCTCAAAATACTCCGGACCATAATACCCGATCTTATCCTCCTTGATATTATGATGGAACCGATGGACGGATGGGAAACACTGGAAAAGATCAGGGAAAATCCCGTGACAAAAGAGATCCCGGTACTTATGTTCTCGGCAAAGAAGATCACGCCTGCGGAAGCTCAGGAGCACAGCATGAATATCGATGATTTCGTCTCAAAGCCCGTGAGCCCCTCGCAGCTTCTGGACTCGATCCAGCGGATATTTTCCCGTAGAAATGATATAACCCTGCAAACCCTCGCTGCACAGAATAAGGGAATTGACCCTGCGGTGATCGATGAATACCGCGCACTCCGCAAAAATGTGGAAGTAGACAGGAACCTTCTGGTGGTTCTGAAGGCCTCAAGCGGGTTGGATATCCCCGGGCGCGAGGTTCCCCGTGAAGATGTGGATGCAATCCGCAATCTCGAAGATAAAATTTACCGGTCTGAACGACGGCTGCGGGAGATTGATGACCTGCTGGTAAAAACTGCATGAACCGGTATCGGATACTGAATCCTGATTATTAATGAGGTAATATTTATATAGTTTTCTGGCATTGTTATAATGCTGTACATCTTATTCCCCGGGGTTCGTAGCTCAGTTCGGTAGAGCGCCTGGCTTTTAACCAGGTGGTCGGGGGTTCAAATCCCTCCGGGCCCGTTACCACGATCCAATCGTGGATTTTTTGCGGTGATGCATCTGAGAGGCAATCGTTTCATCTTTAAGGGGGTTTTTCATTGAGCACCAAACTGAATGTGTTGAGCCACGTAATGGTGCCGGATCACCAGCTCATGAGCGAGGAGGAGGTTTCAGCACTGCTCTCCCGCTACCATATTACTACGGAACAATTACCAAAAATTTACCATGACGATCCTGCTGTGAAGGCAATCGACGCAAAAGTCGATGATGTTATACGGATTATCCGGAAGAGTCATACCGCTGGCAGGGCCGAAGCGTACCGACTTGTGATCAGGAGACCCAAAAAATAAAGGCCGGGGGTGGTCTATCTGATTGACAGAAGTGTTTTATCGAGGGCATACTTTGCACGGGAGCATGTTGCGCGCCACCAGCTTGACTCCTTTAACTATTTCCTGACAGAAAATCTCCAGAAAGTGGTCAATGAACAAAAGATCATCGAAACCGACATCGAGAACCGGGGCAAGAACAACGACCCGGTCTGGGTCGAACTCGGAACCATCGAAGTTAAAAAACCGCTTGTCCGGGAAGCCGATGGTTCGCAGGGTGAATTATACCCAAGCGAAGCGCGCCTGCGCAACCTTACCTACGCGGCACCCATCCAGCTCGGGCTGACACTCGTACACGGAGAGGACCGGCAGGAACCCATTGTCACGACGATCGGACAGCTGCCCATCATGGTCGGTTCTGTCGCATGCAACCTGTACGGCATGAGCGATGACGAGCGTGTCTCCCATGGGGAAGATGCCTTCGATCCGGGTGCATATTTCATCGTTAACGGTACCGAGCGCGTGCTCATGACATTAGAGGATCTTGCCTCCAACAAGATCATGACCGAGTTTACCGAGCGGTACAACGAACGGATCTACGTCGCAAAAGTGTTCTCGCAGTTCCGGGGCTACCGTGCGCTCGTGGTGGTCGAACGCAACAAGAAGAATCTGTTAGAGGTCTCGTTCCCGTCCGTTGCGGGGCACCTGAAATTCGTCGACCTGATGCGCGCACTTGGCATGACCAACGACCAGGAAGTCGTCAATGCAGTTTCGACCGATGAGGATATCCTCACCTTCATGATGCAGAACCTCGAAGAGAGCGAGTGCGACTCGGTGGAGGGCGGCGTCATGTACGTGGGTAAGAAACTCGCACCTAACCAGACCAAGGACTATCAGAAGAAACGCGCCGAGTTCGTTCTGGATAATTACCTGCTCCCTCACCTTAACTATGCGCTGCCTGCCACCCTAAAGGAAGGCGATGAGGGATATGCCGAGGCAGTTGCGTCCATACGGCTGGCAAAGGCCCACTTCCTGGGCCGTATGGCCGAAGCCTGTTTTGACCTTGTCTTAAACAAGCGCAGGATCGATGACAAGGATCATTACTCAAACAAACGGCTCAAACTGGCCGGTGACCTTATGGAGGATCTGTTCCGTATCTCGCTCAACCGCCTGACCCGGGATATCAAGTACCAGCTCGAACGGGCAAGCATGCGGCACCGCGACCTGTCGATTGCAACAGCAGTCAGGGCAGATGTGCTCACCGAGAGACTGTTGCACCCGCTTGCCACCGGTAACTGGGTGGGTGGAAGGACCGGTGTGTCCCAGCTCCTCGACCGTGTCGATCACATGGCCGTGCTTTCCCACCTGCGCCGTGTCATCTCCCCGCTCTCACGTTCACAACCTCATTTCGAGGCCCGTGATCTTCACCCGACCCAGTGGGGCCGGATCTGTCCGAGCGAGACCCCTGAAGGGCCGAACTGTGGTCTGGTGAAAAACTTTGCACAGATGGTCGAGATCAGCAAGGGCGTCAATGATGAAGAGGAGATCATGCGCCTCCTGCATACGCTTGATGTCGAGCACATCAGGGGTGAGGTCAGATGAAGAAGTCACGCGTATTTGTTGACGGGGCATTGATCGGTCTTGTTGATGACCCCAAAGCCCTTGTGGCAAACATCCGTTCTATGCGCCGGCAGGGTGCCATTTCGCCCGAGGTAAATGTCTCGTTCAAGGACTTTAATGGCGATGTCATCCTCCTCACCGACCGCGGCCGTGCACGCCGCCCCCTGATCGTCTTAAAAGACGGCAAGAGCCTTATTTCCGATGAGGACATCAAAAAACTCGCCAAGAAGGAGATCGACTTCTCGTACTTCGTGCAGCGCGGACTGATCGAGTTCGTCGATGCAGAGGAAGAAGAAGATCTTTACATTGCGATGAACCCTGCTGACATTACACCCGAGCACACGCATCTGGAGATCGACCCCTCCCTAATCCTCGGGATCGGTGCTGCGCATGTCCCGTTCCCGGAACATAACGCAAGCCCTCGTGTTACGATGGGTGCCGGGATGGTCAAGCAGGCACTCGGGTTTGGCTCAGCGAACATGAAGCTCCGCCCCGATACCCGGGGCCACCTGCTCCACTACGTCCAGAAGCCGCTCACCCACACCCAGACCTCCGAGCTGATCGGGTCGGACGACCGGCCTGCCGGGCAGAACTTCGTGGTAGCTATCCTGTCTTATGAAGGCTACAACATTGAAGATGCGCTCATCTTCAACAAGGCCTCAATTGACCGGGGTCTCGGTCGTTCACATTTCTTCAGGACCTACGAAGGGGAAGAGCGCCGGTACCCGGGTGGCCAGATCGACCGGATCGAGGTACCTGACGAGGACGTAAGCGGTGCCCACGGTGCGGAGTCGTACAAGAACCTCGATGAAGACGGCGTTATCAACCCCGAGACAATTGTGGCGGAAAAGGATGTCCTCATCGGGAAGACTTCCCCGCCACGGTTCCTGGAGGAGCCATCCGGGGAGCTCATCGCGGTGGAGAAGCGCCGCGACACCTCGGTTACGATGCGCAGCAACGAGCATGGCATTGTCGATACGGTCATTATTACCGAAGGTGAGAACAGCTCACGTCTTGTCAAGGTGAGGACCCGCGACCTGCGTGTGCCCGAGATCGGCGACAAGTTTGCATCCCGGCACGGGCAGAAAGGGGTCATCGGCCTGATTGCGAGTCAGGAAGATATGCCCTTTACCGAGAGCGGGCTCTCACCCGACCTCGTCATCAACCCCCACGCGATCCCGAGTCGCATGACTATCGGGCATATGCTCGAGATGATCGGCGGCAAGGTCGGCGCGCTGGAAGGCCGCCGCATCAATGGTACTGCATTTTCCGGTGAGAGCGAGGCCGACCTCCGTGCATCGCTCAAGAGCCTCGGGTATTCTCATACCGGCCGTGAAGTGATGTATGACGGTATCACCGGCAAGGCATTTAAGGCCGATATCTACATCGGTGTAATCTACTACCAGAAACTGTACCACATGGTCAGCTCCAAGATGCACGCCCGGTCCCGCGGCCCGGTCCAGGTGCTCACCCGCCAGCCAACCGAAGGTCGTGCCCGTGAAGGTGGTCTCCGGTTCGGTGAAATGGAGCGCGATGTCATGATCGGCCACGGCGCCGCCATGGCATTAAAAGAGCGTCTGCTCGACGAGTCGGACAAGGTGCAGGAATATGTTTGCGCCCACTGCGGGATGGTGGCGATGCTTGACCGCAAGCGCAACATGACCCGGTGCCTGGCCTGCGGCAACGAGACCGATATCTACCCCGTCGAGATGAGTTACGCATTCAAGCTCCTGCTGGATGAGATGAAGAGCATGGGGATAGCACCCCGCCTGAGATTAGAGGACGTCGTATAGGAGGTGCGTCATGCCAAGCCCAAAGAGAATTGGAAAAATTGAATTTGGATTGCTGTCTCCCAAAGAGATCCGGGAGATGAGTGTCAGGAAGATCATCTGGGCGGACACCTATGATGATGACGGCTTCCCCTACCCGCAGGGACTTATGGACCTCAATCTCGGGGTTATTGACCCGGGGCTGCGGTGCAAGACCTGCGACCAGAAAGCAAGCGACTGCCCCGGGCATTTTGGGCACATCGAGCTTGCAAAACCTGTCATTCATGTCGGCTACACGCGGCTGATCCGGAAACTTCTGCGTGTTACCTGCCGATCGTGTGGCAGGGTGCTCCTGTCACCGGATGAGGTGGAAAAGGTTGTCGGGACCGATGAAGATCTGACCGGAGACCAGATCTCTGAAAAAGATGTGAAAAAGGAGCGCATCTGCCCGCACTGCGGCGAACAGCAGCTTAAGATAAACTTCGAGAAGCCGACCACATTCTCCGAAGTGGTTGTTGAGGAAGGGAAGAAGGTCGAGCACAAGCTCACACCTGCAGATATCAGGGCACGTCTCGAAAAGATCCCGGATGAGGATCTGGTTTCCCTTGGGATCAACCCGAAAGTCGCCCGGCCCGAGTGGACAATCCTCACCGTGCTCCCGGTCCCGCCCGTCACTATGCGCCCGTCCATTATCCTTGAGAACGGGCAGCGGTCGGAAGATGACCTCACCCACAAGCTCGTGGACATTATCCGTATCAACCAGAGGTTCAAAGAGAACCAGGATGCCGGGGCACCCCAGCTGATCATCGAAGACCTCTGGGAACTGCTTCAGTACCACGTGACGACCTATCTCGATAACGAAGTCGCCGGCTGCCCGCCGGCCCGCCACCGCAGCGGAAGGCCGCTCAAGACCCTTTCGCAGCGGCTTAAAGGTAAGGACGGCCGGTTCCGTGGCTCATTGTCCGGTAAGCGTGTGAATTTTTCCTCGCGTACGGTCATTTCCCCTGACCCCAACCTCTCGGTCGCCGAAGTAGGAATCCCACGTGCTGTCGCAAATGAGATGACAGTTCCCGTGAGGGTTACGTCATACAATATCGAAGAGCTCAAGCAGATCGCAAGAAACGGCCCGATCCGGCCCGATGTCAACGCGCCCTGCGGCGCAAATTACGTAATCAGGCCGGACAACCGTCGTCTCCGGCTGGGTGCGGATAACCTGGACACGGTCGCCGACATGATCGAAGCCGGCTGGACTGTCGAACGGCAGCTCCGCGATGGCGACATCGTGCTCTTCAACCGGCAGCCCTCCCTGCACCGGATGAGCATCATGGCTCACCGGATAAAAGTCATGGAAGGCAGGACCTTCCGCCTTAACCCGGCGGTATGCCCGCCATACAATGCCGACTTTGACGGCGATGAGATGAATCTCCACGTTCCCCAGACCGAGGAAGCCCGGGCGGAAGCATTTATCCTTTGCTCTGTGCAGGAGAATATCCTGTCGCCCCGTTTCGGCGGCCCGATCATCGGGGGTATCCATGACCATATCTCGGGCATCTTCATGCTGACCCATGATATGCGCTGGTTTACCAAGGAAGAGGCGCTCTATCTCTTAAAGCCGGTAAAGATTGAGCACATGCCCCTGGCCGGAAAAACAGAGGACGGCATCGAGTACTGGAGCAACAAGCAGGTCTTCTCACAAATCCTCCCCACTGCGCTCAACATGGTTTTTAAAGCCAGTTCCTGCCAGAACTGCGACACGTGCAAGAAAGAACTCTGCGAACGTGATGCATATGTCCGTATTATCGAAGGAAAACTGGAATCTGGCACCATCGACAAGAAAGCAATCGGAGCATTCGATGGGCAGATCGTCAACCGTATCATCCGTCAGTACGGGATGAAACGGGCGACAGAGTTCATCGACCAGGTGACAAAACTCTCCATCCGCGGCATCATGATTGACGGATTCTCGTTCGGCATTGATGATGAAGATCTCTCCAAGACCGAGTACGGCCAGATCGAGGATGTCCTCAACAATGCGACAATTGATGTTACCCGCCGGATCAAGATTTATGAAGATGGCCAGCTGGAGCCGATGCCCGGGCGCACCGTCGAAGAAACACTCGAGATGCAGATCATGCAGGTGCTCGGAAAAGCCCGTGACCAGACCGGTCAGATCGCTGGCCGCCACCTCGGTCTCGGGAACAGCGCGGTCGTCATGGCCGTTTCCGGCGCCCGCGGGTCGATGCTGAACCTGACCCAGATGGCCGGTTGTATCGGCCAGCAGTCTGTCCGCGGTGAACGGATCGTCAGAGGCTATGACGACCGTACGCTCCCGCATTTCAGAAAGGGCGAACGGGGTGCTGATGCCCATGGGTTCATCGCGCACAGTTACAAAGGTGGCTTAAACCCGACCGAGTTCTTCTTCCATGCCATCGGTGGCCGTGAAGGGCTTGTGGATACCGCAGTCCGGACGTCCCAGAGCGGATACCTCCAGCGCCGCATGATCAACGCGCTGCAGGATCTCAAGGTTGCCTACGATGGCACCGTGAGGACTACCGGGGGACGGATCATCCAGTTCCAGTACGGCGAAGACAGCACCGACCCGACGAAGAGTGCATTCGGCGATCCGGTCGATGTCAAAGGTATTGTCGAGGCCGTGTTAAAAGAGGAGGTCTGAAAGATCATGATACCGGATAAGTACGAAAAAAAGATCGGGACTGCAGATCTCCCGCAGAAGACCAAGGATCAGCTGCGTACCTTCCTTGACGGAAAAGAGCTCAGCGATGCGCAGTTTAAAGAAATCCTGGACCGTGTCGTAAAGGAGTACCTTTCGACCCGCATCGAGGCCTGCGAGGCGGTCGGCGTGATCGCCGCGCAATCGATCGGCGAACCGGGTACCCAGATGACGATGCGTACCTTCCACTACGCAGGTGTCGCGGAGATTAACGTAACGCTGGGTCTTCCCCGGCTTATCGAGATCATGGATGCGCGAAAAGAGCCAAGCACGCCGACAATGACGGTATATCTCGAAACCGAGTATGGAGTCGACCGCGACAAGGCACGTGAAGTCAGCTGGCAGATCGAGGCGGCCCCGCTCCATGAATTCGGGGATATTACTACGGACATGGAGAACATGCAGGTAGTCGTCCACCTCAACACCAAGGTCTGCGAGAAGCGCAAGATTTCTCCTGCAGAGATCATGGATGTTGCGCCCAAGAAGATCCGCGACCGCCGGCACTACCGCGATTTCGAGCATGATATCGATGAGGCAAAGGCGACCCTTATCTTTACACCCAAGGACCGGGAGAGCTACCAGAACCTCTTCCAGCTGGCCGAACACGTGCGAAACGTGATCGTGCAGGGCATTGACGACATTCTCCGGGTCGTCGTCAGGAAAGAGACCGGGGAGTATATACTTTATACTGAAGGATCCAACCTAAAAGATGTATTTGACGTTGCCGGCGTGGATACCACACGGACCCGCACCAACAACATCAGTGAGATCGCCCAGGTACTCGGTATTGAAGCGGCAAGAAATGCGATCATCCACGAGGCCCAGTCAACCCTCAATGAACAGGGTATCCTTGTCGATGTCCGTCACATCATGCTTGTCGCTGACATGATGTGTATGGAAGGCGAAGTCAAGCAGATCGGCCGGCACGGTATTGCCGGGGAGAAGGAGAGCGTCCTTTCCCGTGCAGCATTCGAAGTAACGGTTAACCACCTGCTTGATGCCGCAGTAGCAAACGAGACCGATGAACTGAGCGGTGTCACCGAAAATGTCATCGTCGGCCAGCCGATCCAGCTTGGCACCGGCGATGTAAGACTTGTGGCCGTCAAACAACTAGATAACTAAAAAACCAACCCGGAAAAACCAACAACATTTCAGGAGAATTGCAGATGGATTTTAATGCTTCATTGAGAAGAGCGATCAAGACCGGAAACGTCATTCTCGGTCAGAACAACACGGAAAAATGCATTAAAGAGGGCAAGGCCCAGATGGTCGTCGTCGCGGCAAACTGCCCGGAGAACTTTAAAAACCAGCTTGGCGGGTATGAGAACCTCTTCATCCACACATTTGAGGGTTCGAGCGTCGCACTCGGCAAGGCATGCGGCAAGCCCTTTATGGTGAGCACTCTTGCTATTGTTTCACCTGGCGAGTCAGACATACTCTCCCTGAAGAGGGCGGCATGATATGGTCGAAGTCAAGCTGACCGAAGACTGCATGCGCCTGATCTCCCAGTTCGAGTCACTAACGGGCGCGGGAAGCCGCGACTGCGTCGTTGACGAGCGCAACGGGAGACTCATATTTGTTGTAAACCCCGGGGACATGGGGCTTGCAATCGGCAAAAAGGGAGCTTCCATCAAGAAGGCCTCCGAAGTGATGGGCAAGAAGATTGAGGTTGTGGAATACAACAGCAACCCCGAGCAGTTCTTAAAGAACTGTTTCCTGCCCGCGCAGGTAACGAGCATTATCTTTACCGGCGAAACCGGTGCGCAGTCGGCCACGGTCGATGTCCGCGATGAGGACCGGGGCATTGCAATCGGAAAAGACGGCAAGAATATCTTCAAGGCAAAGAAACTGGCATTGCGGCAGCACAACATCGTGGATGTGCAGATCCTCCAAAAACCGGCGGATGAAGCTGAGTCAGCTGCAGTCCAGTAACTATTATCTATTTTCTCTCTTTTTTGCAGATCCGTATCCCTTTTTCGACAAACCCGGTGTTGACGGTACAGGGATCAGCCGTGTGACCACCTCTTCCTAGGGATGAAAAAGGGAATCCTACGGGCCTGGGGGGATTTGAACCCCCGACATCCGGGTTAGAAGCCCGGCGCTATGTCCAAGCTAAGCCACAAGCCCTCGTGATGCCTCTTAGGTTCGTGTTCCGGGCTAATTAATCTGTGTTATGTGCTGGCGGCCTGTTCTGGATAAAAAGATCCGGTTTTCTTTTAACGGAGCCAAATACCTCTTGAGAACGATGGCATGGTGTGACAAATATCCGAAAAATTGAAGGTGATCCCAGATATCGGGTAATTTTCATTTTCGATCCAAATATCATTTAAAAAAATATATCTCATGACAGTTTGAAGATATTTTTCATTCTCTTTGACAAGATGGAGCCTCCTGATGAAAAGAATGTTTCTCCTGTTATTCCTGTTTTCGATGATTCTTCTCCTGCCAGCCGGGGTTTCCGCGGACGGTAATATTTCGGTGACTTCAACACCCGGAGGGGCAACCATTTATCTGGATGGTGCCGGCACCGGGATAACGACATCTGCGGTGATCGATGCCGCATCCGGATCCCATACGATCCTGTTACGGCTCTCGGGGTATCAGGACTATTCCCAAGCCGTCACGGTTATCGATAACCAGACCAGTGTCGTTTCAGCATCGCTGACCGCTGTTGTTTCCGCTCCTACTATTTCCGGGATTTCCCCAACGAGTGGCTATAACTCAAGCATCATCACCATCACGATTACCGGAACCGGCTTTTCAGCTTCTCCCTCAGTCGTTCTGGCACAATCCGGACAGACAAATATCACCGCAACATCCGTATCAGTAACGGGAACGACATCGATCTCGTGCCAGTTTCCCCTCACAGGAAAACCTGCCGGAGTCTGGACTGTCATTGTTACCAATCCGGACGGACAGTCCGCCACGTCCGGATTTACCATCAACAATGCAGGGTCCACCATAACCCTGTCATCGGTAACACCGAATTCCGGACTGGTCAACACTACCATATCCATCACCAGCCTTTCAGGGACCAACTTTTTAAATACAGCAACCATGAAGCTTTCCCGGACCGGTTACAACGATATACCCGGCACTATCACCTCATACTCCGCAACCCAGCTTACCGGAACATTTAACCTGAACAGCCAGACCCCCGGTACCTACCAGATATGTGTCTCAAATGATGCAGCCACGTATGTTTGCGGGCTCTCATTTGTAATAAACACGCCCGGCACGGTCAACGGCACCCTCTATGTCCAGTCCAGCCCTTCTGGTGCATCTGTCTATGTGGATTCGGTGAACCTGGGGAAAACCGCAACAACGTTGTATAACGTCACCCCGGGATCACATACCATCAACCTGTTATTATCGGGATACAGCACCTGGTCGGACACGGTCACGGTAACATCCGGGAACACTACTTACGAATACGCCACCCTGAAGGCGGTTGCAACGGACGTGACCTCCGCAACAACTGTGCCGACAACAACACCGAAGACGGTCGGCACCACAAAACAATCCACGTATACACCGATTACTCCCTGGCCGACGAATACTCCCGCCAAGTCCCCGGAGGAACCTTTCGTCGTTATCGGAGCGGTTGGTGTTGGAATCCTTATCCTTCGTAAAAATTATTAAAAAAAAAAGTACCCGGGGAAAATCCTCCCGGATCCTCTCTTTACCCAGCATGATAACACGAAGACTTGAGCGTTTCCACCTTGGTGGGGGCACAGAGACTTTCGTGGAAAACCTCCTTTACCACGGACGAGAAGCAGTATTTCACCTGCACCCGGGCCGACATCCGTTCCCGTTCCTCGTAATATACTCCCTGGGAGTACTCCACGATCCGTTTCATGGAAATCACCGAAGAGAGAAGATCCACACAGATCCCGGTGTCTCCCGGGCCCAGGTCTTCGATGTCGGTCGAGGTCATGAAGATCTGTACCTCTGACCCGGGCTCGACGCCGGAAATCGTTACAACATTATGGGTACTCTGAAGCTCGATAGTGCGGGGTCTTCCCGTCCGGAGGTCCCGGATCACTTCAGGCGATATACCGGTTAATGCAGCGCACCTCATGTCAGGTCACCCATACATCGGCAGATCTTTTTTCGGTGACGTATCTGCTGACTGCTGGACTTCTTCGGAAATCCTGTGCATGCTCTGCTCGATCTCCTCTGCCTGTTCCAGGAGCGGCTTGACATCGAGGCCGAGATTATACATTTTATTGAGCACTTCGATGGTTGCCGCGGAGGAGCGCGGATCCGGGGCGTTGACCGTCTCACCAAGGAGGCCAAACGCCGGGATGCCCCGGATCTTGCATCCCGTGAGAATACTGGATGCGATACCCGAGATGCTCCCGATAGGAAGCACTAGCGTGTGATCCTCTATCCTTTTCAAGGCCTCGGCGGTTGTCGCGACGCCAAATACGCGTTTCTCCGATTCGTTGGTCACGATCCCGGCAATGGTAAGCACTTCTTTTGGCTTGTAAGGAGCGAGCCAGTCAAGGATACCGTTTGAGATCTCGTAGCAGATCATGGGGTGGATGGGGATGTCGGCCACGATGGCTGTGATATCATTTTTCGTGTACATCCGCACCGGGTCGTTTATCACGCCCTTGTTCATCATGGCAAGTGGGGGAAAGTACCGGGAGGTCATGGTGCCCGTCAGCTCAAACTCGAGCTGGTCGACGAGGTACTGGAGTGCAATAGTACCGACCAGTCCGCTCCCGGGAAACCCCATCAGCACCGCAGCGCCTTCGCTGGGAAGCGGTTTAGAGAAGATCTGGAGATCATGCGATGAATCTGTCGTCATTAAATTAACATACACGCACTACCTAAAAAAGTAGTGTATGCAGGAGTACCCCATTAAGAGAGGCCTGACCAAAGATCTCGAACCAAGAATTGCTGCTGAACTCAGGAACTGTTTCGGGGTGGAGCCGGAAAAAAACGGACATTCCTACCGGATCCGGTTCGGTGCCCTCAAACGGCTGGAGGCGACCTGCGGTGCCGGGGGAAAGACCCTTCGCGTGAATACTGAGTCTGACACATCGGCAAGCGATGACGTCATTATCGACACGAACCGGCGGTTCAGAAAATTCCTGGACGCTGCGACAGGATTCTCCACCAAGGAACGCGTAAAGCGGGCAAAAAGCGTGGAAGGAGAATAACCCCTCCACTCCGCTTTTTTTGCCGCTGGTATTCTTACGGGCGGCACGGTTCCGATGCCTATGGTATCTTTTGTTTGCGATCACTGCGGGAAGTGCTGCACCAGCCTTGGCGCGTATATCCGGATTGAGCGGCAGCTTTCGGACCAGGACTATTACTGCAAAAATACCCTCACAGGAGAGGTCTTCCCGGTGCACGTAGGCCCGGAGTTTGCCGATGCGATCGATGAGGAATTTACCTCGGGCCAACGGGAGGCCGCAGGTCCCCCCAAAGGGTGCATCTTCATGCGCAAAAATCCGGAAGGACCGGGCACGGTATGTGCAATCTACCCGACCCTTCCGCAGATCTGCCGGGAATTCCGGTGCTACCACATGATCATCTTTGACTCCCGAGGGGAGATCGCGGGCCGGATGGTGGGGAGAGCGGATATCCAGACTACCGATCCCGTGCTCGCCCGGATCTGGAACGATGAGGTCAGGCTCCTGCCCTGCCCGGCGACCCCCGCGAGCGATCCCGCGTGGGTGGAGCGGGTCCGGGGGATTCTTGTGGTGCGCGGGTACCGAGGGGAACCGGTTGGGTAAGTTTTAGCGGGACATGCAGATGGGGACTTTCGCCCCCATACCCCCTTGCGATGGACGCCGCCGCCCCCGACGGGGCGCCCCCGCGGCGGATTAGGGACGTTAAAATTGCCGCACGCAGTCCCTCGCCCTGCCGTGCCCCGTGAGGGGGCCCTAAGGCGGGGAGGGCTCGTTATATGGTGGATAGGAATCTACCGATGTGCCTGTTGCCAAGACAATCTTCTTCTGCTCTGTAGAAATCCTATCCAAAACAGACGGTACCAATGACCGAAAGATCTAAGGTACATTGTCTCCTTACATTCGATTGTGAGTCCAAAAAGCAAGGAGACAACTAAAAGATTAGCGAGCCG
>NZ_JBKQWO010000019.1:0-3524 GCF_052325125.1 Methanoregula sp. | reverse complement strand
AGTTGGCTTGAAGGGGACTTCGCACTCTTTTCCACAGTCTGAACAGACCGTCTTTGTCATTTCTCTGGGACCGAAATTTCTCGGGCCGCCAAATCCTTTTCTTTCCATTGTATTACTCATGCAGTTTTATATCTGCATATATTCATCACATCATTGAGTATAAATACATCTGCATCTGATCAGTCCTTCCCCCGACCCGTCTTTTCGGGGTCAGGGTATGATCTCGCACCCGTTGAACTTTTCATGGGCAAAGTCCGCAAGGCCGATGCACCCGGCATCAACCAGAGCCCGGACCCGGGGGAGTGCATCCATGAGTGCGTCGTGCAGGTTTTCCACAGTACCGCATACCAGCTGGCGGCCGGCAGGGTTCCAGGGCTGCACGATCGCCGAGTAGAGGCATCGCCCTCCACAGAACGTCCTTATATGGCATGTCGTGCACACGCCGCCCACCGCGAACCGGGGAAGGTTTTTTGGGTCTGCATCTGCGATATGGCCGGCATAATACTGTTTCATACCGATCATAATCGGGCAGGGAGTGATATGGCCGTCAGTCATGATCGCATAGTTTGCATGCCCTGCACCGCACCGCAGGAGACTCTCTCTCCCGTACAGGAGATCTTCCATGGGATCGATAAAAGGGTACCAGCACCTGACATGCCCGTTCCGTTCCATATCGTCAACCCATGCGGCGACGAGTGCACGGATACCGGGATTATAACTTTTCGTTACCCATTCTGCAAACCGGCGGCGGGAGAGATCCCGGGTGAAGTTTGCATCCATCTGCCAGTGGATGGAGGTAAAGGAGTATTCCGGATTTTTGGCAAGGTACCGGACGGCATCGAAAATATCGGTACGCTCGGTCACGGTCATCCGGGCAATCAGTTCGCCGCGATAGCCGTTTGCCCGGATCTTTTTCACGTTTGCCATCACCCGGGAAAAAACACCCGCACCCCGGTTTTCATCGGTAAGGGCTTCACGCCCGTCCAGCGAGACAAGGATTGTCGAGAAACTGTTGACGATATCGGGGGTGAGCCGGTCAAGCAGGAGGCCGTTGGTCTGCATCATGAACCGCTGTACCGGGGCCTCCCTGACGATCCGCTCGAGAAGAGCCGGGCGCAGGAGCGGTTCGCCGCCATAGAACGTTACGACAGAGGCGGGGTCCCGTGCAAGGAAACGGCAGAGCAGTGCGGGATCGTAACTGAGGTCCGGTGGGAGATCCGTGTCAATCTCTACCGGTGCTGTTTCAGGGCTTTTTGCATCCTCTTCCTCAAACGCCTTTGCCCGGCAATACCGGCAGCAGAGGTTGCAGTCATCAGTGAGGATGATATGGAAGTACATGTCCGGATTCCTGTTATTATGGGGATTGGCGGACGATAAATTTGCGGGCATGTACACCGTTTTGCCGGAAGTGCCTGTATTAATCAGGCCGGATCTCCATACATTATGGTGGTGGCGATGCATGCCGGCGCGTGAAACGGTACCTGGATTCCGGTGGGATGCTGCGGATTATGCCCGGAGTTCCCCGACACAGAAGCAGTGGGCACGGGAGCTGATCCAGAAGATCGATCTGTCCGGCTGCGAACGGGTACTCGATATCGGGTGCGGCGACGGTACAGTGACTGCGGCAATCGCAGAACGCCTGCCGGAAGGATCCGTTCTTGGCCTGGATCTCTCGCCCGGGATGATCCGGTTTGCGTGTGAACAGTTCCCGCACGGTGCGTATCCCAACCTGTCGTTTGCAGAGGGGGACGCTCAGGACCTCGGGTTTTCCGGGGAATTCGATCTCGTCTTTTCAAACGCCGCACTCCACTGGGTGTACGATCATGGCCCGGTCCTTGCCGGGATTGTGCGGGCGCTCCGAGAGGGTGGTCGGATGATTGTCCAGATGGGCGGGAAAAACAATGCAATGCAGGTCTTTGCGGCGCTTGACGTCCTTCTTGCCGATACCCGGTGGAGTCAGTACTTTTGTGGCTTCTCCTTCCGGTACGGTTTCTTCTCCCCTGAAGAGTATCGTTTGTGGCTCGAAACGGCCGGACTCGTGCCGGGCCGGGTAGAATTGATCCCAAAAAATATGGTATTTTCGGCCCGCGAAGGGTTCAGCGGCTGGCTCCGCACTACCTGGCTCCCTTACCTGGAGCGGGTGCCACAGGAACAGCGGGGTATGTTTGTTGATGCCCTTGCCGACCAGTACCTTGCCGCATATCCACCGGATCCTGATGGCACCGTTCACGTGTCGATGATGAGGCTCGAAGTTGAGGCGAGAAAATGCTGATCGCTGCGTGGCAGATGTCGTAACATATAACCAGTCTTCCTGTAATTCATTCTTATGCACCGCTCTGGCGGGCCCGGAAATGCCCCCGGCGGCTCGTTGACAGGAAAAGGACCTGATCAGATGCAAAAGCGAAAAAAGACGGAAGATGCGCTGACCGTGCTCGGAGTTATTCTCATCCTCCTTGGGTTCGTCCTGCTGGTTTATATCGCGCTGGGGCTCATCTCTCATAGCCCGGGTAGCATGTCCCAGGGAGGGCTGCTGCATACCTTCGCAAGTGACTCCGGCAACCTGTTACGGCATGTCGGACCGGTGACCGTTTTTTCCGCAGTGGATGGTACACCTTCGGACGTAGCAGTCCTGTACCCGCATCCGGACCCCGGCAGCATGGGTGCTGCCGAGATGAACGTCGCCCTCTTTATCGGGAGCATGGGGGGTGTCGATTTTGACAAAGTCCGCGTTGTCTGGATCTCTGGTGGGATTGCAGAAACGATCCCGAGAAAGGATTCGCGTCCCCTGGTCTGCCCGGGCTGGACGATTGCGGGCAAGTACAATATGCTCTCCACAAAAAGCGGGAACGGAGATGACATCCTTGATCCCAATGAACAGTTTGAAATTTTTGTCTGCCCGGCCAATGTCACAGCACCCTACCAGCAGTTTTCCCTGATAATTGCCCCGCCGGGCAATGTGCTTCCGCCTATTGTCAGCACTACTGCTCCACCTATGCTAAAGCCGCTTATCACGCTGATATAAACCGTACATGATCTCCTTATCCTGCCCCGTTACCCGCATATCCGCTCCGGGACGGAATGTACCTCTCCCGGCGGGGAGTACCGTGGCACACTGGCATGCCCCGCCTGCACGGTTGCGGGTTTCCGGCGGGCAGGTTCTGCGCTGGCATCAGTTTTCGCCCCGCAGCATTTCCGAAGGTATAATGGCTGATGCGCCTTTATTTGAGCAGATAAACTCAAACCGGCCAATATTTTCGCCGTTTTAATCGGAGTTATTAATGTGTCACAATGCCGAAAATACCAGCAAAAATATGGCCAAATTTGATATTTCGACGTGCTTTCGACGGAAACCTTTTATATTATCAGGCGATAACTTTCATTATCAAAACCCAAAAGGGGTTTTGAGGTGTTTAAATGGGACAGAAAATTGGAAAGGAAAAGATCCAGCGCGAAAAGGGATTCCTGTACTTCATTGGGAAGGACGGGTATGTCTGGGCAGCCCCGATGAAGCACAACAAGACCGG
>NZ_JBKQWO010000018.1:0-29555 GCF_052325125.1 Methanoregula sp. | reverse complement strand
AGCGCGCAAAACTTATACATATTCCCCTGCAATTGGTATGAGCAGTGGGCGAGTGGCTTAGTCCGGATAGAGCGTTAGCCTCCTAAGCTAATGGTCGGGGGTTCAAATCCCCCCTCGCCCGTCAGGCATTTTTCTTTTTACCGTGCAATCGGTTTTGTTAATAAAGATCCGGCACGAAATTTTTTTTTAGAAAAAGCAAAAATATCTGGTATCACAACAAGAGGTGAACCATGAAAAAAGGTATTCTTTGTACGTTTGCAATTCTGGGCATCAGCATGATCCTCTTTGCCGGCTGTACCTCTTCCCCGGGAACCCCGGGGACGTCCACCGCCGGTGCCGGGGGAAATGCTGCAGCCGGTCAGGACCAGGTGGCCACGCTCGTGAACGGGACGTATGCCTTCAACGCAAGTATATATGCCATCACTACCACTGCCCTGCCCTCGGGTGGCCATATGGTGAATATTTTCGTCACGGTGAGCAATGTGGGAAAAACGCCTGTCCAGCTGCGGTGGTTCAGCACCCTGACCAATGCAAACGGCGTTTCGTTCGGGGGTATCGGAGTATCCCATGGCGGGAGCGGGGCGGAGACCCCCCCGCTTGGGCAGGGTACCTCGGCTACCGGGCGGGATTACATAACCATAAATTCCGACCAGGATTACCAGACCCTGAAGAACGGGGCAACGCTTGAAGTCTTCTTCGTTACCGAACCCCTCGACAACCAGCCTCCCGTGAGTTTCTCAACCGAATGGACCATGGATCCTTCGGTATTTACGTAATTTTTTTAAACCTCCATAACTCCCGGGCAGTTCCTGACAGATCACTGCACGTACCCGTCGCCGCGGTGATCGGGCCACGCAGGTTAATATCAGAACAGCCAGATACCGGATCCTGCATATGGGCCCTGCAGGATTTTTCACCATCACCCGTCCGGCAAACTCGGTTGTTGCCGGGCTCGCGGCTATTGTCGCGTATCTCATTGCCACCGGAGCACTGGTGCCCGGCGTCATCCTGCTCATGGCCGTTGTCGCCCTCATCACCGCTGCCGGGAACGTGATCAACGATTATTACGACGCGGCAATAGATGCGATCAACCGCCCGGAGCGTCCCATACCGTCAGGCACGGTGAGCCGGAACGCTGCCCTCGTGTACGCGGGAGTCCTGTTTTTCCTGGGCATCCTCATCAGCGGTTTTACGTCGCCACTCTGCCTTGCGATTGCCATCTTCAACGCAATCCTCCTTGTCGTATACGCGGCCCGGCTCAAGAGTACGCCGTTTTTCGGGAATGCAGCGGTCTCGTACCTCGCGGCAAGCATATTCCTCTTTGGCGGTGCATTGGCAGGCGGGGACCGGCTGCCGGACATGCTGCCGATCGTGGCCATCACGTTCCTTGCCATGCTTGCCCGGGAACTCCTCAAGGACGCCGAAGACATTGACGGGGACCGTGCCGGGGGTGCCGATACCCTGCCCATCCGGATCGGGGTACGGAAGACTGCGCTCTTTGCCTTTATCTTTACGGTTGCAGCCGTTGCGGCAAGCGTGCTTCCCACATTCTGGTGGGGGGCGTGGTACCTTCTCGGCATCGCCCTTGTCGATATCCTCATCATCCTTGCCGCATTCAGGGCGCTCGGTTGCACGGATCCCGGGTGCGTAAAGGCGGCCGGGTCCACCGGCCTTCTCAAGGCCGGGATGTTTGCGTCCCTTGTCGTATTCACGCTGTCTTCTGTGCTCCTGTGACCTGCAGGACCCGCGGACCACAACAACCTTTATGCACAAGGTCGTGCCTCATCTACCTTGGTACTCCCATGGCAAACGTCATCCGGAAAGGCAGCACGTATTATGCACCCAAAGGGGCATATTACGAAGGCAATGTCAGGATTGACGGCGATTTTATCGTTCCCGCCCGGACCCATTTCTGGGGACGGCTTGTCGTGACCGGGAGGCTCGAACTGGGCATGAAGTCAAGCGTGGCCCTTGACGTGGAATGCGGTAGTGCGATCATCGGGAGCCATGCCCGGGTCAAGGGACCGCTCGTGGCATCCGGGGATGTGACGCTTCTTGATCACTGCGTGGTCTATTCCGTTGCGGCCGGTGGCGGGGTCATCATCAGGCCCGACGTGCACGTCGGTGACGTAACCAGCAGCGATACCATCATCGTTCATGGCAAGATAAAAAGCGGGAAGCTAACCGGCAAGAATATGAAAGTCCTCGGGAACTGACGCAGGATCGAGCCCCAGCACGGCAACCTCGTAGATATCCTGCCAGTTGACCAGGGTTTCCACGCAGCCTTCCTTTAAAGTCACCACGCCCATGGCAATCAGGCCGATCTTGTCGGCCATATCGATCCCTTCTTTTACCTCGGTCAGGCAGCCGACCCCGATGATCGCCTTGGGGTGATATTTCTTAACCATCCTTTTGATGAACGACGATCCCGGGATGATGAAGATGCGGTACCCCAGTTTCTCGAGGAGGATCCGGGCCTCCCCTATCGTGCACTGCCCGCAGTTTACGCACTTGAGCCCCTCGGGGGTAAGATGGGCCGGGCACTTTGCGGATCGCAGGCACTGGGGGACAAAGACCGCACGTTCAGAGAGAGGGACACGGGAAAATGCGCTCGCGTTCATGGTATTATGGATCTTGATAATAAACGTGAGCATCTCCCTGTCCTCAAGGCCGAGGAGCCGGAAGAATGCTTTCATGAGCCCTTCCAGAAAAACCATGCCTGCCTTGATGAACCGGGGGAAATAGAGACGGCCGCGTTTAATCGAGTACAGGGAGATGACGACGAGGACAAACGATACGAGGAGCGCCCCGAGGATAAAGAGGACCGTCGCTTCGCCAATGATGTACATCAGGTTGTGCCACGGGCTGAGATCGAAATCCATGAGGGTCATGTCCGTTTACGGTTCGTTATAGGATGCAGTACGGGATAAGAGTGCGCTGATATCAAAAGGCGGCCGGATGATACCCTGCTCCGTGATGATCGCGCTGACGAGTTCCATGGGAGTCGCATCGAACGCATAGTTCTTTACCGGTACGCCATCGGGGATCAGGGTCCGGCTCCCGATCTCCGCGAGCTCATCGCGTCCCCGCTCTTCGATAGTAACTTCTTGTTCCGTTCTTGTGGCATCGAACGTGGAGAGGGGGGCGGCAACGTAGAACGGGATGTGGTGGTGGCGGGCGCAGACGGCGTGCATGTAGGTGCCGATCTTGTTGAAGACTGCATCGCCGGTAATCCGGTCGGCCCCGACAATCACGGCGTCGATCTTTCCGGTACGCATGATATGTGCTGCCGTGGAATCGGTGATGACCGTGACATCGATCCCGTCCCGGGCCAGTTCCCACGCAGTGAGACGGGCGCCCTGCAGGAGCGGGCGGGTCTCGCACGCGATCACCTTCACTGTTTTTCCTGCTTCCACGGCAGACCGGACCACGCCGAGCGCCGTGCCCCACGAGGAGCAGGCGAGTGCTCCTGCATTACAGTGCGTGAGCAGGGTGCACCGGTCGGGGAGAAGCGTGGCCCCGTAATCGCCGATGGCGTGGCAGCAGCGCGTGTCCTCGGTGGCAATTGCATGGGCCTCGGCAAGTGCGGCCGCCCGGGCGGAAGCGGCATCCGCTGCGGCCAGAAACCGGGCAAGCACCCGGTCGACCCCCCAGCTCAGGTTGACTGCTGTCGGCCGGCTCTCCCTGATGCGTCCTGCCTCGTGCCGCACATCCCGGGAAAATTCTTCCGGTGAGGTACCAGAGCAGGTCTGCGCAGCAAGGGCGACACCGTATCCTCCGGCTACCCCGAGAGCAGGGGCGCCCCGGATCTCCAGCCGCTGTATTGCAGCAATAAGCCGGTCAACGTTCGTGCACCCGGCGATTGCATATTCCGCAGGAAGCAGTGTCTGGTCGATGTACCGGATGCCGGGCAGCGCCTCGTCCCACCAGAGCGTAAAAGTCTCCTTCACCGGGATCGCACCCTCGCAGCCTTTCCTTTTTTCGTGTCGATGAACGCCCGCATCGCCGCCGACTCTCCTGAAGCCACGCTGTCCGGAATGTCTTTTGGCGCGATCGCAGCACCGGCCACGTAGATGCCCGGCCGCACCGTGCCGATGGTGTCCATGGCATCGTGCACCGACCGGATAAACCCGGTCTCTTCGAGTGCAAGCCCGAGTTTTTTTGCAAGTGCAGAGGTCGCGTCCGTGGGCTGGATACCTACCGAGAGCACGACAAGGCCCGGGTAAAGGACCTCGATCTCCCCCGTTTCCGTGTTCTCCACCTGGAAGAAGAGGCCGCTCCCGTTCTGATCGGCCTGCACGTCGGAAGGCATCCCCCTCAGGAACCGTACTCCTGCACCCTTTGCCCGCTCGTAATACTCCTCGTAGCCCTTCCCGTAGGCGCGGACATCCATGTAGAAAATGGTTACCTCGATCTCCGGGTGCTTCTCCCGGATGAGCATCGCGTTCTTCATCGCCTGCATGCAGCAGACGCAGGAACAGTATGGCCGCGAAAGAGGGATATCCCGTGAGCCCACGCACTGGATAAAGACGATACTCTCCGGCTCTTTCCCGTCGCTTAAGCGCCGGATATTCCCGCCAGTCGGACCGCTTGCATTGATCATCCGCTCCAGTTCGAGACTGGTGATCACATCGGGCAACTTCAGGTAACCGAGCGGGACTTTCACCCGTGCGTCGAAGATCTCGTACCCTGTGGCGACAATAATAGCATCGGCATCGATGACGACCTCCTTTTCCGCATCCTCGTGCAGGATTGACTGCGGCCCGCAGACATCGTAGCAGAGCCCGCAATCGATGCAGTGTTCCGTATCCCGAACCACCCGGTCGGGGACCGCCTGGGGATGGGGTTTGTAGATCGCCTTTCTCACCCCGACGCCGGCATCGAACCGGTTGTAGACCTCGACCGGGCAGATCTGGACGCAGTCGCCGCAGCCGGTGCAGGTATCCATATTGATATAGCGCGGGTGCTCGCGGATGGTGACCCGGAAGTGCCCTGCTTCGCCGTCGACTCGTTCCACCTCGGAAAGGGTATGGATTTTAATATTTGCATGTCTCTGGACATCGACCATTTTAGGGGAAAGGATGCACATGGAGCAGTCGTTTGTGGGAAACGTCTTGTCGAGCTGCGCCATGTGGCCGCCGATGGTCGGTTCCCGCTCTACCAGGTGGACAATGATTCCATGGTTTGCGAGATCGAGAGCGGCCTGGATACCGGAAACCCCGGCCCCGATGACGACAACGTCATCCATGGGCATATTCCCCGGCAAGCCTCACATAGGACTGCGCATTTTCGAGGATGTGTTTACGCTGCTCCGCAGTAGTCTCTTTGAGCACCTTGCCGGGTACACCGAGCACGACGGATCCGGGAGGAACCTGCATGCCCTCGGTGACAACTGCGCCTGCGCCGATCAGGGAATCCTCCCCCACGACAGCGCCGTTCAATACGATCGCGCCCATCCCGACCAGCACCCGGTCCCGGATCGTGCAGCCATGGAGGATCGCCCCGTGCCCTACGGATACGTCGCACCCGAGTGTTGTCGGGAACCCGACGCTGGTATGGACAACGCAGTTGTCCTGGATGTTCGACCGGTCGCCAATGGCGATCCGGTCTTTGTCGGCCCTGATGACCGCGCCAAACCAGATACCTACATCCGTTCCTAAGGTAACCCTGCCCGTCACTGTTGCATTGGGCGCAACAAACAGCGGTGTGCCTGCGATCTTCCCATCCATACCCATAATACCATAGGAACTTAACGTACAGACAGCATGAAGGTTATGGTGGGGGGCACCTTTGACCCGCTTCACGACGGCCATAAACGACTCCTGACCCGGTCCTTCGCGCTTGCCGGGCCCGAAGGACAGGTCGTGATCGGGCTTACGACGGACCCGTTTGCCAGCAAAAAAACGCACCCGATCCACCCGTTTGCCGAACGCAGAGCCGACCTCGAACAGTTCATCACCGGCTGCATTACCGCGAAAGCCGGGGAGAACAAATATGCGACGCACTGGGAGATCGAGCCGCTCAGCGACCGGTTCGGCTCGGCGCTCGATGCCGATTTTGACGCGATTGTCGTCTCCGAGGAGACGCTTCCGGTGGCAGTTGAGATCAACAGGCTCCGGCGCGAGAAGAAATTGCGCAAGGTGGATATCCACCAGATCACCTGTGTGCTGGCCGAGGACGGCCGCTGGATCTCGTCCACCCGTATCTGGCGTGGGGAGATCGATGTCCACGGCCACATGATCCATGCGAAAAAACCGGATAACCCGCGATAGTGACAGGATGCCTCCGGGGCGGGGCGTCCCGGGGGAATCCCGTTATATGATATAACTGGTCAGGTCTTTTGTGATCACCGAATCGCAGTAGAGGCAGCGCAGGCCTTTTCCGTCGGGAAGAACCGCAAACCTGCTCCTGATGGGCTCGTTTGTCCGGGTGATGCAGCCGGGGTTCGGGCACCGGACACTCCCCACGATCAGCGTCGGGATCTCGACACCCTTCTTTTCGCAGACCTTGAAATTACGGATAATATTGATAGTCGCCCTGGGGGAGATGAGCGCAATCCGGTCCACCTCCTCTTTCGAGAGTTCCCGGTTGGAGATCTTGACGATGTCCTTTTTTTCCATGTGCCGGCTCGGGACATTGGTCGCAATCGAGAGCGCTTCCGAAGTCGTCCCGACAATCCCGAGGATCTTCACCACGTTGAGCGCTTCGCCGCCATCGATGTGGTCGATCACGGTGCCGTTCCTGATGCGCCGTACAAGGAGCCCCTCCCCTTCGTCCTCGCCGGTCTCTGCGGGTGCGATGTGCTTCATCCCATCACGTCCAGCAGCATGGCCATCCGCACCGGCACACCGTTTTTCGACTGCTCGAAGTAGCGGGCGTGGGGCGAGGCATCAAGCCGGGGGTCGATCTCGTCCACCCTCGGGAGGGGGTGCAGGACGATCAGGTGTTTTTTTGCCCCCGCGAGGAGTTCGGGGGTGATCCGGTAACTGGAAGCGACATTGAAGTACGACGTCGAGTCCGGGAACCGTTCACGCTGGATTCTCGTAACATAGAGAACATCCACGTCGTCGATCACCTCCCCGATATCGGTATGGCCGATGATCTCCATGCCTTTTTCTTCGAGGCCTGCGGCAAGGGAAGGTGGCAGTTCAAGCCCGGAGGGGGAGATGGTGTGGAGACGGACGCCGTACAGGGAGAGGGCAGAGGCAAGAGAGTGGGCTGTCCGGCCGTACCGCAGGTCGCCTACCAGCGCCACGTCGATTCCTTCGATTGGCATCGACTGCCGGATCGTGTACAGGTCGAGGAGTGTCTGGGACGGGTGCTGGCCGGCACCATCCCCGGCGTTTATGACCGGCACTGTTGCAAACTCCGCCGCGAGCCGTGCCGCCCCCTCCTTCGGGTGGCGGATGACAATTGCGTCCGCGTACCCGCTGACCACCCGGATCGTGTCGGCAAGCGTCTCGCCTTTTGCCATCGAGCAGGCCTCGACGCTGCTGACGGAGATGGAGGTGCCGCCGAGGCGCGCCATGGCAGACTCAAAGGACATCCGTGTCCGGGTACTGGGTTCAAAAAAGAGGACGGCAAGGATTTTGCCGTCAAGGGCGTTTGTATCGTATTTTTTCTTCCCGATCTGTTGTGCGTGATCCAGCAGGCGATCGATTGCGCTGCGGTCAAAATCCCCGATGGATATGATGTGATGCGTGGCCACTCCTCCCGCGCGAGTTTGCTTTCAGGATCATATGCACATCCTGACCTAAAGTACCTATCTTCCCGCAAAGGCCTGTCTCCCGTACGGGGGATCGGGAAAAATGTTTTCGACAGGAATGATATTATCCGATTGTTGCCCATTTTATTCAGGAAACTGCGTTTATTTTTAGCAGGGACGTGAGGCATGCAGATACCCGTAGCGCGGCCGGTGATTGGCCCGGATGAAGTGGCGGCTGTGTCGGACGTACTGGCGTCCGGCATGCTGGCACAGGGAGAGAGGGTTGCCGAGTTCGAGCAGAAGTTTGCCGCGTACTGCGGCACCGCCCATGCGGTGGCGACAAACAACGGGACTGCGGCTCTCCATGCAGCGCTGCTCGCCGCAGGTATCGGCCCCGGCGACGAGGTGATCGTGCCGGCATTCTCGTTCATTGCGACGGCGACGGCAGTCTCGATGTGCGGCGCAAAGCCGGTCTTTGCCGATGTGGACGAGCAGACCTTCAACATCCGGCCGGAACAGGTAAAAGAACGCATCACGGCCAAAACCAGAGCGGTCATCGGCGTCCACCTCTTCGGCCAGCCGTTCGATGTCGGACCCGTGCAGGAGATCTGCGAAGCGCATAACCTCCCTCTCGTGGAGGATGCGGCACAGGCCCACGGCGCCCAGTACCATGGCGTGAAGGTGGGGAATCTCGGCCGTTTCGGGTGCTTTTCGTTCTATGCCACAAAGAACATGATTACCGGGGAGGGAGGGATGGTTACGACGAGCGACAAACCATCGGCCGACCGGCTCCGCCTGATCGTCAACCACGGCCAGAGCGAGAAGTACCTCCATACCACGCTCGGCTACAACTACCGTATGACCGATATCGCCGCCGCGATCGGGATCGTCCAGCTCAAAAAACTGGACAAGTTCAACCTGCGCCGGAGGAAAAACGCGGAGTACTACGCGGCAAACCTTTCGGCAAAGGGACTGGTCAAACCCCGGGTCGCCGACGGGGTCCAGCACGTGTACCACCAGTATGTCGTCCGGCTCACGGAGGAGTTCCCCCTCTCCCGGGCGGCGTTTGCAGACTACCTGAAAACAAAGGGCATCGGGTCCGCGGTGCATTACCCCATACCCATCCACCGCCAGCCCCTGTACGCCCCGGTGGCCGAGCCCGATCCCTGCCCGGTGGCGACCCGGCTCGCCGCATCGGTGCTCTCCCTGCCTGTACACCCGTCACTGGATACAAAAGACCTTGCCTATATCTGTGAAACGGTAAATAAGGTGAAATAATATGGATGTCGGGGTGATCGGTGTCGGGACGATGGGGAGAAACCACGTCCGGGTCTATTCCGAACTCAAAAGCGTAGCCCATCTCGGAATATGCGACGTGAATGCACAGGCCGCCGAAGCGATTGGAAAACAGCACGGTGCAACCGTTTATCCAACGGTCGGGGAACTGCTCGCGCACGTGGATGCGGTGAGCGTCTGCGTACCGACCCAGCACCATGCGGCGGTCGTCCGGCAGGTCTTTTTCGCAAAGAAGCACGCGTTTATCGAAAAACCGATCTGCGCAACGGCGGCTGAAGCACGGGAGCTCATGGCGGTCCGCCCCGCCGGGATCACTATCGGCGTCGGCCACATCGAGCGTTTCAACCCGATCATTGCCGAGATCAAGAAGATCGTGACAAAACCCCTGTACGTGGAGCTGAAACGGCACAACCCGGCGTCAGCACGGGTAACCGGGAGCTCCGTGGTCGAGGACCTGATGATCCACGACATCGACATCATCGTCAACGTCTTTTTCCCGGATCCCTGCCACATCCATTCTGTCGGGAATGCCGATCTCTGCAGCGTGCTCATGGAGTGCGGCGGCGTGCCCGTGGCGCTCTCGGCAAGCCGTAAGGCGTCAAAGAAGATCCGGATGATCTACATCGAGGAGGAGGAGTTTACGGTCGAAGGCGATTTCATGAGCCAGGAGGTCACTATCTACCGCAAGCCCGGCCGGTACCAGTTCGAAAACGAGCGCTACGTGCAGGAGAATATCATCGAGAAGGTGATGGTGAACAAGGTCGAACCCTTAAAGGTGGAACTTGCAACCTTTATCGACTGCGCAAAGAAGCACGCGCCCTTCCCGGTCACGCCGGAACAGGCGATCCGCAACCTCGAGGTAAGCGAGCAGATCCGGGCCGGGTTGTCTCTCGGAAACCAGCCATGACGCTCGATGCGCTGATCAAAAGGCGGGGGCCGATCAAAAAGATCGGCGTGATCGGCATGGGGTACGTCGGCATCCCGGCAGCCGCACTCTTTGCGGATTCCCCGGCATTTGAGCACGTGTACGGGTTCCAGCGCGACTCGCCATCATCAGGCTACAAGATCGCGATGCTCAACCGGGGCGAGAGCCCGCTCAAAGGTGAGGAGCCGGGTTTAGATGAGCTCCTGAAAAAAGTGGTAGTGGCAAAAAAATTTGCCTGCACGTCCGATTTTTCAAAAATTGCGGAGATGGACGCCGTGACCCTCTCCATCCAGACACCCTTCAGGAACAAGGACGATCTTATCCCGGATTTCTCGGCCCTGAACGAGGGCATCAGGAGCGCAGGTCGCAACCTCCGGCCCGGGATGCTTGTCGTGCTCGAATCCACCGTCACCCCCGGCACGACCACCGGCCCGGCCCGGGCCATGCTCGAAGAGGAGTCGGGCCTTGTCGCGGGAGTGGACTTCGCGTTTGCCCATGCCCCCGAACGGGTGATGGTGGGCCGGCTGATCAGGAATATCCGGGAGCATGACCGGATCGTGGGCGGCCTCGATCCGGTGAGTACGGCCCGGGCAACCGAACTCTACGCGCCGGTGCTGACGGCCGGGAAGGTGATCCCCATGACCGCGACGGCAGCAGAGGTGACCAAGACTGCCGAGAACACCTTCCGCGACCTCCAGATCGCGGCGGCAAACGAGCTTGCGCTCTACTGCGAGGCGATGGGAGTCAATTTCTACGACGTGAGGGCTGGCGTGGACAGCCTCAAGGGCGAGGGGATCACCCGGGCGATGCTCTGGCCCGGCGCCGGGGTCGGCGGGCACTGTCTCACCAAGGACACTTACCATCTCGAACGCGGCGTGCAGCAGCTGGGAAAAGACCAGCTCGATTATCCCGCGGGGGAGCGCTCCCTCTTTGTCCTTGCCCGCACCATCAACGATTTCATGCCAAGGCACATGTTCCGGCTCACGCGTGAAGGCCTCGCCCGTGCAGGCACGCCGTTAAAAGGGGCGAATATTGCGCTGCTCGGCTGGGCGTTCCTTGCCAATTCGGATGATACAAGGAACACGCCATCGGAGCCGTACCGCGACGACCTGATCGCTGCCGGGGCCACGGTCGCCATCCACGACCCGTTTGTGGAGCCTGCCCCGGGTGTGACCCTGACATCCGGCCTTGACGATACCCTGCGGGGTGCCGATGCCGTGGTCGTCTTTGCCGGCCACCGCCAGTACCGCTCGCTTGACGTCCTTCGGGTGAAAGCGCTGACCGGAAAGGAGCACCCGGTCATTGTGGACGGAAGAAACATCATCGACCCGGATGCCTGGATCGGCGCCGGGTTCATCTATAAGGGGATCGGCCGCGGCGACAAGAACAGCCACCCGATTCACGAATAATTTTTGTCGTTGCGTTTTGCATGACCGTGCACGGGACTGATTGCGCAGTCCGTTTTTGCATCCGGGTAAACCCTGGACAACGGAGCGCCCCTGCGATTGAACTCTTCAGGGTGCAATAAGAAGAGAAGAGTACCAGGGTACCCCTGATTTTTACTGTGGCATTGGTCTGGAACGAGGCACCGTTTTTTTCCGGGTATGGGGTTTGGAGGAGGCCACATTCGAGAGGGTGAGAGATCTTGGCTTTTGTCCCTCGTTCCATAACGCTTATGCCATTCTGCCGGGGATACGGTTGTCATACCGTGGTGTGGGGAGCGGTGAAGGAAGACACCGCTCCTTTTTGATGGGTACCTGGGGAGGTGCAATCCCGCAACCGTCAGGGAGCGGGAGTGTCTGCTTCTGCAGTCTTTCCTGTCGTTGTCTTTCCGGTCCAGGATTTCTCCTGGCCGGATCACCTGTTGGAATGGCCTGCCTATAAGCATGAGGAATATGGAAATAAACCCGTCATTTTTTTCCAGCGTGAGGGTATGAACAAGGGGCTGTAATCCGTGGTTTGGCTAATCCCCTATGCGCGAATCCTGACGGGACTTCCCGGAGTACCAGCTAAGGCATACCTGCCGATAAATCCCGGGATAAATCCGGAATCTATATAGAACAGGGTACTCCATGTTCAGGTAACAATGTATCCGGACCGGGCAACTTTTGGAAAGATTGTAGATGCGGAACCCGACCTGTCTGCCGCGGGACGGGAAACGCTGCTCGTACTCTATGACGGCCCCTTAAAAATCCCCCGGATCCTTTTACGGGTCAATGCACAGGAAAAGCAGGGCAGCGTGGCAAAGAAGGGGCATTCCATATCCGAATCTGCGCTCCGGAAACGCCTTGACGTGTTGATCGGGCGGGGGATTATCGCGAGGGCGGGAAATGAACGCACCAATCCCTACTATTTTATCCGCCGCTTGTGGATTTTCAACCGGTACATCCTCGCGCGGTGCCGGGAGAACCCGGCCGGCGGGCTCCTTGACCTGAAAATCCTCCTTGGCGAGATCTCGCGGCATGCCCCGGAGGGGAAACCCGAGGTTGTCCAGCCCCGCGTCATCTCTGCGATCGGCGAACGCACGGAGCGCAGCCACGAAGTGAAAGCGGCCTACGAAGCCTTCCGCCGGCGTCTCGGGGAGCCGGAAGCGATCGGGGATTATCTCGAAGGGATCTATGCGGATATCTTTGAAGGGAAGGTCCCCTCAAGCGATATCGACGGTTCGCTTGCACGGGATTTTCTCCGGTTTGTTGCCACCGCGTCCCCGGAAGAGCACGAGATCCGGTTCTTCTTCTGGTATGCGCAGTTCTTCCAGACCCTCGACCTGTACGAGGCGTCGGCGGCGACGTTTGAGCGGGGCATTGAACTTACACGGCAGCAGGGTCGTGACCCGGATGCGATCCTTGCCGAGGCCCGGATCTCGCGGGGCAGTATCCTTATGCATCTCAACGATCTTGCCGGTGCAAAGGAAGCGTTCCTTTCTGATGCCCGCAGGAGCGGGGCGGGCCCGTTTGCGCAGGCAAAGAACCTCTTCGGGGCCGGGGAGGTGGAACTTGCCTGCGGTGCGACCGGCCCGGCGCTTGCCCCGGCACGTTTCTCCCGGGCGCTCGAACGCGCGGCAGTAGCAGACCCGGAGCACCGGAACCCGGATGTCGAAGAGATCCGCGGGGATACGTGGAGGAGGAGCGGGACGCTCTACCGCGTTACGGGGCAGTACGACAAGGCCCGGGAATGCTACGAGATGGCGGATACGATCTACCATGACGATATGTTCCGGGGCCGGGTCAGGCTGCTGCCCGAGCAGGCGGAACTGATGCGAGCATATGCGTTTTCATCGTCCGGTGCAGCGGCCGGACCCTACCTTACCCGGGCGGCGGGCCTGTACGAAGAAGCAAAGAGCGCGGCGCAACGTATCCGGAGCATCAGCCGGTTCGCCCACACGCTGATCGGCGAGTGCGAACTTGCCCGGATTGCGAGCCAGAAATTCAGCCGGCCCCTGCCCAGGGATCTCGATGCGAAATACAGCAACGCCTTTGAGATCTACTGCCAGATCTCCTCGAAGTGGGGCATGGCGCAGTGTTTTATCTCCGAATCCCTGCTCTATCCTTCCGTCGCCGATGAATTCCCGGATAAGTACGCGGATACGGCAGACAAGCTGGGGCAGGCCGAGGCCTACTGCCGGGAACTGGGGCTTGCGACCGAACTCGCTTTGATCCGGCGGATCAAGGCGCAGGCTGACCCGGCGACAGAACTCAACCCCCTCACGTTTTTGTGATCGCCTTCCCAGATGAGCAGTCCCTGTTTTTACAAAACAATCGTTGTTGGACGGTTCCGGGATGAGGAGAAAGAGGGGGGCGGATGGTCTTCCGGTTGTGGCAGCATAGCAAATGGTGGCACAAAGACCCCCCCTCCTCTATGCGAAATACGCGGCGAGCGGACCGGTGCATACGGTGACTGCCACAAGAAGCAGGATACATGCCAGGTGAACGGGGAGGGGGATCTTTATCTTCGTAGGTTCTGGTCCTTCTAGGATTTTGTGAGTGTTGTATGCAGTCATGGTTTGTTCCTCGCTTGCGGTTTTTCCGCTGATCCTCTGCTTGACGCGGACGCGATATAAAGCGCAGGAAATTGGAAAATTTTGGGCGGGAATTTTCTCACAATTGTGGAGTCCGGGCCGGTACTATATATGGCGCTCCTTTCGTGTCCCCCGCGCTTTCCCGGGGGCAGGAATCTCTCATGTTGGGGGGGCACTCGTGGACCCGGTCCGGCCGGAACGCGGATACTTTTTCCGGCCCGAAAAATAAATTCCGGATTTTTTTGCGGCCAAAAAATTTCAACGGCCCGGACGATCCGGATTTTTTTCTTAAAAATCCGGAACTGCCGGAAAATTCACGACGGAGCAAAATACTGTCAGTTAGTTGTACACCCGGTATCCGGGTAATTACCCGGAAACCGGGTGGTTAATTCACACCTCTTTTTCGGGCAAAAAATATTTTTCCGGATTTTTTCCGGCCCATCCCTATTTTCCTAGAGCGTTTCCAGCACGGTCTTAACCAGCGTGCTGGTGGCCGGGTCGGAACCAAACCGGAACGCCATCTCCCCTTTTTCCGTGATCCGGTAGAACTTCTCCTTCCGGTTCCCGTCCGTACTTGCCGCCTCTGCAAGACCGGCATCCTCAAGCGCGGTCATGAACCAGGAAAACGTTGACTGGGTGAGTTCGTCTGCTGCCTTCCTCCCTTTCTTACAGGTCGCGGCCGGTGAATCTTTTCGTGTCCGCGCCATCACGTAGAGCGGCCAGAGCTGCTGGTAGAGGTACTGCCGCGATACGGGAGCAGGAGTAGTCGATCTCTTCTCATTTTTACCGTATTTTACCAGCAGTGCGAGGATTGTCTGGTAGTTGGGGTTTGCAAGCATTGCCCGGGCCGGCAGGTACGGGAGCGGAACAGATCGCAGGATTTTTTCATCGAATGCCGATCGGATCTCGCCGTTCACCCACGGGGCAAGGGCAAGGAGCGCCATGCAGAGCGGTTTTGACCCGCCCGACAGATCGAAGGTGTACCGTGCGCCGGGATGTTTCCGGTGAATTCCGGTGAGCGCGTCGCAGACGGCCGGGTATGCAGGAGCGGAGATGACCTCGTTTGAGAACGGTATGCCGATGGATGTGGAGGTATTCTTTGCAGCGGAGATCGCGTTTCTTATGGCAAAGCGCATTTTTTCAATTTCGGGATCCGCGTGTTTGAGATAGATGGTGCTGTCGGAAAAGACGTACGTCCGGGTGATGCCGGGATAATCCCGGAATGATGCGGTATAGGTGGCGGCGATATCGTCACCGGCGGTGATGATGTGGACGTGTTCCTGCGATGGCATTAATCTGATTCTGGGGGCGGGGGTTAAATGGTTGTAGGTTGGAAGGGACGTGCCCGGAGTTTAAAAATCCCGGTATGCGGTCTTCCGATATTCCACTTCAAGGACGTGGATGATCAGAACATCGTCATGGATCGAAAGGAACGCCCGGACGCCCCTCCGGATCCTGACCGAATATATCGGATGCCGGGGATTTGAAGCCTTTATTTTTTTGATATGGCTATAAGGGTCTTCGCAGATTGCATGAATTTTACGGATGACCTGCCGGGCGAGTTCCTGTGGAAGTTTGCTGAGGTCACGGTCTGCCCGCGGGGTATATTTGATCTGGTATGGGCTCATTTAACCCCATACTTTTTCATAATCTCTTTTTCAGGGATCAGGTTGCCTTTACGGACATCTTCGAGGGATTCTTCAAGCCCTGTAAGTGTCTCTTCGCTCAAGGGCTCCTCATCGACTGCGAGCGTGAGCAGGCGCTCGATGACATCGTTGTACGATTCCTTGGGATGGCGTTTCAGGGTGTTGAGCTGGGTTTTGAGGTCTTCCCGGATGTAAATTGAAGTTGCAGCCTGCATAGTAACACTACTATGCACCTATAGGTATTATAACTGATTGTGGGAGCGCGAGGTCTTGAAGCTCACGGTATGCCGACACGTAACGGGAGACGAGGAATAGGAAGAACTCATTTTATGAATATTTAAAAGGGGGATATGTTGTGAAGACTCCCCGCCTCAGGCCCCCTCACGGGGCACGGCGGGGCAAGTGAGCGTCCGGGTACTCTTCCTGATCCGCCGCGGGGGCGCCCCGTCGGGGGCGGCGGCAGTCATCGCAAAAATCCCTGAAAAGATTGCTCTATTCCGTGGGGCGATTGTATTTTGGGAGGCGCTGATATCATTTCACCCGTAACGCGGAATATATAAGAATCTTATATTCGAAGTTGTGAGTGCATATGCCAGATATGACACTTGTTAAAGTCTCATCAAAGGGACTCATCACCCTTCCAAAGAAGATCCGGACAGATCTCGGTATCCATGACGGGGATTACCTGACCATTTCTTCAGATAAGGACAGGATCATCTTCCGGAAAGCAAAGATTGAGATCGATTACGAGAACCCGGACGATGTCTGGAAGAATAACGCGAAGAACAGGTTAGCGCATGACTGATCCGGCACAGGGCGCCGTTGTCATTGTGGATTTTTCCTATTCTAACGAAATTGGATTTTTATTAAGCTATATTAGTGGATAATAAAGTTGATTATCCAGGAAACAATTGGAATAGCCAATGAAACGATTAAATTAATTCTTATGTTTGTTGGCCAATCTGGTAATGAAATTACCCGATTAAAATCAAATTGTATTTTTTGCAGTCGTCCAGTATCGCATTCATAGGTTGAAGGCACATAGGATTCCAATTTAGAGCCTATTTTATTTAGGCAGTCGTATTTTGCGTGTTGATATTTTTCAATCACCATTAGCATTGGCATTACATACAGCCATAACATCAAAATGATGATTACGCCAAGCAGCACTAATCCAACTGGATCAGCTAAAAAGGCAGCATAATTAATTTCGAGAAATTTAATGTTAACAAGTCCGAATATCCAAACAACGGCAATTAGAGATATGATCGAAATTTGGAAAATGATGAGGTTGCATAAGTTAATAATTGAATCAAAACCCCCCGTTTTCTTATATATGTTAATTTTTGCAGGGATTTTTTCAAAAACTCGAAACACTATCGATGAAGTACTCAATAGTAAAAACGTAATATTTCCCAAAATAAAACAAACAACTAACCAAAATAGTAGATAGCAAATTGCCATCATATAACTAAAATTAGTTAGGCCTAAAAACAAATTTTTATGAAAAACAAGTACAAGAAGCGAGTAGAAAAAGAGATAACCTACTGCTAATATGATTCCATAAGCTGTGGCGTGATGTATTTTTTTATTTGAGAAAGGAATAGGCCAAAAATCGTAAATTGAATCTTTTATGATCCAACTTTCAAACAAACGTCCAAAACGGCTTTTTTTGTATTCCTCACTTAAATTTAGTGGTAATTCGGAAACATTTAGTGTTTTATGGAATTGTTCATTGAAACTATTGAATAAATATACTAGAATCCCAAAAAGAAGGAATAGCACGATAAATGGGACATCCCTGAATATTGCGTAAGATCCCATTTGATAATACTGAATTATGAGAAACGGTAGAAGTGGTAAAAGTAGGAGAATACATAAATCAAATAATTTGTTCTTAAATGGAAAAAATTCCTTCTTAAACCACCAAGATAAAAAACGTTCAAAAATTGGAATTGTATCTTTTAATTCTTCATTTTCGGATAGATATTTAAGGTGTTTTTGTTCTCTTTCATCATATATTGGGTCTGTGGTTTCTCTCAAAAAAACTGCAAGTAAGAATGTATTGCTACAGTGCAGACACTTAACTTCAATTTCATCTCTTTTTTTAACTAAAACACCTCTCCTTTCAAGAGATGAAAATACTTTATCTGAGTAAATTGACCCGTAGGTGTTTCTACTATCACCTATTGGTGGATATGGAAAAATTATTCCCTCTTTTTCAATCCCGACGGTATTGGGGAAATTACAGTATGGACAATGTATGGTTTCTACAATTTTTTCATTGGTCATGAGAATTAATTTAAAATAAGGTTTTCAATTATTTGGTTTTTGGTATACAATCGTGACAATTCAACTTATAATAGTGCATCAAAATTGCAAGAGTAATAAACCGCCTATTTCACTTCCTCGCTATCGTGATATACCCCGAATGACTGATACTCGTCGAGGGCCTTGTCCCCCTCTTTGACCGGGTCATCTCCCGCTCAATCAGCTCGTGGGTGTGGACTTCGGGGAACCGCTCCTGTGCCGCGTCCACTACAATTGCCATCTGTTCTAAAAACGGCGTGTAGCAGGCAAGGTAGCCCCCGGCCCGGAGGTGGTCGTAGGCGAAGGCCACATGCTCCGCTGCAATCTGCAGATCGAGATGGATCACATCATATGTGCCTTCAGCGGCGAGAATATCTGCGGCAACCGCTTCCACGTTGTCGAGCTTTGCCTCTTTAATGTTCTTTGCCGCAAGCGCGGAGAAATCCGGCCTGACCTCGTAGGTCGTCACGTGCGCCGCGATCCCGCCAAAATAGATTGCCGCGATCCCGCTCCCGGTCCCCGCATCGAGCACTTCGTCGTTCCGGTTCATGCCGGTATAGGCGATCACAAGGCCGATGTCCTTGGGGAGCATCGGGGCGCCGGAGCGCTTGCCGTGCACGAAAAAATCCGTGGGCCGGGGAATGCGGAGCACGAACTGCGCCCCGGTGTGCGTGGTGAACACGTCCCCTGCCGATGCCCCGACCAGCGGCGCAAGATCGAGCTGGCCCTTGTCGGTCGAAAGTTTCCCGGGGCCTGCACGGATAAAAAATTCCCTTCCCTCACCGACTAAAAGGACGCGGTCGCCGGCTTCGATCATGGTGAGGAGAGTTTCACGATCGCTTCGGCGATATCGCCTTTTGTCGCGACCAGCGCTTCCTTTGCCTTCTCGGCTGGCACCTGCGCCTGTTCGGCGACCATCGCGATATCCGCTGCGGGGATCTCGATAGCCGCCTCTTCAAAGGTCGGCTTACCGGTGATCTGGTAGGTCGTGACCCCCTGCATGGTCATCTCCGTCACTTCCGACGGGCCAAACACCCAGTTGCCTTTCGGCGTTTTTATGACAATACTCTGGACGTCTTCAATCGGCTCGACCTGCATGCCGAGCTTCTTCATCATCGCCTTCATCTGGCGCGGATTGATGTTTCCCGGAAGCATTCTTCTCACTCCCCTGCCGTACTCTTACCGCTGCACCATAATTAAATGCAAGCATCTCCGCGCCCGAAAGGAGCGCAGCGCCGCAGGCAATGAGCCGATCGCCGCCCGTGACCACCAGCACGTCGTCCCCCGCGCGGATCTGCGGGTCAGCTGCGACCACGTGCTTTGCAAACGCGTTCTTTCCCTGCGCCACAAATTCCGCGACATCGTCCCGGATAACCGCCCGGTAGCCGGGCGCAGGGAGGATCGCATGGAGCCGGCGGGCCCCTTCCATCCCGAGCGTGAGCCTGCCGTCCGATGCCCGGATCGTTGCGAGCCTGACCCCTCCATAGAGGATCTGGCGGATACGTCCCGTCGTCGAAAGCAGAAACTCGCAGCCTTCGGGAAAGAGCCCGGTACCTGCAAGGTTTCCGAACTGGTAATCAGCGATCGCCTGCACCCTGCGCAGCGAACTGTTCTCCGAGTATCCTGTTGACACGGTTGACAAACTCCTGTTCAGCGGACTTGGGGATAAACGCTCCGGCCGCGATCTTGTGCCCGCCGCCCCCGCCGCCGTACTCTGCTGAGGCATCGCTGATCGCTTTCTGAAGGTCGATGCCCTTTTCGATAACCCTCTCCGTTGTGCGCATCGAGACCTTGGTGAGGTTCTTGTCCTCGGGTACTTCGCACATGATCAGGATGGGTTTTTTGCTGTTGAGTTTCGAAAGCGCCATGCCCGCCCCGATCCCCACGATGGTGTCCGGGAATCTCCCTCCCACGTGGAGGTACTGGACGTTCTCCAGTTCCGTGACTCCCGTCTCGATGATATACTGGAGCAGGTTCCTGATGATCGCCCGGTGGTTGTTGAGCATATGCTCGGCCTCCCGGTACGCGGTACCCCGGTCTCCTTTGAGGATCGCGCTTCCGACCACAGGTCTGGTCCACCGGCCGCAGGCATTGAGGAGCGTCGCATATTCCTGCGCATTCCGCAGGGGGGTCCTCGGGATCTCGTCCGGGAACCGGTAGCTCTCGGCAAAAAGCCGGTCGACGCTCTCGCCGTTTGCGATCAGCTGTTCGGCAAGGGCTGACGTGATCGTGCGCCGGTCCTCATCGGAGAGTTCCTCCCAGACGTACCAGCGCCCGTCCGGGGTCTGCTGGACAATGCCCAGTTTCTTCAAAAACTGCCGTGCCCCTTCGGGATTGTTGCTGATCCCCCTGATGAACGGGTCGTCGTTGTAGGCCAGCGAGAGGTGGACCGGCCGGGTCGCAGTGCCGTAACAGTTGAGGTCTTTCTTGCAGACGTTCACCGACCGGTGCCTGACACCGTCCTCAACTATCACGTCTCGGGCCGGGCCGACAAGGCCGCAGGTCTCCCGCGCCATCATGTCCCCGACATTCCCGATCACCGCAAGCTTCGCAAGATCGATGTTTGCCTCGTCCATCTGCTTTGCGATCAGGTAGGCGACGCCGGCAGCGCTCATTTTCGTGTACCCGTACGGGAGGCAGTTCACCTGAAGATATGGGACCTCACAGGGCTGGCTGACGTGGTGGTCGACGATCAGCACATCTTTTTCGGCAAGACCCCGCTCTTTTAAAAGGTTCTGCTGGCCGGCGCCAAGGTCGGTGAAGATCTTAAAGGAAGCATCGGATGGCACCTGGGGCATGGTCAGCGGTTCGAGCTGACGGACAAAAACGGAGCGGACACAAATCCCGTACCGGGCAATCGCCTGCGAGAGGATCGCTTCTGAGGAGATGCCGTCAGCATCGATATGGGAGATGATGGTTATCTCGCGGGCATCCGTGATCTGCCCGGCGGCCGCCTTCACATCATCAGGGAAACCCATTACCTATTATTTATGGAGTCAATACAGATGAAGTGTGCATATGCCCGACCTGACAGCCTGTGCAGAAGAGTTCCTCGAGGACGGGATCATCACTCATGAGCGGATGCGTGCGGTGGATGCAAACGCGCAGGCGCTCGGGGTGACCGGCCTCCAGCTGATGGAGAGCGCGGGAAAAGCCCTTGCGGCATCCGTGCTCGCACTTCGCCCGAAGACTGTGCTTGTCCTCTGCGGCCGGGGCAACAACGGCGGGGACGGGATGGTGGCGGCCCGGTACCTCCAGCGCGGCGTGGACACCGCGGTCTGTTATCTCGATTCCGGTACGCGCACTCCTTCCTGTGCCCACCAGCTTGCGGCGCTCAAAAGCTGCCGGGTGACCCTCCACCCCTTTGTGTCCACCGATGATCTCCGCGCCATCTCATCCCTGTTCGGGAAGGCTGATGTAATCGTTGATGCCCTTCTCGGGACCGGCGCCACCGGGACGCCAAAAGAGCCTCTTGCTACCTGCATGGCGATGGCAAACGCATCACGGGCAAAGATCATCGCGGCGGATGTCCCCTCGCCCGGCATGCGGGCCGACCGGATCTGCGCTTTCCACCGGCCCAAGGCAGAAGGGTCACAAGTCGTGGATATCGGTATTCCCATCGAGGCCGAGTGCTGCACCGGGCCGGGAGACCTGACGCTTATCCCGGTGCGAACGAGGACAAGCCACAAGGGGGCGGGGGGCGAGGTGCTTGTGATTGGCGGCGGGCCGTATCAGGGGGCACCCTACCTGGCCGGGCTCGGGGCGCTCCGGGCCGGGGCCGATATCGTCAGGATTGCATCGCCGGTCTTTGAACCGGTGCCCGACCTGATCTACGAGCGCCTCACCGGTGACCGGATTAGCGGGGAACACATGGAACGGCTCATCGGGCTCGCGGAGCGGGCGGACGTGGTTGTCTGCGGGAACGGCCTCGGGACGGAGAGCCACGAGGTTGTGCTTTCGGTTGCCCCGCACTGCAAAAAGGCGGTCTTCGATGCCGACGCCCTCCGGCTCCCGCTCCCGAAAGCCGGCGGCGAGACCGTGTATACCCCCCATGCCGGGGAATTTGCCCGTATTGCCGGCGCCCGGCTTCCTGGTGATGCAGGGGACGTATGCGGGCGGGCGCGGGCGGCACAGGCTGCGGTGGCAACGCTGGGTGGCACCCTGCTCCTCAAAGGGGCCGTGGACATCATTACAGATAGCCACCGGGTCAGGTTCAACCGGACCGGTGATCCGGCGATGAGCGTGGGCGGGACCGGGGACGTGCTGGCAGGGGCGTGCGGCGCCCTCCTCTGCCACCTGCCTGCGTTCGAAGCAGCCTGTATCGCCGCGTACGCAATCGGGAGAGCAGGGGAGCGGGTGGCAGAAGAGCGGGGCGAGGGGATGCTCGCATCAGACCTGGTTGACCGGATCCCCAAAGAATTGTTCAGGAGACAGAAGTAATGGTCGAGTTTACCCATATTTCCGATGGCAGGGCACAGATGGTGGATATCAGCGCGAAGTCGGACGTCGTGCGCGAAGCGGTGGCACAAGGGCGGATCTACCTGCGGCCGGCAACCCTTGCGGCGATCCGGGAGGGTACCGTGGTCAAGGGAAACGTGCTTGCCACCGCCCGGGTGGCAGCCATCCTCGCGATAAAGGAGACGCCCCGTATCATCCCGATGTGTCATGCGATTCTGCTCGGTGCTATCACCGTGGATTTTGCGGAGGGCGATGGCTTTATTGAAGCGGTGGTCAGGATAAAATCCACCGGTAAGACAGGGGTGGAGATGGAAGCGCTGACGGGCGTCTCGGTCGCGCTCCTTACCATCTGGGACATGGTCAAGTCCGCGGAAAAAGATACGAACGGCCAGTACCCCGTCACCCGGATCGAGGGGATAAGGGTTGTGGAAAAACGTAAAGGGACAACACCGGCTGCCGCGTGATGGTATCGTACTTCCCGGCTATTGTCCGTGTTTGCCCGTGGAGCGCCACGTACTTTAATATCCCCCCGGATCCATTTTATAAGAATGCGGGATTCGTCCCGTTCAAAAGGAATGTAGCCCGTCACGGGCCGAACCTTGAGGTGTTATAACACATGGTAAAATCGATGTATGCGTATGTCAGGGACGCATGGGCAAGACCTGACAAGTCAGAAGTAAAAGCCCTGCTCTGGGACCGGATGCAGGGGTGGCGCCGCGAGGGCAGCGTTACCCGTCTCGAGCACCCGACCCGTATCGACCGCGCCCGCTCTCTCGGATACAAGGCGAAGCAGGGCATCGCGGTTGTCCGCGTCCAGGTACGCCGTGGCGGCCGCCGTGCATCCCGGTATGTCCGGGCCCGCCGGTCCGCACGCATGGGCAAGAACAAGATTACGCCGGGCAAAAGCATCCAGCGGATTGCCGAGGAGCGTGCATCCCGCCGGTACCCGAACATGGAAGTGCTCAACTCGTACTGGGTCGGCCAGGACGGGAAGCTGAAGTATTACGAGGTTATTCTCGTTGACGGCCACCACCCCTCGATCCGGGCAGACAAGAACCTTGCATGGCTCGCAAACCCCGCCCACCGCGGACGGGCAGAACGTGGCAAGACCTCTGCCGGACGAAAAGGACGCGGTATGAGGACCCGGGGAAGGGGCACCGAGAAGACCCGCCCGAGCATCCGCTCCCATGCCAACCAGGGCAAATAATCTTATCCTTTTTTCCCGTAATGGTATCTCATGAAGATCACCGACGCCTGTGTTTATCCGTATCCTCGCGGTGATTCATCGGTCCGCAGGTTTGCGCTCGAGGCGCGCTCGTATGGCTATGACAGCATTGTCGCGGCGGACACGCCGGCTGCCGAGGTCTGCGGTATCACCGTAATCCCCGGAATCTTCCTTGACGGCATCCCGGCAAAAGACGTCCAGAGCCGGGCGAAAAAAAGCAGGGGTACCGGGGCGGTAGTGGCCGTGCAGATGGGAGACAACGGGTTCAACCGTGCCATTGCCGGAACAACCGGCGTCCATATCCTGCGGGGTATCCATGCCGCCGACAAGCGTTCGTTCGATCATGTGGCAGCGAAGATCGCAGCGGACAACAACACCGCCCTCGACATTGATCTGTCCGTCTTAATCTTCGGGCGCGGGCGCCTCCGGCAGAAAGCGATCCACCGCTATTTCGACCTCATGATCCTGTACCGCAGGTTTGAATTCCCGCTCACCATCTCCTCCTCGGCACGGTCGGTTCTCGGCATGCGGGCGGTGCGGGAAGTCACCGGGCTCTGCTCGCTTTTCGGTATGGATGAGACCGATGTGCAGGCGGCGCTTGCCGGGGTCGGCAGGGTGACCGATCCGGGCGAGAGCATCGTGAAGGTGATTTCATGAGCATCCGCCCGCCTACGCTCAGGGAAAAACGAAGGTATCTGCTCGCCCGTATCGACCCGGCTGGAACATTGGTCGAGCCAAAAGATCTCTATTACGCCGTATACGAGGCGGTAGTCTCACTCTTCGGGGATGTAGCGGCCGCTGCCATGCAGCCCTCGGTACTCGCGGTGGAGAAGGGATATGCACTCCTGCGCTGCCGCAGGGGAGCCGAACGCGAGTTTGCCATCGCCCTCTCGACGCTCTTTGCCTGCCGGGACTCTACCGTCGCCATCCGGGTGCTTGCCGTCTCGGGGACACTCGAGAGCCTGCGGGAGCGGATCGCAACGATCATGCCGCAGGATGCCGCGGCCCCCGGGCAGGAGAGCGGGCCGGTGCAGGAAGGAACCCCCGGCACCTGCGGTTACCGTTTTGACTCTTTGCCGGTAGATGCTGTCGCATGGAACGGTCCCAAGGTTGATGCGATAGAAAAGGGATTTAAAAATACACGCCGATTGTTCTTAACAACAGAAGATCTGGAGATTATCCATGCAACCACAATACCAGATGGGCTATGACCGGGCGATCACCGTTTTTTCGCCTGACGGCAGGCTGTACCAGGTGGAGTATGCCCGGGAAGCAGTAAAGCGCGGCACCACGGCAGTTGGAATCAAGGCACAGGGCGGGGTCGTGCTTATCGTCGACAAGCGCGTCAGTTCCAAGCTGCTTGAAGCATCGTCGATCGAGAAGATCTTCAAGATCGACGAGCATATCGGCGTCGCGTCCTCCGGCCTTGTCGGCGATGCACGGGCGCTCGTTGACCGGGCGCGGATCGAATGCCAGATCAACCGGGTCTCCTACGATGAGCGGATCGAGGTCGAGGCGCTGGCAAAGAAGCTTTGCGACCACATGCAGACTCTCACCCAGTACGGCGGCATTCGCCCGTACGGTACTGCGCTTTTGATCGCAGGGGTCAGCGATGGCGAATGCCGGCTCTTTGAGACCGACCCGTCCGGTACACTCCTTGAATACAAGGCAACCGGCATCGGTATCGGCAGGCCGGCAGCAATGAAGATATTTGAAGAGGAATACACGGCAAGCCTCACGATCAAGGATGCAATCCTCCTCGGCCTCAAGGCCCTGCACTCGGCGACCGAAGGCAAATTCGATGTCGATACAGTGGAGATCGGCATCGTTGAGTGCAGCAATGCGGTGTTCAAGAAGATGACAAAAGAAGAAGTCGCATCGTACGTCGAACAGTTCAAACAGTGATCGGTATGATCTCTCTTGAGAACGCGGTGGTAGCCCGGCTGGAAAGCTTCGGGGAACGGTTCGAGATCCTCGTCGAGCCCCACCTTGCCGCCCGCGTACGGCAGGGCGAGAACATCAACATCGAGGATGTCGTCGCTGCCCTTAATGTATTCGGGAATGCTTCACGGGGGACGCGGGCATCAGACGAGTCGCTGGAAAAGGTCTTCCACACCACGGATTTTGCAACAGTGGCAAAGAAGATCATCGAAAAAGGCGAGATCCACCTGACTGCCGACCAGCGCAGGGAGATGATCGAGGAGAAGCGCCGGCAGGTGATCACGTTTATCGCGCGAAATTCCATCAATCCCCAGTCCGGTCACCCTCACCCGCCGGCCCGGATCGAGAGGGCGATGGAAGAGGCCCGGGTCAATATCGATCCGTTCAAGCACCTTGACGAACTGGTCAAGGAAACGGTCAAGGCGCTGCGCCCGATCCTACCCATCCGGTTCGAGGAACTCCGGCTGGCCATACGGATCCCGGCCGATAACGCCGCCCGCGCATACGGTGACATTGCGGCGGCAAGCACAATGGAGAAAGACGAGTGGCAGAAAGATGGTTCATGGGTCTGCGTCGTGCGGATTCCGGCCGGCATCCAGGGCGAGTTCTACGATCTGATAAACAAGATCAGCAAAGGCGAGGGACAGGTAAAGATCCTCAATCAAGTATATTAATTGCGAGGACAAATATAGAAAGTCAATTCGGTGGATACTTATCATGGCAAGCTCGGAAAAATCAGCAAAAGGAAAAGTAACCGGTAGTGCAGGGCGTTTTGGCTGCAGGTATGGACGGTTCGTGCGCAAGCGAGTCGCAGAGATGGAAAAGATCTCAAGGGCTGATCACCGCTGCCCCAAGTGCGATACGCAGTCGGTGCAGAGGAGAGGTACCGGTATCTGGGAGTGCCGGAAGTGCGGGTACAAGTTTGCCGGCGGCGCATACCAGCCCGAGACCCCGGCCCTCCGTGTTGCCCTCCGTGCCATCGACCGCACCAGTGCTGTCGAAGAAAATACCCGGTAACTCAGAGATTACACCATGGCAAGTACCTATAAGTGCGCACGGTGCAAGCAGAAAGTGGAGATCGACGTCAATGTACGGTGTCCCTACTGCGGTCACCGCATCCTGTTTAAGGAACGCGGCGCAGCAATAAAAGAGCTGAAAGCCAGGTAACGTATCTGTGCCGGTATCCCCGGCAGATTCCTTTTTAATCCTTGTTTTTCCCATATACCTTACGAGGTTTTCCCGTGTCGAGGCATGAAGCCCTGTTCCGTTTCACAACCGATCATGCCGACCAGATCTACCGGTCGCTCCTCCCGGAGCTGCAGGATGAAGTGAATCCCCGGTCCGTAACACAGTGCTGGGTCGAGGGAACCGGTATGCTGGTGATGCTTGTTGAGGCGCAGGACATCGCGGCGCTGCGTGCGGCGCTCAACATGTTCCTGCGGCTGGTTATGGTGGCGGACGAGATGCAGCAGATTACCTGAAAACAACTCCGTCAAGCATCCCAGCTGCATCTTCTGGCGTGGCTTTTCGCGCTGCCGCCGGAGAGCCGGTACGGAATCATTTTTATCACTTGCAAATGAAACTTGATACGGAAGACACGATCATGCAGAACATTTCCCCTAAAGTCCAGAACCAGTTTGCGATGCTCCAGCAGGTACAGCAGCAGCTCCAGACGGTACTTTCGCAGAAGACCCAGTACGAGATGGCAGTGCGTGAGGCCAAGCGTGCCGAGGAAGAGATCAAGGATGCGTCTGACGATACCCCGATGTTTATGAGTATTGGTACCGTTATGGTGCAGAAGAAGAAGGAGTATGTGAGCCAGAAACTCACCGATAAGGTGGAGACCCTTGAACTCAGGATCAAGTCCCTTGAAAAACAGGAGACGATGCTGCAGGGTAAATTCGAGCAGCTCCAGGCCCAGATCAAGGCCGCGCTCGAGGGCAAAAGCGCCCCGAATGCCGCATAACTTTTTCTTGCAGTTTTATCCGGCAGTCATTCGTCCCAGTGTCCCTGTCCCGGTCGTGCTTCAGATCTCATAAATCCTGTCCGGAGAAAAAGGGTAGTCTAAGAGGGATTTTTTGCCCCGGAGAAATCATCCAATCCTTCATTGTGATGCTCTTTGGGCGCGCATGCATGCCCCCGCCGCTGTGGCATCCCCCCAGTGCGATAATACTGTATTACCAGTTCCGGTGTTATCGCAATGCATCCCGCTCACCTCGGGGGACGAGTAGCTTGAAGAGGGAGGAGCATATTACGAAAAAGGGTTTCTCCAGACCAGCAGGGTTAATTCCTGCTGGTCAGGTTGATCGCATTTACCAGTGCATCGACCGAGGCGAGCACGATGTCGTCGCCGCTCCCGCTCGCATCGTAGATACGTCCGTGCTCGTCCTCGACGGCAATCGTGACGTGGCACATTGCGTCCGAGCCCCCGCTGATCGCCTCGATGTTGAACTCGGTCAGCTGGATCCGGGCCGGGATGATTCCCACGATCGCCTTGAGCGCCGCGTCCACGGGGCCGTTTCCTACGCTTGAGAAGACATGCTCGGTGCCGTTGACCTGCGCCCGAACGCTGGCCGTCGGGATCACATGGTTACCGGTCATGATTGCGATATCGTCAAGCTGGAGTACTTTTTTACCGATTTCGATGCCAATGACGCTCTCGGCGATCTCGTAGAGGTCGGCGTCGGTCACCCTCTTTCCCTTGCTTGCGATTGCCTTGACCCTTTCTACAACAGCGTCGAGCTGCGCATCGCCGGGTTCGATGTGGGCATCGGCGAGCATCTGGCGCACGGCATGCCTGCCCACGTGTTTGCCGAGCGTGAGCCGGCGCCGGTGCCCGACCATCTCGGGGGTCATGATCCCGGGCTCGAATGTCTCGGAGCACTTGAGCACACCCTGCGTGTGGATGCCGCTCTCGTGCGAGAAGACATTCTCCCCGACCACCGGCTGGGTGGGAGGGATGCAGATTCCCGAGAACCGGGAGACAAGGCGGGACGTTTCAACGAGACGCTCTTTTTTGATCCCGGTATGGATGCCGTAGATGGACTCCATGATCATCACGGTCTGGGCGAGATCGGCGTTCCCGGCCCGCTCCCCGAGGCCGTTGACGGTTACCTGCACCTGCGAGGCTCCCGCTTCCACGGCGGCGATCGTGTTTGCGACCGCGAGGCCGAAGTCGTTGTGGCAGTGGACATCGAGCGGGCAGTCGACCTCGCGGGCGAGCCGGCCCATCAGGGTCTTCATACCCGACGGGGAGATGACCCCCACGGTATCCGGGATGTTGATGATCGTTGCCCCGGCCTGTGCCGCGGTACGGCAGACTTCGACAAGATAATCGTGATCTGTCCGCGTCGCATCCATGGGAGAGAACATACATGTGTCCACATGTCCGCGGGCGTACCGGATAATCTCGCCGGTGATTTTGAGAACCTCCTCCCGGCTCTTGTTGATGGTGTTCTCCCGCTGGATATCCGATGTCGGGATGAACACATGGATCATGTCGACATCGCAGTCGATGCAGGCATCGACATCGGCTTTTACCGACCGGGCGAGTCCGCAGACGTTCGCATCAAGTCCGAGCTTTTTGATGGCGGAAACAGTCTCTTTCTCGGCGGCCGATGACGCAGGGAATCCTGCCTCGATCGTATGGACACCGATAGCCGAGAGCTGACGGGCAATCTCGATTTTTTGTTCAAATGTGAAGGCAATCCCCGGGGTTTGTTCCCCGTCACGGAGTGTCGTATCAAAAACGGTCACGTCTTCATGCGCACGGCTATCCGTGAAGAAGACGATCCCCCGCAAAATCCTTGCGAGCCATACTACATCATATGCCCGCCGATTATTTAAAGAAACCCTGTACGATCCCGATTTTCACCATTTCCTCCACCTGTAACCGGGGCAATCGTACGATATGTTTAATAGGAAACTATCCCTACATTATTAGGCAGTGCCCCGCCTTAACTCAGCCTGGTAGAGTGCGCGGCTGTAGTATGGTTTGCCGGTTCCGGCAACTGCGCGGCTACCGCGATGTC
>NZ_JBKQWO010000017.1:0-122396 GCF_052325125.1 Methanoregula sp. | reverse complement strand
AATGTTATGAATCCCCGGGAACTCGGTGAAACGCTGAAGAAATTTGACCTGATGGTCAAAGATCAACCTTCAGCGAACGGAGAATTACTCCGATGAAAGTGATGACGATTCTGGGCACGCGCCCTGAACTTATCCGCCTGAGCAGGATCATCGGGAAACTGGATGCGCATTGCACTCACATCCTGGTTCATACCGGGCAGAATTTCGATAAAAATCTAAAAGATATTTTTTTTGAAGATCTCAATATACGAACTCCGGATTACTTCCTCAATGTCCGGGGTGAAACAGCCGGGGAACAGATTGCACAGATCCTTACCCGGACTGAAGAGGTAATCCAAAAAGAACGTCCGGATCGCGTCCTGCTGCTGGGGGATACCAACAGCAGTCTCTCGGCCATCATCGCGAAACGCAGGGGGATTCCTGTTTTCCATATGGAAGCCGGAAACCGTTGTTATGACGACCGGGTTCCGGAAGAAGTGAACCGCAGAATTATCGATCACGCAAGCGATATCCTGATGCCCTATACAGAACGCAGCCGGGCAAACCTGATCCGGGAGGGAATACCCGGCGAACGGATCTTTGTTTCGGGAAACCCGATTCTTGAAGTGATCAATTACTATTCTGACCGGATCAGCCGTTCGGATGTACTCGAACGTCTCAATATAGAAAAGAACCGGTTTTTCCTGGTGACCCTTCACCGCTCTGAAAATGTTGATCTGCCTGACCGGCTCAGGGAGGTCGTTGCGGCCCTCGCCGCCCTCGGCAGGCAGTACGGTATGCCGGTCATCTGCAGCCTTCATCCCCGTACCCGGGATAAGATCCGGCAGTTCAATATCGAAACAGATAAGGAAGTTATCCGGTTTTATGAGCCGTTTGGCTTCTTTGATTTTATCCGGCTCGAACAGGATGCCTGTTGTGTCTTAAGCGACAGCGGGACGGTCCAGGAGGAGTGCTGTCTGTTCCACGTTCCCAATGTCACGATCCGGGATGTGACCGAACGGCCTGAAACCCTTGAATGCGGCAGTAACATGCTCGCAGGGGTGGACCAGGAAACGATTCTCCGGTGTGTACGCCTGGCCCTCTCAACACCCCCGGTATGGGTTGCACCCCGGGAATATCTCGATGAGCACGTCAGCAGTACAGTCCTTAATATCCTTCTTTCGCATCACCCGGTGCAGAACAAAACCGGCAGCATGTGAAACCCGGCATCATGAAAAACGGTGACAGGGAATTTCAGCGGATGGCCAACCGGCCTGAATGCCCGGGATCCGCCGATGACCGGACGAGTGGGGTAAGATGAAACCGGAATGCGAGATCAGGCATTCAGGGAAGGATATAGAAAGTCGGGGAGATGCGTAAAAAGTGAAAATTGCCGTTGTTACCCCTGCATACCCCCCGCACCAGGGAGGGCTGGAAGTCGTAACAGAACTCCTCGTGGAAGCGCTCAGGGAGCGTGGAAACACGGTAGATGTATACTGCCCGCGGGAAATCAGGCATTCCTGGAGTGTGTTCGGCGGCGCAGATCTTGTCAGGGATATTCAGATAGCCCCGGATATCTTCCATGTCCAGCAATGCGATCTCTCCGTGAGATATGCATCACTTCTGAAAAAGAAATATCCCCATGTCCCTGTTGTTACCACGATTCACGGTATGTTCCGGGTAGATCCGTTCGGGTATTGCAGGATCCGGTTATCCCCGAAGGAACCCGCTCGCCAGCTCCTGCGGATGGTACCTGGGAAATACTATGAGGCAGAATCTGTACGCGCATCGGATTACGTGATTACCGTCTCAAAAGATCTGGAGCGCGTATGCAAGGAAATAAGAAAGGATTCTCATGTCGTTACCATCCCGAACGGGATAGACCTGCGGCAGTTCCCGCAAAAAGAGTTTGTGCCGGCGGGTTCGGGGTCCCCGGTTATTCTTTGCTCCGGGAGGATATATGTCGAGAAAGGACAGGTGTTTTTGGTCGAAGCATTGCCCAAAATACTGGAACATGTTCATGCTTCAGTTTATTTTGTCGGAGATAAAGAACCGGAATATTTCAGAAAAATCGTCGATCGCGCAACTGAAAACAACACAATAAAGAATATTTTTTTTATGGGATCCCAAAAGTATACTGACATGCCGGGTATTTACCGGAGGGCAGATATTGTTGTCGCACCGTCACTCAATGAGACCTTCGGTATGGCCATCCTTGAAAATATGGCTATAGGAAATGTCGTGGTTGCCTCGGATGTGGGTGGCATTCCAAAACTGATAGATGATGGCGTAAACGGGCTGCTGGTCGAACCGCAGAACCCGGACGCGCTTGCAGGGGCAATTATACGCGGCCTTACCGACGTGGAACTGCGCCATAAAATCTGGGAGAACGCCCCCCGGAAAGCGGCGGTGTTTGACATACAAAAAACAGCAGAGAACGTCGAGAAAATATACCGGAGTGTTATATGAAGCCGCTCGTTTCTGTCGTGATTCCGGCGTATAATGCGGAGAAGTGGATTCCTGATACACTAGGCTCGGTATTCAACCAGAGTTATTCAGATATCGAACTGGTTGTAGTAGACGATTGCAGTACCGACAAAACGTGGGAAATTCTCCAGGAAACAAAACGAACGGTTCCCGGCAATATCAAATCGTTTGTGATATACCGGAACGATAAAAATTTCAAGGAGTGCATAACCTCGCGGAAAGGATTTTCTTTATCCACCGGAGATTATATCTGCCGTCTTTCAGCAGATGACATGTTTGTCTCGCGGCACCATTTAAAAGATCAGGTGGAAATAATGGAAAAAACGGGATCAGACTGGTGCTACAACTCTGTCAACACAACAGGAGAGCACCCGTCAAAAGCAACGGTGAATGGATCGTCGTGGTTCCCGGTTCCCCGGTGGTTCCATTATAATTTTTTGCAGTGCCTTGATAATTTCATACTGTCGCATCCCTACCTTGCATTTCTGGTTATCCTCTTCAGGAATCCTGTGAACAGCAGCACGTTTATGATCCGGGCAGGTTCATACCGGAAGTACGTGCAATGGTCCGACAGGCACTGGACGGACTGCGACAGTCTTCTCCTTATGAAACTTTTGCTCTGTAAAACGCGGGGTATTGCCATTCCTGAGATCGGCGCTTTTTATCGTGTCCACCCCGGGCAGGGGTCGCGCAGTCCGGAGTACCGGAAGGAAGTAATGAACATAAGAAAGGAAGTGGTCGATTCTGTCCAGAATGAAAATTACCCGCTTTGGTTTAAAAAGGCAAGCAGGATGATCATGAAAGTAAAATACGGACACTAGATAAACGCGTTGCGGGGGGGGGTGCCCGCAATAATCCTGATCCGGGACTAAGGGGCCCCTATCGCTAACCGATGCGGGAAATTCGGCTCTGCAGAAATCATTTAATTCCTTACCTTGACGTTCTTTGGGGCTCCGGCAGTTATGCCTCCGCCCCCGCCGCTCGGGCATCCCCCGTTTGCGATAGTGCTAATTACCTGTACAAAAAAATGCAGGGATTTTCTGTACAGATAATACCGAGACAGCATACTGCACTCTGTTCCCATCAGGGAGACAAAGTGGCGCGAAGTGAGGGCCCTCGTCTTTTAAAAAAAGGTTTTCAACAGAGCCGGAAATTCTTTCATTTTTATGCAACGAATGCTTCAATGAGCCGGCGATTTTTTTTCCTGCATCGGTGAAACCCGCAAGAGAAGATAAAGGGTCTTTTAATCCCAAAACGGGTCGGCATTCGGGCTGCGGACAAACATCCTTACCCTTGGTGTTCATTTCTTATTCATGAGGGCTTCCCCGCATTTCGGGATAGTTATAACAGTATCTCCCCGGTTTTTCCTGAACTCATTGTGCAGCTGCATACCTGCGGGAGACCTATCAGGATTCACTCTTATGTATCCCGCGTGGGCGGGTCCCTTTTTAAAACCGTTTCATAAACTCTGAGAAGATCTTCTGCAATGAAATCCCAGCGGTAACGTTGTGCATATTCAAGGATTTTTGCGGTATCCCACGAGCGCTCCAGTCCGCGCAGGATGGCACCGGCGAGTGATTCCGCATTCCCGGGATCACACAGGATCCCAAGATCCTCGGAAATAATGACCTCCCCGCTTCCTGCATTCCTCGCAGCAACAACGGGCGTTCCGCAGGCAAGTGCTTCGATCTGGACAATCCCGAAACTTTCCTGGAGACTGGGCAGGACAAACACATCCGCGCTGTTCATCCAGCGGACAATCTGGTCCTCTGCCAGGAACCCGGGGAGGAAAACATATTTTTCCAGCCCTTTTTGCTGGATCTGGTTCATAAGGCTGTTTTTTTCCGGGCCTGAACCCCCGATATAACAAATGACCGATGGATCTTTCTTTATCACCTGCTTCATGGCACCGATGAGATAGGAAAAACCCTTGCGTTCAATCAGAGGCGCGAGCCCAAAAACAATTTTGCTGTGGGCGGGGAGGTTAAGGAACCTCCTGCATTCCTGCTTATCCATCGGGTGAAACTCCGGGCCGAATCCGTTGGGGACAAATATCGTGCGGTTATTGTACTGTGACAGGACGGGGATTTCCTGTTTATTCACCCGGATCAGCACATCACAGTTCCTCCACGTCCTGACTAACAAAGGCTGATCCATATGGATCTCTTCATCAAGCCAGGCTGAATCTTCATGGATTGTCGCAATGACAGGGACGTGGAATTCCTCCTTGAGCCGGACTGCAATATACGCAGATGGCCAGGTAAAATGGGCATGGATAAGATCAAACCTGATATTCTTTTTACGGATCAACTGACGAATTGCATGGTACCGTGAGTCAAATCTCATTTTCTGCCTGTTGGTTAAAAAGGGGATCCGCCAGTTCCGGGGCAGGAAAAAACACCGCGGGAAATACACGTTCACATTGTCGTACTGGTAATCAGAGCAGTAGCGATCGCTTGGATTCAACCCAAAACAAAACGGTACCGGGCATATGACAACAATTTTTTTGAAAAATGGTTTGAGCGGCTCCAGCTGGTTTTTTACAAAACTCGAACCTATATAACGATGGTGCTCATCGGGGAAGTCCGGGGTAAGCACAAGCAATGTCAGGTCCCGGGTCCCGCATTCTTTTGTATCGGGTGAAATCTTGCTGGGGATTGCAATCGCTCCGGATCGTTTGTTGTTTCTCCGGTACTTCAGCTTTGCAGAATGAAAAATCCTGCGCTGATTTCAGGTTTAAACCGGCAAAATTGGCAATTTTGATAATTCAACTCTCTTCGCTGGATATTTCCATCAGGTCCGGCAAGGTAGCAGGCGCACCGGATCAGATGATTCAGGAGGTTTTCGAAAAGGATATGCGAACGTATCCAATGACCCGGTTATCCTGTATTACCTCCCTCATCAGGATGATAACTCCCGGGAGCTATAGGCCCGTCATCGCACAGCTCAGAGGGTGAGATCGGGAGGACATGCACGGTTCTCTTTCATCAACTCTCTATCACCAGGTGGTTTTGCAATTTGTAAATAAAACCGGGGATTTTTCCAGATCCCTTTTAGATTTGATAAACTCCGTGCCGCGTATTTATTACTACCTTTTCCGGGGAATTCTTCAGGTATGAACAATGGCATGGAAAGTGGCCATTATCTTCTCCGCGATCTGCGGGCCGGTGAGACCGTTTTGTCCAAGCAGGTATTGATAATCCCCGGTTTTTTGGAAGCAGTCGGGGATCCCGATTCTCATGAGTCGTGGAGCAGCGGAAAGTCCGCTGAGATATTCTGCCACGGCACCCCCAAGGCCGCCAATCACCGAGTGCTCTTCTACGGTCACCGCGAGTCTTGAATGAACGCATATGTCATTAATTATCGATGTATCAAGCGGTTTTATCGTGTGCATGTTGATAACCGAAGCAGATATACCATTCTCCTTCTCTAGGATATCTGCGGCAACAAGGGATTCGTGCACCATGGTACCGGTTGCAATGATCGAAATATCCGTCCCTCTCCTTAACAGTACCGCTTTCCCGAATTCGAACAGATATTCTTCGGTATACACGATTGGGTTATTCAGCGTCCCGCTCAGGCGGATATACACCGGTCCATGGTATTCTGCCGCCTCCCTGATGACCTTTGTGGTTTCTGTCCCGTCCGCAGGGGAAACCACCATGAGCCCGGGGATTGCCCGCATCAGGGCGATGTCTTCAATACCATAATGGGTATTCCCCGACATCCCCATTGCAAGACCGCTGCCCGTCCCAATGACTTTGACACCAAATCCCATGTACCCCAGCTGGATCCGGATTTGCTCATACGCCCGCATCGCGAGGAAGTTGGCATAGGTCGTGACAAAAACGTTTTTCCCTTCCTTTGCCATCCCTGCAGCGATACCCACCATATTCTGCTCTGCGATCCCGATATTCAGAAACTTTTCCGGGAATTTTTCTTTGAACCGGGTGAGTCCGGTCAGGGTGGTCAGGTCTGCAGTCAGTACCATTAATTCTTTATCGTGTGCTGCAATCTCCTCAATCGCGAGTGCAAAGGATCCTCTCTGTCCCAGTTTTGAGTACATCCGGGCCATGAGTGAAAAGGAAGCGGCCATCAGTTTCCGCTCCGGAGTTCTGCGACAGCAGTCTCATATTGTTTCTGTGACAGGCTGGAGTGGTGCCACTCCTTTTTATTCTCCATAAAGGAAACCCCTTTGCCTTTTATGGTATGGGCAATGACAACGTGGGGCTTTGGTTCGGACGAGTCCGTACAGGATTGGAACGCCTCATAGAGCGCCTGTACATCATGGCCATCGACTTCAACCGCATCCCAGCCGAAGCTTTCCCATTTTGCCTTCATAGGGTCCATATTCATGATTTCAGAGCAGCACCCGTCATATTGCAGATCGTTTCTGTCTACGATTGCAATGAGGTTTGACAGATGAAACTGAGAAGCAGACATGGCCGCCTCCCAGACTGCCCCCTCGTTGCATTCCCCATCCCCGAGAAGGACGTACGTATGGTACGATTTCGTTCGCGTTTTCCCGGCGAGTGCGATGCCGACCCCGAATGAGAGTCCCATGCCAAGGCTGCCGCTGGAGCATTCAATGCCTTTTTTTACGTTCATTACCGGATGACCGGGTAAGAATTCCCCGTTCATTTCGAATTTTTTCAGGTCCTCCACCGGAAAAAATCCGGCTTCGGCAAGAGCTGTATAATATGCAAGGACACCATGCCCTTTGCTGGGAATAAACCGGTCCCGATCTTCCCAGTCCGGGTTTTTGGGATCCAGACGCAGTACACCTCCATAGAGCGTTGCCATAATTTCGATCATCGAGAGGCCTCCGCCAAGGTGCGCACCATTTGCACCGGCAGAAAACGCCATCGTTAAGGCATGCTCCCGCATTCTTTCTGCCATTTTTTTGATAGAACTGACTGCGTTTTCCATCATTTTCACCGCGATACCCGCCGCATTTACAGGCCCCCGTCTGCCCGGATAACCTGGCCCGTAATATACGATGACATGTCCGATGCCAGGAATAATGCAACGTTTGCTATCTCGGCAGGAGTGCCCCGCCTTTTCATGCTGCATTGCTGCATGAACCGCGCCATCACATCGTCAGCCATGGTTTCGATCATATCGGTTTCAATTATTCCCGGCGCTATTGCATTTACCCGGATATGTGCGTACGAGAGTTCGCGGGAGAGTTTTCTGGTCGCCCCGATCAGGGCTGCCTTGCTGCATACATATTCAAGCTGCCCCGGTTCGCCATCCAGGCCGGCTATGGAGGCGATGTTGATGATACTCCCCGAGCTTTGCCTTGTCATTGCTTTTAACATGTACTGCGTGATGAGCAAAGGCGCAAAAAAGTTCACCTCAAAAACGTCGTCTATCGTTTTGATCGGTGTGAGCTGGAACAAGGCATTTTTAGAAACCATTCCCGCGTTGTTCACTACAATGTCAACCGGTCCTTTTGATGCGAGAATCTCCTTCATCGCACGGGTGACCTGATCCCGGTCGGCCAGATCAAAGGTTACCGGCGAGATCCGGACCGAGTACCGGGTGGAGAGCTCTTCCGTATCCCTGAGATACGATTCCGGGGCGGTTCTGCTGCATGCCCAGATGTCCGCCCCATTCTGAGCGAAAACCTCAAGGATGCTTCTTCCGATCCCGCGCGAACACCCTGTGATAACTGCCGTTTTTCCCTGAAGTAACATCATAGTCCCGTACCGGATTTTTGAAAGATGCGATAGGAAATTCCTGGAATCACCAGGACAATCCCAATTTTTTTTAAACCCTGTGGTTCACCTGCTTGCATCCGAAAAGGATCGGATTAAAGGTATATATCGTTACGTAATAATCTGTCTCACCGTAATCTGCCGCTCTCGTTTTACCGCTTTGATTTATTCTGGTTGCGTAGATAACCCTGCCCATAGAGCAAAAGACCTCTTCATTTAGTTCTCTCTCAGAACAACCCACCGGACAAGCCGGTTAAGGGTCATGATACCATCCCATGGCAGGGTAAAGTCATGCATGGTGCCGGGGATGACAATCCGGTCTGCACCCCGTGAAGTGACCTGCCGGGCAAATGACTCCCTCTTTGCTGGATCAGGGATCCCGATTGAGATCGCCTGGATCTTATGGTTCACGAGAGGGATAATCTCGTCCACCGAATTGATCTCTTTTGTAAAAATGCATTTTCCCTGGATCGGCTCTTCGAGACGGATCTCCTGATTGAGAAGAATGGTCCAGCCCAGGTCCTTTGGGGAAATGCAGTTTGCATTGTCCGAAAGGAGATACGTGGCCCGGGCATTGATGATCATTGCAGACAGGCCGGTCGGGATCTCCTGGACGCGGAGCGCTGGAGGCAATCGTTCGAATGCTTCGCCCAGCCATGATGCGATCTCCTCCACCGGATACCGGCTTTTCTCCAGGAACAGGACGTGTGGGGAAGAACAGGCCATCTGGTTGAACACAGCCACATCCCGGACGAACAGGTCGAGGGATTTCCTAAAGCCCTCCGATTCGATGTACTCCCGGTCGAATACGGCAAAAGAATATTTCGGGCCAAAGATAATAGTCTCGCAGTGATCCCGTGAGGGCAGCCTCGCTATCGCGCGGACTGCCTCGCTTCCCCCAAAGATGATCCGGCAGTCTGCAGTAAGGGAGAACTTTTCACTTGCATCCGCTGATTTGCCCTCGAAGGTCACAAGGGCGATTGCCCCGAGGATGCTTTTTCCCGTATAGGTCCTGCCCTCGTAGTCCACGGAAATTGCGGGCAGTTCATTGAGGAGAGAAAGGATCAGCGGGACATATTCTTTGGGCATCTTCGCTATGCTGCCGTTCTTTGAAAGGACTGCCTGGGTGATGGAAAAGAATCCCAGCGTCGGCATATTTGCCGCGATCCAGTGGCACACGATCCCCCGGGGCTGTGCCATCATCTGGAAATGGGATCCGGTTGCGCAGAACCCGTCCAGATACCTCTTATCGGTATAGTTAACCTGGCAGATCCGGTCGAGATTCTCGCGGCGCAGCCACAACGAAATATAGCTGACCCCGGGAATAGTGTTGATCTCAGGATTTTTCAGGATGTTTTTCCCCAGATGATCGAGAATTTTTATGATCGCATCAATCGGCAGCGCAGCCAGGGTCTCCCTGCCTTTGGTGACATCCTGTACGATCTCATCAAAATCCTTACAGGATCGTGTCTCAAATTTGCCGCCGGCAAGGTAAGAGGTGATCATTTCAGCGCGACTCCCGGAACGTATCGCCGCACCCGCGCACCTCGGCTTTCTCCACCCGTGAGACAAACCGGAAATATCTGCCTTTGCGCCCGCACGGGCAGTCGTCTACCCCGACAAGCATGCCGAGATCCTCGGTCAGGACCGCCTGATCGTAATAACTGTCTGCAAGAATACTCATTACCTCGATCAGCCCGGTGTTTCCGGGACTGCAGGGTTCAAGCGTGAACGGATCCCGGATGATGACCTGCGAAAATGCGGGCACATGCTTGTTGCCGCACGCGCAATCGACAAAAATGATGCCGGTCTGCTCGGCCATCCCGTAAAAATCCAGGATATTTTCCGTTTCGGTACCAAATAGTTCCGCAATCGTCCCGGAAAATGTTTCCTTTGAGACGGCGAGGTCTTTCATTTTCTTCCACCCGCCCCCGTGGAACAGCGTGAACTTGTCAAAGGAGAACCGGATCCCCTCTTTTTTGAGCTGCTCGTAAAAAACAGTCCAGATAATATACGTGAACCCGAACGCATACACCTCTTTATGCGAATAATTCTCGATAATATCCCGGATGACCGGCATGTTCAGGGTCAGCCGCCCCTCTTCTTCCCTGAGCAGGTAAAAGGTTTTTTTCGCATAGATACTCAGGCCCCGGACCCCGGCAGTGCGTGCTGAAAAGGCCATCTCCGGCTTGTTGATCCCTTCGTGATCGACGACAAGGAAGATCTTCCGGTTTTTCCCCAGGTAGTCCGAGAGGATGGCCTTGAGGGCCTTTATCTGGTTTAAGGTGGTGGATTTGTCCAGCGGGATCCTGCTGGGAGAAGCGCCGGTTGTTCCGCTGGACTGGAGGACTTTTGCGACTGCGTTTTCCGGGCAGGTCCGGAGATCGAAATGCTTGAACATCTGGACCGGGATAAAAGGCACGTCTTCCGGTTGCCGGAGAGCATCGATATCGATCTGCAATTTTGAAAAATAATGTTCAATGTGCCGGTTATTGCCCCGGGCGTCCTTCAGCTGCTCCCTGAATATCGGCATGAGATCCTCGTTTTTCTGCCGGTCATCCAGGGTGTACGGATCAAGGGCGAGGAGCGCATCCCTTGCCCCGGTCTCCTGAGGCCCGGCATGGCAGCAGTTTTCACTCATTTCTCATGTGCTCCTTTTAGTTCCTGCCGTTCAGAACGCAGGGATGCGGCAATGGCCTGTTTATCCACTTTATCGGATGCATTGAGCGGGAATTCCTTTATAAAGTATAGTGATCTTGGGACCTTGTACGACGGAAGGTGCTGCCTGCACTGCGTGAGAATCTTTTCTTTTAATGACACTTCCGGGACATCGCCCGGCTGGACAACGGCAACTACAGCCTCACCCATGATGTCGTCCGGCAGGCCCAGTACCACGCAGCCGCTGACGCAGTCGAGGGAGCAGATGAACTCTTCGATCTCGTTGGGGGATATGCGGTACCCTCCGGATTTAATGATGTTCTTTGCCCGGCCGATGATAAAGATATACCCGTCGTCATCCACTGTGGCGAGGTCCCCGGTAAAGAGCCTGCCGTCTTTTATAACGCCCTGTGTCCCTTCAGGATCCCCGTAGTACCCTTTCATGATATTGCTGCCGCGTGCGGTGATCTCGCCGGTCTCTCCGGGTTTTACCGGGTCTCCATTTTCGTTGAACACTTCGAGAATAACGCCGGGAATGCCCTTTCCGATGGAGCCCAGCCTGGCAAGCACCAGCGCCGGCGGGAGGTAGGACATCCGGGCCGTTGCCTCCGTCGCCCCGTACATCACAAAGAACTGTTTCTCCGGGAACGCTTCTGCAATCTGTCGGATGTACTTGTTGGGCAGCTGCCCGCCAGCCTGCTGCATATAACGGAGGGTCGGGAGTTTCTCCCTGAGAAACGGGGTCTTATTGACCAGGATCTGGTAGGTACTGGGGACTCCGGCAAAACCGGTGCAGGAAAAAGTGTTGATGTCCCGGAGAGCCCCTGCGAGAAAAATATTGGTGGAGAGGACAATGCTCCCGCTGGCCCGGAGATGGGTATGCAGCAGGGATGCCCCGTAGCAGTAAAAGAACGGGAGGGTGGCGCAGATCCGGTCCTCCTTCGTGAGGCCGAGGTACTGTACGATCGATTCCGTATTGGCGCACAGGTTCCGGTGGGTCAGCATGACCCCTTTCTTTGCCCCGGTGCTCCCGGAGGTGAAGATGACAACGGCAACATCATCGTCATTGACCGCAGGACTTTCGTATTTTTTTGCCGGGGTGGGAGCCGGGAGGTGATCCTTGGTGAAGACTGAACCGGCGTCCGGGATCTTTGACCGGTATTTTTTCTGGACAAACACTGCCCCGATACGGCACTCGCGAAAGATGGATGCCAGCTGTTCGTCCGCGATCTGCGTCTCAACCAGCAGGGCCGTATTCCCGCTCTTTATGATGGCAAGATAAGCGATGATGAAAAAAGGGGTGTTCTCAGAGAGTAAAAGACACTCTTTTCCCCGGCCCAGGGATTCCGCCAGATCACCGGCGAGAGCATCAACCTGTGAGATGAGATCCCTGTAGGTGAGGGCGCCATCCCGGGACAGGATAGACTCTTTATCCTGATCCTGAAGGTTTTCAAAGAGATAATCGACGAAATTCATAACCGGTTACGTGAGATATTTATGAAGAATTTCCCTGACCTTCCCGTAATTTTCCATTGCGATGATATCGTCCATGTCGATCTCGATGCCAAATCTCTCCTCAAACATGGCCACCATCTGGAGATGTTTTAAGGAGTCCCACTGCGCGCAGGAGTTATACGCCAGCGTATCGGTAACTTCCTCCACCGGGATTCCCAGAACCTCGCAAAAAATATTTTTTATTGTATTCTCATCGAACGATGCCATGTCAAGCCTCTCGTATAATGACGCAAAATGCCAGTGCCATTCCTGAACTGTGCGACAAACTAAGAGTTATACGCAATTTTTCGCTGCAATCGGTATTAATCCTGACGCAGGGGACACCACGTTCGTTGTTTATAATCTCGATCGCCGGGTAGAAGATATGGGTGATATTCAGGCTGGAGAGAGCTTTTATCACGGCCTCTTTTCCTGCGAACCGTGCGGCGAGATGCGGTGCCGGGGCATCTTTTGACAGGCAGTACTGCAGCTCTTCTCGCGTGAAATTCTTTTCAAGAAATGCAGTCAGTGCCCGGTCACGGTGGTTTTCGAACCGCCGGACCTCTTCTAAATCTGTTCCAATGCCAATGTCCTGCATGGATTTCCTGACCTCAGATTCCCGTATCCGGATAAGGAGCGAATCCTGCTTTTTTGAAAAAATGCGGCATTAATGTCACATCCCCCGGATTACCTTCCTGAACCGTTTCCGATCAATTGCATAATTATCTTTGACGACTTTATTGTCCTCCATATCCCGGGTGACCTTGGATCCGATGGTAATATAGCTGTTGTTCCCGATTCCGATCTGATGGTCAAGGGTAACATTCGGGCCTAGCCATGTGTCGTTACCGACAAGAACGCATTCTCCTATGGTTACTCCGGCGCATATCAGGCACCGTTTTCCGATCGTGGTTCCCTGTCCGATAGCGTTGAGATTGTCCAGTTTTGCCTGTTCCCCGATCTCGGTGTACCCCTTGAAGATCGCGCGGTCGATCCGGTTGTTTGCATGAATGTCCACTTCGCGATGAAGGCGCACTCCTCCAGAAGGGCGAATCACGGGAAAATTCATCGCACCACGGGGTGGTAAAGGGAAGCTTCCGATGATGCTGTTGGATCGTACGATGGATCCTTCATCGATAATGGTCTGTTCACTGATGACCACATTTTTTTCGATCACAACATCTCTTCCAAGAGAGACACTGTGCACAGAAATGACTGCGCTTGGATGGATTTTTGCCGAAGGGGATATCTGGTTGGGAAATGGCTGGAGGACGAATTCAGGATACTGCACCAGTACAGACTGGAGAGCGTAAAATGCATTTCGGGGATCCGGATCCGACGCAGTACTGACATTTTGAGGGATCTTAGAAACCAATTCCGGTATCGTAATTACACAGGAAATGGAAGGATTGTCCACAATTTTTTTTATATCGGCCTCCCGGGTTGCATATACTAACTGCTGCGGGTAATGCGAGAACAGGCTTCCCAGCGATGAAAACTGGCCATCACGGATAATTCTCGTTGTTTCCGGCAGGAAATCTGCAAATCTCATAAGAATTCACCAGTCATCATAGCTCTCACGAAATTTTTCCGAAGTGAAGAATCTAAAAAAAAAAAGATCCTCTTACGGCCCTTTTAGCTCGCGGGTTACGATTGTGTAATCCGGAATAACCATGCCATCAGACAGCGATATGCCATCGCTTATGGAACAGCGCCTTCCAATCTTTACGCGATCACCAATCTTTGTATAACCTCCGATCATCGTTTCATCCATTACCGTCACATCACGCCCGATTTTTATTCCATGACCTACCTGGACTGCAGTCATGATATCGGATGAATCACCTATTTCGGTATATTCCGAAAAAGAGCTTTTATCGACACAGGCACGGGGGCCGATACGAACATTGTCGTGAATGATAACCCCGCCCAGGTGGGCAACCGGAATGATCTCCCCTGCAAGCCTTCTTAATTCAAATCCTTCAGATCCGATAACAGCTCCCTCACCGATAGTTACATGGTTCCCGATAATGGTATTTTTTTCAACGACCACCTTTTTTTCAATAACGCACGAGTCGCCGATAATTACCCGGTCATAGTCAATTATTGCAGTCGGGTGAATCACATTTCCCGTTCCAAGGGATCCGGCCTTTACCCGTTGACACAGACGGGTTTTTGGGGCAAGGTAATTAAAAAATTTCAAGCCGGTTTTCATAGTGTATTGCATGACTGAGGTATGCATGAGCCAGGAATCTGCCACGTCGGCACTTTTTAATTTATAGAAAATTTTTTGCAGGATCATGAGAATAATACCGTTGTTGTCTTCGTGTTCAGCCTGATATCGATATAACCTTTTCCCGGGTTTGATTCTGTATTTACTGTTATTTGTCTGTTGTCAGGATTGTGCATCCTCAATGTTAATGGAGGCAAAGAACCGTCAGGAATACTATCAGTAGAAATAGTGAGCCTGTCGTTCTCATTTTTACAGGTTATCCTGATCTCTCTCCGGGCCCGGAACCACCCCGCCACCTCCCCCGCAATCGTCACCCACGCGCCGTCAGCCTTCGCGCGTTTCACCAGCGCCGCGTACATCCCGGACCAGTCCCGGGGCGGCGTCAGGTTCTCGTAGTGCCAGAGAATCGTCACCGCCCCGCCATATTTTCGGGCATAATCAAAGATGCGGTCGCAGTACATGCGTGCTGTATGTTCATCGAGGTGCAGGCACGGCGTTTTTATCCAGCCGCTGTCCGTGGGTGCCCAGCAGAATTTCCCAAAGAGTCCGAGGTCCTGAATGTGGAGGGGAAGTTCCAGCAGGTTCTCTGCCTCACGCGGCCGGTAAACCTGCAGTGTCCCGGCCCGGAACCCGGCATCGTCATTGTACCCGAATGTCGTGTCGTAAGAATATCCCGCTTCATCAAGCTTTTTCCAGCTGTTCTCGTCAAAGAGAAGCCAGTGCGTCCGGTTGCCGGGCATCTTACCCTCAAGGTCAAGTGCCGCTATTTCCAGTTTCCCGAGTTCGGCATCCGTCCAGTTGTCGATGCCGTGGACGCCCGTTTCCCAACCGTCCTTTTTCAGGTCGTGAATCAGATCCGCCTTTTCCTTGATGTCATACCCGACTGCCCGGTACGGGTGCGCCCGCATGCCCGGGTCGTCTTTCTTCGGGATAAAGAAGAACGTGGAGCGCACACCCAGCTGATCTTCAAAAGTTTTCCAGCGGCCAAAGAGCGACCAGGGATCGTTTCCAACCCCGATGCGGGCAAGCCCGAGCCGGAATCCTTCAGGAACATCGCCATGCGCCACGCACTGGTATGCGGCGTATCCTGCGGTGACCCACCGGCATTCTTTCACTGAAGTGAGATCCACATCATGGGTGAGGGCCACCATGTAGGAATACCCCCACGGGACGGGCGGGATCTCCACGAGCACGGTATATTTTTTCAGTTCCTGCCGGAGCGCGTCGATCTGGATATCGCATAATGGTTCATGCAGGTGCGTCTGGCCGGTATTAAGCACATCGCTGATTTTTTTGAAAAAATCATTGGACGTAAGATCGATGAGATTACCGGTCCATTCCCGTACATCGGCTTTTCGCGCAATGACCACATCGTACTGCCGGCCCGGCTCGTACCACTCCCACGGCACCTTGAGGAGCTGGAAGGTCTCCTCCACAGCATAGCGGTCAGGATAGCGGACACCGATGCTCATGGCGCTCCTAGATTACTCCCATCTCGGATAACCGGGCCGGCAAATACTTCTTTGTCACAAAGTCGAGCCCCCGCGCCGCAAACGCCTGCTGTTCCGACTTGAGCCCCAGTTCGAGCTGCAGGTTGATCTGCTTCTTCCAGTACCCGGTCGCAAACCGGGGGTCGGTCAGCTCGGCATTCAGCGCTTCGACATCCTTATCAGACAGTTTGTCCGAAGGCAGGTTGTAGTCCCGGATATCGCTGGGCTGCAACCCGAGGAACTGCGCCTTCGGGGTCGCGAGCAACTCGGACATATGCGCGCTCTTTATCGCCCCGTAGGCAACGGACGCGTAGATCCGGTACGACCACGGGTCGCCATCGGTAAAGACGAGGATCGGCAGGTTCCAGGTAAAGCTTATCCGGTTGAGCAGCCTGCGCGTCGACCGGGCCGGCTGGCCCTTGAGGTGGAGGAGGATCGCGTTATGCTCCTCGTCAAACCCGTTCTCAATAAGCCGGTCGTACATACCGCCCGTTTCCATGGCGATGACAAATTTCGCATCGTGATCGACCAGCTCAAGGTTCTCAACATTGTTCGGGATAGAATACCCGGCAGATCCCACGTCGTCCTGGCAATGGATCAGCTTGAGGCCCCGCCGGGTCGGCTCCCGGATCCGCATCGGGCCATAGATGCTCGCACCGTTTTCTTCGGGCCGGAGATGGAAGCCTTCGCGCGGCACATCGGAGATGATCTCGAGATCCTCGACAAGGAAGTTGCTCTCGTCCTGCGCGCCAAATTTCGCGCGTTTCCATCCTTCAGAGATGTAATACATTTCTCTCAACGTTGAGGAACGGTTCTCGTTGAGCTGCTGCTTGACAAAACCGATCACGTAGGCCATCTTTAAGAGATGCGTCGCGCTCTTTGCCGTCGCGGCAGTACGCAGGCTCTCCTTGTCCCCGTACTTCCAGACTTCACTCGCATCGTCGTACTCGATGTTGTACTTTGTACGGGTGGGAAGCGAGATCGACGGGATATCCCCGGCCTTCATCTGGTCGTACCAGGCTGACGCAATCATCATGAGCGCCTTCATCGACCGTGCATCGAGTTCCTCTTTAGACATCGAGATCCACCACCATCTTCTTGTTGTCCTCTATCCCCCGGATATCAAGCATGCCGCCTCCTTTGCCGGTATAGGTGACACGCCACACGGTCTGCTTTTTGATCGCCATCTTCCAGACTTTCGTAAACTGCCCGTCCATCTCGGTCGAGAATGCGGGAGGCATATCGGCATCGGCCGCGTTGTCCGCAGAAATGTCGTAGACCGAGATCTCGACATCGCTCCCGGTGTAGTTGTTCGCTTCGATCGTGACCTTACCGTCCCGGGTCCATTTCTTTGCGATCAGCTTGCGCATCAGCCGGCCCTCTATTGGTGAGGTATCGACAACCGGCTTTTCCACGATCTCGCTCACCTTTGCCGCAATCTCGGGTATGACCGCGCATACCGCCCGCGCCCGGTCCTCGGCAAGCTTATTCCGGTCCCGGCGCGAGAGGAAGGTCTTGAGCTCGCGGCCGAGCTCTTGCAGGGCGAGCACGATCTCTTTTTCTATCTCCGGGATGCTCGCAATTGCATCCTTGCTCTCGCTCGTGAATGGTACGTTCGTGGACGCGACGTGGACAAGGATCAACACCGGCCCCAGCGGGAGGCCCTGCTGTGAGATGTTGTACGACTTCCAGTTGACGTTTGCCACGCACTCGGTGACCGCGCAGGCGCCCTGCTGGTACATGAGCGGGACGCGGTTCGCGAACCTGAGAATCGTTGCGTTTCCCTCGGGCGCAAGCCTGCCGCCGTACCCGATCGCCGCCTCGACCACGAACGGGTGGCCGGAGTACACCGAGCTCGGTCGTGTCCGTGCCGCAACAAAATCCATCTGGAACTCCTTGTCGAGCCCGCGCCGGATCAGGTCTTCACCGATGGGCGAGAGGCACTGGGTGGTCGGCGGGGCGGGCACGGCCACCGCCTGCATCGCGGCGAGCAGGTTTTTGAGTTCCTCCGCAGAGAGCCCTTTTACTTTTGCGGTCTGCTTAAGACCGGATTTATCGCACATCTCCTGTGCGGTCTTTTTCCCGACCCGGGAGAAACCGTTCACCAGAAAATCAACCAGTTTCTCATCGCTTGCCGCGGCCATCCGTTTGAGCTGCCCGAACTCGATGCCATGCGGGTGCGGCTGGATCGCTACCGGGCAGGCGATCACTTCCTGGCTCACACGCTCGAACGTGAACGCCTCGTCGTCCAGCTCGACCCGGAACCGGGCGTGGGGATTGACCACCGAGGTGTACCTGAGGTATTCGAGCAGCTTCTTCTTTGCCGACATCGTGCTCTTAAACTCGATCTGGACCCGGGTGCCGTGGATCCGGTCCCATTCGAAAGGCTGCCGGGAGATGATATCGGGCTCGTTTGTCTCAATCTTGATCTGGATCTCGAACTTGTGCGCCGGTTCCTTTGCCCCGGTGCGCGAGATGACGACCGTGGGAAGGCCGCTGGTCAGCTGCGCGTAGAGTACCGCGGCTGAGATCCCGATCCCCTGCTGGCCCCGGGTCTGGCGGATCTGGTGGAACCGGGAGCCGTACAACAGCTTCCCGAAGACAAAGGGGACCTGCGCGGGGACGATACCGGGGCCGTTGTCCTCGACAATGATCCGGAATATCTCGGGACCGGTCTTCCTGATGCTGATGTAAATGTCGGGAAGCACCTGCGCTTCCTCGCAGGCGTCAAGGGCGTTGTCCACGGCCTCCTTGATCGTAGTGATAACGCCCCGGGTCGGGGAATCGAATCCCAGCAGGTGTTTGTTCTTCTCGAAAAATTCCGCGACACTGATGCTGCGCTGCTGCTTGGCGAGTTCCTCAGCGAGCACCATACGCTTTCACCTCAGCGATCGCTGCGGCCGGGACAAGTGCTTTCTGTTCGCCCGAGTGAAGGTTCTTGAGCGTGACCTGTCCGGCATCGGCCTCTCGTTTGCCGATCACGACTGCAAAGTCCGCAGACTTTGACGCGTGTGCCATCTGCGCCCCAAGCCCGCGTTCCATGAGGTCCATCTCCGCCCGGATCCCTTCGGCACGGAATGCACGGGCTACGGCGAGCGCGAAGCTGCGTCCCTCGTTTGTGTATACAATCCCCGCGATGGTATCTTTTGCCGGCTGCACATCGCCAAGCGAGACCATGACACGGTCAAAACCGATGGCAAACCCACAGGAAGCGACATCGTCGCCACCGAACAGGTGCGCGAGCCGGTACGCTCCCCCTCCCACGATCTGGTTTTCCGCGCCAAGGTTCTGGGCAAAGCCTTCAAAGACCATGCCGGTGTAGTAGTCAAGCCCCCGCGCGATGCCGAAGTTGAGGGAATATAAGACGCCGGACTCGTCGAGGATACCGGTCATCTGCTCTACGCGTTCTTTTTCCGGTATTGTCCCGGCGATCTCAAATGCCTCGCCAGGCGTACGGCATTCCGCGAGCGCAGAGAGCGACCCCGCGAGATCCTCTTTTCCCATATCCGCAAGAGTGGTTTCGAGACCTTCGAAATCCTTCTTGTCAAGGTGCGCCATCACCCGGCGCTGAGCGACCATTTCGAGATCCTTTAAGAGATTTTTCATGAATGCGAGATGGCCCACCCTGAGGTCCCATGTGACGCCCGTTGCGTTGAGTGCATCGGCGGCAAGCATGATCACCTCGGCATCGGCAATCGCGGTATCGGCACCGATCAGTTCGGCGCCGAACTGCCAGAACTGCCGGTACCGCCCTTTCTGGGGGCGCTCGTACCGGAAGCAGTCAGCAAAGTAGCACCAGCGCAGGGGTTTTGGCGCGACTTTTGCCTCGTTGATGTACATCCGGATCACGGCCGCCGTGATCTCCGGGCGCAGGGCCATGCTCCGGCCGCCTTTGTCCTCAAAAACGTACATCTCCTGCATGATACCTTCACCCGACCGGAGCGTGAAGAGCTCAGTGTCTTCAAATTCAGGTGTGCATACTTCCCGGTATCCAAAGCGACGCCCGGCCTCGCGCATCTTTGCCTCGACGCTGCGCCGCGCTTCCATCTCATCGGGAAGGAAATCCCGTGTTCCGCGTGGTTTCTGGATCATGCCTGGTAAAATCCCTTATCTTGTATTCCCTGCATCAGGCATTATTTTTTGTTCGTCTGCGGGCGTTTTGCGCTGCCTGTCAGCCGCGTAAGTATGCTTTCTGATCCCGTCCAGATCTTCTCCCGCTTCATGCGTCCCTGCAGGTACAGTGCGGCAAGGATCAGGCCGAGCCCCAGCAGTTCAAACGTGTCGCCGGCGATTGTGCAGAGCAGCCCGAATGTGCCGAGGGCTCCGTACAACACGCCCCAGTACGCCGCTTTCCGGTACCCTGAAAGACCGGTTAAAAAAAAGATCCGCGCATCGCGCAGCCAGAGAAAGATCACGGCCGCCGCGCCAAAATATCCGACATAGAGCAGGTACGACATGGCAATGAACTAACTTATAATACGCCTCCCCATATCTGTATTATCACATTATGCGTGTAAACCCGGTGCTATCAGTACTCCTTGAACGGTACAAAAACGGCGAGATCGCTCTCGACGATGCCGCACAGGAAATTGAAGGACTCCGCCTGGAGCGGGTCGGGGACTTTGCCTGCCTCGATCTCGGGCGGGCCGTGCGGTGCGGGATGCCGGAGGTGGTCCTTGCCGAGGGAAAGGACCCGGAACATCTTGCGGAGATCGCCGTCCGGCACGCGGAGACGGCCGGCCGCTGCGTCGTCACGCGCGTGACCCCGGAGCAGGCGGCAGCGGTGCAGGCCCTGTGCACAGGAAAAGGAGTTAAGATGGAGTACCGTACGCAGGCTAAGGTGCTCGTTCTTTCAACCAGCGCCGCACCGGAACCAACCGGCGGAGTTATTGCAGTCATCACCGCAGGGACTTCGGATATACGCGTCGCGGAGGAAGCAAAAGTCATCGCTGAAGAGATGGGCTGCGTAGTCAGGACCGCGTATGACGTGGGAGCGGCCGGCATCCACCGCCTGTTCCCGGCGCTCAGGCCGCTTCTCGATGCCGATGTCTTTGTTGTCTGCGCGGGACGCGAGGGCACGCTGCCTGCCGTGGTCGCCGGTCTCGTGGACAAACCGGTTCTCGGCGTTCCGGTCAGCACTGGTTATGGATATATGGGGGAGGGGCGGGCGGCCCTTGCAAGCATGCTCCAGTCGTGCTCGGTCATTGCCGTCGTCAATATCGATGCAGGATTTACGGCCGGGGCCTTTGCCGCCCGGATCGCTAACTCGGGGGGAAAATCGTGAAACGGGGTTTTTATGTCGGCAGGTTCCAGCCATACCACAACGGGCACCAGGCCGTCCTTGAAGAGCTTTCACAGACGTGCGACGAGATCATCATTGGTGTCGGGAGCGCGCAGCTCTCCCATGCGACCGAGAACCCGTATACTGCGGGCGAGCGCGTGCTGATGATCACCCGGGCACTCACTTCCCTCCGGTGTCCGTATTATGTAATCCCCATCGAGGATGTTCAGCGCAATGCACTCTGGGCGGCGCATGTGATGTCGATGACGCCGCCGTTTGACACCTGCTACTCGTCGAACCCGCTCGTGGTCCGGCTGTTCCATGAAGCCGGGATGGAGGTGCAGTCCCCTGCCATGTACGAGCGCGACCGGCACAGCGGCACGGAGATCCGGCGCCGCATGCTTGGCGGCGATCCATGGGAACACCTTGTCCCGCCTGCTGTCGTGACCGTGATCCGCGAGATTGACGGGGTAGAGAGGCTTCGCCAGATCGCCCGCGATGACCAGTGATAATGAACTCTTCGATCATGACCCGATGATTAAGATGCATGCTATTCCTGCAATTCTGTAGTTCCGGAGTGCTCCATGCTGAAATTTTTAAAATCGCTTCTGGGCCCTGCGCCCGACAAAAAGATAACCCTGACCTTTGAGGAGGTTCCCTCATGGCTGGATGAGCAGGAGAAGGCGGCGCGCGAAACCCTCCATGATGAGGTGGAGGAACCGATGGGGGATATCCGGAATGCAACTGCGAACCTCCAGCTGATGGTCAATAACCTCAAAGATGCCGATCAGGATCCCGATACTCACCCGAAGATCAAAAGCATAGCAAAAAATTCCCTGCCCCTCTTCATCAGGGCAATGAATGCATCGCTTGCAAAGGAACTCCCCGGCGAGCCGGAAGCGTTTTACACCGTTGCGGTCGAATGCGTCAAAGGCTGCCTGAATGCAATCCGCGGCCAGGGGCGTTACCTGATGGTCGCCTTCCCGGAGGAGATGAAGGTAACGAAGACCGGCATCGACGAGATCGGCCGCGAGATCAACGTGATGACAAAGGCTATCGGCCGGTTCAAGGAAAAATCCGCCCGTACCGGGGCAGCACGCACTGCATATACCGCGCTGAGCGACGCCCGCAGGGATCTGGAACGATCGGTCGGAAAAGAGGAACGGATCAAAGCGCGTATCGCGGAGATCACCGGGCGCCTGGACATCATCTCCGCGGAGACTGCCCGCCTCTCGGCAGATCCGTCCTTACAACTGCTCGATGCAGAGCGTGGCCGGTGTGCAGACCTGATCCGGCAGCGGGACGATCACCTGCGGCACTATGCGTCTCTTTCCATGACAGCTTCCCATGTCTTCAGGAAAGCAGAAAAGATCGCCACCCGCAAACACCTGTCAAAAGAACTGCATATCCTCAAAGATGCCATGGATATCCTGTCCGATCATGAAGTTGCCAGTGCAGAACCGGTTGCCTGCGCACTTGGTGCAGCGTGTCCCGTGGTGGAGAAAATGATCGACGAGGGCGACATTACCCTCAAAAACAAGGAAGAGCGTGCGGTCTTTTCCGACAGCCGGAAATTCTGTGACGAGGTGAGTGGGGTATGTCGCCGGCACCGCGAGCTTGAAGTCAGGTGCCGCGAAGCGGAGGAAGGACTCGTGAGCCATCCGGTCCTTTCACAGCTGCGATCGCTGGAGCGCGAGAAAGAGCAGCTGAAGACCATGCAGGTTCATGAAGAAGAGGAACACCGGGAACTCATGGCCTGGAGAACAAAAATCCTGGCGTCGGCTCCGCTCTTACAAGAGGAACTGGCAAAAAAAATAAAAGAGATGACAGGGGAGACGGTGCAACTACAGATGGAAGAACCGGTGCGAGGGTAAAGCGCCGGTATGATCCTCTGCGATTGTTCGTTTTTCTCTTTTTATGTGAACAAGTCTTCGACATCCTCAATGATGGATTCAGGAAGTCCTCTTAATGTCATCGCCGATCTTCCAACGTGGGTTGCCGACACCCGATGGATGCTGGACCGGTGTCCAGCTCTCGTGGCGGGAAATCCCGACATTTTCCCTCACTTAAAATCCTCCGTTTCGGCAAAATCCCCAAGTTCGCACTGGTTGGGCGGGAAGGCGTCCGACCATCCATAGCATTCGTGGAGCATTTGTGCGATGACATCGCTGAAGGTCATGTTGCCACGCTTGAGCGCGAGCAAAGCCTCATACACCTCGGGATCAATCCGTATAGATCGCCCCTCGCCTGCACGAGGCATAATTACCACTCTGTGGTAACCCCATATAAATTTATCCTAAAAATCGCAGCCTGATTTTTTCAAATAATCTTTAGAAAATGCTAAAAAAACCAGTGTTCTGGTCGCACAACGGGGCCCGCGCCAAATTATCCGGCATATCTCCAGGGAATTATGGGGTGTCAACGCACCGGGTTTCAGCGGCAACCCGGAGATAGGTGAAGGTTGTGCGATCAGCATAGGCAAATTCCGGCATCTTTCCATGACAGCCGCCCAGCCTGAAAAGTGTCGGCATATCCAGCGGAATGCGTGCCACTTCGATCTCCTCTCCGGGAAACAGGATGTCCTTCTCCCGTACAAACCGGAGGGCGTGCTCCCGGATCCCATCCATGGTTTTACGGCAGCAGATATGGGTATGCTGGTGCCCGCAGACCATATGGGCAAGGCCGCGTTTTTCGAGTGCGTCAAACGCCATCGGTGCAGTGTAATGGTACCCGGTAAAGGAGTCGCCTGCAGTATGGGACAGCCGCTGCCAGCACTTGAGACGGAGTGTCTGGGTGCCGAGATCGAGCGGTCCCCCGTGGACGAAGAGCACCGGGCCATCCACCCACTCCATCGGCATATCAGAAAAAATGTCAAGAAGCGGAGAACCGCGCAGCTGTTCGTGCCGGTAGGTACTCATCTCGTCACTTCCCGAGACCGGGACACTGTTGAGGAATGCATGATCGTGATTGCCGACTACAGATACCAGCCGGAACTCCTTTGCAAGATCATGGATGAGCGCAAGAGTTGGTTGTGGACAGTTGCCCCGGTGCAGGAGATCCCCGAGGTTGACGAGGGTATCAACCGGGCCGAAGCGGGTGGGAAATAACGGGTTACGGATATACGCTGCGAGGAGGCCGAGGGCGTCAGCATCGGCGTGAACATCGGAAAAAATGACAGTGCCCATAATTCAGTGAATGGATATTGATCGTTTATTCTCATATAAACCCGTGATGCCCCGGGTTAGATCCATGTGCATTTGGGAAAAAGTCAGAAGGATATGTTCATGTCCGATTTCCGCACATGTACTATTCATCAGATTAAAGCCCACCGGTGCGCCTCGCGCATACCTGTTCCAAGGAGATACCCATGGAGAAATTCCTCAAAGATTACATTGAACGGATGAGGCCGGTCTTTGGCCGGTTACCGGAAAAGACCGCACACGTTATTGCATCGGCATTTTTCTCGTTCAAGTTCGAGTTATACCCGAAAACCACCCGTGAATGTTCGACGGCCCTGTCGCAATTACCGGAGGGTAACGGGAACGATGCCCTGAAAAAAGCGCTTACGATTGCAGATGCTTATGCAAAGGCGTTTGAGAACGCGCAGGTCAGGCCGGACGTGGTGCCCGCGTTTACCGACGCCGAGCAGGCATTCCTTGCCGTAAATCTCTCTCCTGAACTGAATGAAGACCCCTCCACGCTCGAACTTGACAACTCCCTTCTCCTGCTCTATGCGGTAGCGGTGATCGCTTCTCCTGATGATGAACAGGCGCTGGATGAACACCGGAAGTATGTCATAAAAATGCTTGACACCTATAAGCGGGCGCTGGGTATTCCATAAATATGATGGAGGGATGTCCCCGCGGCGGATCAATGATCCCTTCATCAGTGCGAAAAAATTTTCTTGCCCCCCGTGCCCCGGAGGAACCCTGAGGCGAATGAACCCCTCACACTTTTTTACCGGTTTTCAGAAATCCGGTGTGAAATCAGCCGGATTATCAGTTCTTCCCAAGAAACCCAAAATAAAAAAAGGGTAAAGTGCCAATCTGGCCCCTAACCTCTGGTTCTGACAATCGTCCGCCCCCCCTTCGCGCCAGCCCTGCCCCCGTGGGGGGCGGGGGCGCATGCGATTCCTCTGTATTACCTAAAATCCGGTCCAGGTAATACCGTACTATCGCAACCGGGGCGCCATAGCGGCGGGGCGAAGCCCCTGGAGCGTCAGTGTTTTCCGGTCATTGACAGATGTACTTTTTCACCTTACATTTCAGGCCTGCAGATTTTCTTATTTTTTCCATCGTAAATCCATCCTGGATTCAGGGGCTCAAAATAGTACATTACCCTAGAAAAAATAGTTACGATCCTATAGACTTACGGTGCAGGGAAAATTGCGTTATGAGCCTGATATATCCCGTAAGCACCAGGCATAATTCTCAATTACATCTCTCAAATGAAAAAAAGTTACAGGCTGTCCAGGCTGACCGCATTGAAATCCTGCGCCACATCCCTGATATCCTTGACGCCAAACGCTGTCTGCACGGTGGCGAGCTCAAGATCGTTTGCCGCATCGCAGACATAATCGAGGATATCGATTGAAAGTTCCTTTTTGATCTTGCTCTTTTTGAGCTGGTCAAGCAGGGATGCCATCTTTTCCGGGGGCTCCATGCGGAGCTTCGCAAGGCTCATGACGCACATGTAGATGCGTGTCAGGTTCCTGTCGGTTCCGGTAATGGTGTCGAAGAAGTTCCGGATCACCTGTGCCTGGTATATTTCTCCACCCATGGATTCACCTCCTGTACCTGCTTGTGGGTATTTTCCCTATACACAGCGTCATATTATAAGGTTTGTGGTAAAAGGGGCCGAATCTGGGCCAAAATTGCGAAAAAAGGATGATTTACGGGCAGGAGCGGCGCCAACGTCTGACAGGGGGATGACGGGCGTCACACAACGCCCTCCCATGCTGCCTACTTCGCCGCACTTACGATCTTGATAATGTCCCCATTCTTAAGGACATGGTTTTCCTTGATCCGCATCTTGGTGCGGGCATCGATGGCATACAGGAACCCCTTGCCGATATCGGTGTGCACCTGGAACGCAAGATCGTGCGGGGTCGAGCCCTGCTTCATCAGGAATGCATCCGGCAGCACATCGCCCTGCTTGTTGCAGAACTTGTTCTCGTCTTCCACCGGGTACACGACAATCCGGTCGAGCAGTTCGAAGACCGCACGGTTTATGGCGTCCTGGACGCCGGTCCCGTTGTTCTTTTTCATGACCTCTGCAATTTTTACAAGACCTGCTTTCTGGGGCGCTGAAAGCGTGACCCCGTCAGCGACTTTGAACTCCTTGTCGCCCGGCAGGTATGTTATCACTTTCGCGGCCGCGGCATTCCTCAACGCAAGTTCCGATGCAGCGCTGGCAAACGCAACGTTCTGTGCGGCAAGTTTCTCCCGCAGGGCTTCAGGAGTCTCGTCGATCTTGTTCCCGACAACAAGCATCGGCTTTGAGATCTTTACTATTTCGGCACAGAACGGCACAAGGTCTTCCATCGGGGCATGGACGAGATCGAGTTTGAGCAGCAACTCCACCTCACGCACTTCATCAGGTGTTATCCCGAGGCCCGTGAAGACCTCGGCGATTCCCTGGTGGATGGAGAACGACTTAACCGATGCCTGGCGGGAGAGGCGGGACCAGTGCTTGTCGAGGATCCCGTAGACCCACATTGTCATTTCGTAGGTAAGGAACTTCACATCCTCTGCCGGGTCGTGGTTTCCTGCCCCTACAGGGTTGCCTTCGCTGTCAGTTCCGCCACTTGCATCGACTACGTGGAGAATGGCGTCAGCCTGCCGGAGGTTGTCAAGGAACTGGTTCCCGAGGCCCTTGCCCTTGTGTGCATCGGGAACAAGCCCTGCTACATCGATGAGGTTGACAGCAACGAACCGGACCCCGTCAACGCAGTGGCCGCAGGTGAGATTAAGGCCGTGGCAGGGGCAGGTCGTCCGCACGTAAGCGACGCCGAAATTGGGGTTGACAGTCGTAAATGGGTAGTTGGCGATCTCTGCATTCGCCATGGTGGCCGCCTTGAAAAAGGTCGACTTTCCGCAGTTTGGTTTACCTGCAAGCGCGAGGGTGATCATGGTATTTTCCTCATTTTTTGATTTTTTGGTATCTGCGGATGGCTGTACCGGATCCGTCAGGTTGATCTGAAATTGTCGTAACTAAAATCTGACAAAGTTTTTCATGGCTGCTTATTAAAAGGTACTTATGTCCTTTATCGCAAAAACCTGCTACTATTTCGATAAACCGGGCCCGGTAAACACAAAGGATGCAGCACACTTCGCCATCGAACGGGCGAAGGAACTCCGGCTCAAGACTATCATTGTCGCAAGCAGTTCGGGGGGGACCGCGCAGGTCTTCTTTGACGCAATGAAGGGTACCGGCCTCTCCCTTGTGGTCGTTACCCACGTGATGGGATTTGCAAAAGCCGGCGAGTGGGAGTTTTCGGAGCAAACTGCACAGGTCCTCCGGAACCAGGGCGCGAAGATCGTAACCGGTACCCATGCGCTCTCCGGTCTCGAACGTGCCCTTTCAAAATCCCCGAAAGTAGGCGGAGCATCCCGGACCGAGGCGATTGCCGAAGCACTCCGCCGCGTAATCGCGGTCGGCCTCAAGGTCGCGGTTGAATGCGTGCTTATCGCCGCCGACCAGGGCGCAGTCGGGATTGACGAAGAGGTTATTGCGGTCGGCGGGACGGCGAGCGGTGCAGATACCGTCTGCGTTATCCGCCCGGCCTACACGGCCAGCTTCTTTGATCTCCAGGTACGGGAAATCGTAGCCATGCCCCGGGTCAGGTGATCATGGTCCTTAAGGAATTGCAGGAAGCTCTCCGCGCCATCGGGCAGGTACCGGTACTCTGGATTCCCGGTATTGTCGCGGGGGCGCTTTGCGCGGTACTCTGGATCCTGTTAAACCTCACCGGTTCCTTCTTTACCGGCCGGCTCGTGCTTATCTCCGGTCTCGTGATGGTACTCTTTGTTGCCGGCACATTCGGTCTCATAAGGAAAAACGAGACCGGCGCTGTCACGATGGTGCGCGAGGGGGTGCATTACTACTTCCGGGTGCTGCTTCCCTGGCTTGTGATCCTCTTCGTGTTCGTGCTCGTCTTTGTTACGATCACGATCATAACAATGCTTTCCACAGGAGGTTCTTTTGACTACGAGGCCATGGGACTGCTTGCCGTTGTTGTCATGATCCCCACATTGTTTTTGACATTTTTCTGCGATACGGCCGCAGTCTTCGAGGACCTCCGGGTCTTTGTATCCCTCCGTCGCAGCATTGCTGTTGTTTCCGGCCATGCACGGGAGGTGCTGGGCTTTTTTGTTGTCTGCTTCGTGCTCTCCTTTGCCGACCTGTTCGTGTTCGCCCTCATCTGGGAGGGTCTTCTCTTTGACAAACTCGCGCCGCTTGCCAGCTACAACCAGACCCAGTTTGCTGCCATTACCCCGCAGCAGCTGGTAACCCTTATCGGCCCGGACGGGATGTGGGTTACTGCCGGGGTCATCTTTCTCGGGGTCGTACTTCTCGTGCCGCTCCTGCTTGCATACAAGGCCTGTTTCTACCGGGGCCTGATCGGGAGACCGGCAGCGACTATCCAGCAGATGGCCGGGGAGTTCGACAGCAAGGGTCGCTGGTATAAGTACTGATGCAGGAACTGCGGGGGAGCCCGGGCACCGGGGGGAGTTTTTCGTATCCGCGGAACCCTTAGGGGAAAGACTGTAAATAGCTTGGGATGGATATCGTCCCCTGAACGAAGTATCCGGTCAATAGTTTTCCCCTTGGCCAGACCGGCGGATGACGATTATGGCAGTGCGAAAATTTTTCAGATTTCCCGGCGTTTGTACAGGAACTACCAGATACCGGGTAGTACCGGTTTTTGGCCTTTTTTTCCTGATCCTCCTTCTTGTTCCTGCTGTTGTGGCCACCCCGCCAACCTTCACCGGCATAGTACCGGCATCCGGTTCCACGGCCGGAGGCACCAGTGTGATCATCACCGGGACAGCCTTTACCGGCGCAACCGGAGTAACCTTTGGTGGCATCCCGGCAGCCGATGTCACGGTTGTCGATGATACTTCAATTGCTGCGACCACCCCGGCATATGCATCGGCCGGACGCGTTAACGTCGTCATCACGACACCCAACGGTACGGTCACCGCGTTTGGAGCATACGCCATCTACCCGGCCCCGGCCGCACCGCTCCCGGCAAACAACCCGGGTATCGTGGCGCCGATCGCATCGCGGAGCTACACGATGGGCTTTCCGGGCCTTTCCTATAATGTTACCGGGAATAACACGCTCGTTATTAACAAAAGCGCTGCACAGGCAGCCGGTGCAACCGTAACAATGTACCCGGACCGCGTTGAAGTCTACCAGCACAACCCGTCAGGAATACTCATCACCTTCTGGGGCAACGATTTCACGGGCGATGAGGGAAATCTCACCGGCCCGGTCTCACATGCCGTGTTCCTGACCGACCCGCTGAATGCCACACTGGCGTCCGGCAATGTTACCGGGTCAGTTCAGGCAACCCTGCCTGCTCTCACCCGGCCGGTCTCTATCGGCGTTGCCATCCCGGGAAACCTGAGCACGGATACTCTTTACCGGTTCGAAAAGATTTTTGCCAGTAACTATCTCCAGATAAACGGTGTTGCCTATACAATCAGCGTGAAAAAAGTCAATCTTGCCAACGCCCCGGCGAACATAACCTTCACCATCCCTGCATCCTGGGTGGACCAGCGCGGCGGGAACGAGGCAGTGAGGATCACCCGCATCAGCGATGAGACCGGTATGCCGGAAATGATTAACACGACGTATGAAGGTCTTGACGCCCAGGGAAATATGATCTTTTGCGGGGACTCGCCCGGCGGCACGTCACTGTTCGGCCTGCTCACGTTGATTCACCCCTTTGCGGTAAATGCCCATCACCACTTTTTCTCGTACCGTTTCTGACAAGCACACTATGTTCTCTCCCCGGGCCGCCGCAGAACGTTCAAGGGTTTGGCAAAAACATGCCCTTTGGGAAAGAACGAGTCATGATATCGGGTAATTTCAACAGACCCCGACCGGGTGAGATATAGTTGGATGTTGAAGTGAAAGAAAACCCTGTTTTGGGGATATTTCCTGATAACGGACTCACGTATGTGCGACGGGGGCGGCGGTATCCGGCGATGCACCAGAGAGAATGTCCGAATAAAATAAGGAATACGAGCAGAGCCGGTTGTTGCATCACTGCTGTCCGGCTTTTCAAGGTATGCTGCAGGTGCTTTCCATCGGTGTCCTGACGATCCTGCGATCCGTTTTTCAGGTCCGTCTTGTGAAAAACTGTTCCCGTCCTGCCACACTACCACACCACGCCGTGTACCATAAACGCCCAGTACAGCGCGACTGCAAAGACCCCTCCTCCCAGCGTCGCAAGGAAATTAGTTCCCGCGTTGCCCAGGAATCCTTTGTTCTCCAGAAGCGCGCCGACAAGACTGTCGAGGTTGGTGCCGACAAATCCCGTGATCGTGCAGATGACCAGCATCCACGGCGAAATGACCTGTAACCCCAGTGCGACAAGCGACACGACAAAACTTCCGCCCAGAGCCACCAGTTCGCCTGTCATCGTGACACCGCCGTTCGTCCCTATCGGCACTTTGCGCAGCGTCGTGATCATGTAGGGAATTCCGCCGGTCACGCCGATCTCGCTTGCCATCGTATCGGCAGCCGCTGTGGCTACGCACCCGACATACATCACGATAAAGACCGGCTGGACAAACACGCCATAGAGGATTGCTGCCGCGCACGCGACAATCCCGTTCGCAAAGACATTCCTGTACCCCCGCGCCCCGCTTTTTCCCTGCTCGACGCCGATCCGTTTCTTGTACTCGAACTTGTAGCGGGTGCAGACCGAGCCGAGGATAAAGAACGCAAGCATGACCAGGAACCACGTGGCATCGGCAAAGACAAGGAGGATGATACCGACAAGCGCCGTCGAGAAGAGTCCCGAGAGATCGGCGGTCTTGAACCGGTATGCGAAATACCCGAAGACAAAGGCGATGAAGACCGCGATGATAACAATCTCGATATTCGCGGTATAATTGAGTTCCTTTATCAGGTACATCGTCATTGCGATACCGATCCCTTCTAGAACCAGCGAATCCTCGAATTTCAGGAGGATTACTTTCAGGAGCACCGCGGCGATGATACCAAAGATCACCATCAGGAGCGCGTGTTCATGGAGGTACACCATGACAAGCATCCCCGCCCATGCCGTCGAGATGACGTAGTAAAAGTAGGTGTTGAGATCATCGGTTCCCGACTGGAAGACCAGCTCGCCAAGGGACATCATTGCGAGTGTCGCTGCAAGGACCACGAACGGGAGGAGATTGACGGCATAGAGGGCAGAAAGGATGCAGAATACGTAAGCCAGGTACTTCGTGTCGAAGAAACGCCAGAGGATAAGGGAGAACAGGATAATGACAAGCGCCATCAGCCATTGGGGCTGTATATACGGGCCGGCAAGGATGGCACCCCCGGCGAGCGCTGCTACGTACCCCAGTCCCCGCTGTTTTGCCATTATTCAGACATTTGTTTTCAGATGTCAAGAGTCTTGTCGTTTTTTTCGTTTGCGTCGTCCCGGTTTTTCCCGGGCTGTTTTCGAATCCGGGACGATCACTATATTTTATAAAACGACCTATCCCGTACGGAATGGTTTCCTCTGACAAGCTGCCTAAAAACTATGATTTTGCCGAGGTGGAGGAGCGCTGGCGGAAGAGCTGGCGCGACGAGGACCACTATTTTGATCACAACTCGGAAAAACCGCAGTTCGTGATCGATACGCCCCCTCCTTATCCCACGGGAAATTTCCATATCGGTAACGCACTGAACTGGTGTTATATCGACTTCTTTGCACGCTATAAGCGGATGAAAGGCTACAACGTAATGTTCCCGCAGGGCTGGGACTGCCATGGCCTTCCCACCGAAGTAAAAGTCGAGGAACTCAACCATATCACCAAAAACGATGTCTCGCGCGAGGAGTTCCGGCGGATGTGCCGCGAGCTCACGGAGAAGAACATCGAACAGATGCGCCTGACGCTTCGTCGCATGGCCTTCTCCACTGACTGGTCAAACGAGTACATTACGATGACGCCGAAGTACTACGCAAAGACCCAGCTCTCGTTTCTGAGGATGCTTGCGTCCGGCTATATCTACCAGGACGAGCACCCGGTAAATTACTGTACCCGGTGCGAGACGGCGATTGCGTTTGCGGAGGTTTCCTATGAAGACCGTGAGACGCAGCTGAACTATTTTGATTTCGATGGCGTCGAAATTGCGACCACCCGCCCCGAGCTCCTTGCGGCCTGTGTCGCGGTGGCGGTGCACCCGGCCGATGACCGGTACCATCGCCTCAAAGGAAAGACCCTCTCTGTTCCGCTCTTTGGCCACCAGGTCTCGGTCGTACAGGATGAGGCAGTCGACCCGAAGTTCGGGTCCGGCGCGGTCATGATCTGTACGTTCGGGGACAAGCAGGATGTCCACTGGTGGAAGCAGCACAACCTCCCGCTCAGGAAGGCCATTGACCGCCGGGGAATGATGACAGGTATTTCCGGAAAGTATACCGGGCTTTCCACATCCGAATGCAGGAAGGCGATCCTTGCCGATATGCAGGCGGCCGGTATCCTCAAAAAACAGGAAAAACTCGAACAGCGCGTTGGCACCTGCTGGCGGTGCAAGACGCCGATCGAGATCCTTTCCGGCCGGCAGTGGTTCATCCGGATCAAACAGAAGGAGATCCGGGATGCCGCCCACCAGATCACGTGGTACCCGGAGCACATGCTCCTGCGGATGGAGAACTGGATCGACCAGATGGAGTGGGACTGGTGCATCTCCCGGCAGCGGATCTTTGCGACCCCGATCCCGGTCTGGTTCTGCAAAAAGTGCGGCGGGATGGTGGTGCCGGACGAAAAGGACCTTCCCTGCGATCCCACCCTTACGCAGCCGAAACATCCCTGCCCCAAATGCGGGGACCATGAATTTACCGGTGAAGAGGACGTGCTCGATACCTGGATGGACTCGTCCATCTCGGTCTTAAACGTGACCGGCTGGGACGGTTCAGGAAAGCCGAAGATCTTCCCGGCGCAGATACGCCCCCAGGGCCACGATATTATCCGGACCTGGGCGTTCTACTCGATCCTGCGCTCGGTCGCACTGACGGGAAGCAAGCCCTGGGACCAGATCCTCGTGAACGGCATGGTGCTCGGCGAGGACGGCTTCAAGATGAGCAAGAGCCGGGGCAATGTTATCGTGCCCGAAGAACTGGTGGGACGGTACGGCGCAGATGCGCTCCGGCAGTGGGCAGCAACCGGTGCGGCCCTTGGTTCCGATATCATGTTCTCCTGGAACGACGTGATTGCCGCGTCCCGGTTCCAGACCAAGCTGTGGAACATCGCCAAGTTCGCGCTCATCCAGCTCGAAAAGGAGGGCATCGGTGAGAACGCACCGGTGACGGCACTTGCCGACCGGTGGCTGCTCGCCCGGCTCTCCGACACGGTAGAAACCGTCAGCGCGAGGATGGAGAACTACGAGTTCGATGAAGCCTTAAAAGCCATCCGGGAATTTGCCTGGGACGTGCTTGCCGACAACTACATCGAGCTCGCGAAGGGCCGGCTCTATACCGAAGGCGCGTCGAGAAAGAGCGCCTGCCGCGTGCTCTATGCCGCGTACGATGCGCTCTGCCGGATGCTCGCGCCGTTTATCCCGTACTTTGCCGAGGAGTGCTACTCGTATCTCGACAAGGGGAGCGTCCACAAGCAGCCCTGGGTCTCGTTTACCTTTGACGACCCGGCAGCCCGGACCGAAGGCGACCTGCTCGTTAAGGTCGTCGCCGAAGTGCGAAAGTACAAGCACGACAACGGTCTTGCCTTAAATGCCCCGCTCGGGAAGGTCACGGTCTATGCCCCGCATACCGCAAATGACGAAGGGGACACGGCCCGGACCCTGAACGCGGACGTCCACTGGCGGACCGACAAGGCCCATCTCGACAAGGTTGTCTCCGGCATCGACTTCAACCGCTCCGTTGTCGGCCCGACATTCAGGAAAGATGCGGGCACGTTCATGGAAGCGGTAAAAGCGCTCCCGGCCGAAGAACTGGCGCACCCGCTAAAAACGATCAAGGTGAACGGGAAGGATCTCGCTATTCCCGAAAATGCGTTTGCGCCGAAGTACTCCTATGTGGAAGAGGGTGCGAAGGTCGATGTGATCACGATCGGCGATGTGATCGTGACGATTGCGACAAAGGAATAACTTTTTTTTTAAAAGAATTCGTTGCTGATTGTTAGAATTGTAAAATAAAATTTGGGTGTAATTTCCTTATCCGCACACCTATACTCAGGGTTCAAGTCTCAAATCTCATTTTTCAAAGAGTGCGAGCCAAAGATATTCTCCAAGACAGCATTTTATGTCGAAATCCCCGCTGGGACGTCACACTTTTCAAGTCCAAATCATTTACAAATGAGATTCTTCCAATTTCTGGTTGGAACGTATGTCTAATTGATCATTTATTCTAATTCGTGAATCCCGCCCAAAATTAATTTCATCCAACGTAGACTTAATAGCGCAATTTTTTAAATTTTCGATGCCATCATCGATTGCCGTGTCCAGTATTTGTTTAAATTCGTCATCAATTTTAGTTAAATCTAGTATGTATTCAGCAAACAGTTCTGCAAACGATTCATAAAAATCACCACGATCATTGGTAAATTTTTTTGTTGAGTAATTTGATTCTAAAGGAGCCATCGCTTTTTCAGAGGTACAATAGTCAATAAAATGACCATACTCATGAAGGATTGTTTTCATTATTTCAGTCTTGGAAGCCATTGTGTAATGTGCGTATACAAAAACAGCATATCTACCATTTATTTGCCGCTGATATGGCCAATGGCATCCAATTGATGTGTAGTCCTCTCCATCTTTGTAACTAATTTTACTTCGAACGAGGAATGGCAGCCCTTTCTTTTTCACTATTGCTTCTGTTTTCTTTTCAATCGATCTAATACGAGCATTTTTTCGAAAATCTGGAGTGAAAAAAGAAACAAATCTCCAAAATGTGAATTTTGGGTACTTGCGCACATTTTGAAGGTATAAACTTAATTCACTAATCATTTGAGGTAATTTAAACTTTTTATAAAACATAGTCTTTTCGCAACCGTTCTATCCCATCGTACACATTTATCCAAAATTGTTTTGTTACATCACCTTCAGGGCAGATATCATCAGGATCCAACGCCGTATTAAGGTTCAGGAATGAGTTTTCATCTTCACGAGACCACCACAACGATTCCATCGATTTACGATACATCCCCCTCATCGCTTTCTCTCGGAGTCACTCGGGCGCCCCTTCGGGGATGGCGGGATTTTTTCGGGGCTGCTGTCCCTATCATATCCTCGGTTTTTTTCTGTTTCTTTACGAGTCAATTTGTTCTGTCATCTATCCGGATTGTGAGGTAAAAAGGAGAGATTAATCGACGATTAAAAATAACCCCTCGTCATTATATGAAACGGAACATTTTTCAAAATGATACCCATTTAGTTGATTATTCAGTTTGCGAAGTGTTTTAGGTGAATTAGGTTGATCTCTTGATCTGTTCATTGATTCGCCGGGATTTAGTAGGGGAAACTGAATAGCTAAACCTTCATTTGTATCAAATGGAGGACCATTTGTATTTTGAGAATAAGAATAGGTAATGTCGATATTTTGGAGTGTACTATTCCCATTATTTGAAACAACGAAAGTCACATTTACATAAGATTCATTAATGGGTTGAATAGTCTTTGTCACATTGAAAACAGAAGTATCACAAGTCTCTGTCTTACTCAAACACCCCATAACGGCAATAGACACTATGAGAACCAAAATAATTACAATCCACATGAACTTGGCTCTGTGCTCCATAACGCAATGATAAATTCGTAGCCATTAATCCTTTCTTATATGCTACAGAGATGCTTTTTACTCCGATAAGGTTTTAATTTAATCTCTGAATCTTGGAATCTAGGGGTCGATCTCATTATCTTCAAGTTACAGATGGTCTGCAACTACTTGCAACGGGCAAGTCCTCCCCGCCTCAGGGCCACTCGCGGGGCAAGTGAGTATCTGGGCACATCCCTGATCTGCCTCGGGGGCGCCCAGTCGGGGGCGGCGGAACTCCTCATTCATGGGGTGGGGGTATGGGCATCAGCCCCCTTCATCATAATCAGCCGCTGGAAACTGATCGACTAAATTCGGCCTGTTCATAAGAGTGGTGATGGTATGCGGGGTCGGTGGGTGGGAATGACGTGAGTAAGATTATCAATAATGTGATCTAGCGGGTGTTGATCGCACTTTTTACAGCCCTCATGTACATTACCAAATCACCCTACACATTATTTTTTATGGAGGTATTTATTGTCGTAATTAGTTTGATTTTTTTTGCAATTGTGTTGTTAGAATCAATTTTGAGTACTACATCACATAAACGTTGGATTTCATCATATTCTTCACTTTGATTTAAAATCCAACATAAATTCAATATACTGTCTATTTTTTTGGGATTCTGCGAAATAATCCTATTAAAAATTACTTTTGCTTCGGTGATTTCTCCAAGTTGACCTAGTACAACTCCTTTGTTGTTCCATGCATTTTCATCGCTTGTGAAAAATATTAACCCATCATTGATTACCTTAATGGCTTCATGATGATAGCCTAAAAATTCATAATTAAATCCACTATCAAAATAATTTTTTGCAATAATACTACCCTCTTTTTGATCATCAGTCAATAGTTGTTGAAGTGATTGATACCGCTTAAGGTCAGAGCGCAACAAGGAAGTAAAATTCCATTTAATAATATTGTTTTGTTTTGGGTTGGATAGGTCTCCCTGATACGTAAGGCCATCTCCGATATTAGTTGCGGACTTTAATACTGCTTGGGCTCTCTCTAGTGGAGTTAATTGAGGAAGATCTTTTTTTGTAACCTTATTACTTTTCATTAACAGTTCTTCAATTAAATTTGAAGTTTTTATTAATGAAATTGATTTTTCCAAAACCAAATTTTTGTATTTTTTAACATCTTGGTTATTGGGATCAATTTTTAATGCATTATCAAAAGATTTAACGCCCTCATCAAAATTTAATAGTAAAACCAATGATTTTCCTCGTAAATACCAAGTATCGGCATTTTGGGGATTGAGTGCGAGTGCATTTTCAAATGCTATTACAGCATTTTCAAAATTATTAGTGTGGTAAAACTCTTTACCTTTGTTGTTCCATGCATTGACATGCCTTGGGTTTATCTCAAGAGCTTTATCGAAGCATTCAATTGCTTCTTGAGACCTGCCAAGTGTGCTGAGAGTTATTCCTTTATTGTACCATATCGATGCATTTGCATTATTTGGGTCGATTGACAACGCTTTATTAAACGCATCCAGAGAATCCTGAATTAGGCCAAGTTTGCTGAGGGCGATTCCTTTATTGTACCATACCGATGCATTATTTGGGTCAATTGATAACGCTTTGTCAAAAGCTTGCAGTGCTTCCTGATTTTTACCCAGATTGCTGAAGTCAACGCCTCTATTAAACCAAATTTCGGCGGTTGTCAAAACAAGTCCCCATCTTTTTTGTGTCTCATTTTTCAATACTCGGTTATACCAAATAAGTTTGTTCCTTCTTTCGGAAAAGTCCGGCAATGTAACTAAGGATTTCAAAAAAATGTTATGTTCCGAGCTGAGGATTCCGGGAAAAGATCGGCATCAGTAACTGATGCTCTCCAGAAAAAACCGGATCTGTTGCCGGGCATTCGCTCAAAAGTGTGGTGCAGGTACTGAGTATTCCAGAAAAACGAGCTGCTTGCCTTGAGTATTTTAAAGAGTCCGTCCGGCCCGGATCCGAAAAGGTGGGCACCCGCTCCTTTCACTTCACAATCCCATCAACCGAATACGATTGAGCATTCGGATCCCGGTAAGTGCGTAGCGCAAAACCCGACGAGGCGTTTTGCGCGTAGAGCATCGCATCGTTTCAGCGGCCTGGGAAAACTTCTGTGAAATGATTTCTTTCTTATTTTAAAATTGATTTGTTTGTTTATCCAGTCGCGTACAGCAGATTATTTTTTCTCGCCTCCCCCTAGGAAATCTCCCCCAGGAAAGGCAAATCCCCGGCACTTATCAGTTTTCGCCATCCAAATGCTGCTAATTGTTACCTCACGATCTCCGACGGAAAAATACCATAAATGACCTGAATTATTACCGCGTTTTGGGGAATTATTACCTTCCGATCCGAGAAAACAGGGAATCGGAGCCCGTACAGGGCGTATTTTTGAAGTACTTATCCATCCAAAAAACTGGTGTCTGGCGAATGCCGTTCAAAGCGGCATTTGTTCCCGTAAGGGAACAGGAGTTTACAGCTGGGGGTGACCGCTCCGGCATCCTCTGTTCTCATGATCAGACTTGAGTTAATCCGGGCTCAGAATAAGCCCGGATTGCCCATTCTAGGATCCAATCGGAGCCCGATACGGGCTCCGTTTTAAAATAAGCCTAAATCAGCCTTATTTTTGCAATCGGACGAATTAAAAAGTTCGCATAAACGCGTTTTACGGGCCGATCTCATGCTAAACGGGTGTTTGATGGATCCCGGAAAAAGAGGCCGAAAAAAGGCCGTTATAGCCCGCTTATGGGCATTATATGGGCCTCAATTTGGGCGTATTTTGGCAAATAAATCGACATATGGGCTCTTTTTCATTTCCGGTGGTATCAGACGGTTTTACGGGCGTATTTTTGGGGGATATCAGGATCTTTTCCGGTTCTCCCGTTTTTTCTTTGTATCCGTGCCCGGGTCCTGGGCTGTAGTATCTTCCAGAATTTTCCGGATCCCTCGCTTTAATACCGGTAAATCCTGCAGTATGGTCTCATACACCGCTTCGTAATCCACGCCAAAATAGTGGTGGATGATTTTGTCACGCATGCCAGCCGTTGCTTTCCACGGAATATCCGGGGCATCTTTACGCAACTGCGGCGAGACATTTTTTGCAGCCTCACCAATAATGGAGAGCATCCGTTCAATCCCCGCGCGTTCGAGCGGATGGTTTTTGAGATCCTCGGCAGAAGAGATTTTTTTTGCAAACTCTTCGATATGGGAAATTGCATCAAGGATATGGTGGAGGTACGCCGGATCTTCTGGTCTCATCCATAGATCACCACTTCGTCCCGGTGGATTGAGGAGGAAAGGTATGGACTGATCGATTTTTCCGTGACGAGATCGACCGGCACCTTGACGGCTTTTGCTATTTCATCCTCGATCTGGATAAGCTGGATAAGGCTTTTTGGCCGGGCAAACCGGACAAGGATATCGATATCGCTTTTTTTGCCGGCTTCTCCCCGGGCGTATGAACCAAAGATGGCGATCCGCTCAGCACCGTACTTTTTCAGTATCGTAACGATGCGATCCCGGATTTCTTTTTTAATCCCGCATGCCGCCATACATTGAACCCTGCCTTTTTGGTTATGTGTAATTGTTTTAGTATTATTATCGGCCCATCATCAGTCTTTTGCCAGCCCCTCTTGATCTGTTGACAGGTCACCCCTCATCCATCACCATGATCGATCACCCCGACCTCAAAAAAATTTTGTCGTCCCTCCTCCCCCACTTCACGCTCCGCAAAAAATCGATCGGACTGATCAATTTCAAAATTGGTCGGGGCGACCCGGTTACCGGACACTTCCAATAGAGATCGAGTCACGATCCGATGGGTGAAGAATCAAGTTCCTCCCCGAGTGTCTCCCTGACTCTGGTCTAGTTTTGCAAATCCCGGATAATTTTCGTAAGGGCGGTTTGCAGCGGGGGAAGATCCTGTTCGACAGTGGTCCACAACCGCTGGATATGCACATCAAAATAGGCATGAATTAACTTATCACGGGTTCCGGCGATTGTTCGCCATGGGACCCCGGGATATTCTTTCTGGACAGATTCCGGGACATGTTTTGCCGCTTCTCCAAGGATTTCAAGTGCACGGATGACGGCAAATATTTTTTCTTCGTTGTTCACGAAGTCCGCGGGGTCCATTCCCTGAGTGAATGACCGGGCTTTTTCCACGGCATGGAGCATATCCTGAAGGTATACAAGGGGGTCCCGGGGGGCAGTCATAACGGGACCGCCTCGCTCAGGATCCGCTGCCGCAGGGCAGGCTTGACCGCGCTTTTCTCGACAAGGTCAATGGGAATGCCCAGGTAGTCCGATAGCTCCTGTTCGAGAGTGACAAAATCAAAGAGCGAGACCTTTCGGGACGAGTCGAACTCAACCAGGATGTCCAGATCGCTCAGTACGGTCTGTTCACCACGGACCCATGAACCGAACACCTCTATCGACACGACACCGTATGCGCGCTGGATCTCCGGCAATTTCCTGCGAAGATGCTTCTTTACCTCCTCAAGTGATCGCTTCATTCGTGGTGGATGAATGTTTTTTGTCATGATGGTTTTTCCCTTTCCGGGCGCACCTTGGTATCAGTCCTGCAGGATTTCCGGCAGGGATCCCCCTTTTTGCTCAGATTCCCTGTACTTAAGATAGTCAGGGGATCTTATAAACACGAGGTGACTATGGACTTGTCGATTACCTTGTTGCAGGGTGCCCGATACATCTCTATTAATCTCTATTCAGTGCTTTTTTCATTCAGGAGTTTTTGGCAATTGCAGGAATCCTCAAAAGAACCTTTTTTGCTCCCGATACTTTTCCCCTCTTTTCTTTTTCATCTATGAAAAAAGTTTTAAAAGCGATGAAATGATTGCCCGGTTGCCCCAGTTACAAGTCCCTTGCCCGAGCAGAGGCCCCGACGAGGCGCCCGAGCGACCCCCGAAGGGGTGGGTGCACTCGCCGATCAATAAGATGTAAAAGAAAAAATCTTGGGTATGTCCCAACTCCGGCTATTTCCTCTTCTGTTTCCTTCCGTGTGCCACCATCTGCCGGATCGCATCGGCAACAAACCCGGCCAGTTCCTCTTTTTCCATTAAAGCATCGACCACAACAAACCGGCCCGGTTCGGCACGGGCAAATGCGAGATACCTGTCCTGGACTTTTTCAAGGATTTCGCGCCGCTCGAAGTGTTCCCGCCCGCTCTTTTCCGCAAGCCGCTCAAGGGCGTCATCCACCGGGATAGCAAGGAGGAATGTCTTGTCCGGTACAATCGACCAGCCGTTGTGCATCGCCCGGAGCCATCCCTCCGGTTCCGGGATGACGCCTTCGAGCGTGACTGACTGGTAGGCGAACCGGCTGTCCGAGTACCTGTCGGAGATTACCAGTTTATTGTCCCTGAGCGCCGGGCGCACAACGGTCGCAAGGTGGGCGGCGTGGTCGGCGACAAAGAGCGTTGCTTCCGTGATGGGATCGATCTGCTCGGCGATTGCCCGCCGTACCGATTCACCCACCCACGTTGCCCCGGGCTCCCGGGTGAAGACCGGCTCGAGGTCGGCCAGTTTTTCTCTGAGCGCCATAAGCAGCGTGCTCTTTCCTGTCCCGTCGATGCCTTCCAGTGTTACGAGCAACAGTATCCCCTCCGGATCCATTCGACCGGCACGGCACCTTTGTGGAGTGCCGTCGCGATGATGGCGCCATCGAACCCGGCATCCTTAAGGGTTTCGAGATCCGCAACAGATGCAACACCCCCGCCGTAGAGCAGCCGCCCGTCGTAGGCGGCCCGCCACGCTTCGAGCGAGCCTGACCCTGACCCGATCCCCTCAAGGGTTCCCACAAATCCAAGGTTGAGGAGGATGCATCCGTCAAAATCCCATTCACCGGCAGAACGGAGAACGGCCTCGGGGTTGGCTCCCGAGGGGATCACCTTTCCGTGTATCACGTCAACGCTCAGGTACCCCCCGTGGTACCGGGAGAGATCGTCCCCCCCGGTCTCGGTTCCTATGATGTTTTCGATATGCAGCCCGGCAAGCATATCGGTCGGAGACCGTATTCCCCGGTCGACATAGCAGCGCTCCACGAGGCCGGCGCAGGTCCGGATAATCGCATCGTGGGAACCGGTGCCTTCGATACGGTCGAGGTCTGCGATGTAGATATATTTTGGTGCAATGGCCTGGATAAAACCGACCGGTTCTGCCGTCGGAGAAATCCCCCAGTCGAGCGGCTTGTAGGTTTCCCGCAGCCCGGATTTTCCGTGTACGACCATATTGCGCCGCAAATCCAACGCAAGCACCAGTTCCATCGGTAACGCAACCACTATTAGGATAAAAGATCATTAAAGTTTATGCAATTGTTGGTCAGCCCCAGCTCTATTTCCGAGGCTCAGTGCTCCGTTGCTGCCGATATCATTGACGTTAAAAAACCGTCCGAGGGTTCGCTTGGTGCCAATTTTCCCTGGGTGATCCGGGAGATTAAGGCATTTGCGAAAAAACCCGTGAGCGCAGCGATCGGGGACTTCCCGTACAAGCCGGGCGGCGCCGCCCTTGCTGCATACGGGGCTGCCTGTGCCGGGGCTGATTATATCAAGATCGGACTTGCCTTTCCCGGGAAAGACCATGCCCGCGAAGTGATCGCCGCAGTCACAAAGGCAGTCAAGGACGAATTCCCCGGGAAGTTTGTCGTCATTGCCGGGTACTCTGATTACGAGCGGATGGGTTCGATCTCCCCTTTCGACATCTCTCCCGTTGCTGCCGCATGCGGGGCTGACTACGCGATGGTCGATACGGGGATTAAGGACGGGCGGAGTACGTTCTCCTTCATGGACGAGGCAGCCCTTGCACAGTTCACCGCTGGCAACCGGAAACTCGGTCTTGGCACGGCCCTTGCCGGCTCGCTCAAATTCGACGACATCGATGCATTGAAACGCATCAACCCGGAGATTATCGGGGTCCGCGGGATGGTCTGCGGGGGCGACCGTAACGCAACTATCCGTGAGGATCTCGTAAAGACCGCACTTGCCAGAATCCGGTAAGAGATCAGGTAAATTATCAGGTGTGCTATGTATCTCAAAAAACTGGATGTTCCCCTCTCTCTCACGTTTGACGACGTGCTGCTGGAACCGCAGGAATCCTGGATCGAGCCAGCCGAGACCGATACCCGGACCCGGTTCACCAAAAACATCGGGCTCAATATTCCCCTTGTTTCGTCCGCGATGGACACGGTCACCGAGTCCATGATGGCGATCGCCCTTGCGCGCGAAGGCGGGATCGGTGTGATCCACCGGAACATGACAGCCGAACACGAGCTCCAGGAGGTCAATTTCGTCAAGCAGGCAGAGGAGCTCATCGAGCGCGACGTCCTGTATGTCGAGGACACGGCCACGGTTTCCGATGCCGAGAAACTGATGAACCAGTACAGTATCGGTGGCGTGCCTGTGGTCGGGAAGGGTAAAATTATCGGGATCGTTTCCCGGCGCGACGTGCGGGCCATCGTCTCCCGGCGTGGTGAGGAAAGCATCAAGGCCATCATGACAAAAAAGCCGATCACGGCCGATGAGGACATCACGCCCGAAAAGGCGCTCGAAGTCATGTACACCAACAAGGTCGAACGCCTGCCGGTGGCTGATAAATGCGGGAGGCTGATCGGTATCATTACGATGCAGGATATCCTTGAAAAGCGCCAGTACCCGCGTGCGACCCGGGACTGGAAAGGCAACCTGCAGGTGGCGGCAGCAGTCGGGCCATTCGACTTTACCCGGGCGACCCTCCTCGATGAGCGTGGCGTTGACGCACTGGTTGTCGACTGTGCCCACGGCCACAATATGAAGGTGGTCGAGGCAGTTAAAAACATCAAGGGCTGCGTAAAAGCGGACGTGATCGCCGGAAACATTGCGACCAGGAAAGCGGCAGAGGCCCTCGTGGATGCAAATGTGGATGGCATCAAGGTGGGCATCGGCCCGGGCTCCATCTGCACGACCCGGATTGTCGCGGGTACGGGCGTCCCGCAGATCACCGCGATTGCGCAGGTCGCCGATATTGCATCCCGGGCAGATATTCCGATCATTGCCGATGGCGGTGTCCGGTACTCAGGTGACGTCGCAAAGGCGATCGCCGCCGGTGCCGACACCGTGATGATGGGGAGCATGTTTGCCGGGACCGATGAGGCGCCGGGAAAGGTGATCACGATCAAGGGCCGGCGCTACAAGCAGTACCGGGGCATGGGGTCGCTTGGTGTCATGAGCTCGGGCCAGTCCAGCGACCGGTACTTCCAGAAGAAGGGGATCGGGAGCACGAAGTTTGTGCCGGAGGGCGTGGAAGGAGTCACACCGTATGTCGGGCACGTGGGCGAGGTGATCTACCAGCTCGTGGGCGGCCTGAAGTCAGCGATGGGCTACACGGGTGCCCCCACGATCGCGGATATGCACAAGAAGGCCCGGTTTGTCCGGATTACAAACGCCGGCATGACCGAAAGCCACCCGCACAATATCCTGATCACCGATGAAGCGCCGAACTACCGGCTCTTTGAATAAGTCTTTTCTTTTTTGCCATCCGGGACCTGGTGAACCGGGACGAGGTGAACAAACCGTTCATCACGTACCTGAAAAATAACCGTCACAAACCCGTTTTTTTATACGGGTCCGGGCGTTTTTTGCCAACAAAAAAAAGGTCTTACAGGATTTCTTATGCGACCAGCTGTTTTGCCCGGAACCGGTTCCGGACCTTTTCGGAAAAGTATTTCCCGACCGCGCTTGAACTCATGAGATCAGCGTAAACTTTTGAAGGGACACCCGAGTACTGGTAAACAAGTCCTGAATGAAATTCGATCTCCAGATTTTTCATGGCGTCATCATATCCTACGGAGCGAAGAATACAGGATTTAACGGACTGTCTTTCCAAAAGTATCACCGTTATCTTATAGGTGCTCCGGACGGTTAATGGTTTTTATAAAACAAGGAAAATGCGATATTGCAGAGGATGTTAAAATCGGCCAGCGGGAGTGGTCCCGGTGACACGGCGGCCGGCAACCGGTTTTCTCCTTAATAGAAATTTCCCGTAAGACAAAAGGGTGGAATGGGAATGATCCCCCTCACGTCATTGTTTCAGGAGGGAGTCTGCCCCCATTCTATCAGGTTATCCGATCTTTCCTCAAAGTCCGGATCAAAATCCGCGAACTATATGTGGAACCTCTCATATTCCTCATTGTATGAAACCCGGACTTCCCTTCCACCTCTGCCTGATCCTTCTCTTCGCCATCGGCACCTGCGGGTGCATGTCGTCATCCCCGCAGAGCAGCCCTGCCGGTACTGCCGTCACCGCTTCACCCGTTCCCGGCGTCGCGGGCAGTACCGCGACGGGAATCCCGGTGGGCCGGGGCCAGTTCGTCTTTAACGATTCGCTCGGGAACGCAGACCGCCCGATCACCGTGTATACTTACCGCCCGGCCTCCTGGACGCAGTCAGGGCCGATCCTGATCGTGATGCCGGGCGCAGGCCGGACCGGTGAGTCTCCCCGGGACACCTGGATCCCGTACGCTGACGAGTACTCCAGCATTGTTCTCGTTCCCGAATTCTCGCAGCAGTACTATCCCGGGGACATGTGGTACCCGCTGGGGTACACCTACGGCGACACGAACTGGGAGCCCAGGGCAAACTGGACGTTTACGGCCATCGAGCACCTTTTCGATTATGTCCGCACCGGGACCGGGGCCACCCGGCAGTCCTATCTTCTTGACGGGCACAGCGCCGGCGGCCAGTTTGTCCACCGGCTGGCGACCTTCCTCCCCAACGCGCGGTACAGCCGGGCAGTCGCCGCAAACGCCGGGGTGTACGTGATGCCGGACTATTCGATCCCGTACCCGTTCGGGCTCAAAGACTCCCCGCTCCCGCAGAGCGAGCTCGCGACAGTGTTTTCCCGGAAACTCATTATCATGTCGGGCGGCAGCGATACCAACCCCAACGATACCAGCCTTGCCAGTTTCCCTCTCGCCGAGGCAGAGGGCAGCACCCGGTTTGCCCGGGCACAGGCTTACTATGCACGTGCACAGGCACAGGCAGCTGCACTCGGCGTCCCGCTCAATTGGGAGTACCATGTCGTCCCGGGCATCGGGCACGATGAGGCTGGCATGGCCGGGCCCTCCGCCGCGCTGCTCTTCAATGCGAGCTGAGGGGAGTCCGGGCAGTCACGTATGAATTTCAGGTTCCGGGTGGTCTTAGTGACTTCGCGTCTTCGGAGTGATGCGGCCGGGCATGAGAAAAAATCAAAACACTGACCCGGTAATCCCCAGTTTGTAAAGCAGGTATACGATAACAATGAGAAGCAACCCGAAACAGATGATGAAAATGTCCCTGTTTCGTTGCGATGTAGTGTCCAGCCACCGTACAATCCAGACCATAATTTCTCTCATGCGATCAATTCAAATTTTAATTAAATAACTCTTGCTCTGCATCGCCTTCCACCCGCCACGTCCCACCAGGTACGCGCCCGGTTGATCACCTGCGAAACGTATCAGGATCCAAAAAACATTTTTTTTTATTTTTTGTTTAATACATAATATCCCGCAACGAGAAAGACCAGCGAAATCAACCAGTACATGGGCAGATATTCCGAATGCGCGATTGAATTTATCATGGATATTGTCGATGGCGACAGCGACCCCAGACTTATCAAAGAGGCCATTAACGATATTGCAATAAGAGCCACCCCGATAAGAAAAATAAGAGATCCGCCGATCAGATTTCGTTTTCTGGACCCCTTCTTTTTTTCCCAAGATTCTTCCCTTTCTTCGACCCGTTTTATAATAGACATATGACAGTGCCTTCTCTACCGGTGATATCATAAGTCTGGCGATTTTATTCTCTCCATCTCTGAAAGGAGGTTAGATCATCTATTTTGTTGGTGTTGTCGGCACGATTGAAACATGTATAATAGAAACGTAATAAGGAAAAGATGATTGACCCACGGGTGCGGTATAGGGCATGCTCACGGTAAATCCGGTTGTACCGGATGCCGGTACGATTATCGAATCATAGAGCGAAGAACCCTCGGTATCGACGTCGATACTTACGTTTAGGTTGTATTCCGACCTTGAATCAACGTTTCCAAAAATATGTAATGTTCCGGTTTTGTATTGGTTGGAGTAATTACCATCCACTCCCTGATAAGCAGGAACATCATTCATCGAATCAGCGACAAAATTTGAACCCGTACCTGAGATTTTCAAGAAAGTTGCCAGCGTTGTTTCGTCCGGCTGGTCGATTGTCGGTGTTGCGGTGACTGTCGGTACCGGTATCGCTTCTGTTACAGGAGGCTGGAGCGACACTGTTGGCGCCGTTGTGGAGTTTTTCTGATGTACCGCGTTATACATCCGGCATTGAGGACTGCCCCGAGACACATAACCAGAACAAAGAACGACCACCTTAACGACATTGTTTACACTACAATTCGTATTGAAATTTTATTATAATATATTGTTCCTAAAAAAAAGTCCCCGCCACGTATCACTCTTTGAAAAGTCCCGAAGGCCCGCCATCCTGTCAGAACCTCCCTGCAGGCCCTGGTGCATATGCGGGAGATCGCGTATGTTGCGGCTGGTGATATATGCCGGCTGGCAAACTACAGGAGAGAGAAAACCGGTATTAACAACATTTATCCTCTCGCTCTTCAAATTGCCCACTATGAAATCCCTGTTCCTTATTCTGCTCATAATACTGGTCATTGCATGCACGGGGTGCCTGCAAACAACAACGCCAGCATCAGAACTAACAGCCGTTCCCCCCGTCACCACACCGATGACCCCGGTAATGACGCCCAACTCCACCACACAGATGCAGATCAATATGAGCGCATGGCAGACCGGGCCAAATGTGTACGTACAGTACAATGGCGGGGCAAATGCCGCGGATCTGACCTCCCTCAATATCCGCATCATCAGCTATAGCGGAAATGTGGAAAGCCGGACGATCAATGCACCGGTACCCAACACCACCTGGCAGTTTACTTATGCCACCAGCAATTCTGCAAACCGGGTGAATATCGTAGGTACATTTTCAAACGGAAGACAACAAACCGTACTCTTCAAGTACTTGTGATCGTGAGGAAAGGATTTTGTTAAGGGAAAACACCAGATGTTGAACCGGTACCATGAATAGTGATCCGGACGGTTGAACGGGACGTTCAAGGAGAGGACAAAAGTGGTGCGGAGCCTTGATAGTGGACTTGGCGCGGCAGGAATGCAGACGTATTACTACATCCGACCTCATAAGGGAATCGGCGAAATGGTTCCGGCACAGATGGCAAACGTTCCATTGGATTTTACTGATAATCGCTGGATGACGATGATCGGGATGGCCAGTTCAAAATAAATTATTTAAAAATAATCATACCTTTTTTTAATCCATGTTTTATATATCGCTCCCTCTCTAAAATAGGAACAATGTACGAAGCAAGAGAGCGATATTGAATATTCTCGTTAATCCACCCACCAAGACTTCCCGGGGGAACATCACGTCTATTACATCTGGATGTTCCAATTTTCACCGTTTTTCCTTTAAAATGAGATAATAACCGCTCGTACTGAGCTTTTGTAACATACGATTCATGACCATTGCCATAATAAATGTGCGTTCCCTCCGATACAGATCCCTCAAATTCAAATTCGCTCCGTCCTGCGGAGGTAGATAACCGGATTCTCATAATATATGCTCCCCAGAAATCTATTATACAAATATTAATAAAAACCATCCTATGCCAGAAACCGAAATGGATTATCTCGGGACGGGTTTTAAAATCATAAATTTTCCTACATGGGCTATCAGAAATTCTGATGGTGTTGAAGAACCTCAAATAACTGAGGAAGCGTCAGCATATGTTCAAGAGCGTATGAATTTTTTAAGATTCGAACGCGGGAAATTTATTTCTGGATGTACTGAAATTGACAATGTATTAGGTGAAGCAATATCAGCTTTTTTCTTTAGAGAACATAGGGATGAATATAAGAGAGGACAGTTTCACGATTTTATTATTGATACTACAATTTTTTCATTCTCTCAAAGAAAAAATGTTATTCAGCAAATTATGAAAAAATACCCCCGTGAATTCCCGTTATTGGATAGTCATATTCGACAGATAATGTTTGAACAAATAGATTACGTTATTAAAATGCGGAATGCCTTTGCACACGGGAAAATTATTATTAATTATAGAGAGCGAACAAATACACTTTCATATTTTAATTCATCGAAGAATCGAATTGAGGAGTTACCTCTTAATTCAGAATTATTTTCGACCTTATCGACAATCACTGATGATCTATCTTCTCAGATTATTGAAAACTGTATATTTGGTGAAGTTGTTTAATAAAAGTCACTAAGACGCACCAGAACCCCCTAGCACAAATGGCAAATATCCCTCTGGATCTAACCGGTAATCGATGAATGACAATGATTGGGTTGGCGAGTGCGGGAAAATAATATTTTAAATTTGATCAATCGGTTCCCAGATCCTTAATATCCCCTCACTAATACCCGCTGATATGAATAATGCAATTAAATAAGCAATTAAAAATGAGATAAAAGCAGGAATAGAAGTATTTGGGGAAATAAGGGCAATAAACGATTCGAAAGTTTTTGGAGATTCATTCCATAGGTAAAAAACATACCTCATGAAAAAATAAAATAATGTAGCTTCGATTAACGCAAAATAAAACGATAACATTCTCTCCTTTATTGTGTTATATGCTGCTTTTTTGGCTTCTGGTGTTACATAAAAGAGGTCTATGGACTTAAATTTGAGCAGTCCGTGTTTAGTGGGATTCGATATAATTCTCAAAGAGACCAGAAAGGAGATGATCATAGGTAGAGATATTATGAAAGCTCCCGTTAATTGTTCAGGAGTTGGTTCCAGAATATAAATTACCGAGATATAGACAGGTAATGTGAGCTTAAGGTAACACCAATATACTTTTAAAAATCTCTCGCGTTGGGTTTCCCCAAAAACAGGGTCGTCTTTTTTATTTTTATGATATACACCTAATCGTGTAATGTTTTCAGATACAAAAAATAATGAGTTGTAGAACAAATATGATAATAACAAGGCTATTAAAACAAATGCCAAATACCAAAAAAAGACATACGAAGTAAAATTATATATCTCGATAATAATGTTGGCGATATAAGCTGCTGATAGCGAAATAATTGCATACGCTAAAATGATATTTACTATAAATTGAATTGGTAACGACAAAAACAAAATTGCCGTAATTATTGTATGGATAGTTTGGAACATGCCTACCACCCATTTGTAGTATTACTTATAAATCTAGTTTCATAAAAACCAAGAGTGTTATCACTACACCAATGAAGGAATGAGCTAATGCAAAGTAGATTCCTGTTGGTACTAAGGCAATTTGAATAATTATTCTGATTAGAGGTATTTTTGATTTTAGCCATGTTGCACCTGAGGGAGTTGGTTGTTCGGAAGTCATCACCCACGCTCCCTGAGAGCGGACAGTTCCCTTCAACGCACCAGAACCCCCCTACCGGATTTCTTTATATCGTAAGCACTAACATTAAGTAAATATGGAGGATCTCGCAGAGATAGCCCGGCTCCTGGATATCCTCGGGAACCGGAACCGCCGGCGAATCATTGGCCTGCTCCGGCAGAAACCGTGCTTTGTCACCGAGATATCGGAGACGCTGATGATCTCGCCGAAAGCCGTCATCGAGCATCTCCAGCTCATGGAGCGGGAGGAGATCCTGTCCTGCCAGATGGATGACCGCCGGCGCAAGTACTACTACCTCGCAAACGATATCCTCGTGGACGTCAGCCTGAGAAGCCTGCAGAGCGCCATAACCGGGCAGGAAGATGCGGCGGCAGGGAATGCGGCCGGGGAGCGGACCCGGCAGGCAGTCGTCATGCTCGCAAAGATGGTCCAGGCCCACGACCAGCTGGTCGCGCACCTCGAACAGCTCAACCATGATATCGAGACGAAACTTGCCGATCTTGCCCGTAACCATAATGATTTATTCAGGAGCGAGCGAGAGTTATCTGTAGCAATTGCCCTGTCCCACGAACCGCTGACCCCCGCCGAACTCGCGGAGGCAACCGGGTGCCCTGAGGAAGAACTCGGGCCGATCCTGGCAACGTTCGAGAAAAAGGGGATTGTGTCGAGAACAAAGAACCGGATCACACTCAGAGGAGTCCATGCAGACGAATCCCAACAACCCCTACGATGAAGTGTTTGGCAACCTCTCAAAGATAGTCGAGGAGATCGTGCGGAACATGCCTGAGGCCGAGCACGCCCGCATTATCGGGTACACCATCGTGACCCGGCATGCATCCGGCGAACCCGGGATCTACCCCGGCGGGGCGAACAGCGGGGACGACGACCTCCCGTACGAGGTGCAGGAGACCGATACCCAGATCTTCATCACCGCCGCGATCCCGCCCGAGGCAGAGCACGCCCCCTACGCGGATATCCAGACAAACGTCGTCCGGATCTGTGTTGACGATCATTTCACCACCATCATGCTCGACAAGCCCATCGATATCATCCACAGCACGTACCGGGTGCACCGCGGCGTCATGGACATCACGCTCAGGAAAATCCCCGACTATAAATAATTCCCAGATCTTTTTTTTAGTCCTTTTTTCTTATCGCACCTGCCCTGCGGTCGGCCTGAGAAGCCGGGGGCAAAAAGAATGCAGGGGTCCTGGGGAAACGAACCTGAAACGGTTACATTTCAGCAACCAGAAAAACCGGTAAAAATATGCGAGGTCCCACCCCATCAGGCACCTCCGGGGCATAACAGGGCAGTGTTTTTTTGTTTTTTTGTCACTGATCCGCCGCGGGGGCGTCCCTTCGGGGGCGGCGGCACTCATCGTAGCTGGTAAAAAATGTAGCGATCTCCTCCTCGTATCTGGATGATCTTTTTAATAAACGGACCGTTATCCGAGAACTGGAATGATACAGACAGGAACGCAAAAAGCAGGCAGCCCGGAGAAGTCCCGGGAGAGATTATATGAGGATTTCTCCTGAACCCGGTTTATGCCTTTGCCGGGATATCGCCGGGCACCCACGCGCTGATCGATTTTTTGTCGGCACGGTACTCGCGGAACTGCCGGAGCGAAACCGTGAGGTCCCGGGTGAACGCGAAGTACCCGATCTGCGTGTTCCGGCAGAGGTTCATCGCCATGTCCATGAGACCCCGGGGATCGGGCCGGGCCTCTCCCAGCCATATGTGGAAGATGTTCCCGCCATCCACGATCGGGAAGAAGACGTGCTCGATCTCCATGCGCCTGGTGAGCGGGACATCCGCGCCCGGTGCGACGTGCGTGCCGTTCGTGTAGTAGATCGGGAGATCGCGGGTCTTTCCCAGGTTTTCGAGCGCGTAGTCGAGGTCTCCCTTGATCACTTTTGCGGCAAAATCATGGTAGCGTTTATCGATGAGGTCGGCGACCGCGAAGCGCTGCCCGGTCGTCTCTGCCGGGGTGCGGGCGAGCGCGATGGTCATGTTGTTCTTTTCCGAGAGTGTCCGGGCATAGAGTTCCATCTCGGTCATTGCCCGGATGGCAAGCCTGAACGCGGCCTTCGACTCGTGCGTCTGCTGGCCGGTGTGGTGCTGGACCATTTCGTTGACACCCACCACGCCGATCGTGTACACGAGGCCTTCGAGATCGACTGCAATTGCCCCGCGTTCGCCGGTGTTCGGGTCCTTTGGCCGCTGCATCGCAAACGGCATACGCCCGCTTGCCCGGATATTGTCCATCCACCGGCGCTTGATCCTGAAGAGCTCGACTGCCACGTCCATGAGCGACCGGAGTTCGGCAAAGAGCCGCTCGTCGCTCCCCTCTGCCTTGTAGGCCGCACGCGGGCAGTTGACCGAGACCACCTGCCACGAACCCATCGAGAAGTGCCTGCCTTCATCGAAGACCAGTTTTTTGTCAAACTCCGAGTCCTTGTCGGCGACTGCGGAGAACTGGTAGGCGCAGCACTGGTAGCAGGAGATGCCCTTGCCGGCGCCCCGGTAAGCGGGGAGCTGGTTGTCGTAGTATGGCGTCCCGAACTTGGAGGCAAGCTCGAAGGTCATGAGGTACAGGTCGCGGAAGGTCGGGAGGTCCGGGTGGGCCCGGTTGAACTCCTCGCGCTCCTGCATGAAGTCCGGCTCGATGCTGATCTCGGGTTTCGGGAAGTTGAACGGCTTGCCCCAGTAATCGCCCTCGATCATCACGTCCATGAGCGCCTTGAAGAGCAGCCGGACCTCGCGCTCGAACTCGCCGTACGTCCGGCGCGGGGCCTGCGTCCCGTCCCAGACTTTCCCTTTATAGACGCAGGGCTTGTCCTGCCAGAGCGCCGGGACACCGGGGGAGAGCTGGACCGAGGAGAAGACGAGCTGGCCGCCCCGTGCGACCATCATCTGCGTCATCTCGTAGACAAACATCTGCATGTTCTGCTTGATCTCGTCGTAGTTCATGCCCTCCATATACGGCGCAAGAAACGTGAGGAAGTTGTAGTACCCCTGCCCGCCGGCAAAATTTGTCTGGGCACTCCCGAGGGCTTTTACCGCGTGGAGGATGGCGACTTCCGCCCGTTTTGCCGGGCCGGCGACCGATGCCTTCGTCCCGTTCCCGTCCGGCATAAGACCATAGTAGAAGAAGTACCGGAGGTCCCAGTCCTGGCAGAAGGGACGCGTCCCGAAATATTCGAGGTCGTGGATATGCATTTCGCCAAAGAGGTGGTGGTCGGCGAGCTCCGGGGGAAGCTGGAGCAGGTACTGCTCTTTTGAGATCTTGTCCGCCTTTTTCTTGTGGCTTGTCTCGGCATTCTCCTGCAGGTTGGCGTTGTCGTGCGCCTCGAAGCCCTTCCCCACATCGATCTGGTGCGCATCGTAGACCGGCGTCCCGACCCGGGTGCAGACGTTCCGGTACTGCACCATGCCCTTTTCGAGGAGCGTGATGTTCATGATCTCCCGGATGAGCGGGCCCGAGAGCGATTTTAACCCGAGGGAAAGGATGCGCTGCTCGACCTGCCGTGCGATCTCCTGGGCTGTCGCGTCGTCTGCCGCCTCGTACCCGTAGAACGTCTCAACGAGTTTCGTCTCTTTTTTTATCTGTTCGGCAATACGGTTCCGGTCCCACTCGATAATGTGGCCGTCGGTAGTCCGGACAAAGGGAAGCGCAGGGGAAAAACTGCCGTCAAATGTCAGTTGCCGGGTTTCCTGCCGCGCCACCATCAGTCACCCGCGAGTATCGACGTGAGTTTTTTCTCGTCCAGCATGCCGCCCGGGAACAGGTCCTGCGTCGTGTAGAAATCCTCGCCCCGCTGGAGGACAGGCGCCTCATTGACAAAGACGCCGTTCACCCTGAGTTCGGTGAGGGCCTCCGCAGTCGACAGGTCGCGCTCGGAAAATGCATATCCGCCTTTTTTTAAGGAATTCTTGAGCATTACGCAATGCGGACAGGTTTCCAGGGTATATACGATCAACTGAACGGATTCCGGCATAAAAAGCACCCTCTGCTATCTAGCACTACGCATTTTGGGGATAAAAAAATCGTGGTTTAGTACTTCTGCATAGCGTCTGTACCGGGCACTTTTAGAGCGATCACCATTTGTAGGTGAATGGACAATGAGTACCCTGATGGTCAGGGCTTTTGTGGCATTCGAATTATCCCCTGAAATGAGGCAGCAGCTGGCAGCGGCGCAGGCAGTGCTGCGCGGATGTTCGGCCCGGCTCACTTTTGTCGATCCCGCGATAATCCACATCACGGTAAAGTTCCTCGGAGAAATCGACGAAAAGAAGATTCCGCAGGTTGTTGCAGCGCTCAAATCCGTAACCGCTGCGCCGTTTCCGGTGACGGGGGGAAGTATCACCGTGAACAACCCCCGGAGCCCACGCACGGTCTGGTGCGCAATCGAGGACGCCGGGAAGGGCCGTGACGTGTTTAGTGCAGTGGAAACCGTGCTTGCGCCGCTCGGGTTTCCCCGCGAGACGAGGAGTTTTACCTCCCACGCGACGCTTGCCCGGGTAAAGGAAGCCGATCCCTCGCTCTTCCGGTGCCTTGAGGAATTAAAAAATACGCCCTGCGGCAGCTGCACGGTTTCGGGCCTCAAACTCAAGAAGAGCACGCTTACGCCCCGGGGGCCGGTGTACGAGGACCTTTGCGAGGTGAAATGGTGAGCGGGACAAGCGAAGGAACCGGCAGGCCGGCGCTTGAGGAAAAAATCCTCGCCGAACAGCTCAGGCCGTCTTCTGAGGAGCGAAAGTATATCCACGGTGTGGCCGAACGGCTTCTTGCCGCGATTGCGGAGAGCGGGAAGGCGGAAGGGATGGTGGTCGGTTCCATAGCACGGGACACATGGGTGAAAGGCGACCGCGACCTCGATGTCTTCATGCTCTTTTCTCCCGACCTGCCCCGGGAGGTACTCGAAGCCGAGGGCCTGGCGCTTGCCCGTTCAGTCGCGCGAAAGTTCACGGATACTTTCTGCGAGAAGTATGCCGAGCACCCGTATATCAACGCAACCATTGAATCGATAGATGTGGACCTGGTGCCCTGCTACAACGTCGCAAGCGCCGCAAGTATCCAGAGTGCTGTCGACCGGACGCCGTTTCACACCCGGTACATCACGGAGAAGATCAACGGTCTTGTGGATGACGTTCTCCTGGCAAAGCAGTTCGCAAAAGCCGGGGGAATCTACGGTTCCGACCAGATGACCGAGGGGTTCTCCGGCTATCTCTGCGAACTTCTGGTGCTCCACTACGGCGGGTTTACCCCGCTCCTTCGTGCCGCGTCCGCATGGGGCCCGCACCTGAAGATCGATATCGAACACCATGCGGCAAAGGAGTTTGACGAGCCGCTGATCGTCATCGACCCGGTCGACCCCCGGCGGAACGTGGCGGCAGCGGTCTCCCTCGACCGGATGGCAGAGTTTGTCGAGCTGGCCCGCGGCTACCTTGATACGCCGTCGGAAGCGTTTTTTGTACAGCCACCGTTGCGGGGTATCAGCAGGGACGAGCTCGCGGCAATCCTTTCCCGGCGCGGCACCGCCCTCTGCGCGGTCACGTTTGCCACCCCGCCGTTCATTGAGGAGATCGTCGTGCCCCAGCTCAAGCGGAGCACGGGCGCGATCTGCGACCTGCTCGGGCGCAACGGTTTTGTCGTCCACCACGCCCACTACCGGATGGACACGGAGCGCTGCATGCTGCTCTTCGAACTGCTTACCGATGATCTCCCGCCCATCCGGCGCCACGAAGGCCCCCCGGTCTGGAACCGGACGAACGCCGAAAAATTCCTGGAGAAATACCAGGGCGCCCTCCTGCCCGGGCCGTTTATCGAGAACGGGCGGTACGTAATGGAGGTTCCCCGGGAATTCGGACATGCGGCCGACCTCCTCTCATCCCCCGCGCTCCTGAACGTGGGTGTCGGACGGCATATACGGATATCTCTTGGGAAAGACTGGTGCGTGTTTGAGGGGGCCGACTGCTGGCAGGAAGAGTTTGCAGCATTTATTGCCGGGTTCTTTTCCCGTTGTTCGCCGCTGGTGAGGATCAGGCGGGGACGGCAGGGGCAGTAATTTTTTTTGCTCTTTGGTAAATCTATTGAGCTGATCGTACGAACGCTCTTTTAGGTCTCCGGCATTTTTTCCTTCGCCCCCGCACGCGTGTGGCATCCCGCTTCGCGAAAGCACTGTATTACCCGTACTCAGGCATGCCCCCATGACAGGGAATACGAAAAGCATCGCATGTGCGCCCCGTCCCCCCGGGACGCATTGGCGCGAAGAGGGGGGCTCGCACAAATTAAAACGGGTTTTCTGCAGAGCAATTTTTTTAGTTTTCCGGTAGATTGACAGAAAAATTGCGGTAAATATTTTTGTTTACAAAAACCCGGTACCGCACCGGATCAGGCAGGATCAAAAGGAATTATAAGAGAACCTCTTTGTGGAGACTTTTTCGGGAGTGCACTATGAGGGGCTGGAACCCCCGCAGTGCCGGCATCCCGGTCATACCCCCCTGGTCGGAACCAGGAAAAACGCCCGTAAAACCGCCCGATTGCGATCCCCGAAAATCCGACCGTTTAAACGCCCCTGTTTGCCAAAACAAACTAAAATTGAGCCCCATATAATGCCCTTTACTGCCCTTTATCCGCGTTTTGGCGGCCTCTTTTTTTCGGATCGTGCAAGTGGCAATTTCACCTGCGATCTGCCAAAAGAACCGCATTAGCAGGTCCTTTTTAATTTGTCCGTTTTCAAAAATAAGCCCTATTTGAGGTTATTTTTAAACGGAGCCCGATACGGGCTTCTTTTCAGTTGGGTTGAGGGCAATCGGAGCTTAAATTGAGCCCGGATTGGGGGGTGGTGTAATAGTACGATATTGGCCGGGGTTTTTAGATCCCTATGGATCCCCGTTCCCCGGTCCTGACCCGGATCGCGTCCTCGACCGGGAGCACGAAGATCAGGCCGTCGCCAATCTTACCGGTATACGCAGCCTTCCTGATGATCTCGATCACTTTCTCCGCCACATCGTCGGCAACGACAATCTCCAGTTCGCGCTTGGGGATCAGGTCGACGATGTATTCGGCGCCGCGGTACTGCTGCTTGATGCCCTTCTGGACTCCTCTTCCCTCGACATCGAATATCGTCATCGCTCCGAATCCTGCTGCATCCAGTGCGCCCTTGATGTCCTCGAACTTCTCGGGCCGTATCATTGCCTTGATCATTTTCATGGTATTCACATCTTGTCCCGGATCGCAAAAAGGCAGTGCTGCGCGTGTCGTTCCGGGAAATTTCTGGTAATATAGTATGAGGAAGGCCTCATTTAAAAACAATTCTTGAAAAATACCAGGTACAGGGGAGATCCGGTATTATATGACGGGAAGCGTTGGAAAAAGGTTTTACCGGAAATTTTTCCCGATCTTGCCCGTGGCCAGTTTCTCGATTGCAGGAATATCCACGCGTTTTTCGGTCACCAGTTTGTGGTTGCGGATGGCGCTTTCGATAAATCCTTTGCCGGTATCGTTCCTGATGATAAGCGTGGTAAATCCCGAAGGGCTTCCGACCGCACCGGCAGAAAAATCCGCACGGAGCGATGAGAAGTCCGTGCAGATCCGGCAGCCCGGCCGGATGGTGTCCTCAAGATCGGCAAGCGGAACGGAGAGGTGGGTCTCGTCCTGCTTTAAGATATCCAGCTTGCCTTTCACGTCGAGTTTTTTTATCTCGTGCGGTGCGATCCTGTACTTCTTCTCCAGCTTGCCATGTACGAGCGCAGCATAATCGAAGGTCTCCGTACAGAAGAGGCCGACCACGAGCCGGATCGCCTTTGCGTACGGGCGCAGGAGATCATTATCGCTTGAACGGATACGGGCGGCAGCCTGCACGGCGCAGGGCACGCCAATCACCGCGATCTTCGTGTACTTTCGCGTGATCGCGGCATCCTTGAGCGCTGCAAGGAGCGGCACCCACCAGCTGTACCGGCTGCCGGCCTCCCGGATAAGGACATCGGATTTTGTTATGACCGCCGATGTCGGTTTCAGGGTCCAGGGATCCTCGGTAACGGTAACCACGGCATCGATGAGGCCCTCGTCAAGGGCATTTGCAAGGATTGCCGTAACCGCCCCGCCGCTCTGGCGGTGCGGGATCTCAAAGGCCGCTTTTGCCGAGAGGAGTTCGAGATATGTGCCGAGCGTCTCTTTCGGCTGGTCGCCGGTCCGGGGACAGACCGCATAGCACGCGCCGCAGGGGACACCGTCGGTCGCCTGCTTGCAGTAGCCGTTGCTTCCCGGGCTTACCACCATCTCCCCTTCCGCAAAGGAGAGGGCATCGGCAGGGCAGACCGCGACACACGCGCCGCATCCCGAGCATTTCTTTGTGTCCCAGACCTCGCTTTTCAAATCGAGATAACTTTTTTCTGCCATCGCCATCACTCCGGTGTATACTTGCTTGCAAACGGCCGTGCGCTCGCTGCCGCGATCCGGGAGTATTTTGCCGAGAGGAGCGGGGTCGGATCGATCCCGAACGCTTTTGCAAAGTCCTCGATGATGGGTTTTACCATCGCCATCTGTTCGGCAGTCGCCGGCAGCTGCTTTGCGCCGACCCCGAGGTTTTTATTTTCCACTTCCCCGCGGACAAAGATCTCCCCGCCGTGGATGCCGCTCCCGACACCGCGCTCGGCAACTGGAACCTGGCCGTTCATGCCAAGGACGATGAGGAGGCCCCCTGCCATGTACTCGCCGAGAAATGCACGGGCGGAACCGCCGACCACAAGGATCGGGCGTTTCTCCATGTACTGTTTCATGTGGATGCCGCCCCGGTACCCGATGTTGTCCCTGACATAGACCCGGCCGCCCCGCATGCTGTGGGCGGTCGCGTCCCCGGCGCTCCCGAAAATAATCACTTTCCCCTGGTTCATCGTGTTGCCCGGCGCATGGTCGGCGTTCCCGTGGACGATGAGCGTCGGGCCGCTCATGAACATCGCCAGATCGCCGCCCGGGACGCCGTTGACCGTAATCGTCACGTCATCCCCCCTGAGCCCGTCCCCGATGAACCGCTGGCCGAGCACGTTGTCGATTACGATCTCTTTTGCGCCGTCACCGATGGCTTTCCTGATCTGCTGGTTGAGCGGGGTATAGTGCAGGTCTTTTGCATCGATTCGAACTGCTGCCATCTTCACGCCCCCACGGTCTTGACGTCCAGCACACGGAGCAGGCCTTCGTCCAGCATGTAACCCCGGAGCCGGTCGCGGTTGCCCCGCAGGCTTTCGATGCTGTTGATGCCGGCCGCCCCCATGAGCTCTGCGATCTCGTCGGTCCACGCATGAATCAGGTTTGCGACCTGCACGGCATTTGTCTCAGGGTCGAGCCTTTTGGTGAGTTCCGGTTTCTGGGTCGCAATCCCCCACGCGCAGGTACCCCGGTTGCAGGTGCCGCAGACCCGGCAACCCATTGCAACAAGGGCGGACGTCCCGATGTAGACCGCGTCGGCGCCGAGGCAGATGATCTTTGCGATATCGGCACTCTGCCGGATCCCGCCGCTTGCGATGATCGAGACTTCGTTTCGTATGCCCTGCTTGCGGAGCTTTTCATCGACACTTGCGACTGCTGCTTCGACCGGGATGCCCACGTGGTCGCGGAAGACCCGGGGTGCAGCCCCCGTGCCGCCACGGAACCCGTCAATGACCACAGCGTCTGCGCCCGAGCGTGCGATGCCGGCCGCGATTGCGGCTGAGTTGTGCACCGCGGCGATCTTCACAAAAACCGGTTTCTTCCACTCGGTCGCTTCTTTCAGGCTGTGCACGAGCTGCTTTAAGTCCTCGATACTGTAGATATCGTGGTGCGGCGCCGGACTGATCGCATCGCTGCCCTCGGGGATCATCCGGGTGCAGGATACGTCTGCGCAGACTTTCTCGCCCGGCAAATGTCCGCCGATCCCGGGTTTTGCGCCCTGCCCGATCTTGATCTCGATTGCGGCCCCGCGTTCAAGGTAATTGATGTCGACCCCGAACCGGCCCGATGCGACCTGTACTATCATGTGGCTCTGGTAGGGATAGAGCGACTCGTGGAGCCCGCCTTCTCCCGTGCCCATGAACGTCCCCATCTTTGTGGCGGCCTTTGCGAGGGCGGTCTGGGCATTGAGGCTGATCGCACCATAACTCATGTGGCCGATCATGATCGGTGTCTCGAGCTTGAGGTTCGGGGCGAGTTTTGTGAGAAGCTCGGTGTCGCCGTCGGGGTGCTCCCGGACAGAAAGTGCCGCAGGCTTTTTCCCGATATAGGTCCGCAGCTCCATGGGCTCGCGGAGCGGGTCGATCGAGGGGTTCGTGACCTGGCAGGCGTCAAGGACGAGCCGGTCGAAGATCATCGGGTAGGGGAGGACGTTTCCCATCCCGGCAACAATGATCTTGCCGGTTTTTGCCTGGTTAAAAACCGCCTCGCGGATCTCGCGGGTCCAGACCGGGTGGCTCCGGTAGTCCGTGGGTTTCTCATAAATGCTGATCGCGTCGCGGGGACAGAATGCAACGCAGCGGTGGCAGGCCACGCAGTTCCGTGAGTTGACAACGATCCTGTCTCCCTCTTTCCTGAACACGCCGTACGAACAGTTCTCGACACAACGGCCGCAGTTCATGCACCGCTCGGTATCGAGTTCCACCTTGAACCTGAGCGGGGTGCTGCCGATGCTCATGCGACGACCCTCCCGATCACGGGCTCACCGGCCTTGGGCATGCAGACCCCTTCGATCTCCGGTTCGATGCGCCGGATCGCCGCCTCTTCGCTCGAGAGGTAGAGCCTGTCCCCGTATTCACCGGTCACAAGCGGGCGCAGTTTGATCCGGTCGGTGAATCCCATGAGCATATCGGGAGTTGCGACACAGATCGCAAACGGGCCGTTCATGAGCGCCGGGCCGTAGGTGAGCCGGAGCGCCCGGTTGAGTTCCTGCTCTTTTTCGGGCATCGCGTCGATCTCGTCCCAGAACGGCGGGGCAAGGGCACGCACCGCCATCTTCTCCGAGAGGCCGTGCCTGCGGACCAGCAGGTCGATGAGGTACGCCACGACTTCTGTATCGGTGAACATCGTGCATTCGTACCCGTAGCTCTCGATATAGCGCCGGTTGGTCCCGTACGACGTGATCTCCCCGTTGTGGACGACACTCCAGTCGAGGAGGTTGAAGGGGTGCGCCCCGCCCCACCAGCCGGATGTATTCGTAGGGTACCGGTTGTGGGCGAGCCAGAGGTATCCTTTGTAGTCCTGGATCCGGTACAGGTTGGCGACCTGCTCAGGCCATCCCGAAGCCTTAAAGACGCCCATGTTTTTTCCCGAAGAGATGATGAGGCTGCCGTTGCGTGAGGTATTTACCCGCATGACAAGATCGGTGATCATATCATCGGCGGTTGTGCGGGGTTCCTGTGCCTGGCTGACATCCGGCGTATAAAAAAATCTCCAGGGTGTGTGGACTTTTTTTATGCCGGCTTCGTAGGTGGGTATTGGTTCATCGTGGAGGATCGTGCCATGCGATTCAAGTTCTTTTACGAGCACCGGTTTGTTTTCCTGAACGTTATCAAAGAAAACATGGAGGGCATAGGCGTCCCTGAATTCCGGGTAAATACCGTAGGCGGCATAACCGGCGCCTTCGCCATTTCCCCGCTCGTCCATCATCGCGAGTGATTCGCGTATCCTGCTGCCGTCCATGCACTGGCGGCGTTTGTCAATGACACCAATAATTCCGCACATTTTTTATCACAATCGGGATGCCTGCTTAGGTTTTGTTTGTCTGTCCCCGGCCAGCCGGGCGCCAGCGGGAAATTGAAACGTATAGTACTGACACGTTCACTGCATTGAATGTAAGCATTCTCCTCATGAGGTTAGTTCAGAAGATATAAATGTAATTGGTTGGAAACCTAGTTCCATTATGTCAGCAGACGTGGCAAAGTTGCTCAAGAAGATTGAGGCTGATAACGTAAAGTTTATCCGGCTCCAGTTCACCGACGTGCCCGGGATGCCCAAGAATGCCGCGATCCCGGCTGCCCAGGCTGAGAAATCCTTGACCGAAGGTACCTGGTTCGATGGATCCTCCATTGAAGGGTTTACCCGGATCGAAGAGTCGGATATGCTCCTGAAGGCAGACCCGGCATCGTATACGATCCTGCCCTGGCGGCCCCAGGAAGGGAAGGTTGCACGGTTTATGAGCGATGTGTACACCTACGGGAACAAGCCCTTTGAAGGTGACCCCCGGTACGTGTTAAAGAAGGTCATGGCCGAAGCGGCAAAGATGGGATATACCTTCAACACCGGCCCCGAACTCGAATTTTTCCTGTTCAACCTCGTTGACGGCAAGCCGACCACGCAATTCGTGGACCAGGGCTGTTATTTCGATCTGGCACCCCAGGACAGGGCAGAAGACGTGCGCCGTGAGATTGTGCTCTCTCTTGCCAGTATGGGTTTTGAGATCGAGATGTCCCACCACGAGGTGGCTGCAAGCCAGCACGAGATCGATTTCAAGTACGCAGATGCGGTCACGACCGCAGACAGGGTCATGACGTTCAAGTTTGCGACAAAAGCCATTGCGCTCAAGTACGGCCTGCACGCATCGTTCATGGCAAAGCCGCTCGCCGGTATCAACGGGAGCGGCATGCACACGCACGGGTCGCTCGCAAAGAACGGCAAGAACGCATTTTTCGATGCAAATGCTCCCGACGGCCTTTCCGACGTTGCACTCTACTATATCGGCGGTCTCTTGAAGCATGCAAAAGCAATTACCCGGGTCGCGAACCCGACGATCAACTCCTACAAGCGTCTCGTCCCCGGTTACGAGGCTCCCTGCTACATCTCGTGGAGCACCACGAACCGGTCCGCCCTGATCCGGGTGCCGGCTGCCCGCGGGAACAGCACCCGTGCCGAGTTCCGCAGCCCGGACCCGATGTGCAACCCGTATCTTACGTTCGCCTGCATGCTTGCCGCAGGTCTTGACGGTGTGAAAAACAAGATCATGCCACCTGATGCGACCAATGCAAACATCTACCACCTGAGCGCAAAAGAGCGCAAGAAGATGAAGATCGATATGCTGCCCGGCAGCCTTGCCGAGTCCCATCAGTACCTGCTCAAAGACCAGGTGCTCTGCGATGCGCTTGGTCCGCACATTGTCGAAACATTATCTACCATCGCAGAAGCGGAGACCGATGCATTCCGTCTTGCGGTTCACCCGTGGGAACTGGACCGGTACCTCGCTACCTATTAATCTTAAAAATTTTTCCCGCGTGTCGGGACAGGCTGGACTTTTTATCCGGTAACTGCCCGTCGGTCGTCTGGATTAAGGAAAGGTACAGGAAGGGAGCGGCAGGGCCTGCACGCCACGTGCGGTACCGGAACTGTTGCATGCCGGGATCCGTATATGTGAGCCCGGCACAGACTCAAACCCGTCTTTTTTTGGATCCGGTCGGCCCCCATTCAGTTTAGAGGAGATAATCATGGTTCTGGATACCGGTGTTACAACATGGCTCATGGTCTCGGCACTTCTTGTCATGCTGATGACCCCGGGCGTTGGGTTTTTCTATGGCGGACTTGTACGGAAGAAGAATTTCATTTCGATGATTGCACTCTCGTTTCTGGTGCTCGCGCTCACGAGCATCCAGTGGATCCTGGTCGGGTACTCGCTTGCCTTTGGATCTGATATCGGGGGATTTATCGGCAGCCTCCAGTACCTGGGGCTTGCAGGGGTGAGTGCCAGTGCAACGGGCACGGCAGCCTACCCCCCGCTGATTTACGTGGCCTTCCAGCTCTTCTTTGCCTCAGTTACGCTTACTATCGTGACGTCTGCAGTCGCCGAGAGGGTCAAGCTGACGTCGTTTATCGTGTTTGCACTCATCTGGCTGACGGTCGTCTACTGCCCCCTTGCCCACTGGGCGTGGGGTGGCGGCTGGGCGCAGCAGATGGGCCTCATTGACTTTGCCGGCGGGACGGTTGTCGAGATCTGCTCGGGCTTTGCCGCACTTGCGCTGGCGCTTGTGATCGGGAAACGGGCCGGCTTTGGTGAATACTCTTTGGAGCCGCATAATATCCCGATTGCCCTTCTTGGTGCGGCCCTGCTCTGGTTTGGCTGGTTCGGGTTCAACGCGGGGAGTGCTCTCGCAGTGAACGCGAGCGCTGTGACTGCATTTATCAATACAAATACTGCCGCTGCTGCCGGTGCCCTTGCATGGATGTTTGCCAGTTGGTACAAGGGAAAGCCCAGTTCACTGGGTATGGTGAGTGGGGCGATCGCCGGGATGGTGGCAATCACGCCGGCCGCCGGTTTTGTAACGCCGATGGTGGCTATTCTTATCGGAGCGGTCGCCGGTGTACTCTGCTTTGGCATGATGCTCCTGCGGATCAGCAAACAGCTCGATGAGAGCCTGGACGCGTGGGCAATCCACGGCATGGGAGGGGTCTGGGGGACGCTTGCCACCGGTCTTTTTGCTGCGGCAGCGGTTGCCGGGTTCTCCGGGTTTTTCGAAGGCAATGTCCACCAGCTGGTGGCAAATACCGTAGGTGCCCTTGCGGCAGTGATCTATGCCTTTGTCGCGACGTACATTCTTGCGGTTATTATCGATCGCACCATCAGCCTGCGGGTTACGCCCGATGAAGAATATGTCGGGCTCGACATTTGCCACCACGGTGAGCGGGCATAAAGTATCCGGCTATCATAACTTTTTTATTCGTTTTTTTGACTGGAATTGTTCTGTGGTTCCCCCTTTCATGGGGAATGCAATCAAATTTTGGGAGAAGGATTACCCCCCCTTTGATTTTTTCCTGACTGATTTTGATTGCCCTCCTGTTTTTCATTCTCCCCGATATTGATAAAATAGTAATATTTATAAGTGTAGGAATAGAATTTCCTTCCTACAATTTCAATGAACTATTGATCGCTTCAGGATCTGAAATGCCGATGATGCAGAAATGCCAGCTTACAAAACGAGGGGCCGGACTTTCTATCCGGAATTGCCTTCCGGCCTTTGTGCATTTTTCGGAGATCCGGATGAATGATCCCAGCCCCCGCCTGTATAACTAACGTATTATACAGGTCTCGGCATAAAAACAGCATTGATCAGAACAGGTGAATTGAATGGTTATGGATTCTGGTGCTATTGCATGGGTTCTCGCCTCAACGGCCCTCGTCATGATTATGACGCCGGGAGTCGGGTTCTTCTATGGCGGTCTTGTACGGAAGAAAAACTTCATCGACATGATCACGTTGTCATTCGTGGCCTTTGCGCTCGTGAGCATCCAATGGGTGCTGATAGGATATTCTCTTGCATTCGGCCCGGATGTCGGCGGATTTATCGGCAACCTGAGCAACCTGGGCTTAACCGGTGTGAGTATGAGCGATCCCGGCCCGTACAGCACACTTATTCCGGGAATGTTGTACATGGTGTTCCAGCTCGTGTTTGCAACCGTTACCATGGCAATCGTCACGTCCGGTTTTGCAGAGCGTATCAAGTTCAGTGCATACCTCGTCTTCGCACTGCTCTGGACCACGATTGTCTATGACCCCCTCGCGCACTGGGTGTGGGGCGGCGGCTGGACATCGCAGTTCGGCTCGATCGATTTTGCGGGTGGCACAGTCGTGCACATCAGTTCGGGGTTTGCAGCTCTTGCGCTGGCGCTCGTGATCGGCAAACGTGTCGGGTACGGTAAGTACGCGATGGAACCGGCCAACATCCCGTGGTCGATCCTTGGTGCCGTACTTCTCTGGTTCGGCTGGTTCGGGTTCAATGCAGGAAGTGCAGTCGCAGCAAACGGTCTTGCAGTCAACGCCTTTGTCACGACGAATACAGCAACCGCCGTGGCGGCAATGGCATGGCTCCTTGTTTCGTGGGCACACGGCGGTAAGCCAAGCTCGCTTGGGTTTATCAGTGGTGCAGTAGCGGGACTTGTTGCCATCACTCCAGCTGCCGGGTATGTGACCCCGATGGCATCGATTGCGATCGGTGCAGTGGCCGGTGTTATGTGCTACGGTATTATGCTCTGGAGGCAGGGCAGGGGCATTGATGAAAGTCTCGATGCATGGGCAGTCCACGGTATGGGCGGTCTCTGGGGAGCGCTTGCCACGGGTATCTTTGCATCCGCGGCGGTCAACGGCGCCTCAGGCCTGATTGAGGGGAACGTCCACCAGTTCATTGCCCAGATTGTCGGGGCAGGATCGGCGGTTATCTACGCGTTCGTGGTTACCTATGTCCTGGCCATCATCGTGGACAAAACCATGGGGCTGCGCGTGACCGAGGAAGAGGAATATGTTGGGCTCGATATCTCCCAGCACGGGGAGCGGGCATCAGGATAATTGAGGTGATTACCATGAAAATGATAGTTGCAGTCATCAAACCCGAACGATTCGAATTCGTAAAAAAAGCGCTTGAAGACAAAGGGTATGTGAGCATGACGATTTCCGAGGTCAAAGGCCGGGGCGAGCAGAAGGGCATATCCCTTGAGTACCGCGGCGGCAAGATGACCGTTGACCTCCTGCCCAAAGTTAAACTCGAGATCGTTGTCCGCGATAAGGATGTCGATGATGTGATTGCGACCCTGACCGGGGCTGCACGGACAGGAAAAATCGGCGATGGAAAGATTTTCATCCTGCCGGTCGAGAAATCCATACGGATCAGGACCGGTGATGTGGAGTCATAAAAAAGCAACCGCAAACCTACCGTCAAAAAGATGCAGCAATCTCAGTTCAGGCTGGCGGGATCCCCTCCGCATCCTGTTTTAAAAAAAAAAAATTCAATCAGCTGCACCTCGTCCGGCCAATAATTTTTGGCCGGATTTTTTTTATTCTGCGTCCAGAAGTGCACGCAGTTTCTTTTCGATGTGCGGCGAGATATGAAAATGACCGGGCAGGGTAAAAGTACCTGTGTCGTATTTTAACGCATCCTCCATGTCCTCTTCCGATATTCCGTACTTCTGGTGATCGACGATTTCGTGGAAAAAGATCCTTCCTCCGCCGGGAATGATCCTGCACAGGCAGGGCTCTTCCGCCGGTCTGGCCTGGATATAAAAGAACGATGAACCTATCATCGATTTACGGTAGTTCTGGATCTGTTCAAGGATCGCCCCGTATTCCGGCTCGGATCCATCCGGCATGGCATACCGCGGCAGCGGTTTCCGGTCGCTCTTTGCGCTTTCTGGTGTCATCGATTTTTACCCCCTCCTCTTTTCTCCTGGTCATAACGAACCGGAGATATGGTGGAAATATATTTCTTTCATATTTATACTTAGTTCAGCCTCGAATATGATGGGGTCCATCGTTGTGCCCCATGCAGATTGTTATTTACCCTGTCGCTGAAAACTTTAATAAGACATCATGATCCCGTGGCTGAATTCCAATTTTAAAAATTTTAAACCCACGGCAGCCATAGCGCTCAACGCTACGCGGCATATGAATACAATCGAGCGTAAAAAATTGTTTTCTCCCGATATCGAGCCCATGCGGACTGCCGAGGGCCGCTGGTTCGAGGCGATCGTGTACGAAATGTTTCTGGAGATCTCGCAGAAATCCGACTGCATCAGGTACATCGCGCGCAAGGGAGCCGATGCACCGCGTGCCGGTGCGCAGGCGCACCTGGGCCAGAACGGAATTTTTTATTCGAAGTACGGGGACATCACCTTCCGCGGGAACGGGCAGGACCTTGCAGAGTTTGACCTTATCCTTGTGGACGCACAGGATCATGTCGTATTCGGCGAAGTGGTGACGTCCCCGGCCGACTTAAAGGAATTTGAGGTCGAGATTGCGTTCAAGAAAAGGCTGCTCGGGTACCTGTACGGACAGGAGCATGTCTCCTTCCTTCTCATCTCCTCCTTTGATATCTCCAACTATTCTGTCGTAAAAAGGCTCGCAAAGGACCCGGATAATGCGATCATCCACACCAGTTCCTGTGAGCAGATCAAGGCGCTTGTCAAGCATTACCGTCCCCGTATCCTGTACACAAAACCCACGAATCATCCAAAACTTATCCGTGCTACCGATATCCCGCTCAAGCACCCGGTTGACTACCGGAACTATCATGACGAATTCAGGAACCGGATCTTTTCCGACATTACCCATGGCCGGGGCAGAAAGAACATGGTGCCTGCAACCGACACGGAAGCGCTCGTAAAAAAGATCCTTTTCGGGGCGCTCTATCCCCATGCGATTAAAGCAGTCTGCGAACAGTATGGCCTCGTGGTCAAGGGGAAACGTGTCGAATACGCTGAATTTTTTCGGTATTTTTCAAAGGCGATTATCGCGACCGATCTCCCCGGCTTCGAGCTGATCATTTACCTCAGGTCACGGGAGAAAAAGGAATATCTCAAGATGGTGCAGACAAAGGAGGGTCACTTCCGGTTCGAGCGTCCGACACCGTCCCGGGTGGGATTTTTTTTATGGATTGAGTCGCTCCAGCCAACGCTCGGGACAAAGATCTCTCTTGAGATCCTCAGGACGTTCACGGTCAGGGAACCGGCAAAAAAATAATGTCACCCTGGGGCGCCCGGTATTTTTTCCCTGCGCGTCCTTCAGGGTGGTACAGGCATTTACAGGAGGTCAGTCCAGCAGTGTGGCCATCGCCTCGTCGTACCTGGCTTCCATGACATACGGGATGCCAGAGATATCAGATGCTTCCCGTGTGAGTGCCATCAGGTCGCCGCGTGACAGGGACGGGAGCCGGAAGTTGCGGCTGCCGGCCATGAGCTGCTGGAGACCGGTCCTGAATTTCTGCGTGTACGTATAGATGCCCACGGCCCCCAGGGGGATCTCCTTTATCCGCGAGCCGTATTTTTCCTTAAGTTCCTCGTAACAGACAAAAATCTCATCAACCGTGCTGCCATATTTGGAGACGGACTTGGGCAGGTCGCCGGCCTGCAGCCATTTTTCGATGTTTTTCCCTACCATGCCGGGGATCATAAGGCCCCTGCCCATGCAGACAGCCTTGAAGTACGGGCTCCCCATCGCAAGCGCCTTGAAGACAACGGGCTCATCGGAGAACCCGCCGGCCATGGCGAGGTCAGGCACCCGCATCCCTTTCTTTTCCAGTTTCCGGGCGAAATCACAGGCAAGCGACTGGAGATAAAATGTCGGTATGCCCCATTCGTTCATCATCGGCCACGGACTCATGCCGGTCCCGCCGGGAGCGCCGTCAATGGTGAGGAGGTCTATTTTGGCCTCGGAACCGTAGCGAAGCGCCATCGCAAGCTCGACCATGGAGTACGCGCCCGTCTTTAAGGTGATGCGCGAAAACCCGATGTCACGGAGCCGGTCGATCTCTTCCATGAATCCTTCCTTTGTGACAAAGCCGAGGCGCGAATGGCGTTCAAACTCTTTTAACGCCCCGGCCTTAAATGCATCCTGGCTCTTCTTCTGTTCAGGATCGGGAAGCACGATATAGCCCCGCTTTTTTAATTCGATGGCCCGTTCGGGCGAGGTGACTTTGATCTCGCCCCCGATACATTTTGCTCCCTGGCCCCACTTGAGCTCGATGGTGTCCAAGTTGTGTTTGGAAGAAACATACTCCGCAGTCCCCAGCCGCGTGTCCTCGACATTCATCTGGACGAGGATTTCCCCGTAGCCCTCGTTGAATTTACGGTAAATCGCTATCCGCCAATCCATCTCGGGGGATTCACTGATCTTACCTTTGGCATCCAGTTTCAGCCCCGGGTCGACGCCGCAGACGTTCTCCCCGCAGACGAGCGTGATGCCGGAGATGGCCGCACCGATCGCAAAGTGCTCCCAGTTGACCCGCGCGATCTCCGTTGAGCCGAGGGCACCGGTAAAGATCGGGAGGCGCATCTTCACTTTCCTGTCCCAGCCGTACCCGGTTTCGGTATCCACGGATGAAAAGACAGCTGTATCCGGATTGGCATCGGTTCCCTCGGGCAACCCTTTTGCGCCGACAGCATATCCCTGTATGTTGAGATGGGAATAGTCAACAGGATAATTCTTGTCGGCTCCCGCAGTAATTCCACCAAACGGGCCGGGATAAAGGACTTCCCTGCCCCTGAATGACGAAAGCCAGATCTCGCAACTGCCTTTACATCCGTCCAGGCAGCGGGTACAGATGCCGGAACACGGAACAACACTCCGCGACCGGTTGGCGGTACCTGTTGCTTCATTTGCATTGGGTTGTCTCAGATTCATGTATACCACACGTCCACGTGCAGAAGATATTGTTTTTGAGGATTTGCGTGCGCCAAAGAGGATACAGGAACTCCCGGCCCCGTGCATTGTGAAAGATTGTATCTCAGACAAAGGAGGATTTTCTACGGTAAGTTATAAAAGGTTGCATATCCGTAAGCGGATCCCGCATATCTGAAAAATATGGTTCAGTAGTAATCCTCAATGGGATTTGTAAGAACGCTCTTTTAGATCTCTGTCAATTTTTCCCTTCGCCCCCGCCGCTCAGGTACCCCCCCATGAGCGATAGTGCTGTATTACCGGTTCCCAGAAATGGAGAGATTTTCTATGCGGGTAATACCCTGGCATAACTACTAGCGCCCCGTCCCCCCTTTGGGGACTGGTGGCGCAAGAGGGGGGGGCCTTGTTTTTCAAAAAGGTTTTCTACAGAGCCGTTAATTTTAAAAGATCATTGCGCACGTGTTTCCAGCTGGCCCTTGGTCCGGGCGATCCGGCGTTATTTTTTAGAGAACCGGTGCACCGGTCGCAAAATACAACACCAGCAGGATCAACGGCTGGTGGATGAGGTAGATAACGAGCGAGTGCCTGCCTAAAAATGACAAGGGAGCGTTTATCAGATCAGGGAGTTTTGGGCGTGTCCACCGCCGCACTCCCGCGGGATAGGCAAACTCCCCGAATGCAAGCCCGATCAGCACAAGCCCCATCCACGGGAAGATTGGGGTGTAATCGACGCTTTGGAACGTGAGCGGGTGGATGCCAAAGACCAAAAAGGCCATCGGGCCTGGGATGGTGGCAAGGATCCACCCGATGACAATAAAGACGATCCCGATCACCGCGTTCCATATTCGGAACCGGAAAAAGAGCGGCGACAGCATTACCGCAACTCCGATGAGGTGAAGGATGCCGAAGATGACATACCCTTCCTGCAGGTACCACCAGGTCCCGACCGTAACCAAAAGACCGCAGCAGAAGATCCCGGCGCCCCGGAACAGGAATTTCTGTACCATTGCCCGCCCTTGGAGACGGGATGAGGCGCGGGCATGGCTGATCGAGAGCGATATCCCGACAATAAGAAGGAAGAGCGAGGCTGTGGCGTAGGCAAAAAACCTCCAGAAGCCGTTCTCGACATCGAACGGCATAATCCGGAAAAAGGTGAGATCGAAGATGGTATGAAAAAGGATCATCATCAGGATGGCAATACCCCTGAGGATATCGATCTCGGGGTACCGTGCCGTGCCGCTCATGAGTACTGGTACAATCGATGCCGGGCTCTGATATGTGTTTGGAAAGATCGAAGTGTAAGGGTTAAAGCATGAAAAGAGTGCGAGGGATGGGATTCGAACCCAAGAACTCCTGCGAGACCAGACCCTGAACCTGGCGCCGTTGACCTGGCTTGGCTACCCTCGCACCACTTATGAGTTCTGCGCGTGGTGCTTTAAGTGGGATACACAATCAATTTCGTTCAGCCCTCCCTGTTTCCTCATATTCGGTTAGAGAGTGGTCATATCCCAGGTGTTCAAGTTCCTTGCGGATATCGATATAGAGTGGTACTGTATCTCGCTTTTGCAATTTCCTAATACCTATTAGAGCCTTATGAAATGCAAATTTTTCATAGAATCCGACAGCCTCGGGCTTCGCATCAACAGTAATTATCCGACAACCAATATAATGAGAAAATTCTATCCAAATTGTGTAAATTTTTTTGAGCATACTGCGGCCAATATGCCGGTTTTCATAATCTTGATGTGTGGCCAGACGGGCAATTTTGAGGGCAGGATAGTTTGAATATTGGAAGGTGGGTTCCCCATCTCCATCAACAATTTCTTTCTTCTTGATAACATCCGTTACAAGCGTGAAATATCCAACGAGTCTTCCATTATATATGACCAACCGTGTGCTGGCAGTTTTATCCCTTTGACTATCCAAGGCATTTTCGATTAAAAAGCCCCGTAGTTCGTTGTTTTTGCATTTAAACGTAGGAAGAAGAGATCGGTGTTCGTCTGTTAACACTAAAAATTGAAGCTCCTCAATGCCAATCGGCGTCATTCAAACGCGTGGTTTCTTGGCAATTTCAGCTGCTTCTCTAATCAGTTGTCGACCCGCGGTTGTGTATTGCGGGTTGTCTATATATTTTTGAAATCGGATGGACTCAGCGCGGTTCAACTCTAGTCCGAGCTCTATAGGTTTTGCCATAATTTCCCCCCCCTCCCCTTGGAAACGATTCAACTTTTTCCGGACTGCACAGACATTATAGCAAATGAGACCACTGGGCCAAAGTAAAATGTGACAATCTATTAGGATCCTCACTGTGTCTCATGATTATATGCAATTTCTCCATATATTACAATAAAAATCTTTCTAAATTACCAAATGAAGTTTCGTGTTTCTGTCTCTAAAAATGCGAGGGATGGGATTCGAACCCAAGAACTCCTGCGAGACCAGGCCCTGAACCTGGCGCCGTTGACCTGGCTTGGCTACCCTCGCGCCTGTATAGATTATGTTCCCGGTTTAATAAAGGTGAGGGGGAATGGCAAGGGGGGTTATGCCTTCTTCCCGTTGCTGGTCTCGTTCTGGTACTTCTTCATTTCGTGTTCACGCAGTTCGTTTCTCCGGATTTTACCGGAAATGGTCTTGGGCAGCGAGTCCACGAACTCAATGGCACGCGGGTACTTGTACGGTGCGGTGACCTTTTTTACATGGTTCTGGATCTCCCGTACGAGCGCTTCAGACGGGGCAAAACCCGGTTTCAGGATGATAAAGGCCTTGACAATAAGCCCGCGGATCTCGTCGGGAGAGCCGACCACCGCGGCTTCCTGCACCGCCGGGTGCTCGATTAAAGCGCTTTCCACTTCAAAGGGCCCGATCCGGTACCCTGATGCCTTGATAACATCGTCGTCACGGCCGATGAACCAGAGATAACCGTCCTCGTCGCGGTATGCCTTGTCGCCGGTATAGTACCAGTCGCCGATAAAGGACTTCCTGTTTTCCTCGGGGTTGTTCAGGTATTCACGGAACATTCCGACCGGCCGCGGGTTGACCCTGATTGCGATCTTTCCTTCCTGATGGACACCGACTTCCTTCCCGTTGTCATCATGCAGCTCGATGTGCCACCCGGGGGAGGGTTTCCCCATGGACCCGAACTTGGGGGTCATGCCGGGAAACGTGCCCACGCAGAGCACGGTCTCGGTCTGGCCGTACCCCTCGTAGATGGTCAGGCCGGTTGCGTCTTTCCATGCCTTGATCACTTCGGGATTGAGTGGTTCTCCCGCACTCACGCAGTGCCGGAGCTCGGTAAAGTCGAACTTGTCGAGGTCGGCAAGGATCAGCATCCGGTAGATGGTTGGCGGGCAGCAGAATGTGGTGATGCCGTACTTCTCGATCAGCGGGAGGAGCTCGGTTGCATTGAATTTCCCGCGGATATCATAGACAAAGATCGCGGCCCCCTCGATCCACTGTCCGTAGAACTTGCCCCATGCGCTCTTGGCCCACCCAGTGTCGGAGTTCGTGAAGTGAAGGTCGTTTGAATGGACATCGTGCCAGAACCGGACCGTGACGATATGCCCAAGTGGGTAACTCTGGTCATGGAGTACCATCTTGGGCTCCCCGGTGGTACCGGAAGTAAAGAAGATCACGAGCGGGTCGGTGCTCCGGGTCTTTTTCGCCCCCGGTATCTTTACGATCTTTGCAGAGACCGGCGCCGGGTAGTCCATCTCAACCGGGTAACTGATCCAGCCGTCGCGTTTGCCGTCGATCAGCATCTTGCAGGAGAGCGAGGGGCAATCCTTTGCGATTGCATCGATCTTGTCGGCATGCTCCATGCTCGTGATCACCATCTTGATATCGGCGAGGTTGATCCGGTATTTCAGGTCTTTTGGGGTGAGCATGGTGGGGGCCGGGCAGTATACTGCACCACGCTTGATCAGGGCAATAGTAAACGTCCACCATTCCGGCACCCGCGGGAGCATGATCAGGACCCGCTCCCCCTTGTTGAGCCCGTACTTGATCAACATGTTCACGATCTGGTTGGACATCCGCTTCAGGTCCCAGAACGTGAATTTCTTCTCCTCGCCTTTTTGGTTCACCCAGATCATTGCGAGTTTGTTCCGGTCGTGGTCCGCCCATACATCGATCACATCAAACCCGAAATTAAAGTATTCCGGGACATCGATCCGGAAATTGTGGATGGTTTCTTCGTAATCGCCGACATTGTGGTGGCCGGGGGGATATACCGGGCTGACGAACGGGAGAATCGGCGTACCTGCCAAAGGTGCACCACCGGTACCGGCACCTGACACTGCACTGGTACCCGCGATCCGGTCTGAACAGGCTTCGCCGATCCAGTCCGAACGCGAGATCTTTCGTTGTTCGCATGCCTTGTCGATACGGGTAGTCAGGGCATCGTCCATGGATATTGAATACCGCACCATGCCCGATCTGTTTGTTGGTGCACTTTATCAGGTTTTTGTTTTTTTAGTGCACCAAATATGTTTGACACATGATGGGAAACGGGAATTTCAGCCCCTTCCTATCTCCTGAATGTAGTGAGAATATAGTGGTGCACCACCAGGTAACTGACCCTCCCCCCCTTCTCCGGACAAAAGACCATCGGGGCAACTATCCATTCCACAGGAAATCAACAGGAATTCTGCAACGGCCCGGATAAATGCCTGTAAATTTTTCAAGAGGGAAATTTTCCTGAGCGAATGTATCATGGCCCGGGAATTGTCGGCAGATCAGGGCAGGATCCAGGTAATGCCTAGGGTTTCCGGCATGGTTCCTTTAAAAGACCTGTTATTACCTGAACAGGTCGTCGTCTTCGTGAAGTCACGCTCTTTTTCTGTGGTTAAGCAGGGCCAGAAAGACAATCACGGCAAAAATCGCAATAACCGGTACTATCACGGGAAGGGAAGCCCCCGTGGCCGGTGTTTTCACCGGTCCACCGACCGGGGATAGCGCCGGTGTCGCAATCGGCGTTGAATTAGCCACCGGCACTGTAGTTATCGTCACTGTTGTCATCGGCACAGAGAGGACACCGGGCCTGGGGGACGTTGCTATCGGTGTCGGAACCCGGGTCGGTACACCCAGCGCAACACTGACTTCCTGGCCGGGCGCCGCCGGGTTCTGGGCCGCAACAGAGAATGACCGTGCTGCCGTGGCCTGTGATGTCCGGAATGCGACAATGCCAATACCGTTCGAATCCGTTGTTACCTGGGCATAGTAACTGGTATTCGGGACAGTGGAGGAAGATGGGGCGACATCGTCAAGGATCGTGCGCCCGCCGCCACCGTAGTACTGATAGGATCCGATAGCATAAGGCCCGCCAGGCGGATCCTGTACGATATTTAACTGGTTGGATTCGATAACCGGCGGCTGGTCTCCCGGCTCCCCACTAAAGGAAAACGTCCCTTTCAGCCAGACATAGTAGGCGGTGTACGGTGTTCCTGCGATCGTGACTGTGAATGTCTGGCTCCGGGTAATGGTGCCCTGGCTCTGGGCACCTGCCAGCGGCATGAAAACGGGAATGAGAAGTACGATAAGGAGAATCAATCCTGTACAGGCATATTTTCCTGACATACGGAGCCCTCGAAAGTGAGCTGTACTCAGGGGAGAGTAAAGCCGGTTCTGGATAAAAGCCTATGCCCCCTCATATCGTGAGGTGAAGAGGTGTTGCAAAGAACCCGGTCTGGCTTTAATCCGACACAATTTTGTGGAGCGGTAAGGCTGACTGCATGGCAGGACCCCGATCCGGAAATTGTTTCCCTTGCGTTGGAGATGAATTGTTATCTCAACTTCATTGGCTATCATGGAAAACACACGCGCAGGAGAACAGAACGTGCGAAGGAGCATTCCCATCCTTCTGCCAAGGCTGCCCCCCGTCCTGCCCATTTTATCCGGAATTACCCGAACTCCCGGTATTTCCGCAATTCCCGCTCGCGCAGCTCGGCTCTCCGGATTTTGCCGGAATGCGTTTTGGGCAGTTCAGGAACAAATTCAATAGCACGGGGGTATTTGTATGGCGCTGTGGTGCGCTTCACGTAGGACTTGATCTCTTTTACCAGCATCTCTGAAGGTTCGAATCCCACGTTTAAGACCACAAACGCCTTGACAATCAGGCCCCTGATGCGATCCGGTACGCCCACAACAGCAGCTTCCTGCACAGCCGGGTGCTCGAGCAGTGCGCTTTCCACCTCAAAGGGCCCGATCCGGTAGCCGGACGACTTGATCACATCATCGTCCCGGCCCACGAACCAGAAGAACCCCTCTTCATCCCGGTATACCTTGTCTCCCGTATAGTACCATCCGTTCACAAACGACTTTTTATTCTCCTCCGGGTTGTCGAGATATTCTACGAAAAGGCCCGGGGGTGGCGGGGTGCAGGAGATTGCGATCCTGCCCTCCTCGCGGACACCGACCGGCCGACCAGCCTCATCATGGATCTCCACGTTCCAGCCGGGCGAGGGTTTTCCCATGGAACCGGGCCTTACCTCAAGGCACGGGAACTCGGCCACGCAGCAGCAGGTCTCGCTCTGGCCGTACCCCTCCCGGATGGCGAGGCCGGTCCCTTCCTTCCAGACCCGGATCACCTCGGGATTGAGCGGCTCTCCGGCACTCGTGCAATGCCGGAGGGACGAGAGATCAAACTTGTCGAGATCGGCAAGGATCAGCATGCGATAAATCGTCGGCGGAGCGCAGAACGTCGTAATCTGGTACTTCTCCAGCAGGGGCAGGATCTCTGTTGCGTTGAACTTCCCGGTAAAGTTATAGACGAAGATACAGGCACCTTCGATCCACTGGCCGAAGATCTTGCCCCACCCGCACTTGGCCCAGCCGGTATCTGTGACCGTGAAGTGGAGGTCGTTGTGCCGGAGGTCCTGCCAGAAGCGGGCGGTGACAATCTGGCCGAGCGGGTGGCCGTGGTTGTGGAGCACCATCTTAGGCTCTCCCACGGTGCCGGAGGTGAAATAGATCAGCATCGGGTCGGTGCTTTTTGCCCTCTGGTCATCAGGGATGCTTGGGGTATGGCGCGAGACCGGTGCCGGGTACAGGAGCTCGTAAGGCCAGCTTGCCCAACCCTTGCGCTCGCCATCGACAAGGAACCGGCAGGCGAGGGTGGGGCATTCGTTGCAGATCTCCTCGACTTTCCCCGCATTTTCGAGATCGGTGATCACCATGCGGAACTTCCCTTTGTTCACCCGGTATTTGATATCCCGTGGGGTGAGCATGGTTGGGCAGGGGCAGACGACCGCACCCAGCTTGATGAGCGCAACAACAAAGATCCACCATTCCGGGATCCTTGGGACCATGATCAGGACCCGGTCGCCCTTGTTGATCCAGTATTTTAAGAGGACGTTTGCGGCCTGGTTGGAGAGACTGGACATATCGAGAAAACTAAACTTCTTCTCGTTGCCGTTCTGGTCAGCCCAGATCATCGCGAGCTTGTTCCGGTCCTTCTTTGCCCAGGCATCGACTACATCAAAACCGAAATTAAAGTACTCGGGAACATCGATTGAGAATGCCGCTTTTGCCCGGTCGTAATCTTCCATGTTGTGCTGGTCTTCGCCCATAAAATCAGCCTGAATACCTCCTGAATATTGATGGTATTTCCATTTCAATCTGTCTTTTATCCCTTCATCGCCTCTTTTTACGATAAAACCGGTTTTACCGTTCCTGCAGATGTTCTTCCGTCAGAAGTTGGGGAAGGGACATAAAGATTCTCCATTAGTATTATGATTCGACACACTGCATAGTATACAGGATGGCTGACAAACGGTACGATTCATTGAAAATTGAGAATGTCGTGGCTTCAGGAGTCATCGCCGAGTCCATAGATCTCAACATGGTATCCAGCAAGATCAAAAGCTGCGAACTCAACACCAAGAGGTTCCCGGGTGCGGTGTACCGTATCGAGAACCCGAAGATTGCATCCCTGATTTTTTCTTCGGGCAAAGTTGTGCTCACCGGTATCCGGGACGACAAGGCGTTAAAAGACGGCCTTGCGATCATCATCAAGTCCCTCAAAGAGGCCGGTGTCGAAACGCTGGACAAACCCCGGGTCGCAATCACCAACATCGTCTGCTCTTACGATATCGGCAAGTACATCAATCTCAACAAGGTCGTTGTCACCCTCAACCTCGAAAATATCGAGTACGAACCCGAGCAGTTCCCTGGTCTCGTGTACCGGATCAAGGACCCGAAGATTGTCGCACTCCTCTTCTCTTCCGGAAAGATCATCCTGACCGGCGGGAAAAACCTTGAAGATATCAAGAAAGGCCTCGACTTCCTCGAACAGAAACTCGAAAGCATTATGTAAATACCGGTGCCGGTATCGTACCTGCACAACGATCTTTTTTCACGGATCTTTTTTTAAAACTCCCTTACCGGCGGCAATAAAAAATTCGTTATACCTGTCAACCGTTTGCGGGACGCTTTTTTTGTGCCTCTCAAAAAGAGCCGGATCTTTTGCCTCACTCCGATACATGCACCCCTCAGGAAGAGACCCTGAAGAAAACCGACTGCGTAATCCCATCTTACCGGCATACCATTTCCTGTCAGGATGAGGGTAGCCTGATTGACTCATTCCACGGATCCATTCTCCGACGGTAAGTTTCCGGGCCGGATCCGGGTCCGGGAAGTTCCCGTGGAAATGGCGCCAATCCTCTCCATGATTATTGTTTTAATCCGATATTTTTTGAAACGGACCGTTTTAACCGGGAAAAAACCGTGCACTTTAGCGGCTTTCCTTTGAACGTGAAAAAATGAGAGTCCAGCAGGTCATCCGGCACATCGGGTATGCCCAAAAGGGCAGTATGGCCAAAAAATAAAGGGGGTTCCTGAACGGGAAAAAACGGCCGGTTTTTTTCCTGAAAATGCATGGGATCTGCCACCATTTTGCTGCCTGCAGGTCATGAGGAGCATCCGGATAGCGGGATGAGGTGGTTTTGATGGTTTTTCCCATTCGGTGGGAAGTCAGGATTCCCTGCGGGTGATGTTTTACCGGGACGGTTATTCGTTTTTCACCTTACCGGATCCCTTTTCCCGTCCGGTGTCCTCCGGTTCTTGCCCTTTTCCTGCACCCTATCCCGGTACGTGGGTAGGATTGTCCTACGCCCAGTACCGGTGTGTCTGGATGAAGTTCCGTTCTGCCTTGAGGATCTCGCGGTAAAAGGCATCGCCGTCCGCGAGCGTCGCGAGGATACGGGAGGCATTCTCGGGTCCCACCCCCCGGGCGGAGAGCGCAATAACGGCTTTTTTCCCGCTGGAAAGAACGATGTTGGCATTCCTGAGGAGACGCTGCTCGACAGCCCGCTCCTCTTCATTTTTCTTCTTCTTTGAAACGATTGCGTACGCCTCTGCCTCATACGGTTTGAGCGCGGCGATGAGACGGGCACCGCACTTCGGGCACTGGGGGGAGTCCGGTACCCGCGAGACGACCGTGTGGCTCTTCCAGTCCCGGCAGTTCATGCAGGCAAGCACGACATCGTCCTGTTCAAGCCGGCGTTTGAGCGTGGCAAGGACGGCCTGGTCTGCGGTCGGTGGCGGGATCTGGTCGCGGGAGGAAAGGATACCGTCCGCGCCGATGATCGAGTGGGGGCCGATGGCGACCCCGATGATGCCCTCTTTTACCTCGCTGACCACCTGCGCGGCAGCGTCCACGTCCATGTAACCGGACAACAGCTCGCGGTACGCCTCCTGCTGGACAACCGTGTTGTCGAAATAGTCGAGCAGGCGATGGATGCTGATCTTCTCGTAGTCCGCATCCGGATCGATCGCCCCGAATTTTTTTGCAATCTGCACCAGTTTCCATTTGAAAAGCGCCGTACGCTTGAGAGCGAGCCTGAGGATACCGGGCATGTGGGTGGGCTCCAGCGAGAGGAGAAAGTCGCGGACGTCTGCAGCCCGGATTGCCGAGGGCAGGCGCAGCAGGATCCGGTATGCGTCCAGCTCAATCCCCACAGTCGTCCCGTATCGCGCGGATATCAGGATCGAGAGCACGCGGCCCAGTGCCTCGTTTGCCTTGTGGCCGGCGCAGACATTGCAGACAACGCCATCATCGATGTTCTCGAGCGTGATGAGCCGGTCGGTCGGGATTTTGCACCGGTTCTTCTCCATCTCCGAGAGAATATGGGCAGCAAACGCGATGCTCTCTTTTTCTTTTGTATACTGCCCGGTGGTGCGCTCGCGCCGGATCGCCCCTGCTTCCCGTGCGACGGCAAACGGGACCGGGATCTGTTCGCCTTCCCATGATGGCAGTTCGCCGATCGCTTTTTTCGCCGGTTCGACCGTGAGCCGGCCTTCGTTTATCTCCAGTACCCGCCAGAGCTGGCCCTTGGTGATGAAGACCGCGCCGGTATGCACCCAGCCGACCACGAACGATTCGTCCAGCGTACCCACGGTCCGGCGCGAAACCATATCGAAGATCGGGATCTTGCGCTCGTCATGGATCATCGAGAGGTTGCCTGAAAGGTAGCGGCGTGCACGGGCTGTCGTGACGATCCGGCTGCCATCGATCCGGATAAGCCGATGCTCCTCGAGCTGGGCGCAGACCTCGTCAAGGAGCGTACCGCACCCGGCGAAGATAGCGGATCTCGTTACAATCTCCCGGATCCGGGAGCGTTCGATCTCGCCGTACTCCACGGCGATAGCGGCGATCTGGTTGGCGAGCACGTCACCGGCATTCGTTTCCGGCACTACCGGCTCGATCTCGTTTGCCTGCGCCCTTCTGGCGATCACGAGGGACTCCAGCAGGTCGTCAAAGCCGGTGGCAAGGATCGTGCCGCGCGAAATGGTGTTGAGCTGGTGGCCGGCGCGGCCGACCCGCTGCACCAGCCGGGCGACCTCGCGGGGGGAGCCGAACTGGATGACGTGGTCCACCCTGCCGATATCGATCCCAAGTTCCATGGACGAGGTGCAGATGAGAGTGCGGATCTCGCCTTTCTTGAACCGCTCCTCGGCATCGATCCGGATCTCCTTTGAGAGCGAACCGTGGTGTACCTCCACGTCTCCCCGGTGGAACAGGGCATGGCCGAGCGCTTCAGCTGTCACCCGGGTATTGACAAAAACGAGCGTTGAGCCCTCCGTATTGAGCGCCCCTTCGAGCGCGTGGACCTGGTGCTTAAAGTCGTCCCCGACAAAATTGACCGTGATGTCCAGCTGTTTTGCCACCGGTACCTGAACAATTTCGCATGGTCGCTCGCCGCAGAGGAACCGGGCTATCGTCTCCGGGTTCCCGACCGTGGCAGAAAGACCGATGCGCTGGAATTCACCGGCATAGGCGACAATTCGTTCGAGAGCGACCGTGAGCTGCGCCCCCCTCTTGCTTGCGGCCATCTCGTGGATCTCGTCGACGATCACGAACCGCACATGTTCGAGGTGCTTTTTTAGGCGCTTTCCCATGAAGAGCGCCTGCAGGGTTTCGGGCGTCGTGATAAGCAGGTCGGGCGGGTGGAGCGCCTGTTTCCTGCGCTCTCCCATCGGAGTGTCCCCGTGCCGGACGCCGACCGTAAGGCCCAGCTCCCGGCACCACCACTCCATCCTTGCAAGGATGTCCCGGTTAAGGGAGCGTAAGGGAGTAACGTAAATTGCCCTGAATCCTCCCCCGGCAGGCATCTTCAGGAGCGCATCGAAGACCGGGAACATTGCGCTCTCGGTCTTGCCGGTCCCGGTGGGGGCGATCAGGACGAGGTTTTTCTTTTCCAGGATGAGGGGGATCGCCTGCTCCTGTGCGGGCGAAAGCCGGGTAAAACCCCGCTTCCTGATGCACTCCCTGACATGGTTATCGAGCAGCTCAAGCACCATGGAGATATGCCCCCGGGTCCTCGTCTGCATCTTCGTCGAGCAGCATCGAAAGCGGGCCGATATACGTCCCGTCGGCAAGTATGATCTCCGCATCGTCCTGCTTCATGCACCGCGAGATCGGCGAGAACGGGTCGCGGGCGATCTTTACGATATCGTAACCGGCGATCTCGTTAAACGCGGGCACGAAAAGGGCCCGGGCAGGGGCCGTACCGGCATTCATGAGGCCGAGCGCTTTTACATCGATTGTCGCCCGCAGGTAGGCCGGCGACTGGAGGGAACAGCCCACCTCGTCGTGCAGGCTGACCTGCGGGTGGTGGTGACCGGTCACAATAAGGTGACCGCCAAGGTCAGGCGCCGGGTACGTGTGGCCGTGGAGGTACGCGACGCCATCGATGACCTCTCCCTCCTTTGGCCGGATCTCGGCCTCCTCAAGGAACCGTTCGATGCCGATGTCGTGGTTTCCCGGGAAGACAAGGATCGGGATGCGGCGCCGGATCGTATCGAGGACACCCGGGATCTCTCTCCACTCCTGCCGGGTGAGCGACGGGATGCTGTGCTTGACGTCACCCAGGAGGATAAGCCGGTCCGGATCTGTCGCATCGATGGTCTTCATGAGCCGGTCGAGGCGTTCGGTGCTGTGGCTTTTGAAATGCATTCCATGCGCGGCGAGATCGGCCTCGATCCCGAAATGGAGGTCGGCAACGATGAGCAGGCGCTCGGTGTTCTCGATGACAAGCGCCGGGCCGTCCCTGATAAACTCCAGTTTCATAATGGTTTTACGTATCCTTTCTGGGGCTGGTAACAATCGTCGTTTGTCACCAGGGTCCCGATCGCGGCAAGCACCGCATCCTTGGTAAATCCCCCCGCTTCCCCGGCATCGATTACGTCCTGCACGGCCACGCCCCGCGGGCCGCTTTTTGCGCGGATAATCTCCATGACGATTGCGCTGATGTCCTCCTCGGCGACCGGGGGTGCCGCAGGAGCAGTTCGGGCACTGTCAAGCGCACCTCCGACCATTGAAACCATCTCGCGGAGCCGTTCCCGGGTGAGCCCATAGTGCCGGATGGTACGGTCCGCCCGCGCATCGCCGGTGCATTCTTCGAGCGAGGCAAGCAGCAGTTCAAGCCGGGCGAGCGTCATATCCGCAGTCAAAGCGATCCACCGGTCGCGGACAGCCCTGTCGATCACGTGGATATATTCAGGCCTGACCGAGACCGCCCGGCTCCCGTTCTTTGTATACAGCTGCGCAGTTCCTGTGACCGCTATAAAAGAGGGTACCGGGATCGCACGGATCTGTTCCGCGACAGCTCCCATTCGGCCTCCTGCCACGATATCGAATGCACCGGTCGGGTCGGCAAGCCGGCAGTGCAGCACATCGGCGATCTCGGTAACTTCGGTGAGAGCCCCGCAAAGGTACAGCAACCGGCACCACGCCCCGCCCGGGGTCACGATCCAGCCCGGGCTTCCTGGATCGTCCGCTGGCACGGTAAGCGTCGCGCCGGAAAAATCTCCGGCAAAAACACGGGTTGCACCTTCCATGATCGTGATCAGTACTTACAAAAGAGAGGTATTCAAGGTATAGGCGTTGATAAACGGCCGGGGACAGAGAGGGCGGGCACGCAGGTGGAAGGGAAATTGTTGACAAAAAAAGATCTCAAAAACGGATTGGATCAGGGATGTTTCAGATTCGGGTTCAGTGCCGATGCGTTTGCATACGCCGCATCCGCTTCCGCGTTTTGTCCCAGTGCCTTCAGGGCATTTGCCTTGTTGTACCAGGCAATGGATCGCAGGGTCGTCAGGTTCCCGGGTGCGTCGATCGCGACGTCCGCTGCTGCAATCGCGTCATTGTACCGGCCCAGTTCCACAAGGATTCCCGCGCGGTTCGACTGGATGACGGGTATCAGCGAACTCACATTTTGTGCGAGGGCGAGATCGGCGTCCTGGAGTGCCTCGTTATAGTTCCCGGCATATGCGAGATCAACGCTCATGCAATAATACGCACCCGCGGATGTAAAGGAATTCGAGGTATTCCTGACTGGTGCAGGAGAAAGAGGCCCCTGTTTCATGAGGACGAGACCGGCAGCAGCTGCGACAATGCAGACGACAATTACAACACCGATCGCAATAACGGTTTTTCGCGAAACCCTCTTTTTCTCCGGTCCAATTTTCCGGCCTTTGGTTTTGTTCTGACTCATCTGTTAAAAAAGGGAGAGTTGGATGATTAATACTTCCGCCTTATCACGGCTACGAGCGCCGCGATACCAATGCCCAGGAAGATAATTTCAGGAGGCAATGGGGAAAAGGTTGTCTTTTTCGGGATGATGGTTGCCGTCGGCTGCCCGGTCGCCTGCTGTGTCGGGCTTGTCGTTCCTGTCGTCGCGGTCATGGTCGCGGCCGGCGCGGTTCCCGATTGCAGCACGGTCGGGGAGGAAGTGATTACATCAGCAATAAACGTGACCGTTTTGTCCCCGCTGGTAACGTTTCCGATGGCCGTGGCATCGCTGTAACTGCTCATCATGCCGTTGAGGTCCTGCGTAGCCACAAAAGTATAGGTCCCGGTCGAATAGACTCTGCCGCCATCCGTGCTTATCGCATACCGGTCCCATGAAGGACCGTCCTGCCAGATGTAGGGGGATGACCTGATTATCGGAGCATTGTTAAACGCGATGATCCGGGTGGCTGGATCCCCCACGTTCCCCGTGAAGATCTGGGGAATGTTCATCCCGGAGGGGGATGTGAGGGTCACCGCAAAAAACCCGTCTGTCGGGTTGTAATTGGGGCGCAGTGTATAATTGAGCGCAGTATACACGTTTGTATCGATCCGGTAGGTAATGTTCGCGGACATCGGGACCGATTGGCCGGTGATATCGGTATTCGTGTCCACATCCCAGATCGAGAGCTTGATCTGGGGTTGGTACAGGACAAAGACCGGAATATCCGGTTTGGCGTCGTGGGTATACCAGGTGCCGGTATACCCGGAAAAAACAGCGGGATCCAGATAAAATGACCTTCCATTCCCGGGAACCGTCACCGATATTGATGGATCGCCGCTCATATCTGCACCTGGCGGCCACCAGGCAATAACCGTATGCCCGTTCAGGCCCAGTGAGATGTCCAGATTTTGTTCTCCGATGAAAACCGGTGCGCCCGCAGCGACTTTGGCCAGGCTTGCATGGGCAGGGATCAGGATAAGAAACATAAGCAAGAGAAAAACAAGAGGAATCCGGCGCGCTAACATGAAAAGTAATTTCAAAACTCTTATGATAAAGATTATGACATTCTAGTGATTGCAAAAAGGATTTCCGGGCCCGGGGACCGTACCCGGGTATATCAGATCTTTTGGGCAGGAAAAAACAACATAGTCCAAGGACAATCTAGTCAGTACAAGCAGGATGATTGCGCATGGATGAGACCCACACTATCTGGATCGAGAAATACCGGCCGACAAGACTGGCAGATATTGTCGGGCAGGACGAGATAGTCGAGCGGCTCTCTTCTTACGTAAAGTCCGGCAACCTCCCCCATCTCCTTTTCACGGGAAGTGCCGGTGTGGGAAAGACAACCGCCGCTGTCACCCTCGCCCGGGAGTTCTTTGGCGAATCATGGCGGATGAACTTCCGGGAGCTCAATGCATCCGACGAGCGCGGGATCGACGTGGTGCGCAACCAGATCAAGGAGTTTGCCCGGACCCGGCCCGCCGGGGAGGAAGCGTTCAAAATCCTGTTCCTTGACGAAGCCGATGCACTCACGACCGATGCGCAGGCCGCGCTGCGCCGGACGATGGAGAGCTATGCAAAGACCTGCCGGTTCATCCTCTCGTGCAATTATTCCTCGAAGATCATTGACCCCATCCAGAGCCGGTGCGCGATCTACCGGTTCCGGCCGCTCGCGGCACAGGCTGTAAAAGAGGAGATTGGCCGGATCGCGGAAAAGGAGGGCCTGACCATTACTCCCGCTGCTATGGATGCGATGGTCTATATCGCGCAGGGGGACATGCGCAAGGCGATCAATGCCCTGCAGGGTGCCGCGATCATCAGCACCACAATCGAAGCCCCGATGGTCTATGCGATCACTTCAAACGCCCGGCCCGACGAGATCGAGGATCTCCTTAAACTGGCGCTTGCCGGTGATTTTGACGGTGCCGAATCCCTGCTTGCGCACCTGCTCCACGAGCGGGGGATCGCCCCGAACGAATTGATCAACCAGTGTTACCGGGCGCTCGTAAAGCGCGGGATGGACCGGACGCTTAAGGTGGAACTGATCGATGCCCTCGGCGAGACCGATTTCCGGCTCTCTGAGGGTGCCAGCAGCGACATCCAGATGGAGGCGCTGATTGCCCGGTTCGTGCTTGCGAGCACGAAGAATCGGTGAGGCAGAAATGGAGAAGGTACCCGAACTGCACCAGGGAGACCGTACCGAGGACTGGGGCCGTTTCCTCAAAAGCCGGTACAAGAAAGAGCTCGGCGAGATCTCGCGCCTGTACCCGCACAAGCGCTCGTTGTTTGTCGACTACCGGCAGATCGAGCGCTTCGGGAAGGCAGGTATCACCCTTGCCGACGAACTGCTGGAGAACCCCGGCAAGGTGCTCGAGGATGTCTGGGACGCGATCAAAAACAACCAGCTGATCCGGACCAAGGACGGCAAAGAGCCAAAGGGCGTCAATATCCGGTTCACGAACCTCCCCAAAAAAACCGCCATCCGCGAGATCCGTTCCGACGACATCAACATGTTCGTCTCGGTCGAGGGTATCCTGCGGAAAACCACCGAGGTGCGCCCCCGGATCGTGGAGGCGGTCTTCAAGTGCCCGGCCGGCCACTTCACCAGAAAGATCCAGAAATACGGCAAATTCATTGAGCCCGAGGGCTGCGCAACGGATGGCTGCACGTTCAAAAAACTGGAGCTGGTGCCAAAGCGCTCCACTTTTGTCGATTCCCAGAAACTCAGGGTCCAGGAATCCCCCGAGGGGCTGCGGGGCGGCGAACAACCGCAGACGCTCGATATCGATGTGACCGATGACCTCTCGGGCATGGTCGCACCGGGAGACCGCGTCGTAATCAACGGCATCCTCCGCTCCATGCAGCGGGTTGTCAAGGGTGAAAAGCACACGGTCTTCGATATCTTTCTGGAGTGCAACTCGATCGAGATCGCGGAAAAGGAGTTCGAGGAGGTCGAGATCGACGAGAAGGCGGAGGATGAGATCAAAAAACTGTCCTGTGATCCGATGATCTACCGGATGGTCACCCACTCGATCGCCCCTACGATCTACGGGAACGAGGATGTCAAGGAGGCGATCACTCTCCAGCTTTTCGGGGGGATCGCAAAGGAGATGCCGGACGGGACTCATCTGCGGGGCGACATCCATGTGCTCCTGATCGGCGATCCCGGTATCGCAAAAAGCCAGCTGCTGCGCTATGTCGTGAAGTGCTCGCCGCGTGCGATCTATACGAGCGGCCAGTCATCGACCTCTGCCGGTCTCACGGCGACAGCCGTCAAGGATGAGTTCGGGGAAGGGCGCTGGACGCTTGAGGCGGGAGCCCTCGTGCTCGCTGACATGGGTGTCGCAGCAGTCGATGAGATGGACAAGATGCAGAAAGAGGATCGTTCGGCCCTGCACGAGGCGATGGAGCAGCAGTCCATCAGCGTCGCAAAGGCCGGCATCACCGCGACGCTCAAGTCCCGGTGCGCCCTTCTCGGGGCTGCAAACCCGAAGTACGGGCGCTTCGACATGTATGGCGATATTGCCGACCAGATCAACATGCCCCCGTCGCTTCTCTCGCGTTTTGATCTTATCTTTATCATGACCGACCAGCCGGAGCAGAAACGGGATCTCGCGATAGCAGAGCACATCCTCAAGGCGCACGGTATCGGGGAGTTGATCGCCCAGCACAGGAAGACCCCGATTCCCGGTGTAACACAGGAGTTCATCGACCAGCAGCTCAAGCCGGTTATGCCGGATATCGAGCCCGGGCTTTTCCGGAAGTACGTCGCATACTCCAAGCGCACCTGCTTCCCCATCCTGTCAGCGGAGGCAAAGGAGGCGCTTGTCGGTTACTACCTCAAGCTCCGGGGGATCGCGGAGCCCAATAAGCCGGTGCCGGTGACTGCCCGGCAACTGGAAGCACTTGTCAGGCTTGCCGAGGCGAGCGCCCGGATCCGGCTTTCGGATAAGATCGAAGCGGGTGATGCGGAGCGTGTGATCCATATCGTGGATGCCTGCCTGCGCCAGATCGCCTATGATGCAAAGACCGGCAACTTCGATATCGACAAGGTGGCGACCGGAATCTCCAAGGAGAAGCGCGATATCGTCCGGGTGATCAAGGACGCGATCCGGGACATTGGCGGTGAGGGGCGGCGGGCGGCCATCGAGCAGGTGATCGAGGCAGCCGCCTCGAAGGGATTTGCGCACGATAAGGTGCGGGAAGGTATCGACATGCTCCTGCGGCATGGCGAGGCCATGGAACCAAAGCAGGGGATCATCCAGCTGATCTGAAAGGTGAACAGGATGAAACCGGGGAACACATTCAGAGAGGAAAGCGATCGCGAACGGGCCATTTTCGAGGCCGGGATCAAACTCGGGGCGCTCTATCACCAGTGGGTCGGGACCCCGGTTTCGCAGGAATCGGCAGCGAGCGTGGAAACGGCCATCGAGAAAGCCGTGATCCTCCAGCCCTTTGTCGAGGAAATTACGGTGAGGCTCGACCGTTTTGCAATGAAAAAGAATGTATTCGGGTACAGCGAACTCTCCGGTCTGATGTTTGATGCGGAGATCGTGACAAGGGTAGGGTTCTCGTACTGCCGGGCCGCCCTTGCACCTGATAACGGGTACCCGCTCATGAGGATTCTGGAGTGCCATGAGATCGCGTCTCTTTCCGATCACTGACGATCATATCCATTTCGATCCGGTGAACGGGCGCGGGGTAGAAGCGGCAAAGGATTTCCTGCATGCGGGCGGGACCCATATCTTCCTTGTTGCAAAACCTTCGTGGTCGCTTGGGATCGCACCGGTCTGTGGCGCCGACTATGCGAAGGTCTTTGACGAGACCCTCCGTATTGCCGGGCTGATCCGGGAGACCGGTCTTGTCGTATTTCCCATTCTCGGGGTACACCCTGCCGAGATAAGCCGGCTCGCCGAACGTATGTCCCTTGCCGAGGCCACCGAAGTGATGAAAGGCGGGCTTGACTGCGCGGTGGGCTACATACGGGACGGCCGTGCCATCGCGCTCAAGAGCGGGCGGCCGCATTACGAAGCAAGTCCCGAGGTTCTGGCAGCATCGAACGACGTGCTTTCCCATGCGCTCGAACTTGCTGCCGGGTACCGGTGCGCCCTCCAGATCCACGCGGAGAGCGGGCCGTGCGCCGATGTCGTCGACATGGCCGAAGCGGCAGGCATGCCGGTCGGGCGCGTGGTAAAGCACTACGGTTCTCCCGATACCCCGCTCCACCCCTCGCTCGTCGCCCGGCACGAAGCGGTGCCGGTCCTTGCGCATGAGCGCCGGCCGTTTACCATGGAAAGCGATTTCATGGACGAGAACTCGCGGCCCGGTGCGGTGACCGGCCCCAAATCCGTTCCGCGGATCACCAAAAAACTCATTGAATCCGGTACGATCACTGAAGAGGACTGCTACCGGATCCATGGCGAAACCGTCGAAAAGGTCTACGGTGTCCGTATCACGCTTTAGACCTTGTGGATCCTTCCTATCTTTTATCTGGTGGCCCCGCGAAAGATCTGATCAATGTTTCTTAAAGTCCACCGTTCACCGTCAATTGGTGACGTGGTCGCGGTCTGCGACCGCGAACTGCTTAACACTACCATTATTCACGGCGACCTCAAAGTCGCCATATCCGAAGGATTCTATGGTACCACTCTCGTGGACGAGACAGCGGTCATGGAAGCCCTGCGTGCCGGTGGCAATATCAACCTCATGGGGGAGCGGAGTGTCGCCGTGGCTGTCAGGATGGGACTTATCTCCCGTGCGGACTGCATCATGATCGGCACCGTACCCCATGCCCAGATCTACCAGTTATGACGACGATTAAGGACCGGTTCTGCCCGAAATGCGGCAGGCCTTCGGATACGGACGGGCTCTGCAACAGCTGCCGGGCGGCCGATACGCCATGGGCCGTGTGCGATACGCGGGTGACAAGCACCCATTGCCCCGGCTGCGGCGCAACCAAGCTGGTGAACACATGGACGGATACGAACCGCGAACGGGCCGAACTTGCGCCGGACCTGGCCCGGAGCGCGGTACATTTTCATCCTGACGTGAAGAAGCGTTCGATTGCCGTGGACGTACGCGACATCAGCCCCAACCGGTCCCGGGCCCGCCTTTCGATCACCGGTTCTCTCTACGGTCTTCCCGTAGAGAAGACCTGTACGGTAGAACTGGCCTGGCACAAGGAGCAGTGCGACCGGTGCAACCGGCTCACCGGCAGCTATTACGAGGGGATAGTACAGGTACGTGCGGATGAGCGCGACCTGAGCCCGTTCGAGATGCAGAGAGCTGCAGCCATTGCGACCCAGATCGAGGACACTCTCCAGGCCGGCGGCGAACGCCTCTCGTTCATATCAGACATGACCGAAAACCGGGACGGCCTCGACATCACGGTCGGCTCCCAGCATATCGGCCTTCTGATCGTGCAGGGCATCACGGCGCAGCTGGGTGGGCGGTACACGACCCACCCGAAGCTTGTCGGGGAAAAGAACGGCAGGCAGCTCTTCAGGATTACCTATCTTGTCCGGCTGCCGCGGTACCAGCGGCATGATGTGGTAAAACTCGGCCGGACCTACGCGGAGATAGAGCAGGTCGACTCGCGGCATGTCCGGGTCTTCGACTTGTCCGAAGGACGGAGCAGGGCGGTAAATGAAGAAGAGATCGTACGGTGGATCGGCAATGCGCGGAATGCAGAAACGGCGCTTGTCGCATATGTCTCGGGCGGGATGATGGGGCTGCTCGATCCGGAGACCGGCGCAACAAAAGAAATGCAGAAAAAACCGTGGCAGGCAGCAAACGCCGGAGAGAACGTACAGGTACTCCGCGACGGGGATACCCTTGTCGTGATGAGATAACGGGATACCATGCGGGCGCGGGCAGTACCAACGGATCAGCTGGCAGCGGTCCGCGATGCAGACTGGGTGGATCCGGCCCGGCATCCCTGGGTTGAAGGGGAGACTGCATGGGTGCCGGTGAAGGAGGGATTTCCCTGCGAGCGCGAGCTCCCGGACCGGCACCTGTATGCCGGGAGGGGTTTTTTTATGCTTGGCGATGTGGCCGTCATCCACGGAACCCGGCCCGCTGCACACGAGGTTGACGCGATCGTCAGCTTCCGGCACCCGCGCGGCGTGCTCTGGATCGAATCGCTCACTGAGGTGACCCGGACGCCGGTAACGGAGATCCTTTTTGGGGATGCTGGCGTGGTCTGCCACCGGGAGAACGGGTATACCTACCACCTCGACCCGCAAAAGGTGATGTTTGCGCAGGGCAACCGTCTGGAGAAGCAGCGGATGGCCCGCCTTATCCGCGATGGCCCGAAAGAAGCGCGGGTGGCAGACATGTTCGCCGGTATCGGCTATTTTACGGTGCCTATGGCAGGCAGCGGGGCACGGGTCCACGCGATGGAGATCAACCCGGTTGCCTTCGAGTACCTGAAACAGAATATCAAAGAGAACGGGCTGTGTGCCCGGGTCGGGGCAGCCTGCGGGGATTGCCGTACCCTGCTCACCGGCACCTACGACCGGGTCGTGATGGGGCATTTCGATGCATTAAATTTCCTGCCCGCGGTCTTCCCCCACGTACAGGCAGGGAGCGTCGTCCACGTCCATAGTGTCGGTGATGTAGCGGAGGCGATCCGGGGCTGCGCGGAAGGGGCAGGTTTTTCTGCCTCCATCCAGGTACATAAGGTAAAGAAATTCCGCCCGCACACGTGGCATGTGGTGCAGGATGTGATACTCGCATGACCGTACAGACCCTTGCCGGAAAAGAGATCGCGATAGGAGTGACCGGCAGCATTGCAGCGGTCGAGACGGTCAGGCTGATCCACGCGCTGCGCAGGAAAGGCGCCCGTGTCCAGCCGGTCATGAGCACCGCAGCACAGGGAATCATCCACCCTGACGCGCTCACCTACGCGAGCGGGAGACAGGCCATCACCCGGATCTCGGGTTTTGTTGAACACGTGACCTACTGCGGCGACGGCGGGAGCGCGTCGCTCCTGCTTATTGCACCCTGCACGGCAAACACAATAGGAAAGATTGCGTGCGGGATCGACGACACCCCGGTCACGACTTTTGCGACAACTGCTCTCGGGAGCGGGATGCCGGTACTTATTGTGCCTGCGATGCACCACAGCATGTTCCGTCATCCGGCAGTTGTCCGGAATATCAGGACCCTCGAATCGTGGGGGGTCGGGTTTGCCGGCCCGAGGATTGAGGAGGGGAAAGCAAAGTTCGCCGATATCGACGAGATCGTCCTCCGCTGCGAACGTGCGGTTCTTAATAAACCGCTCGCCGGAAAAAGGGTGCTTGTCACGAGCGGGGCCTGCCGCGAACCGGTAGACGACGTGCGGGTGCTCACCACCCGTTCGAGCGGGAGGATGGGTGGCGAACTGGCACTTGAAGCATACCGGCTCGGCGCCGATGTCACGGTTGTCCACAACGATATCCTGCCTTGCGTGCAGAATGTGCCGGTCGAGACCGCGGGCGGGATGCTTGATGCGGTCAGGAAGTACCTGAAAAAAGGGAGCCCCGACCTGTATATCAGCGCGGCTGCCATCTCGGATTTTGCCCCAAAAAAGGTTCGCGGGAAGATTGCAAGCGGGAAACCGGTCACAATTGATCTTTCCCCGCTTCCGAAACTGATCGATCATGTCCTTGAGCATTCCAAAACCCGGGTCATAGCTTTTAAAATCGGGAGAACGCCCCTGCCGGGGGCTGAGGCGCTGCTCGCCCGCGGCGCATGGATGGTGGTGACCAACACCCCGGAGAGTATGGGTACGGCCACCGGCTCCTACCGCATCCTGACCAGGAGAACAAAGACCGGCAGACCCGTTACCGGGACAAAAGAGGAAATTGCTGCCCGTATCTGGCAGGAGATCCTTTCGGATATGAACAAAACCGGAGGCTCCTGACCGGTATCACCGCCGCATACTCCCGTGAGCACAACTCCTAAAAAAGCCGGACTCCAACAGTATATATCCAGTTCCAGACTCCCATGAAACCTGCATCCGTGACAGCATTCTGTCCCGGCCACATCTCCGGGTATTTCCGGAGGGTCGACGGGCGCAATCCGGCAACAACAGGGAGCATCGGCGCCGGTATCGTGATAAGCGAAGGGGTGACTGCAACCGTGAGACCTGCCGGCCAGTCCTCGGTGACAATACAGGTGCTGTCACCGGCAGGGGGGCCTGCGGAAACCTTCCCTGCTGCCCCGCCCCTTTCTTCTGCGCTTGACAGGCTGGGTGTCACCGTCTCTGTAGAAACAGTCTGCCGGCTCCCCATCAGTGCCGGATTCGGCCTCTCGGCAGCGGCGCTGCTTGCCACGCTTACCGCCGCGAACCGGCTTCTCGATCTTGGACTACCGGCCGACGAGATCGCCGGGCTTGCGCACGAGACCGAAGTGATCTTCCGCACCGGCCTTGGGGATGTCGCCGCGTGCCAGGGTGGCGGCCGTGTCCTGAGGACCGGCCCCGGCATCCACGGCACGATCCTCCGCAGGTTCGACCTTGGTGCGCCGGTCTGTGCCATCAGTTTCGGCCCGATCCATACCCCGGACGTGCTCGGCTCTCCCGCGCAGATGGCGCGGGTGGCAGCGGCATTTCCCGCACGGCAACCGGAAACATACGCAGACTTTTTTGCCTGCTGCCGGGAATTCTCGGCTGCAAGCGGGCTTGAGACCCCTGCGGTGCAGCGGGTGCTTGCCGAATGCGACCGGCAGGGTGTTCCCGCGGCCATGACGATGCTTGGCGAAGGTGTATTTGCTTATGGCGACCGTGCCTGTGAGGTGCTCCGTCCGTTTGGTCAGGTATACGAGATGGGTGTGGCTGATGCCGGCGTACGCATCGTGGGGGTTTTTGCATGATCCCGACGGATCACCCCCGGTACCGGTCGCTCGTCACCCGCGAGCACCTCGCAGACTGCGCACGAAAGGGAATCGTCTCCTGGGAAGGCCTGATCTCCAACGGGCGCGGCGAGGCGTTCGATTACCTTCTCGGGGAAAAGACCAGCGAGAGCGCCCGTCGGGCCGGGAGGACTGCCGCCGCACTGCTCCGCACCGCCCGCCGCCCGGTCATATCGGTGAACGGCAACACTGCCGCGCTTGCAGCGCGTGAGATCGCGCTCCTCCAGAAGACGAGCGGTGCGCTTGTCGAGGTCAATCTCTTCCACCGGACTCCTGAACGCGTGCGGCAGATCGAGACCCTGCTTTGCGATGCGGGGGCTGATGTTTTCTCGGGCGAAGCCGAGCGCCTGCTCCCGCTCTCCCACGACCGGGCCTTCTGCCGGCGCGAGGGGATGTATGCGGCAGACGTGGTGCTCGTCCCGCTCGAAGACGGCGACCGGTGCGGGGTGCTTGTCGGTATGGGGAAAAAAGTGATCGCGATCGATCTCAATCCTCTCTCCCGCACCGCAAAGACGGCGACCCTGACGGTCGTGGATGAAGTGACCCGGGCCCTGCCGGTGATCGCCGGCGCATGTACATCGCTCACTGATGAAGAGTGCCGCGATCTCGTCGCGGCGCTGGATAACCCTGCGTTCCTTAAGGAAGCACGGGATGAGATTGCAGCGAGGCTCTGTCATGCTCTGGACTGAACGCTACCGCCCTGTGCGGCTTGAGGATATCAGGGGGCAGGACCGGGTTACCGGGCTCCTTCTTTCCTGCGCGGCCTCCGGCATGAGTCCTCACCTGATGCTCGCCGGCCCGCACGGTACCGGCAAGAGCGCGGCCATCCGGTGTTTTGCAGAGCGGCTGTATGGCGGGAACTGGGAGGCGAACACATCGATCTTCCAGACCGCCGACCTTTTTTCGCAGGGAAAAAAACTGCTCGAGGAGGATGAGCGGTATACCCACCTGTACCAGAAGGGCCAGAGCCTGATCGTGAATTTCAAGTACATCCTGAAATGGTACGCCTCGATGCGCCCCCTCGATGCGGATTTCAAGCTGATGGTTTTTGAGGATGCGCATGCCCTCACCCGCGAGGCGCAGCAGGGATTGCGCAGGATCATGGAACAGTACAGCAGTACCTGCCGTTTTGTTTTCTCTACGACGAACCAGAGCACGATCATTCCCGCGATCAGCTCGCGCTGTCTTCCGCTTTTCTTTGGGCCGATTCGATCCGATGTGCTGATCGCGCAGCTCAGGATGATCCGTGAACGGGAACAGCAGGACGCGCGTTTCAGCTGCACAAACGATGACCTGGAACTGATCGCCGAGGCTGCGCAGGGAGACATGCGCAGGGCCATCCTGATGCTCCAGGTTGCGTTCCAGGCAGGTTCATGCAGCAACCTCGCCGAGTTGTCGGAATCGGAGACCGGCACGGTCGCCGCCTCGGCGATCGGCCTGATCAAGTCGGGCGACCTGCGGGGGGGAATCCGCCAGCTTGAGTCGCTGATGATCGATTACGGGCTCTCGGGCCGGGATGTCCTCTCGGAGATCCGGACTATCGCCCACCGTGAGTACAATCATCCGCTGCTTGCGACAGCACTTGCAGAGGCAGATGCCCGCCTCGGCCACGCAAACAGCGAGTATATCCAGATCGACGCCTTCGCGACCTGTATCAGGGAGATATTTTCATGAGCACGGTAAAGCAGAAGAAGATCCAGCAGCACTACGATGAAATTGCCGGTATGTACGATCTTCACTACGATCATCCCCGGGGCAGGTGTTATCATACCCATCTCAGCCGCCACGTGATGGAATCTCTTCCCCGGGGAGGGGATCTCCTCGATATCGGCTGCGGCACCGGGCTCTTTGTCGAAAAATACCTCCGCAATGGAGGGGCCGCCGTGGGTCTTGATCTGAGCCGGAATATGATCAAGCGTGCACGCCGCCGGTGTGCGTGCTGTGATTTCACCCTGGGGACCGGCGAATCCATCCCGTTTCGTGATAACTCATTCGACGCGATCTCCAGCATCCTTGTCTTCAGTTACCTGCGGGACCCCGGGGCCATGCTCCGCGAAGCATACCGGGTGCTGCGTCCGGGAGGGGCTATCTCGATCTGCACGCTGGGGAAAAAACTGCTCACCTCCGGCATCCCGGCCATCTACCAGATCAGCGAGAAGATCCGGGTCAGGCATGTCGTGATGAAGGATTTCGGCGAGCATTATTACGATGAAGAGGAGATGTATACCCTCTTTGGTGATGCCGGTTTTTGTGATGTCCGGGTCAGCTGGTGTTCGTTTGCGCATATCGATATGATCGACCCGCTCTTCCATCTCGCGCAAAGGGTGGAACCCTTTGTCGAGCGCCGGCTTCCCCAGCTGGCGTATAACATCTGCGTGGATGCAAGGAAACCTCAGGTGTGATGGCATTTTTTGTGAGGAAGGCGGAGCATGCCGTCCCCAACATTTATCAGTCGCACGGCAGAATTAGATAAGGAGTTTTAACATATGGGTAAGACAGGTACAACCCTCTGGTCACAGGTCAAAGGCGTCAAGGGCCAGATCCGGCTCGTTCCGAAAAAAGAAGGCGAACGCAAGAGCCCGGGACCCAACCAGAGATTCAGGTCCAGCGTCAACTTAAAGAAAATCGATCAGGCCGCAGCCGAAGAGCAGCGCGGTGGCCGGGGTGGCGCACGGCGCGGTGGAAGCCGGGGCCGTGGCGGAAGACGCGGTGGCGACCGGTCCGGCGGCTCGGGCCTGAACGAATCTACCGCAAGCCCGCTCATCCGCAGGCGCATGCGCCGCGCGAAAGTCTCCATGCTTGGCGCGAAGGCAAAGGCAGCCCGGTAATCCAGACGGCTGACGTGTGATCAGTGAATAGTAACCGGGGCAGTCGTCCTGCCCCGCAGGCAATTTTTTGACCCGTTTTCCGGAGCACATGCTGCGAACCGTTTTCTCATTCTGCCCGTTTCAATCATAATTATCATTTATCTCCAGCGACTATGGTGTGTATGGATCTTCCAACCGCAGTGAAAAGTTACCAGTTCGGTGAACGGGCCAAGTCCGAACTGATCGTTGTCTCCCAGCTCTGCCAGGCCCTGACCGGTTTTGCCGACACCCAGAAGAGCGGCGGCAAAAAAATGCTTCTCCTCCTCATGGAGCAGGTCAGGAGTGAAGTGGCCTTTGCTGTACAGAGCACAGGAGATAAGGAGTTCGAGAGGGCAATAAATTCCTTAAACGAAGCGATCTCCCTCGTGGAGAGCGATCAGCCCGAGCAGGCTGTAATGAATCTTTCCGCGGCCATCAGCGCATCTACCACCCCTGCGCAGAATGCATGGCAGGTACTCTCGGATCATGGACTTCTCTGATTTTCTGGAATTTCTCTCGCGCCGGTCATCGGTGCGGGAGTACGAGGAAACACCGCTTGCGGACCCGGAGATCGAGTACATCATCTCCTGTGCCAGCACGGCACCGAGCGCCGGCAACCTCGAGGCATGGGATGTTGTTGTCGTGACCGATGCCGACACCCGGCTTGCACTTGCCGATGCGTCGTTCGGGCAGCCGCATGTCGGGAAAGCGCCGGCCCTGTTTGTAGTCTGTGCCAACTATGTGCGCTCCATGTCGCAGTACGGCGAACGGGGCATCCTCTACGCGGTGCAGGATGCGACAATCGCCTGCACCTATATGATGCTTGCCGCCCATGCCCATGATCTCTCCACCTGCTGGACCGGGGCATTTGACGAGGATGAGGTGCGGGAAATCCTCGGGCTGCCCCCGCACATTCGGCCGCTTGCCATCCTCGCGGCAGGGCACGGCCATCCGCAGCTCCGTCTCGCGGAGCGCATGAATACCGGTGAGCATGTCCACCGCGACGAATGGTAAACCGGGCGGGAACTCTGCAAGGGAGATGAAAATATGCCGGACTATCTGGTGACACTGGAATCAGCGTGGTACATCAAGGAAGCAAAGTCGCTTGACGATGCAATCGGGATCGCGATCAGCGAAGCGGGAAAACGGCTCAACCCCTCGGCAAAATTTGTCGAAGTCGAGGCGGGCATGCTCGCCTGCCCGTTCTGCGACCAGTCGCTTTCAAGCGCTATTGTTGTCGCGGACACCGCGCTTGTCGGTCTCGTGCTCGAGATGAAAGTATTCAGGGCCGAGTCAAAGGAGCATGCCGGCCGGATCGCAAAATCGGTGATAGGAAAAGCCCTCCGGGAGATCCCCTTGAAACTGCTGGATGTGCAGGAACTATGATCCATGTCGTCGGGCATACGGCGGTGGATCACATCTCCCGCGTGCATCATCTCCCTCAAAAAAACCACTCGACCCATATCACCGACCGACAGGTCTTTTTTGGCGGGGGAGCGGCCAATATTGCAGCAGGGATTGCGGCTCTGGGTGAGACGGTTACGCTCCATTCCTGTGTTGGCGACGACTTTGCCGGCAGCGATTATGAGTGCTGGATGGACAAATTAGGCATCCGGCGGCAGTTTTTCGTGGTGCCGGGCACCCATACGCCGACTGCATTCATGTTTACGGAAGACGCCGGCGACCAGATGACCTTCTTTGAATGGGGCGCTTCAAAAGCGTTCGCGACGGCAGCGGCCCCGGCGCTGCCTCTCGTCCACATGGCGACGGCCGATCCCGACTTCAACTGCCGGGTGGCGGAAAAAAGCGAGTTCGTCTCCTTTGACCCGGGGCAGGACGTGTTCTGGTACACAAAAGAACAGCTCGAATCCATCATATCCCATACCGACATCCTGTTCGCAAACCAGCACGAGGTGCAGCAGATGTGTACGACCCTCGGGGTGACACGGGAGGCGCTCACGAAAGAGGTCACAATGGCGATCTTCACGATGAGCGGCGACGGGAGTACGTTGTATATGAACGGCAACGAGCATTTTATTCCGGCGGTGCCGGTCACGCTCTGCGATCCGACCGGCGCCGGTGACGCATACCGGGCCGGTTTCCTCTCCGCGTACGTCCGGGGCTACGCGCCACTCGCCTGCTGCCGGATCGGGACGGTCACGGCCTCGTTCGTCGTGGAGCATGCCGGCTGCCAGACGCACCTGCCCGGATGGGCGCAGATGCTCGAACGGTACCGTGCAAATTTCGGCACACTCGAACCGCTGCCGTCGAGGGGGTAACACGATGAGCTGGGCAGGGGCCGACCGGTACGAACTGATCCTCGGGGGTTTTGCCTGATGGCGATCGCGGGCGACGTCAAGCTTGGGCAGCTCACCAGGTATCTCTTCACCGCGCCCTCGTGGCCGGTCTCGCTCCTGATCCTCATTGTTCTCGGCCTCGTCATCGATGGTGCGAGCGCCCGGGCCTGGGTGTACCTCCCGTTTTCGGGCACGCTGGCTTTCACTATCCCGGCGATTGCCGGGTTCCTCTTCACCAAACCGATCATCGAGTACTCCGGCAAGACGATGACCTGGAACCGTTCGGCGCTCCTTGCCCTTGCCTGCACGGTCTTTGCCGTTATTATCACGTTCGCTTCGCTCGCCGGGGGAATCAGGTATCTCCCGCTCTTTTACGGGATCTCGCTTGGTTTTGTGTTTGGCCTGCGTCTTTTCGTGCTCGTTGCGATCTCGGATTATCGCCTGCCCCGGATGATCCTGCCGGCCGTTACCCAGAGCGGTGTTGGCGTCATTGCCGGGTTTTTCCTCTTCTCTCCGGGATGGGCGGTCTTTGCTGTCGTTCTCCATGTCGTTTTCGGCGTCGGCTTTGCGATCCTCATCTGGCTCATCGAGCGCCCGCTCTACCGTGCGTTCCATATCCGGGGGCTCGCGTTTGTCAATGCATTTATCGCTAACATGACTGACGGTTCAAAGGGTATGGAGAACTTCTTCCGCGAGATCGGCGAGGAGATCTTTGTCCCTCAGGTCTGTCTCTTTTTTTTGCGGGCTTCAGGAAAACCTGTGCTCTTTACCGTCCCCAACCTCCACCCCGGCCCGATGGGCGAGATCGGGGGCGGCAACCTGCCCCGGGTCATCCATGACCACATGGCGGAGGAGACGATGGTGCCCCACGGGTGCGCCTCGCACGACTTCAACCTGGTTTCCGAGAGCGAGATCGAAAAAGTGATCGATGCGATCGAGCGTTCGAAAAAGGATCGCACCTATGCCCCGGGTGCAACCCGTTCCGCCCGGCTCTCGTGCGGTTCCGTGCTGATCCTCTACCAGCGCTTTGGCGATGCCGTCCTGATGGTGACGACCCGGTCGCCGCAGATGACCGAGGACCTCGATTACTCGATCGGCATGGCGATCATGGCAGAAGGCCACCGCTGGTTCCCGCATGTAGCGTTTATCGATGCCCATAACTGCATGACCGATCTCTCGTCCGCTGTGCTCCCGGCGACCCTGACGGCGACCGAGTACCAGCGCGGCGCGATCCAGGCAATGCAGTCCTGTCACACCGCCGACCTCCACCCGTTCTCGGTCGGCTATGCCCGGCAGCACCTGCCCTACTCCCGCGAGCAGGGCTTTGGCGATCTGGGCGTGCAGGTGATGGTTGTGGAAACCGCCGGCCAGAAAACCGCCTACGTGCTGTTCGATGGTAACAATATGGCCGCGGGTGTCCGCGAGATCCTGCTTGGGAAGATCCTTGCCCTTGTCGATGCGGCAGAAGTGATGACCACCGACTCGCATGTGGTCAACACGATCACCGGGAAGAACCCGGTCGGCATGGAAACCCCGGTCGAAGCATTCCTTCCCGCGGTCCTGCAAACCGTGCAGGCAGCGATCGACGATCTCGAACCGGCGGAGTGCGCGGCGACCACTGCGCAGTGCGAGCACGTGGTGGTTTTTGGCTCCAACCGGATTTCCCAGCTCGCAAGCACCGTGAACGCGATGCTGATCTTTGTCGCGCCGCTCTCGCTTGCGATGCTGCTTTTGGCGTTTTTGCTCTCGCTTCTGGCGTATCTTTTGATGGTGTGAGGGAGGAGACCGGGATTTCCCTATCCTATCAGGGGTATCCCTGATCGTGAGATGGGGGGGGGCGACATCCCCAATCCACCTGATCCGGACTACGCTCATCCGGGCCCGAATTGAGCCCGGAATCGCCATTTCGGGATCCAATCGGAGCCCAATACGGGTTCCGTTTTAAAATAAGCCCAAATAGGCCTTATTTTGGCAATCGGGCGAATTAAAAAGTTCGCATAAACGCCTTTTACAGGTCGATCTCCTGCTAAACAGGCATTTGATGGATCCCGGAAAAAGAGGCCAAAAAAAGGCCGTTATAGCCCAATTATGGGCATTATATGGGCCTCAATTTGGGCGTATTTTGGCAAATAAAGCGATATATTTGACCGGATTTATTTTGTGTGGAATCGGACAGTTTTACGGGCGTATTTTGAGGAGCAATCTTAAGATATATTATATAGCAAGTCCCCCCCGCATCAGGGCCTCTCGCGGGGTACGGCAGGTCAAGTGCGGTTTTTGTAGCGCGTTATCGTCATTGATCCGCCGGGGGGCATCAGCCCCCCTCATCAGAATCTGCCAAAGCCAAAAGCAACTTGCCCGGCTAACTGGCTGAGGATTTTGGAAAAAAAACGACCGGGTTGCCGGACTTTTTGAAAAAAATCCGGAGACGTTGTTGAACATTTCAAAAAAAATCCGACAAGGTTGGCGAACTTTCCGGAAAAAATCCGGTAAGGTTATCGAGCTTTTGCAAAAAAGTCCGGCAAGGTTGGTGAACTTTCCAAAAAAAGTCCGGTGAAGTTGACGGATTTTTCTTGAAAAAACCGGTGTCCGGATGTGCATTGTATCGTCTGAACTCCTTGGAGACCCTGCCGGACTTTTCAAAAAATGGCCGGCAAGGTTGGCGAACTTTCCGGAAAAAATCCGGTAAGGTTATCGAGTTTTTGCAAAAAAGTCCGGCAAGGTTAGTGAACTTTCCGAAAAATGCCTGGTGAGGTTATCGAACTTTTATAAAAAAATCCGGCAGGTTTAGTGACAATTCCGGAAAAAGTTCAGCTCAGCAGCTGACCATTTACAAAAAAGATCGGGTCATGAGCTGGCAATTCCGGAAAAAATCCCGTTCGTGGAGGTACCCACCATGATAAACAGGCAGGAGCCGGTCCCAGAAACTCTCCCAAAATATTCCCTCTATACATAATCCCGCACGATTAATCATCGCTTTTCCCAATCCGGGTCGTTCTACCGCAAGATATAAAGGAACGGGATGCATAATTACGAATATAGAGAGGAGGAGCAAAAATCGGAGAAACAATAACCGTGTAAAGGCAGTTTGTACCGCAGGCGAACGAGGGTAGGAAAAGGTGATCAAAGTTCATCCATCCGTACACATACCTGCCCGCTGGATTGGTGTTGATCTCAACACGACCGGCCACGCGGCAGTCGCCGCCGACCCGGGCAGCGGGAAAATCCTGAAACTGGGGAAAAACACGCACTATGTCCGCAGCAACTCCACCAAAAACTGCACCAGACTCTACAAGGAAGGAAAACTCTGGAAACTAAAAAAAAGCAAGAGCCGTGAGCGCAGGGCGTTCAAGGCAGCCATACATAAAATCTCCCGGCAGATCGTATCCTTCGCGGAATCGCTCGGCTCGGGCATCAAGTTTGAAAAGCTCTTCTCCAGCCGTTACTCGCATTCCCACGATGCTGCGGGTTTTATCGAGTTCTCGTTCGGGAACGGATCGTTCTTCTCGCTCCAGCGGCTGGTGGAGAAACTGGCATTCAAGCGGGGCATCCCCGTCATCTACGTCAACCCGGCCTACACCTCCAAACGGTGCAGCCGGTGCGGGAGTATCGGGAGGAGGAGCCGGAAACGGTTCGAGTGCCCGCACTGCGGTTTTGTCGCACACGCCGACGTGAATGCCGCGTTCAACATCGCGCTTGCGTCCCACCGGTCTGCCACCATGAATTTCTGCGAGGAAGAACGTGCAGAACGGGTCCGTCTCTCAAAAAAAGAGATGCGCCGTCGCGCACGCGAAGAGCTGTTTATCCCGCATCCCGGCGTCCCGGGTATCGCGGCACAGGTCACGTGCGGGAATTTGCTTGCCGTGCTGGAATGAGCGTGGCGAAAAACAACTCCCCCGAATCTCTTTTTTTTGGGAATTTCCGGGGATCATGCGCCAGACCGGCGATTCAGGCAATCCACCGGCATATGGCGGTTCCCCCCAAAGAATGTGAACGGGATCCGGAAAATCTCAATCGTCCTTTCATATCAATCCCGGCAATCAGGAAAAAATCGTTATCGTACCTGCCGATCTCCTGAGAATTGATCCGGTGTCCTTTTCATGATATAAAATAATTCTGTTTAAACAATACATGGACGATCCCCTATTTTGAGATGTGAAAATTAATACGGGATCTTCACGGTAGCAATACAAAAATCAGACAGAAGATATATATATATTTTGACATAAACTTTAAAAGTTTATTCACAGGCAAGAATTGAAAACTATTTGTTCTGGTGTTCGCGGGAGATCCCGGTGGGAAAGACAGGATGTACTCGATTCTTTATGTCGACGATGACCAGAATTTACTGGCAGTAAATAAAATATTGCTGGAAAAAACCGGGGCATTTTCCGTTACCACCCTCCCCTCGGCAAAAGAATCCCTTGATCGGATATCTTCAGAACGTTTTGACGCAATTCTCTCCGATTACCAGATGCCGGAGATGGATGGCATTGCATTTTTAAAATGCGTTCGTGCACGGCACGGCAGCCTGCCGTTTATCCTCTTTACCGGAAAAGGTCGCGAGGAGATCGCGATTGAAGCGCTCAACAACGGGGCCGATTTTTACATCCAGAAGGGCCCGGATATGAAGGGAATGCTTGCGGAGCTCAAGCACAAACTCTGCCACGCCATCGAACGCCGGCAAACCGAGACCGCCTTAAGGGAATCCCGGCAGAACCAGAACGATATCATCAATTTTCTCCCGGATGCGACCTTTGTTATTGACACCAGCGGCAAGATTGTTGCCTGGAACAAAGCCATAGAGGAGATGACAGGCACCTCAGGGGCCGACATGATCGGTAAAGGGGATTATCAGTACGCGCTCCCGTTTTTTGGCGAGCGACGGCCGCTTCTCATTGATTTTGTCCATGAGGAGCAGCTTCCGACAGGATCTGATTATCTCTACATCGAACGACGTGGAAGAAATCTTCATGCAGAAGTCATTGCCCGACGCCTGGATGGGTGTGAGGGTGCCTATCTCTGGCTTACTGCCGGGCCTCTCTATGATCTTGAAGGACATCTGACCGGGGCCATTGAATCGATCCGTGATATGTCTGAAATCCTGAAAATACGTCATGACCTGGCAAGATCCCGGGAAATGAATCAGGAATTTGCCAACATGATGCCGGTTGCCGTCTATGAAATGGATCTTTCGGGGAACCTGACATTTACCAATTCCGTTGCTTTGGAATGGTTTGGAGTCACCCGGGAAGATTTCGAGAAGAAAATCTGCATCTATGACTATATCGTCCCACATGACAGGGAACGGGCAGCACGGGATATTCACCGGGTTCTTGGCGGGGTAAAAAGTGTCGGTCAGGAATACCTGCTCCAGAGAAAAGACCGGAGCACGTACCTTGGGCTTATCTATGCATCAGGAATCATGGACCCTGAAAGCGGGAAGTGTCTCGGCCTGCGGGGGGTTATCATCGATATGACCGAGAGGAAAAAGATTGCGCAGGCGCTTCATGAAAGTGAAGAGCGCCTGGCGCTTGCGGTGAAAGCGGGGGATATCGGGACATGGGATATTAACCTTCCCTGCCCGAGGATCGTGGGACTGGAGGACTGGTATTCCCGCATGCTCGGGTACGACACAGGCTCTGCTTCGTTAACCCTTGAATCCGGATCGAGTCTCCTGCATAAAGATGATCTTTCTCTTGTCCACGCGGCGTTCCGGGAACACGTTAACCGCAAAACACCACTTTTTGAGACGGAAGCTCGCGTGCTCTGCAGGGACAAAACCTGGAAATGGGTCCTTGTCCGGGGCAAAGTGATCGAATGGGATGCCGGGGGCAACCCGGCCCGCATCACCGGGACGGTCAACGACATCACCGGTGTCAGGAACGCCCGGAACTTCCTTTAATCGCCAGTGCATGCGGTAATTATAATCCGGGTACACCGTGAGTCAGCGGTCGACCGGGAGGCCTATTTGCAGGAATGAGAAAGCATTTCCTCTCTCCATGTAAAAAATGTCACCATATGACCGAACACAAGGGCCTGCTCTACAAATTTGCCTTATTCAAGCAGCGGTACACCCGGGGAACCTCGTGGACCCAGATCCTCCTCAATTTTGGTATCATCACGGCAAACGCCAAGCTCTTCGAGGACTTCTTTTACATCCATTTCGGCCTGACCCTCCCCATGGTTCTGGCCCTCGCGGTTCCCTGTTATATTCTCATCTGCTATATCATCGGTCACTATGATGAGAAGGTCGGGTTCTGGCAGATAGAAAACAACCTCAGCTACCGGTTCACCCCGTATTCCGAGGAGATGCTCAACAATATCCGGGAGATAAAGAAAAAACTGGACAAGGAACCATAATCGCAATTCCGCCTGCCCTGCCCGTGGGTAAACAGGTTTTACCGGAAACGCTCTCACCCGGAAAAGGCAGCCCTTTCCGGTAAAACCCCGCCGTGCTGCTCCCGCGGGAAACCATTATCGACCGGACAACCGCTCCCGCTCCCCCCTCATGAACGAATGTTAACAAACCCGGGAGGAACCGGCCGATCCTCTTATAGGCCGGGTATTTCATACAGTTCAGGGAGACGTTTGCAAACATCGGGCAGGCATACCCGGGCATCCGGGCGAAAGGGACATCATTGCCTGCTGCCCGTACTCACTGTTCAGGCACCGCAGCTCCATGAATAAATTCCCGGAAACCTAAACGAGGCAGATGATGCAGCTGACCGATGCAATCCTTAAAAAAATTGCCGTGTTCCAGAGAAACGAGATCACCGAGCACTACATCTATACCAGGATCGCCGGGGTGACCGCGGATCCCCACAACCGGGAGGTTCTCTATAGGATCGCAGCCGAGGAGCTGACGCACTATACTATCTGGAAACAGTACACGGCAAAAGAGATCGGGCCCAGCATGCTTCGGGTCTGGTTCTATTACCTTATTGCCCGTCTTCTCGGGATGACCTTTGCCATAAAACTGATGGAAGGCGTGGAACAGGGTGCACAGGCCGGCGATGAGGCACTCCTTGCGGCGGTTCCCGAGATGCCGGCCATGCTTGCAAACGAAGCAAAGCACGAGTGGGAACTTATCGCCCTTATCGATGAAGAACGGCTGAAGTATGTCGGTTCCGTGGTACTCGGCCTCAACGACGCCCTCGTAGAGTTCACCGGCACCCTTGCCGGCCTGACCTTCGCGATCCAGAACTCGCAGATCATTGCTGTGGCCGGCCTGATCACCGGGGTTGCCGCATCGCTCTCGATGGCCGCATCCGAGTACCTCTCGCAGCGGTCCGAGGAGACGAATGGCACGAGCCCCAAAAAGGCCGCACTGTATACCGGAGCCACGTATATTGTGACCGTTGCCCTGCTCATACTGCCGTTTCTTATCCTCAGAAACCCGTACCTTGCACTTGTTTTTACCCTTATCGGCGCGGTTCTGGTCATCTTTGTCTTTACGTTCTATATTTCCGTCGCAAAGGATCTTCCCTTCTGGAAACGGTTTGCCGAGATGGCAGCCATCAGTCTGGGTATAGCGGCCGTATCCTTTGTGATAGGGCTTTTGATCCGCGTAATGCTGAATGTAAACGTATGAAGGTTCAATACCTGATTTTTTAGCCTTTTTATATATCGGCCAATGACGTTTTTTTAAAAATCCCCGTGTTCCGGTATCGGCGTGGTGCGGCAGGACTTGTTCCGGGAGCCCGCAGTAAAAAAGAGATGCACTTTTTACCGATCACGACATTTATGAGAATATCCCGGCGTATGCCAGCGGTATCCCCCATGAACCTCCCCGCCTGTCCCAGAATTGCGCTCACCGTCAGGGTGAAGATCCTCGTTCTCTTCCTGGCCCTGTCCCTTGCCGCCCTTGCAATCACCGGTTATTTTGCGTTTTCCGCGATCACCGATGTGGGATCCTATGCACAGGGGAGCAGCCAGGCGCTGGGTGCAGGAGTGGTCAATGACAGTTCCACTGCCCTGCTCTCCCTTGGGGAGCAGTACCTTGTCCGCGTCGCATCCGACCAGGCAAATTTCACGGATGTGCTTTTTGAGGATACCGATACCGAGATGAACATTCTTGCAGCCCAGACTGCCCAGTTCCAGCGCAATGCCCCGGTCATCTCTTCCACTCCGGCCTATCCGGAGAACGACCCGCCGCCAAATCCCCTGTCAGGTGCGGTGCTCTATTTTGCGCCCGGATCGACGGCGACATCCGATTCACAAGAGGCACGTACCCTTACCGGCCTCGCTGGTGCCCTTAAGGCCGTGTACACTTCGGATGATGATATGACAAGCATTTATATCGCCACCGATTCCGGGATGTTCCTGATCTACCCGGGAAAGGGAACCCTTCCCCGGGATTACGATCCACGGACACGCCAATGGTATGTGCAGGCAGCAGCGCAGGAAACCCAGGTCTGGTCGGATGCACCGTACGTCGATGCGGACAACAACGGGCTGATCATGACCTGCTCGCAGGCTGTTTTGAGCCCGGCCTATGGTCACTGGGTGATCGGGTCCGATGTGTCGACAAAAACGATTAACGAGGATTTCATCGGCCAGGCGCTCGGCGGAGAGGGATATGCGGTTCTTCTTAACCAGAACGGCAACGTCATCAGCGATCCCGGGATGTCTGCGGGAAACGTGCGGTGGAACGAACCGTTCGGCCCGGAGAATGCTTTTTCGAGCAAAGATCCGGGCCTCATTGCCGTAGCGACAAATATGACTGCCGGCAGGACCGGTATAGAAACGGTCCGGTTTAACGGGACTGAGACATACGTTGCCTATGCGCCGGTCAGTTCGATGAACTGGAGCCTTGCAATATCATTACCGGTCAGCGAGATCAACGGGCCGGTTGAAAAATTTACCGGCAAGATTGCGGACGCTACACAGGACACCGGGATACATATCACTGCCCAGACCGACCGGCTAAAGACGGTATTCTCTGTCCTTTTTGTTGCAATCCTCCTGTTCGTGCTCCTGGTGTCCGTTCTTCTCAGCCGCGTGATCACTCGTCCGGTTGCGACTCTTAAAGAGGGGGCGATGGCCCTGGGTGACGGGAACCTGGATTACCGGGTGGAGATCCGGTCGGGAGACGAGTTCGAGGATCTTGCCCGTTCGTTTAATACCATGGCAGGGGCCCTCAGGGAAAATATTGAGAATCTCAAAAGGACGACTGCTGAAAAAGAACGGTACGCAAAGGAACTGGAGATCGCCCGGAGCATCCAGACCAGTTTCCTGCCCGAAAAAATGCCGGAGATCCCCGGCTTTGATATCTCGGCAGTGATGATTCCGGCAATGGAAGTCGGCGGGGATTTTTACGATTTTGTCCCGGTGCGTGACGGCAGGTGGGCTTTTGTGATCGCAGATGTTTCCGGTAAGGGGGTGAGCGCGGCACTGTTCATGGCGATGTCGCGGACGCTGATACGGGCAGGTCTCGAGAGTGCAACTGACATATCGGCAGCACTCAGCACGGCAAATCTCATGATTGCCCGGAATTCTCCATCCAGCATGTTTGTCACGGTGTTTTCTGCGGTTCTAGATCCCGTGAGCCTTACTCTTGCCTGTACAAATGCCGGCCACAACCCACCCTTCGTAGTGCGGGGGGACAGCGGTGAGGCAGTATTTCTGCAGGAGCACGGGATCGCGATGGGTATCATCCCGGACATGAAGGGTACCCCGGAATACGTGCAGCTGAAACCCGGCGACCTGTTCATCATGTACACAGACGGGGTAACGGAAGCCTTCGACGCCCGGTACACTGCATTCGGGGAAGACCGGCTGGTGCAGGCCGCCAAAAAATCCCGTGCCCTGTCAGCCGGCGAGGTCCGGGATCGGATCATTGCCGAAATCCGGGAGTTTACCGGCCCCGTTCCCCAGTCGGATGATATTACGCTCGTGGTGATCCGGGTGCTGCCCCGGACCTGATCCGGATCGACGCGGGCATACCGGGGCCCTGTTGATACGGATACGCCCGGCAGGAAGGAACGTTGTTATCAGGGTTGGAAGAGAAATCCGGCAACTCCCGATAATGGCCCAAAAATGGTAAAAAGGCAGATTCCCACGTATTCCTGTTGCCCGGAGCACAGGGAAGGACTTCCTCCCGGCGATTGCACAGGCACGTGGGATAGTTCTGGCTTACTCTTCTGGTGCAGGAGTTTCTTCTTCCTCTTCAGTGGGTGGCGTGGTCCAGACCTTCCAGCAGAACGCGGCAATACACCCGAAGACAAAGACCGCCAGCAGAATGGCACTGATGATATTTTCGGCAAAATCCAATCTGACCGGTATATTCATGCCCATCAGGTTGTTGAACATCCCGATAAACAGTGCCACTATTAAAAACAGGATGAATCCAACAATGAGTCCAAGGAATACTGCAGCCGCAAGCCGTAAAACACTGGGCGTAGTGGTTTTTCCGTTCATAAAATGCATGGTAAATGTGCCGATATAAATCCTTGTAATAAATCCCTCCGGCGAAAAATAAGCCCTGCCCCGAATGCCTGCAGAGGGATGCTCATGTTTATATCACGGCATGTGTAAAATTCTTACCATAGGGGACGCCATGAAAAAAAATATCTTTTATCTGATCATCGGGTTTGTCGCGCTTGCCCTTTTTGCAATCTTGTGGTATTCGGTTGAAACCTTTACTCCGGTTCTTTTTATGATCGCATTTGTGGTCGGAGTTGTGCTTCTTTACCTGGTATATCGCAGGGTCGAAGATTTTATCGAGGATGAACGGAGCGCACGGATCACCGAAAAGGCGGCCATGCGGACCCTTCAGGTTTTCTGGGTGTGTTTCTGTGCCTTTTCAATAATGGCAGTGATGAACCTGCTTTATATGCCCCGCTTTACCCGCGAATTCTGGCTGGATCGCCGGACCCAGCCCGTGCCCCTGGAACTTATGTCGCTGAAAACGATTGGGTACGTCCAGTTGGGGTTTCTTTGTCTGATGATCTTCCTGTATGTCGGGTTCAGGTTTTATTATGCCAAAAAATTCGGGGAATGGGAATCCGATGAAGAATAAGATTAAGGTATACCGGGCGATGCAGGATCTTACGCAGGAAGATCTTGCAAAGGCGATTGGTGTAACAAGGCAGACTATCCTTGCCATAGAGAAAGGAAAGTATGTCCCCTCCCTGGATCTTGCATTCAGGATTTCTCGCCACTTTAAGGTGAACATCGAAGAGGTGTTCTCCTATGAAGAGGGAGTGCGGACCGTAGATATCGACTGATGCACCATGAGCGTGCCGTCTTCCCGCCAACATTTTTTTGGCGTCCTGAACAGGACATTTTTATATGTTCATGAGGGGCAATGTCAGAAAAATACCCCGCGATGAGGCTCTTTTCCGCTGACTTGATGCCATACTCCTCGTTTTATCCCCTGCGAAGGATGTGCCGGACATGTCCGGGTCTGCCCGTACATATGCCCGGGTTGTGGTGATCACCACACCAGATATTTCTTGGATCAGGGCAGAAAGAATCGCATTCCTCACTAATACTAAAGTTTATATTACAAAATGTCTAATTTAAATTACATTGTTGTTTTTGTGGGATTGGATCCCCCGAAAATCATCTTTGCCAGGTTTCATCATGAAGGCCCCGGTACTTTACTATGCGGTGCTCGCCGTGTTCTGCATCCTGACGTTGTCAATCGGCACCGTCAGCCATCTGATATAACCACATGCTGTTGCGCGCTTTCCTGTCAGACCTCCTTGCGTATCTCACCCGCCCGTGCTTTTTTATCCCTGATCCGGATATCGCCCGATTGGTTTTTGAGAAATCTTTTTATAACGTGCAGTATCAATTAAATAACAATAAGTAAAATATAAGTTACATTCAGGTTTCATTTATGTCCGGCTATGGCACAATCTATAATGTACGTATGGTATAATCATGGGTGTGCTCTTTCGGCAGTCATGTTATGTTTCTGTTATACGTAAAAACTGGAGTGATTTATGAAGATTTACACTGCTTTCATGGGAATATTGATGATTTGTCTGATGGTGGGCGCTGCGAGTGCTGCGGCCACGACCAGTAGTACTTCCGGAACAAGTTCTGTAAGTGCATCGACAACAACGCTGACTCCTGAACAGGCCCTTTCTACCGTTTCAGTCACTTCCGTCACGGTTGATCCGCAGGAATTCTTTCCCTATGAACAGGGAACCATCACGGTCCAGGTGACAAACAGCGGAACCCAGGAGGTTGCATTCAAGGATGCGGACATCCTCAATTCGAACGTCTATCTCACTGATGAAATCCACAACCCGTACCAGTCCATGATCTATCTCGGGCCCGGGAACACGATGACGTTCACCTTCCACGTTGTTGCAAAACCCCCTGCGGGGATATATTACCCTCTCTTTACCCTCGCATCCCGAGATGCAGGAAGCATCGACTATCCCATCGAAGTCCAGATCGATTCAACACCGGTCCAGGAAGTGATTTCCCAGAAACCGGATAATTTTGCTATCAACAACACGGATACTGTCAACCTGACGATCACCAATCCCCGGGTCGGAGCCATCAGCAATGTCATTATCACGCCCCAGGCATCGGGCGTCGGGATCAGCCCCCTCCAGTCTTTCATCGCCTCGATACCAGGCGGCAGCTCCGTGAATGTCCCGTTTGCTATTACCCCCTACCAGGCCGGGAATATTAGTTTCAGCATCCAGTACAGCAACGGGCAGAACACCCAGAACCCGCATTCGGATACTGTCGTACTTCCCCTTACTATTGGTTCGAGCAAAACTGCAGCATCCACCGTTGTAAACGATCTGGCGCTTACCGTCCTTGACGGGGCATACCAGCTGACGGGCGACGTGACGAACACGGGAATCACGGATGCAAACGGGATGGTTGTCTCCCTCGGGGCACCGGCAACACCTGTCGAACCCTATTCCAGTTATGCTGTGGGGTCCCTCACATCCAACGACTTCTCCAGTTTCACGCTCACCTTTACCAGTCCGGATCTGTCGGCCATCCCGATCAAGACCACATGGAAGGATGGCAATGGTAATACATTGAGCAACGTGCAGACCTTCGATCTGCGATCTCTCGCATCTTCGGGAACAGCCGGCACGCGCAGCGGTTCGGGAGGGTCCGGCACTCTGGGTGGAACGGGGGCGGCTTCGGCAGCTGGAGCAGGTGGCGCTTATCGTGGAGGAGGCGGTGGCGGCCTGTTCAGTTTCGGTGGCAGCAGGGGCGGCGGCCTGAGTTCATTCTACCCGGTAATAATCGGGATGATTGTCGTTATCGCGGCAATAATACTCTATGTGAAGAGGAAATGGATCCTTGCGAAATTCAGGAAACAGTGATCTGGTGATCATCCATGAGCGATATGCCACTTATCCGGCTTACTGAGGTCACGAAGACGTACCATCTGGAGAGTGGCGACTTTACTGCGCTCGATCACGTATCTCTCGATATTGCGGAGGGAGAATTTGTGGCGATCATGGGGCCGTCCGGTTCGGGCAAATCAACGATGATGAACCAGCTGGGCATTCTCGACGTCCCGACCTCGGGGGAACTCTATATCGCCGGCAGAAATGTGGCAATGATGTCAAGTCTCGAACGGACCCATATGCGCCGGGATATCATCGGGTACGTCTTCCAGAAATTTTATCTCATCCCCCTTCTTTCCGCATTCGAGAACGTGGAGTACCCGCTCATCCTCAAGTACAAAAAGCGGGACACGACAGGACGGGCTGCTGACTACCTCCGTGCGGTGGGCATCGATCCCGATATGGGCGCCCACCGGCCCAACCAGCTTTCCGGGGGACAGCAGCAGCGTGTCGCCATTGCACGGGCACTGGTCAACGATCCAAAAATCCTTCTCTGCGATGAACCTACCGGTAATCTCGACAGCAAGACCGGTCTCCAGATCATGCAGATTCTCTGCGATTTGCACCAGAAGGGAAAGACGGTTATCATCGTGACGCATGATCCCAAGATTGCCGAGTACGCCCAGCGCACGATCCGGCTTGCGGACGGGAGGATCGTGGAATCATGAAGGATATCTTCTTCGATCTCTCGGTCAGGAGCGTCCGGCTGAATTTCCTGCGATCACTTCTGGCCTCCATCGGGATCGTGATCGGGGTCGTTGCCATCTCATCGATGGGAATGCTGGGGACCAATATGCAGCTCTCGGTAAAGGACCAGCTCTCGGCAAATGTCAATACCGTTATGCTCACCTCCGATGTAGTAAAAATAAGTACCGGTCTGGGGGCTGCCACCCAGTCAAGCACCATTGATTCGAGCACACTCAACGATATCAAAGGATCTGCAGGACAGAACGATGTGGTGCCTATCCACCATACGAGTACGCAGTTTTCTGTCGGAGACCAGAATGGCCGCGGCACAATTTACGGACTTGATCCTGCAGACGTCCCGAAATTCCTCACGATAGCTCAAGGGTCAAATATCCGTGGCAGCGATGTGCTTGTCGGTGCAACCATCGCAAGTAACTTCAACCTCGTTCCCGGGAGTACGATAAAAATCGGGCAAAACTGTGCAACCGTCACTCGACCGGTTGTGAGGGTTGCCGGTATTCTTGCGGCCCGGGGCATTGCGGCCGACGGAGTCAATGTGGATAATGGAATGGTTGTTGACGATACCTGGTATACCGATCATTTCGGCGGTTTGGATCAGTACGACCAGGTGAACGTGATCGTGCAGGATGTCGATACCATCAACCAGACTGAAGCCGCTATCAATGCGAAGGTGAACCGGAACAGCGACGTGGTGCGGATATCCGATGCCAGTTCCCGGCTATCCACCATCACCGCCACGCTTGGCACGATTACTACCTTCATCATGGCAATCGGCGGGATATCGCTGGTCGTTGCTGCAGTGAGCATCTTTAACGTCATGATGATGTCGGTAAAGGAACGGGTGCAGGAGATCGGTATCCTGCTCTCGATCGGGACGGAGAAGGGCGAAGTGCGCCGGATGTTCCTGTACGAGGCGCTTATCCTCGGTATCATCGGCGCGGTGGTGGGTGGAATCATGAGTTTTGTCATAGGGTACTCGGTCGTGAACGCCATGATCGGTACCACGCAGTACTTCTTCCAGCCGGCAAGCCTGATCTATATCCCGTATGGTATGGTCATCGGTGTCGTGGTCTGCGTGGCATCCGGGATGTACCCTGCGTGGGCGGCCTCGAACATGGACCCGATCGATGCACTGAGGAGCGAATAGTTCATCTTTTTTATTTTCGGGATGCGTGAGCGTAAACCGGTAGTTGTTGCATCTTTTTGCAGGGTGGCGCCGGCACAATGCAGTCCTGTATTATTCCTGCGTGTGTTTGTGCGTGCGGGGGATCAGGAATTGCATCCCCTCCGGCGCACACTGTGAGCCCGCACGGATAACTTTGCAGTGGGTGCCACAAAAACAGGGGGGACAGATGTTGCCGGTATAAATCGGCCGCCCGCGAAAACGACGGGATATCACGATAAGATTGGACGGGCAATTTTTCAATACGTAGGGAAACCCTCAGACTCATGAAGATGCAATGCGTGGAGACTTTACCATGAGGCTGCCAGGATCAGGCTGTTCGCCGGATTGCCCTGGACCACGACACGTAATTTCCCATGACCAGGTTCGGTTCCACCGGTGTGCCGCACCCTGCCGGCAGATCATGGACGTGCCTGAATATCGTTTCGATGATATTCGAAATGAGGATCATGTCCTTGATATCGGGGCAAATGTCGGCGCATTCTGCCTCCGTGCCGCCCGATTCTCCCGGCACGTGGTCGCAGTTGAGCCGGTGACAACCGATATTCTGGAAGAGAACGTGGCTCTTAACCACGCGGGCGTGCTGGTCATCAGAGGAGCGCTCGGGACCGGTGAGCCGGTCGAGATAGTGTGGGACGAATGCCGCGTGATGTCACCTACGTACTCCCTTAAAAAGATCATCGGAATGGCCGGGGGGTGTGATTTTCTGAAATGCGATTGTGAAGGGGCGGAATGGCTGATTCAGCCCCGGGATCTCGACGGGATCCGGAGGATAGAGATGGAACTGCACATCCCGCCCATCAGCGGGCCTCCCAACCCTGCCCTGCTGGAGTACATAGGGAACCGGTACACGTTCTCTCTCGATCGATCACCGGTAAATTCCGCCCTTGGCGTAATGGGAATCCTGCACGCAACACTAAAGTAATTCAGCGGGATCGACCGTGTTTATGGCGGTGAAAACAGGTATTTTCCATTTGCAGCCTTCATGCCAACTGGCACGGCGCTTTGTCCGGGAAAGAGCTGCCGGCACAACGAGTATTGCCCGGGGATGTCCGGAATATGAAAAAAGCAGGATATGATCCCGGTTCTCAATCTTCGATCTGTATCGTGGTGAGTTTCACCGATTCGACCCCTTTCTGGGACATCAGCCGTTCAGCAAGTGCCTTGATCTGTGAGCCGTCGCCGTGTACGAGAATCACTTCCAGGCATCTGGTGTGGGTCACATGGGAGTGGAGTGATGCCTTGATGATCTCGTGATACTCGTGCTGGACGTCGGTAATGGTGGTAAGAAGACCGCGCTGATCGTGATCATAAACCATTGTAATAACACCCTCGCGTTCGCCCTTGACATCTGCCATCCATTTGTAGTAGGTGATGTAGGTTCTGATGGCATCGCGGATGCCTTCAGATCGGGAGGAGTATCCCCGGGCGTTAATAATTTCATCAAACCGGTCGAGCAGGTTTTTGGGAAGTGAGATCCCGATGCGGGAGAGATCATTGTCAAGGGTCATAAGATCAGTCATGTGAATATCATTGTTGCTTGCTTTTTAAGGTTTTGAAAAACCGGGCAGTCCGGTAATACTTTGTAAGATCTTAAGGATGGCATAATCCATAATTTTCCTCTTGAATCCCGTATCTGTGAAGTGATTTCATCAGATCCGGGATTATTTCATACGTTAATCTTCATCAGAGAGTTTACTTTTTTTATTTAATAATATCAAAAATAAACTATTTTAACAAAACTTATATGATTGAGCGTTCTAATTCTGAAATGATCAACATGGGTTCAGCACATGATATTATGCAGATCTTTGCGTACAAAGAGATACGTACACATTTCAAGGAATGCGATGGCTGGGAATGCCGGCAGGTTCCGTCACCCTGCGTACGTGATATCACCTGCGTCCTTTCCCGGGAGGTACGGGGCAGGAAAGAGGCCATGGCCCTTGCGGTCTCCTATGATGAAGATCCATCCATGCTGGCGCTTGAGGCAGTGGCGGCCTCCTTAACCAGAAAGATTCTGAATGGGCAGTACCTGATCGTCCCGAAAGCAGCAAACGTTTCGGCCATCCCAAAGGCGGTTCACATTATCTCCATGGAGTCTTTCGGATTTGTGGATGGGCGCCTGGTCTGGCTTGCCAGGAAGAAGAACGCAAAACGCTACCCACAACCCGAAGAGGCCGTCGAGATGTCAGCTGTTTCTGCGGCCTGCGAAACTCACATGGCATGAAAAAGGGAAGAGTCCGCAAAAAAGAAGCCTGCCCGACAATTTTCCTTTCAGGTATTTTTAAGGAAACTACCGGCTGCTTAATTCCGGAAAAACAGTTGATTTTTTTTCATGGGTCGTGAAAATGACTTTTGATCACCCATGATAGTATGTCCGGGATCAAAACGTTTCAACCGGACCAACGATCACTGTAAAAAAAATACCGCCGGATTGTGTGTTTCCCGGCAGATATTGGCACCGGGCCGCAATGGAGGATGATATGACGAAGCTCATGGGTCGTACGTGCGGTTGGCCGGTGCCGTTGACTTTTTCTAATAAACAAATCTGCTGTCCCAAGCGAGATTTCAATATGTCTTATCTGTGTGTGTGCATGTGTCCTTTTGGCGTGCTTCCCAAAGGGACAACTCTTTGTTGATCATATAACATTATAATTGTTTTCTTTTAACTTTAAAATAAGGTTAAGTAAAAGTAATGTATAATCTGTTGAAAAGAAAAGCTCGACAATGGGCCGGGATTATGGACAGATATTGAAATCCTGATATCGGTGATATACCGAAAAATCATCCACCACCCTTCCCCTACTAAAAATACTCACAGGGATATGGCATTAAACGGTAAAACCAGGAAGAGCGGGGCTGGATGGCCATATCCGTCTGGTGCCACACGCGGAGGGGTTTTAATCTTGCAAAATTCTTGTCGTAAACAAAATACGGGTATTTCCCTCAAAAGTACGCCCATCCGTTCAATCTTTTTGATTAATGCTACGTTAGCCTTCGGGGAATCCGGTCCTCATATATTATCTCTACTCAAAGAACGGTACAGGTCGAATCAAATGCATAGGTCCTCAAGGCCCTGAAATCCTTGTCTAAAAAAAGGTTAATCGACAGCGATCATGACTTCGCTGGACTTGATCACAGCATACGCCTGCTTACCTACAGCAAGCCCGAGCGATGCAACCGATTTCTTCGTGATGATGGACGTAACTTCCTGTCCTCCCGGAAGCTCGATGACAACTTCTGAATTGACGCTTCCTGGTGTGATCGCTTTTACGGTGCCTTTCAGAATATTCCGTGCACTGATCTTCATAGTTCTCACTATAGGGAACTGGCGAGGGTAAGAATAAGTACTTTACGATACGCCCAACAAAAAGTATTGAAGGCACTCGCTGAAATGTAAGGGACACCCGGCAAAAGACTGGCTTCACATCCAGGTCCGGGCCGGGAGGCGCACGCGGGTACCTCCGGCTTTTTTTCCGGAAGACATGAAATTCCGTCAAATAAATTAGTACAGATTTTTTTTACATTTGCTCAAATACCTGTATTCTTTTCGCTACAATTGTATGTATTGATCAAATACAATCACAAATACCAATGCTTTTTAACTACTGGATATCACTATATATTATAATCGTAACAACATCGGAAGGTCAAGCCCCCTGATGTTCCTGCTTTTTGGGAAAGTATGGAGAGACCTTGGACAGGAAATCCTATGATACCTGAGTGGATGCAGAAGATCGAAATCGGCCCCTGCGCTTGCTGTACCGTAAGTGTCGGCAAAAAGAAGGGTTTTGTCCAGAAGGCCATCTCTCAACTCTTTACGTTTTTTGAGGAGTGCCTGGTAAATGACAGCATTGCCCAACGCAAAGGCCTGCTGCAGAGCCTGGACCCCCGCATAAAACTGGTATCGATGGTTGTCCTCATCTTTGCCGTGGCAATGACTCACGACATCCGGCTCCTTGCAATCGTGTATGTTCTGACTCTCATCTTTGCATACCTGAGTAAGGTCGAAATAGGTTTCTTCCTTAAGCGCGTCTGGGTTTTTATACCGATATTTGCGGGGATCATCATGATCCCTATTCTTTTCAACGTTTTTACGCCAGGTGATACGCTCATAACAATTGCAACGCTAGGTTCCAACGCGCACCTTGGCCCGTTTGCGCTGCCGTCGGTCATCACCATTACCGCTCAGGGAGTGATGGTTGCGCTGACCTTCGTATTGCGCGTGGCTACCTGCGTCTCAGCGGCAGTTCTCCTGTTTCTCACGACGCCCCGGGACCTGATCTTCAAATCCCTTCGCTCGCTCAAAGTACCCAAGGTCTATGTCCTTACGATGGACATGTGCTACCGGTATATTTTCCTCTTTGCCGATACGGTCAGGGGTTTTTACACGGCAAAAAAAAGCAGGTCCATCAAACCTTTACCTATGATCGAGGAACAGAAATGGGTGGGAAATCGTATCGGCTATACCCTTATAAAAGCACTCAGCATGAGCGAGAAGGTGCATCAGGCCATGATATCGCGGGGATTCAACGGGGATATCAAAATTATGCACCGCTATTCCATACATCGGCGGGATTACGTGGCCTGCGTGAGTGTGTTTGCACTTAGCATATTCCTGATACTTGTATCCCAGAACCTGGTACGGATATAACAAGTATAGACGAGGCACACAATGGAGACAATATTCGATCTGTACGATGTATCCTATACATACATACAACGATTTGAAGCACTCAAGAATGTGACGCTGTCATTCAAAGCCGGGGAGCAGACCGCTATTCTTGGAGCCAACGGAAGCGGCAAATCTACACTCCTTTCAATCCTGAATGCACTGAGTTACCCTACATCGGGAGAGTTTTATGCGTTTGGAATCCCGATAAAAGAAGAAGTATTCGATACTCTCGAAGACAACGAATATGCCCGGTTCTTCAGGAAAAAAGTGGGTTTCCTGTTCCAGAACCCGGACATCCAGCTCTTCTCTTCAACGGTCTTTGACGAAATTGCCTTTGGTCCGCTCCAGCTTGACCTGCCTCCTGATGAAGTTCAGAAGCGCACGGAAGAGGTTATCGCGATGCTGGGGATCGAAAACCTCCGGACCCGGGCGCCCCACATGTTGAGCGGCGGCGAAAAAAAGAAGGTCTGTATTGCATCGATACTTTCGACGAATCCCGATGTCCTGCTTCTTGACGAACCCACAGGTGGTCTCGACCCAAGAAGCCAGATCTGGCTGATTGAGCTTATCCAGGATCTCGCCAGGTGTGGTAAGACCATTATTACGGCCACGCATGACCTCGACATTGTCGAACAGATCAGCACCCGTGCCATTGTGGTCGGGGAAGACCATACGATAAAAGTGGATTCTGACTGCGCTAGCGTCATGAGCAACCAAGACTTGCTGATGTCTGCCAACCTTATCCACCGGCACATGCACCGTCACGGCAAAGTTCTCCATGAGCACCTTCATGCCCACACGCAGGAGCATGATCATGTGCATGGGTTTTCGGTAGTTGAGTAGTTTTAGTACCGTTCCCACTCTCTCTTTTACACCGGTTCCTTGCTTACGTCTCCACCATCCAGATATATTGGTATAAAAAAATTCTAATTTTGTATGAACTTGTAAAGATTATTTAATCACAAATCACAAAAAATATATTAACTCTTTTGCAAACATCCTACTGTATTCCGGTTAAACGGGTATGGGGCTCGCAGAATCGTTATTCGGCAAATGCCAAAACGGCTCTCCGGCTTGAAATGTATGATGTAACATTTGGAGGAAAACGAATGACTAAGCGATTAACGATTGCACTGATTGCACTTGTCGCGTTGGTTCTCGTTGCAGTACTGCCGGTATCGGCAACCTATGCTGACGTAAACAACACGATCAACGCGGGCGCAACAGTGTATATTGGCGAACAGCAACTGAACGTAACGCCCGCTGATCAGGCATATATAACTTCGAGGGGCGCATCTTATCCCCCGAAGCAGATTGGATGGTGGGCATCTGCAGCGAATGTTGCAACCACATCCCCTTCCGCGATCTTTACCCTGAATGGTACGGGTATTGATAACTCTGTGTACATTTCATCTGCTGCATTTGGCACATCGGTCGCCAGCGGCAATGCAAACTGGTACGTTGTTAACCAAACAGGTCAATACGGAGCCGGTTTCGGCGACACTTCCTTTGGCCCGTTCTTCATCGTTGCAGACCCGAGCATCGTTGTCGATGTCTGGGATCTTTCTACCGGAACAACGGTCACCAATGGAAAAGCGATTCAGGGAGATTATCTGGCGCTCCGTATCAACACGAACCTCCAGTCGGCAATCAACAGTCCAGTCCTTCGTACGAATGATATATCAGCAGATGCCCCGGTCAGCACCGGTAACATGGATATCAATCTGGTCGGTCCCACCGGGAGCACGTTCCAATCACTGTATACCGGCAACGCTACGGTGCCGATCGCGTCCCTTGTACAGCAGAATGTAACCTCCGCTGTCTGGTTCTGGGGTACTACTGACGGGCAGACCCCCGGTACTTCCAATACCGCACTTGCGGCCAACTGGTCGACCGGTGCACTCCTCCCAAGCGGCCAGAGCGCCTACCCGGCCGGTGTGTACACGATTGATGTCCAGTCCGACCTTAACGGAATGTACGATAACTACCTGAACGGTGGCGCAACCTACACCGGCAAGACGGACAGCCAGCCCGCAACGGTCACCATCTCATCCAACACCGTGGCGCTCGCAGCGAACGTGAACTCAGTTGTCCGCAGCAAACCGTTCTCGGTCACGATCACGGGCAAGCCCTACCAAGTCTACCACCTGTGGATTAAGGGCACCAGCTCCATGGATGGCAGCTACAACAACCAGCCGCCGTACATCACCCCGAATCAGGCAGGAGTCCAGTTTGACCCAATTACTACGAACAGTGCACCCGCCGCGCTCGTTCCGTACAACCCGTTCGCAGACAACGGTGGCTACATCTTCCAGAGCGGTATATCCATCTGGAGCAACGTCGCTCACGGTAGCGATATGTCCTCCGCCGGTCCCAACTCTGCCGCAGTCGGCAACGGTACCTTCGAGTATGCCAACGTGTCCCTCGACCAGACCGGCACGAGAACCGTTCAGTTCTCGACGACCAACTGGACCAAGGCACAGCAGTACACCATCCGTACCGAGCAGGACTTCGG
>NZ_JBKQWO010000016.1:0-31889 GCF_052325125.1 Methanoregula sp. | reverse complement strand
GGATCAGGTGCTGGGCATCTGTATTGACGGCGATAAGTTTGGCGCCGTGGATCCCCTCCTCCATCATGCGGGTGATGGTGTTGGAGCCGCTGCCACCGCAGCCGATCACGGTGATCTCGGTCTTGAGTTCGCTTAAGATCTGATCAAGATCCTCGTTGTTCTGCGATGGGGACGCAGTCTCGTCCCTTGCCTTTGTGAGTGCCTCTTCAACAATCGACCTCATGAGTTCTTCTCCAGTCCCGGGATGTGGATCTTTGTTTCAGTGCGGACCGATACCATTTCTGGCAGGATTACCCGACCCTCATGATCGACTGCCTGCCCAAGAGCAAGCTTTCGGTAGGCAGGCCCGGCCGGTACTCCCAGTTCGCGCGCTTTTTGGGGGTCGAACCGGACCTTTCTGATGATCAGGCAATCACGTTCCGTCGCTGTGATTTCCTTGCTACGTATGATTTTTACGCACAACGTATTTAAAGCATTTATTATTTCCGAAGAATCTTTACGAAAAACCACAAACTGCTGGAGCAGCCGGTTGTCCTGCGTGGCGAGATGGGCAAGCGAAAGATGCTCAAAGCCCCTGATCAGGTCAGGTTCCCCGGTTTTTGCCGCCTCGGCAAGAAGCACCGGGTCAAGGGAGATAACCGTAAGCGGGCCGGTGCCTTCAAGTGCGTGGACAAAGCATCGTGCCCCGGGAGAAACAGTCATGGCCAGATCCCGCACCGCACGGTAGGTTTCCCATGACAGTTTCCCGAGTGCGGCAATTTCGCTCTCAAAAAGCCGGGGGACCCCCAGGTGATCGAGCAGCCCGGTAAGCTGCCCGAGGCAGGCATGATCGAGCGCTTTACGGTCGATATACGCAGCAACCGCCCCGCTCCTTTCGATCATCGAACGACACATATCCTCGTCCAGTGATGCGATCTCCCGTGTATGGGCAATGTGCCCGAACGCCCCCCGGGTGGCAAGGGAGATACCTGTCTCCCGCACAGCATAATGGGTGCCGCCAAAACCGATAAGCGGGACGGCGTTTGTGAGGGGCTCAGCCTCCAGCACCGCCTCTGCCACCGCCCGGCCTGCAGCCGGGTCGGCCCATTCCTTTTCCGTGCTTCCGATCTCGACAAAAAACGAGGGATGGGTCAACCCTGTCGGGCCGTGGTGGGTAATCTCATAGGAAACCCGGTAGTTCCCGGGGCAGTGCCGGGCCAGCGCCCGCAGGGTTGCCTGCATCATCGCCGGCGCTGCCGGGGCAAGCGTCCGGGGACGCCCTCCCAGCTCCGCGTCCCGGAAGTTCCCGGTGGCATGAACTGTAAGTACCGGTACCGGATTGACGCTCGTGTGCCGCGAGAGGAAGATGAGCAGGTCCGCATCGATGCCGGCGTCAACGCCCTCTGCATGGATGAGCCTCCCGTCAACATAAAAAAACTCATAGTTTCTCTCCGGTCTCCCGGAGGGGCGGGTATTCCCCGAGAGGCACAGTTCGATATGGTGCCTGATATTGCATCCCGCCACGTCCTTGCGGGAATTGACGAGCGCTACCTTCATGGTCATTTTATACGCGGTTCTCCACGAAAAGCCTCGCGTGGCGCATGGTTCCTGGTGCCGGGTTCATAAACCCTATCATACATGAGGGTACACCACACTGGTACCATGGACGAAAAAAAGATTGAAACTGTGTTTGCGGAGGAGAAGATAGCAAAGGTGATCACCTGCCCGCAGGCATTCGCGATCGCAGAAAAACACGGGATTCCGAAAGCGGCGATCAGCGAGTACTGCAACACGCACGGGATCAAGATCCGGGCCTGCCAGCTGGGCTGCTTCAAATGAACGGATAAACAGAGCTTTTTTTATCTGTCGCCCGGGTGCACGAGCCCGTTTGAGATCGTGGAGGTGCCGCCGGGGATGGCGTATTCTTGCCGAAGCGCCGGATCTGCTCAACCGGCAGTATTTTGATGCGATCGTCCAGGACTATGCGATGCCCGATATGGACGGGAGCAAACCCTTGTTTAAAACCGGTCGGTACAAGAAAACTACTTTGTCATAAAGAGCCAACATTCATCGATACGTTTGGGCATCCCGCCATCGTAACAGAGGGATTTTGTGAAGGAAGTCACCGCGAACTTTTCTGCAAAGGATATCGAGCGCGAGGTGCAGGAGTACTGGCGCACCCACGGGACCTACCGGGCAGTAAAGGAGCTCCGGCACGCCGGCAAACCGTTTTTTTTTGTTGACGGCCCGCCGTATACCACGGGGCAGATCCATTTAGGCACCGCGTGGAACAAGATCATAAAAGACTCGCTTCTCCGGTACCAGCGGATGAACGGGAAAAACGTCATCGACCGTGCGGGCTACGATATGCATGGCCTTCCCATCGAAGTCAAGGTCGAACAGGCACTCGGGTTCTCCTCAAAAAAAGATATCGAGACGTTCGGGATCGGGCGTTTTATCGAGCAGTGCCGGGAATTTGCCATAAAAAACAAGAAACTGATGGACGCCCAGTTCGAGAGCCTGGGGGTCTGGCTGGACTTCAAAAACGCATACCAGACAATCACACCGGGATACGTGGAGGCAGCGTGGTGGACCCTTGCACGGGCCGATGAGAAAGGGATGCTGGAACGCGGGTACCGGGTCGTGAACTGGTGCCCCCGGTGCGAAACGGCGATCGCGGATGCCGAAGTTGAATACTGGGACGAGACCGACCCCTCGATCTTTGTGAAGTTCCCGATCCGGGGAAAGACAAACGAGTACCTGGTCATATGGACGACGACGCCATGGACGCTCCCGGCCAATGTCGCGGTCGCGGTGGCAAAGGATTTTATCTACGCAAGAGTCCGTGCAGAAAAAGATGGCCGCGAGGAATACCTCTGGATGGCGGAACCGCTCATCAAGCCGGTGCTGAAAAAAGGGCGGTACCAGAAGTTCGAGACACTGGAAACAAAGAAAGGTTCGGAACTGGCTGGCTGGGAGTACGAATCCCCGCTCGCGGAGCAGGTCCCGCTCCAGCGCGAGATTGCACACCGGGTCGTGACCGCAGACTTTGTTGCGATGGAGAATACCGGCCTGGTGCATATCGCACCGGGCCATGGCTGGGATGACTACGTGCTCGGGGCAAAAGAAGACCTTGCCATCGTCTGCCCGGTCGACGGTGCCGGGAAGTTTTTACCCGCTGCAGGAATATTTGCCGGGAAGGTTGTCCGTGACGCGAACGGGGACGTGCTCGACGCCCTGTGCGACCACCTTCTTGCCACTGAAAAGATCACCCACCGGTACGGCCATTGCTGGCGCTGCAAGACACCGATCATCTTCCGGGCAACTTCGCAGTGGTTCCTGAAAGCTTCGGAGATCCGCGACCTCATGCTTTCCGAGGTCGAAAAGGTCACGTGGTACCCCGAGTGGGCGGGGAGCGCACGGTTCTACGACTGGATCAAGGAGGCCCGTGACTGGTGTATCTCCCGGCAGCGCTACTGGGGCATCCCGATCCCGGTCTGGGTCTGCACAAAATGCGACAGGTACCGGGTCATCGGCACCATTGCGGAACTGGAAAAGGCGAGCGGGAAACCCGTACCCGATCCCCACCGCCCGTTTGTAGATGACGTAACGATCCCGTGCACGTGCGGCGGCGAGATGCACCGGGTGGGGGATATCTTCGATGTCTGGTTCGATTCCGCGGTTGCATCGTGGGCGACGCTTGGCTTCCCGGCAGAGACGGCGGATTTCGGGAAACTCTGGCCGGCAGATTTTATCACCGAGGGCCAGGACCAGACCCGGGGCTGGTTCTACTCGCAGCTGGGCGCGAGCACCATCGCGTTCGGGAAGGCGCCGTACAAAAGCGTCTGCATGCACGGCTTTGCACTCGATGCCGAGGGAAAGAAGATGTCAAAAAGCCTCGGGAACGTAGTGACTCCCGAAGAAGTGATCGCAAAAGTCGGTGTCGATGTGCTCCGGCTCTACGTGCTCTCCTCATCAGCCCCCTGGGACGACCTGAAGTTCAACTGGGACGGGGTCGCGACCGTGAACCGTGCGACAAATATCCTCTGGAACGTGTACCGTTTCCCGATCCCGTATATGATCCTCGACCGGTTCGAGCCGCAGTCACAGGACGGGGTCTGGAACGGAGCGTTTGTTGCCGCTCACCTTCGGCAGCTCCCGGACGAGGACCGGTGGATCATCTCCCGCATAAATACCGTTGCCGGTATCGTGGATGCGGCGACAAAGGAGTGCCAGCTCCACCGGGCGACCCGGGAGCTCGTCACCTTCATTCTCGAAGACCTCTCGCGCTGGTATGTCCAGCTGGTCAGGCCCCGGATGTGGCTGGAAGGCGAATCGCAGGAGAAACGGTTTGCCTATGAGACGATCTACTACGTGATGCGCCGGCTCATCGGGCTTATGGCCCCCTTCTGCCCGCACATCACCGAGGAGATCTACGGCAACATCCGGTGCAGGAACGATCCCGCGAGCGTGCATATGCTCGACTGGCAGGCCTGCGATGATGCACTCACCAACGCGGAACTGGAACACGCCATGGAGCTCGTCCGCTCATTCGACGATGCGGTGCAGAACGCCCGGCAGGCAGGCAAACGGAAACTCCGCTGGCCGGTGGAGGAAGTCGTGATCGTGACCGCAAAGGAGGATGTCAAAGGGGCCGTCGTCCGGCTTAACGAGGTCTGTAAAGACCGGGCGAACGCCCGCCGGGTCACGGTCGTGATGGGCCGGTGGGACCGGATCGGCTGGCACGCGGAGCCGGTGATGAAAGCGCTCGGGAAGGGATTTGGCAGGGATTCATTCAAGGTCAAGGGGCTCATCGAGGCCGCGGACGGGAACGCGATCAAGATGGCAGTCGACGCCGGGCAGACATTTACGCTCACGAGCGGCAGTGCAGCGTTCGAGATCGGTGCAGAGCACGTGACGTTCACGGAGAAACTCCCGGTCGGTATCTTCTCGGCCCCCATGGAGGACGCAACGGTGTACGTAGATGTGGCCCTCACTCCCGAGCTCGAAGCGGAGGGCTACGCCCGCGAGGTGATCCGCCGGATCCAGGAGATGCGCCGGCAGCTCGATCTTGCGGTCGAGGATTTCATTTTGGCCGATGTGGCCATTGCCGACGAGCGCATCTGCGGGCTTGTCAGCACCGGCTGGAAGGCCGGGATCGCGGACGAGGTCCGGGCAAAGGAGCTCTCCCTCCGGCGGGATGGCGAAGGCAGGGCGCCGGTGCACCAGCTCGCAAAGGACTGGGATGTCGAGGGCATTGCGATGACGATCGGCATCTCGAAAGCGGCGTAAGACCGGCTGAATTTCTTTTTTTGGGGGGGGCGCAAGACCTAAAATGCATTCACTCATCTGGCGGCGGGAAGAGAATCGGATCGGGATGTTTCCCATCATACCTTGTTTTTTCACATTTACAAACCCAAACCCGCCTAGTAAAACTCCCGGAATTTTCCTTGCGCGAAAGTCCACGGGCCCAAAAAAATTCCGGCAGATCGCGGCGAAAACCGGAAAATTACCCGGATTTCCCCACTCCACCGACGGAGCACGTAAACTGCCACCAGTTCCCGCACGACCGATCGAACCGGGTACGGTTGCGCTGCCAAGCTGGCCGCCCGGATAACGGTGCCCGAGCGCCAGAGTAACTTATGCCCCACCGCAGATCAGCTTCTGCAAAAACGCCTGCCCTTCCGGCGTCGAAAAAAGCGGGAGATCGCGATCCGCTGCAACCATGCTCCGTGTCACTGTCACGTGCTCTTTTGTGATCGGGTTGTAGCCTTCTTTTTCGATCTCCTTTTTGCAGACAAGCACCCCCCGGCGCTGCCAGGCCGGCGTCTTTGCGAGATTGACACCCCGCTTGTGCATCATCTCGTGAAGCTCCTGCGCCTGCATCCCCTTGAGCCTTCGTGCCGCGTCGGTCCCGTCCATTCCTTCCGCGATCAGCGCCTGCTGGCAGTAGGCGTTCAGGTGGTTGCGCCACGCCTCGTCCTGCCGGCCGGTCATGTACTCGATAGCGGATTCGGGTGTCGCCTGAACAATCCGTGCATCGAAGGCAAGCGGCTCTTTTGCACCAAGGACGAGGGTGAGGGCGCTTGCCGCGTAGGATGCGGCCACTGAATCGATCTTCTCCACCCGGCCCGAGAAGGGGAGTTCTCTGAGGTACAGGCTGATCTCGTCAGAGAACGTGTACGCAAAAACCGGCGTAAGACCGCTTTCTGCGACCAGTGACTGGCAGACCCCCACCATCGCTTTGCAGAACCCGTCGTCAAACGGTTTTGCAAATCCGAACCTCCTGGTCAGCCCGTGGAATGCGCGGCCATCGAGCCGGACAAAGACCGGGGGAATCGTGGCAAGATTTGAAAAGATCTCCCGGTTTTCCATAAGGATGCACCTGTTTTACGGGAGAGAAAAAACGGTGGCGGCCCCCGCACCGCCGGAACTATCATAGATGTTAAAAAAATCCGTTTATTCTTCCTCGATGGTGCCGGAACCGGCAAATGCGCCCGGAAGGTGGCGGATGAGCACGATATCATCGATGGCGCCGATAATCCGGTAGGGGATCTTAAGGCCCTTATAATTCTTGAGCTCGAAGAGCTGCTCGTTTACCTTCCCGACAACAAGCGATTCGATCTTCTTTGAATCCACGTCGATGACTACATCGTCGACTTCACCGATGTACATGCCTTTGTCAGTGTAAATCTGAAGCCCGAATAAATCCGTAATCTGGGTTTCCATCGTTATCTGATGAAAGTATATACCATATGGGTTAAAAAGATAATCCATACTTTATGGATGGATCTCTTCGAATCGGGCGGATTTTTGGTATCCCCATCCTGCTCCACTGGACATTCCTGCTCATCATCCCGCTGTTTGCGTATATTATCGGCAGCCAGATCGGGGCCACGACCGACATGCTCAAGGAGATCTTCAATATCGGGATCGATTCCAGCACCATCACCGCGGGATACATGCCCTGGATCCTCGGGACAATAGTCGCACTCGGCCTCTTTTTCGGGGTGCTGGTCCACGAGCTTGCGCATTCGCTTGTCGCCCGGACCAAGGGCATCAAGATGCAGAGCATCACGCTCCTGATGTTCGGCGGCGTCGCCCAGATGGACGAAGGGGCGCCGGAACCCAGAACGGAACTCCCCATGGCACTCGCCGGGCCGATCATGAGCCTTATCTTCGGGCTTGTCTGCTGCGGCCTCGTGTACGTAACCCCGGAGATGACCCCGGATCCCGCACTCCAGGGCGTACTTGTCTTTATTTTCGGGTATCTCGGGGTGCTCAACATCATCCTCTTTGCGTTCAACCTGATCCCTGCTTTCCCCATGGACGGTGGCCGGGTGCTCCGGGCGATACTTGCGGCCCGGATGCCGTTGCACCGTGCGACACGGATCGCGGCAAATGTCGGCAAGGCGTTCGCTGTGATCTTCGGGATTGTCGGGCTATACTTCTTCTCGCCGTTTTTGATCCTGATCGCTCTCTTCATTTACATCGGGGCGAGCATGGAGTCTACGGCAGTCCAGTACAATTTCCTGCTGCAGGATGTGACCGTAGGTACCATGATGAGCGCACCGGTGACAACGGTGCCCTCAAACCTGCCACTCTCAAAGGTTATCGAGATGATGTACGCAAGCAAGCATCTCGGCTTCCCGGTCATCGAACGCGACACGCTTGTTGGCATGGTGACTCTTGCGGACGTAAACCGCACCTCGTCCATTGACCGTGAGGCGATGCAGGTCAAGGATATTATGACCCGGGATATCGTATCCCTCCCTCCCACGGCATCGGTGATAGATGCCCTCAGGATCATGTCAACCCGGAATATCGGCAGGATTCCGATCGTTCATGAGGATCGTATCGTCGGGATCGTGACCCGCACCGATATCCTGAAGGTGACCGAGTTAAAAAAGATCTAAAAAACAGGTTTTAGCAGACGAGAAAAGGGTCGAGCGGCGAGCCCCCTGCGATCTTTGTAAATGCCGCAACATCCTTGAATGGCCTCTTTGCGAGCACAGCAGCAACCCGTTTCTTCCCGACGCCAGGCATCCAGCGGAGCGCTGATGCAGGCAGGGTGTTCACGTTGAGCGGCAACGGAAGTGCCGTGACTGATCGCATCCCCCAGTCCACTACCACGGCATCTATCACGGTGCGAACGGGAAGGTTCACCGGGAAACCTGCGAGGATCGGGTACGAGCCAGGCTGCCGGCCAAACGAGAGCTCATCCGAGATCTCGATCCGCACGTCGCGGAGAACAGTGCCGACCGGGAATACCCACCGGAGCATCGGGAGATCGATCTTCTGCCGGACAAACTCCTTGAAGGCCCGGAACCGCCGCTCATGTTTCCCGAGAGTATTATCCGTGTATACCGGCGTCCCTTCAAAGGGCATCACCTGCCGGATGTTGACGCGCCGGACCATGAGCCCGGCCGCAAGCACCCGGGTGAGGAATTCCTCGTTCCTGTCGTATGTCACCGCAGTTTCTCCCGCAAGCCCGCAGACGAAGTTTAGGCCCGGCAGCAGCTCCGGGATCCCACCCCGTCGGGTCCCGCCGATCTCGTTGACAATTTCTATCGCCCGGAAGACCTCGTCCGGCTGCGCCTTGAGGTTGTTTGCCGCGATCACGACCGGGTCTGCGGTTTCCATACCGAACGCGGCGACGTCGCCGGGCGTGTGGTGACGGATGATCGCGTCCAGTGCCTCCCGGCTCTTCTCCTCGTGCCGGGCAATAGTTGCCGGATTCGTGTTGTCAATGTGAAGTGTTTTGAGTGCCGGCGCCGAGGCACGGATCGCAGAAAAGAGCGCCTCGATCAAATCCGGGCGCGGGGCCGGGTACTCGCCCTCCCCGGAACCGTAGGCGAGGATGTCCGGCTGCCGGCCGACCCGGAAGTGGCGGGCGCCATGTGAATACAGCGCTGCAACCTCTGCCGCAACACCGCTGATTGTCCGGTACCGTGGCCGGCCGTAGAAGGGCTCGGTACAGAACGAGCATCCGCCCATCGCCCCGTGGGAGCAGCCCCGGGCGGTCTCGAGCTCACACATCACGTACGGGAAGTCCGGGTGCTGCACAATAATTCCGGAACCTGCAACACTCCACGGGTCGGTCAGTGCATAATCAAATATCCCGGCGGATTCATCCCCGGCAAGGTACCGGTCAAGCGCTACGGCCGGCTCGCCGCGAAGCAGCGTGTCAAAACCGGTAATGACCTGCCTGACCGCTTTCTTCCCACCCTCCCCGGCGTACCCGAAGCCGATGGGACCGCCGATCAGTTTTTTCGGGCCCCGGATCATGTGGCCCACCTGCTGGATCTCGGTGAGGGTGGCCGGAGTGCCGCCAAGGTATTTTCCCGGCACCGTGACACCGGCGATAACGACAAGGAGGCCGGCCCGGTTCATCTCCCGCATTCGCTGCGGATTGTTCCTGAGCTGGTCGATCGTGAGGTACCGGACAGCAAAGTCGTGTGCACCAAGCGCCCCGGCAACCGTACGGATATACGGTGAGATGTATGGTGGAACCCCGAGACACGCGGGTTCGTCCACGTACCCGTCGAGGATGATCGCCCCGGATGCTCTGGATATTTCAGGTGTCATGGCCGATCAGGGCAATGAGTTTTTTTGCCCACATAAGTTTCCCACGCTTGACCGGGTCGACGTTCTTGTCATCGAGATCAAATCCGACCAGCCTGATCGTTTTTGCGCCGAGCGCGTCAGCAGCAAAGACCGCACGGTCGCCATCGGAAAACCCGCCGAAGTTGTGGATGTGCAAAAAGGGGGTGCTCTGCGTGGTGGCAACAACGGGGCCGGTCAATTTTTTCACCCAGTGCCGTAGGAACGGGATATTATCCCCGTGGGCGTGCACGACAACGATCGTCCCGGCCCGGTTCATGTCGATGAGCAGTTCGGTCGCCCCGTCAAGGTCAGTGAAAACTGCATCGGGCCGGATTCCATGCGTGAAGAGGACATCGGCTGCTGCATCTGCGGCGAAGACCACACTGCCCTCCGGGATGTGGCCGAGTTCCCGGTTAAGGCCGGGTGCATTCCCGCAGACCACGATATCGTGCCCCGTTACCATTTGGGAGAGTGCGGGGAGGTCATCACGGCCGATGAGTGTTGCAAGCAGGGCGGCGGCTTTTTCGTCATCTTCGCGGGAAAACCCGAAATATCTGAGGATTTCGAGGTAATGCGGCTCCCATTCGGCAAAATCCATGAATCACCAGCATTTGACGGGGAGGCAGGGAACCGGTGTGGCTTCATTCCTCATTTTTCTTTTCCTCGTTTTCAATGCCGACGAGGTTCTTGAACTTCTGGAGGATCGGGTCGATGGTGATGTTCAGGAGCCCCACCTTATCGGAGACATTGCCGAAATAGTGGAGCGGAAGGTTTGCCGCCGCCATGTTCGGGTGGCCTCCTGCATCCCCCATATTCCCGAACGCCTCGGCCAGTGCATTCCCGACATGCAGACGGATGTCCCGGTTCCGGGCCGAGATAACAATCGCGGTGTCGGTGATCCCGTACACGAGTGCCGTGTTCACCCCTTCGAGCGTGATGAGCAGGTCGGCTGCCTGAGGGAGAGCGTCACGGTTCATCACGAAGCCAACATTGGAGAAGAGGTAGCCGCTCTGGATCTTCCGGTTCTGGATCGCCTTCCCGATGACGTCGATGGTCTCCTGCGACATGGACGGCGACATGATCTTGTCGAGGAGATCAGCGTCCGTGAGCGGGAGGAGGAAGCCGGCGTTCCCGAGATCCTGCGGGGTGACATTCCTCTTGAACTCCTTCGTGTCGGTCCTGATGCCGTAGAGGAGCGCGGTTGCCACCCTCTTGTCCACCGGGATATCGAGCTCCTGGAGGTACTGGGTCATAATGCTCGCGGTCGCCCCGATACCGGGCCGGATGTCGGTAAATGTGCCCTGGCCCGCCGCGTGGTTCCCGTCCTTGTGATGGTCAATGATGATCTGGACCTTCGTCTGGGAGGGGACATCGTTGTTTGCACCCGGGCCCGAGCAGTCCACCATGGCAAGGTAGGTACATTTCTGCAGCGCTTCCATGGTCAGGTGCTCCATCTTGATATCGAGGAGATTGACAAACGTCCGGTTCTCCTGGTGCCCGATGTTTCCCTCGTAGAGGATACGGGTGGTAAGCGTCTTTGAGTTTGCGTGCCGTGCGATCTCGGCAAGGGCCATGGCGCTCGCGATGGCGTCCGGGTCCGGGTTCTTGTGGGTGATGATACCGAGGATACCGTCCCAGCCGGCAAGGAGCGAGAAGAGCCTCTGCGAGATCCGGCTTGCATGCTGTTTTTTGATCTGGAAGACCGCGGTCTTTGCAACTACTTCCTGCGGGTAAAGGACCAGGTCCGCACCGGCTGCTGTAAGCTTTCCACCTGTGACCGGGTCGACCGCCCGGGCGATCACCTGTACGGAGGGGTACCGTTTTTTTACAGCAAGGACGGCTGCAAGATTGGCATCCGCATCGCCGGTCATCACAAAGGCAATCTCGAATGCAGGCAGGCCGACGAGCATTTCGGAGGATGTGATGTCCCGCACGTACGCATCGTATTTCTGGTCGCGGAGGTGGCGCACGCGCGATTCGTCACGGTCAACGACGATCACGCGTTCGTTCTCCTTCGCGAGTTCAAGGATGATGTTGTACCCGTTTGTCCCGCACCCGAAGATGCAGTATTTCATCGGGGCTGCCGACTCAAACGCGGCGGTGTCAGGCATGTAAGAAGAAGATGTGCCACGCCCACGTATAAAGGGATTCTCCGGGTATCCTTTTGCCGTATTCCAAAACATTTATTCGGCCGTACCGGCCACATTATTAGGCTACGTGGGTCTGTAGCTTAGTTCGGCATAGCGGCGGACTCTTAATCCGCAGGTCAAGGGTTCAAATCCCTTCAGGCCCGCTTTTCTTATCGTGTTCTCTTGTAATCCACCACAGCCGGATCCGCTGCCCGGTCCCTTTCCCCCTTTTGCGGGATTTTTGGGAGGTAAGTTTGTGTTTTCTAAAAAACCACCGCAATCAGGGATCTTCCTTTTCAAAGAGGAAATCGCAAGTCTTTTGAAAAAACAATTTTAAAAACTGTTTGGTTCGAACAAAATATTTCCTTGGCGGTTGTTTTATTTTAGGTTTGTCAAGGATCACTATTTTCGAAATTATTTTCTCGGGTTCGGGTTCAGGCCTGAAAATTGTTTGGTACCCCACGACCTGATTAATAGGCTTAACTAGACTAACCGACTCGACTGGCTTTACGTCTTTTCCGTTGTCATCAATAGACAAATTTCCTCTCTTTTGCGAAAGACCAATGGCAATATATGAAAGTCCCCATCCCCAAAATACACAAAACAGAAGTATTGGAGTTGAACTATTGCAGGCAGGCGTTAAATTGATACAAGAATTCATGTAATCTGAAATAGTTATCGATTTCGTCATCAATCCAAGAAGATTGACAGGCATTACCGGCATGAGGTAAAATCCGAAAATAATAAACGCCCCCAAGAGAATGGCGACCCAATTGGGATCACGACCCACCTTTGATTCCGGATCGTTTCGATGTATATACCAAGCAATTAAGGATGTGACCGCGAATAGGCTGCCTATAATAAAAAGTGGGGGTGCAAGAATCAAGAAGAACCAAGAAGCGGATGTCATTCCAATTATTCCGAGCATTAACGAAACAATGAATGCAATAAAACCATAGTAAACGTAATAAATTTCTTCCATATTTGCTGTAAATTATTTACGTTGGGAAAATACTTTTTCGACGTATTCCTATAGGTGTATCAATAGAATTGGCAAAAGAAAAACTTAAAGGGTGATTAATCCTTCACCATCAGTTCGTAATCCGGGTTCTAAAACCATGCACATAAATATTCCTTCCAATTCTCAAATGGAAAATGATTTTTCGCGGTTTGAAAAGAACAATAAAATTGATTACAACAGAACTCCATCGTCTGTTGAGAAGGGCGTGAAGGGATAGGATAGCCCGTAGCCACCCATGGGGGATGCACCGGGAAGGACCGTTCCCGAAATGTCGTCCCAGATCATTACGAGTGGAGACAACTATGGAATTTGTCGGCAGTAAGACAGAGAAGAATGTCCTCGCGGCATTCGCCGGGGAGTCGCAGGCCCGGAACCGGTACAGCTATTTTGGCAAGGTTGCAAAGCAGGAAGGGTACGAGCAGATCTCTGCCATTTTCTTACAGACCGCGGAGGAGGAGAAAGAGCATGCAAAACAGTTCTTTTCGTATCTCAAGGGCGGGATGGTGGAGATCATGGCCGCGTACCCCGCCGGCGTGATCGGGACCACGAAAGAGAACCTCAAGGCAGCCGCCGACGGCGAGCTGATGGAGTGGGGTACGCTCTACCCGACGTTTGCCGGGACGGCAAAAGACGAGGGGTTTGCCCCGATCGCAAACCTCTTCCGGCAGGTGGCGGTGGTCGAGAAGTACCACGAGCAGAGGTACAACCGGCTCCTGACCAACCTCGAAAAGGGAACGGTCTTCAAACGTGACGCGCCAGTCAAATGGTACTGCCGGGAGTGCGGGTACGTGTATGAGGGGACGACTGCCCCTGCAAAATGCCCGGCATGTGGTCACCCCCAAGCGTATTTCGAGATCTACGCAGAGAATTTCTAAAGAATAGCCTTTCTTTTTTTGGTCCTGCTTCAGGTGAGTGCACTCACCGGATCCATCCCATCCGCACCCACCGGTCGTACTCATGAGTGCGGAGGTCCCGGTTCTCTTCGACTATGGTACTGAAGTATGCCCGGTTCTCTGTCAGGATCGCCTCCTGCGTCGGATCGGTATATCCGTCCCGGACCGCGTCTGCGAGTTTCTTCCCGAGAGCTCGTGCGGCAGGTTCTGCGGCATCGACCGCTTCCGGTTGCCCGCCGGTAGCAACGCTCATGCCCCCGACCGAGATAGCCCCGAGGTAGTTGAGCACATGGTTGAGGTACGCGACCACCTCATCGCCACCGGACTCGGCCGTGGTCGCCACCGCACAGCCGTACTTCCCGGCAAACTGCTGGTAATGGATCGCATCCGCAAGCCGGTCGAAGAACACTTTCATCTGGCCGGTGATATTGTCAATATAAACCGGTGAGCCAAAGACAATGGCGTCAGCCTCGTTGATCCTGGATACGAGCGCCGGGACATCGTCATCGTTGACACAGATACCGTTGAGCGAACATGCTTCACAGGCAGTGCAGGGGATGATCCGGTAGTCGGCAAGATCGATCATACCGGTCTCTGCACCGGCATCTGCTGCCCCCTCAAGGACAAAGCCGGCGAGCTGCCGGGTCGTGCTCCGGATCGCGTGAGGGCTTCCGTGGATGGCAAGAATCTTCATGAATTGTTCCCTGGATTACTATGGGCGGTCAGGGATTATGAGGTTCGCCCCGGGGCCCCGGGTTACGGAGGATCCGTTCCCGGGCTGACTGGCGCACATCACATTTTTTCCCGTTTTTTGGTGCAGAACTCAAAGACGCACTTTTTGTCGCCGGGGTGATGGGATTCGTGGGGCTGCACGACGATAACCGGTGCTGCAAACCCGGCGGCGGTGATGTGCCGGATAAGGTCGGAGCGTGGCGCCACCCGGGGCGGCCCGTGCTCGTCCGGGCCGCATGCATCGCCATCCTTGATCCCGAGGGTTGAGCCGAAGAGGATGCCGCCGGGCCGGAGCACCATCCACGCGTTTGCCAGGTACTCATCGAGCTCGGTATCGTCCGCAATGATGTGGATGACCGACCCGGAATAACACATGTCGAACTGCTCCGCCCCGAACGGGAACGTATCGTTGACCACGAAGAGGTCGGCGAGAGCGTCCCGGTCGCGGTACAGGTCAAAGCCGAGATCGATGCTCTCCCAGGAGAGGTCAAAGCCGGTGATCTCCGCCCGGGAAAAGCCGTCCCGGAGAAGCTGCCGGATATTGTCGCCCGTCCCGCAGCCGTAATCGAGGAACGGGCCGGTGCGCCGGAGTACCTCACTGTAGAAAAAATGGCCTTTGATCCGCGGTTCTCCGAGGATAGTTAAGATATGTGGGTAGGGCACGCTGTCTTTTTTGTACTTCGCGACGAGGGTTTCGTAGTAGTGCTCCGGGTACGTGACCCCGAGAGCACCGACCCGGTGCATCGCGGCGGCAAGTTCGCCTTCAAGGGTCTTCCCGTCTCTAAAGGTGCGGATGTGGGGGGCTGGCATAGGTGAAGGAGATGTATGTTATGCCCTCCATTTCAGGTTTTGGCAGGAGGAAGGAACGCCCGGGCAAAACAGTGCGGTCTTATTCTCCGGGATCCGGCAGGTGCCGGCGCACGTCAAGATAATCCGTGGACTTCGAGAGCAGGTCCACCACGACCGGCAGCGGGTCGGAGAAGATCCCGGTCAGGTCCGCCTCGCCCGGCTCTTTGGGGATAAAGGCGAGGTGCTCATGGGGGGGCGTAAACTCCGCATGCACATCGGCCCGCCCCGGGCATCCGCCCGGTACCAGCCGTACTCTTCGAGCCAGACGGCGTTGAGGCCATGCAGGTAAAACGCCGGGCCGACATCCGCGTGGTTCTTGAGCCGCTGGTAGCAGAGGCCGGCCGGGATGGCGTTTGCCCGGAGCAGGGCGGCAAGCAGGTGGCTTTTTGCAAAACAGTAGCCGGTTTTGCGTTCCAGCACCGCCGAGGCGGAGAGCGTGACCGGGTTTGCTTTGTAGTCCCAGCTGTGCCGGATCCCATCGTGGCAAAGGTAAATCAGGCCCGCGCGATCTCCACGTCGCCCGTGCAGCCCTCTGCGAGGGCAAGCGCCTGTTTTCGCACAGCCGGGTTGTCGTGATCGATGACAGGAGTGGCACGGAGGAACTCTTCATGGCCGGAGCGTTTCATTGCCAGGAGCATGGGACATCCGAGGGTAAAATAAATACGGATGCCGGGCCGGTGCCCGGGTCAGCAGAAGTCCTCGGTGATGTACACCTTGTCATCAGAAGCGATGGCAATCCCGATGCCTTCCCTGCCGTAGGTAGAAGTCAGGATATTTTTCCGGTGCCCGGTGCTGTTCATCCAGCCGGTGACGGTTGACTGCGCGATCTCTTCCTGTGTATTCCACGCGTAAGAGTAAACGCCATTTGTGTCTGTCACCGAAGTGTAAAGGTTGTTCTGGAAGATGTTCTCCGCAACGCCGTAGGTATAGTACGAACCATAGTCCTTGATGCAGAAGATCCCGCTCGCGTTCCCCCGGGCGGTCGGGTCTTCTCCTGTAAGATCGGTATGCGAGAAGTAGTTGTTTGTTGCCATGTCCGTGCTGTGGTTGAGCGCGAGCGCGGCAAGCGCCGGGTCGACTGCAAGGGAGGCGAGACCGTTTACCGCCCGCTGTTCGTTTACGAGCTCGTGGACCCGGGCGGCAAGCGAGGAGGTTGAGACCAGGTACGGGTCATCGGAGAGTTTGCCCGGTACCATGGGGAACGGGGGCGTGGCGGTTACGGTTGCGGCGGTCTCTGCAGGAACGGTAGGCGTTGGAGAAGGAGGACTGGTGGGGGTACGCGTCGGGGGAAGCGTTATTGGCGGCGTGGCGTCGGGCGTGACTACCATGGGTGCGGGAGACGGCCCGGTTGTCTGTGTCGCAGTGACGGTCCCGTTTCGTTCTCCGGGCTGCAGGCACCCGCCCATAAGGATGAAGAGGACGATAAGAAAAAAGAGCACCACGAGCACGACCGCGATCCGGAAATACGGGTGTTTCCAGAACGGGACCGGCCCGGGTTTTTTGTCGCGGGGTGCCGCCGCGTACCCGCCCCCGTACGCGCTTGCCCCGCCTGCACCGTACCTGATGCCCACGCCGGGCGCCGGGGTCATTTTCCATGTCGCAAGGCCGGCGCACGCGTGGTTGGGCGGGAGCCGGTGCTCATCGCAGAACTGTTTCCCGCAGTACTGACAGTGGAACGGGAGCGAGACGTTTTTCCCGCAGAAGTCGCAGCGTGGCATTGCTCTTTCTCACTCTTACCGGGGATCGTATAATGCCTCTGGTACCCGAGGCGACAGGGAGGAAGTTCGTGCTCGATCCGGGGATACTCTCCCCTTTTAGGGAACGTCAGGTAATCCCATAGAGGGGATACCCTGCAATAAGGAGCCGGAACGCACGGTTAACGTTCAACCCGACCTGAAGCCTTGTGAACCAGCATTGGACCGCAGCCCGGACAATTCGTATACATTTCGAAAAGTCTTTATTTCGTCCGCGCCACGCAGACCCAGTGGTCGTAGAATGTGTCCCCGGGATTTTCCCGTATCTCAACCGTCCGCCCGGCCTCTTCTGCCCATTCCCGGATGAGATGCGTCTCGGGTTCGGTACCAACCGTGATCAGCGTTTCTTTTGTAACGGAAAATAGTCCCGCAGCAATCTGGTGCCACATATCGGCGTAAAAAGTATTGATCTCCCCCATCATGAACCCGATCCCCTTCGGCACCGGCGGCGTGTATGCAGAGACCTGCGTTGCATCAATGCACATCGTCTCTTCCGGGAGCAGCCGCCCCTTTTCGATGCCAAGCGTCAAAAGTGATGCATCGTTGTCGTACGAGAGCGGGATGTACCCGAGCTCGCGGAGCACAAGGGAACCCACGCCCGACCCGCAACCGCAGTCGATGCAGGTCTCGTTCGATCCCTTTCCCCAGACCCCTGAGATCACATCCATGAGGATGCCCTTCCGGGCCGGGTTGAGATCTTCCATGGCTGCCGGCACTTCCGCAGCAAGCCTGACAGAGAAATCTTCCCGGACCGCGGCCGCCCACACCGCCCGGTCCTCCTGGTATATCTCGCCGTTTACTCCCTCGAATGCATCGATCAGGGCGACGCTGGGGTGCCGGCAGAGAAACGAGCCTGCAATCCAGCCGGCCTTTTCGTGGAAGGCAACCGCGATGGGGTCTTCGTGCTCGTCCACGAGCATCCGTGCTTCGTCCCCGTTGTCGGTCGCAAGCAGATCCGTATACAGCGGGTCAGTGAGTGCGGCAAACGAAGGTTCGATAAACGCGAGGTTGTCCAGTTCGAGGATTGCGGCAGCCTTCACGGTTTTTCCTCCCCCCGCCCGATGTGCATCCCGTGCGGGGCTTCGATGATCCCGTCGATCTTAGCGTCTTCGTGGAGGAAAATCTCCTTTGCGATCACGTCGCCGAGGATATGGGCGCCGCGTTTCACGTACACCTTCCCGTTGCCCTCGACGTTCCCGTGGACGGTCACCCCGCCGGCGACGCTGATGGTGCGCCGTGCCCGGAGGCTGCCGAAGATGACGGTGTCTTCAAGGACATCGATTGAACCTGCCCGGATGTTGCCGTGCAGCCGGCACTTCCTCCCGATCCTCATTGAAGAGGGGACCGAGAAGACCTTCATGTTCAGCCGGGAACGGGCGGGGATCATGAGCGGGATCGCAACTTTTTCCTCATCGTCGGTAAACAGGTTGTCGAGGAGCCGGTCGAGTTCCTTCTCGTTTTCGATCCTGAGCATCGTCATGAGATAGATGATGATGAAAACGAGCACCGGTATCGGGTTTCGCACCGCGATTTCACCGGTCGCCTCAAACCCTTCTGCAATCTCAACGTTCTCGCCGATATCGAGCGTCCCGTTCACCACCAGTCTCCCGTTGATCCTGACGCCCTCGCCGATATACGCGTCCTGCTTTGCGATCACGTCGCTTCCGATCTCACAGAGGTTCCCTATCCGTGCGTCGCCATTTGCCCAGACATATTCGCGAATCTTGGTCGATTCACCAACGTAGACGTCCGCACCCCGCAGCCCGTAATCGATCTGGCAGAACTCGCCGACGACGATATCCCGGTCTGTCTTGATACTGTGCTCCTGGAGCTCCGTCCCGTCGGGGAGAAGGCAATGCTTATGCCAGTTTTTTACTGAATCCCCGCTCATTGCTCCCCCGAATGTCCCATGGTCCTCTTATGCCCCGTACTTGTGCGCCTGGTTGATGAGGTCGATGGCGGTCGGCAGGAGGCCGGCGCCCGTGATCCGGCAGAGCCCGCCTTTTGCGCAGGACCGCTCCCCGAACTCGGTGACATCGTCCACCCGGACTCCCTCCCCGTGGATCAGCACCGGCACCGGATCGGCGCTGTGATCCTTGATGCAGCAGGGCGTGGAATGGTCGGCACAGATGACAATAATGCAGTCTTTCTGATCCAGGAGCGGCGGGAGCACGGCATCGACCTTCTCGATGAAGGTCTTCTTCTGCAGTGCAAGACCGTCGTGGCCCGACTCGTCTGCCCCCTTGATGTTCACGAGGACAAAGTCCCTCGTTTCCAGCTCGTGTATCGCGGCCGTGATCTTTCCTTTGATATTGCTGTCCTGCGATCCGGTGATCCCTTCAACCGGGACCCGGGCGAGCCCGACTGCACTTCCGATACCGGTGATGAGGCTTGCGGCAGCGATCACGCTCCCTGACAGCCCGTACTTTTTACGGAACGGTTCGAAGTGCCCCATCTCGCCGGCCCCTCTCATGAGAACAATGTTTGCCGGGCGAAGACCCTGCGCGAGACGTGCCCTGTTGAGCGGGTGGTCTGAAAGGATCTTTTCTGACTGCCGCACGAATTCGTTGCAGACCTCTGCGGTCTTTTTGTCCTTTTCGAGCGCCCTGACCGGGATGATGGTGAGGGGCGCCACGCGATCTTTTTTCGGGTCGTTTGAGGAAACACAGTGACCGAGACCCTCTCCTTTAAATGCCAGCGCTGCCCGGTGCCCGGCCCCGGACCGGAACACGAACTCCACGCCGAACTTCGAAAGATCGACGCCGTCCTGGATCGCCTGAGAGAGGGTGGTGGTGTCGTGGATCCGCCCGGCCCGCCTGTCGGTTACGAGGCCTTCTGGAGAAACCGTTGCGTAGTTGCACCGGAAGCCGATCATGCCCGGCCCCATGTGGATGCCTGAGCCTTCGCACTCGAGCGGGCCCCGGCCGGTGTAACAGGTATGGGGATCGTACCCCAGGAGGGCGAGATGCGCCGTGTCTGATCCCGGCCTGATCCCGGTCGCAATCGTGTCCATAATCCCGCACACGCCTTCCGCCGCGAGCCGGTTAAGCGTGGGGTGGTGCGCCGCTTCGAGAGGTGTGCGGTTGCCCAGTTCCGGGCAGGGCCGGTCGGACAACCCATCAATGACGAGGAAGAGGATCTTATGGGCGGTCATTCGTATGGATTGTTTGGCCGCGCGGATTAATTATGTTTCCCGGTTGCATTTTCGGAAAACGGCTTACCGTAGCCGGCCGGATTTTAAAAAAAAGTCCACGACCGGCAGGGAACCGGAATTGTATAAATCCGGGATAACATCACAAAAACAAAAAAAAATTACTTGGTGGAGACCGGTGCTGCGACCTGCTCAACCTTGGACTTGATGATCTCGACCCGGCGGGTGGGGTAGAGTGTCTTTACGACCTTGAAGAGGTCGCGGGAGATCTCGCCCGACACAATCCCGTTCACGAGCGTCGTCAGGTCCCATGCCTGTGCCTGGGTTGCAAGGCTTGCGAGGATCGCGTTCCTGAGCGCGTGCTCCTGTGCGATATTTGCCCGTGCAAAGGTGTAGCAGCTGATCGTGAGCCTGACTTTCTTGTTGTCTTTGGTGACGACCTGCACGTGGCAGTCCACGCGGGAGCTGCGGCGCTTGACCAGGGACCGCAGGTAATCGCGGGTCACTTCGTGGCCAACGAACTCGGTGTATGCCGCGTCGCCGGTGACATCCGCGATCTTGAAGCTCATCTTGATGTGCTGCTTGGCGTAGTCGTTGGTGATCTCGCCGAGGGTCGACTGCATGATCCTGCCCCTGACGGTTTCAACATCGCTTGCAATGGTGTCGCCGATATACGCCTTCCCCAGGTTATCGGGGGTGTATACCTTGAACCAGCTCTTGGCTTTCCAGCCTTCAACTCTTCTTCCAACCTGTTTTTTCTTTGCCATAGTATCAACTCTCTGATTTTTTCTTATTCCTCTCGTTTTGGTTTCCTGTCTTTTTTTCGCGGGAACGTTGTCGTCTCGTCCGCGATTGCCAGATTCATCAGGTAGTCGTCCACTGATGCGATGACCGACCGGATCTGCGTACCGCAGATCACGGTCGTGACCCGGTCGCCGTCTGCGGTGGTGGTCATGCCCTTTAGGTTGTCCGGTGCAAGTGCCGACGCCACGCTAGGAGCGTCCGTGTGGATGGTGGTGATGAGGCCGCTTACCTGCATCATGCGGCAAGCGCCTCCTGCCACTCTTTCACGAATGCCTCGAGCTGGTCGCAGGGGATCGTTGCCCCTGCACGGGTGTGGTGCCCCCCGCCGTCCCCGCCGCATGCAGCGGCAAGGTTCCGGACGAGCGGCCCGAGATCGGCCGTGACGCCATGGGGGGATCGCGCCGAGATCCGGCAGGCCTCCCCCGACCGTGCATACACGAGCACCGGTGCCTGGTGCACCCGGTCCCGGGCGAGCACGTCGGCGATGTCGCTTGCAAGCGTTGCATCCTGGCACTCGTAGACCGCATCGCCCTCGTGTGCGGGATGCGCAGTTTTCAGCGCACCGATCACATCGAGATGGTGCCTTCGGGCAACCTCCCATGCCTTATCAATCTCCGCAGACGAGCGTAAGCAGAGTGCAACCGCAAGGTCGCCGTGACCGGATTTGCCGCAGGCGTCGATGACGGCGGTAAGCGCGTGGGCGTCCTCGATCACCTCGCGCTGGAGGTGCAGGGTGTCGCCGTAGAGCAGCGCTAGGCCTTCCGCAGATGTCTGCGGGGCGGATTTGAGCACCGCAAGGCTCATCAGCGTATCGAGCCGCAGGCTGTTTGCGCCCTGCGCCCCGGTGAGCAGGTCAGCGACAGCGGAATCGTCGCCGCTGATCCCTTCGAGATACGGGCAGGTGGCGAGCAGCCACTTCTCTGCCATATCGCGCCCGGCAAGCGTCATGCCCCGGTCCGGAACAATGATCCCATTTGCCACACCTTCGTTGAAGATCTCAAGGTTCCTGCCGGCAAATTCCTGACCGTCGCCGATGATACCGGGTATCACGAGGCCGGCAAGGTCGCGGTTGTCCCCCATCTCCTGAGCGACAATATAGGCCATGCCGGCAGCGGAGAATTCCCGGTCGCCATCGATCTTGTCGAGCCGGGGGTTCGCATGGAACTGCCCGCGAAACAGCGGGAGGTGGTGATCCACCACCATCGTTTCAGGTGGCAGGTCCTCCATGCCGGACCCGAGATCGCACAGGAGCGAGGCTGCGTCACGGGAGAGTGCGGCAGACGGGATCTCCGCACAGACTCTCAACCGGAACCGTATGCCCGACCTGAGCATCGCATGGCAGAGGATAGCCCCGGCTGCGATGCCGTCAGCGTCGTGGTGTGCATACACTTCGATGTACTGCTGGCGGCGGATCTGGTCTGCGACGGTTTTTGCGGTTTCTGCAAGCGACATGGGCATCTCTGGACGATATGCTGGATTATCTGGACAGCAGGATTTCCGCGTTCTCCGGCTTGTAGGTAAAGCCTGCGGGCAGCTTTTTCGTGCCCGTGTAGTACTTCACGAGACGGCGGATCTTGGCCTCGACAAGGTGGAGCTGCCTCTTGTTGTGCAGGTCCTTTTTGTTGTCTCCCAGGTGCTTGCGTAAGCCCAGCGCCTTAATCATGAGATCGCGGAGATCCTCGGGGATCTCGGAGCTGATCTTGTTTTCTTTTAAAATGTCGCCGATACGCTTGCCGGTGACCATCTTGACATCGGGGACGCCGTAGCGGTCCCGCAGGATCAGGCCGATCATGCTGCTCGATGTGCCTTCCTTACGGAGATCGACGATAAGTTTCTCGATCGCTGCCTTGTCCGTGTTGGACCATGCAGGCGCCTCGTTCCGCGCAGGCCGCACAGAGCTTGACTTGCCTCTTCTTCTGGCGTGCATTCGTGCCATAGTTATACCTCCAGTTACGGTTATGTAAGTCCAGAAAAGTGCAGCATGCTTGCTGACTCCCTGTAATCCCAAAGCCTAAGTTTTGAGGCCGTGCCAAAAAGGCACGTCGGACTTACATCTGTCAGCACCCTTTTCAAAAGTGCTGTCCTACTATTGACGGCCACGAATATTAAGGATATCTGTGCCCGGGGGGGATTATCGCAGTGTGCCAGCCTTCCTCTGCCCGGCAGGGACGACAGGGGAGGCAGGATTTTACGGCCGCGCCCGTATCTTTTTACCATAAAAAACGAAAACGGAATGGTACGATGGAAGAACAAAACCGGGTACTGCCCGAAGGGATCGTGATCCGGTTCCGGGACTGTTTCTCCGTGCGATATATCCAGTCTGCCGCCTTGCTCTGCCGGCTGGGGTACCAGCTGGAAGCAGAATATGGCCACACCTGCACCCTGTCCGCGGAGCAGCGCCTCCGGCACGAGGCCTTTATCCTGAACGCGCTCTTCTCATCGGTTGCATTTCTCGAGTCCACCATCAACGAGCTCTGGTCTGATGCAGCGGATAATGCGTATTTCTTTTCCGATGAAAAAAACGAGGCGCTGTTACAGGCTGTCGGGGAGAAATGGAAGAACGAGAATTACTTTGATCGCACCCCCCTACCGAACAAATACCAGAAGATCCTGGAAATAGGGGAAAAGCCCCTTTTCGATGAGAACGACCCGGACTACGCTGGCATGAAGGACCTGATCGGGATCCGCAATTACCTGATGCATTATCGCCGTGAATGGGTGGTTATCCGGACAGACCGGACAGCCGATGCCCACACAGAGACCCATGCGGAAAAATTTGAACGGCTCCTCAAAAACCGGTTTGCCGAGAACCCGCTCGCGGGAAAAAACCTGCCGTTCTTCCCGGACCGTTGCCTTGGCCATGGCTGCGCCGAATGGGCGGTAACCACCAGCCTTTCATTCACGGACCGGTTTTTCCGGAACCTCGGCCTGCCCGCTCCCTACGACGGGATCCGGGACGAACTGGCGACGCGGTGAGCGGACGGGTTTCTGCATGAGCGACGATGGCGGCCGACATTCCTACAGGGAATTTTTTATTATCGGTAAAAGGCGGGGATTGTGCTTCCCCCCTCCCTTTTCCCCCGGCGCAATACAATAGTAAAGTATTACCTATTCCGGGGTTATCGGTTTCAAGAGAATGCAACGAGTATACCGGTATAAACGGCAGCACCCGCAAAAATCGAGATAAACCAGCGTTAAAGAGAGTTTATGAGAATTTTTTCAGAGCAAAAGAGATAATCACCGGGCGTAACCGGGCTCCTTACCGCTTTTTTGCCCGCTTCTTCTTTGGCGCATCCTTTGCCATGGACATGAGATCGATGATGTAACTGCCCTCTTCCCCGCCAACACCGACGATCCTCTCGTCACTTTTTGCCATCTTGTCGATATTAAGCTCGTAAGAACCGGGGCCCACGATCCGGATCGTCTCGACCCGGTCGAACATCTCCACTTCCTTTTTGGCCTTGCCCCTCACCTTGGGTTCGACAACCTCGAGGACTTCCTCTTTTGACTCGTCAGCAATCTCGTCGATTGACTTTTCTTCAAATACGTCCTTGTTGATCTCGGACTCCTTTACGTAAAGGAATTTCTTACCGCCGCAGCTTGCGCATCCCTTGAGGATTTCGGTGGACCCGTCCTTGTATTCCCTGCCGCATTTGGTGCACTTGTGTGGCATGATCCCTCCGGCATTCAGGCGAAGCTTTTGATCATCTTCTCGTACAGCTCTTCCGTGTTGCGGCCTTCAAGACCCGAGATCGCAACGACCGGGTGCTGGGGAAATGCACTGCGGATCCGGGACGGGGCTGCCTCGGGCAGATCGATCTTGTTCGCGACAATGATCACCGGCAGCTTCCGGCTCTCGATGATCCCCACCATCATGATATTGACCTGCATGAAGGGGTCAAGCGTCGAGTCCAGCATATAGATGACCCCGTCGATATCCTCGCGCAGCCAGTGCATCGCCTCAGCCACACCTTCAGTCGCTTCCCGGGCCCGGATGATTGCCTCATCTTTCTCCATCCCGAATTCAAGGAATTCGTGGTAATCGATTTTCGTCGTAACCCCCGGGGTATCCACGATGTCTATTGTCACGGTGTGCCCGTTTGCCCCCGAGATCACGATATCCTCACGCTTCCTGGCCCTCCGCGTCTCGTGCGGGATCTCGCTCACCGGCCCGACTGCGTCGCCGGTCCAGTCCCGGGCGATACGGTTGGCAAGCGTCGTCTTGCCGGCATTTGGCGGGCCGTAGATCCCGATACGGGTCCGCTTCTTTTTGAAAAACCGCTTGAGAAATACGGAAAATCTCTTCTTTGCACTCCCCAATGTCCTTGAAAATGTCGTCATAGGGCCCCTCTTTTTGTCTGTATGGTGTGCTGGTACAATCGATTCACCATTAACCGTTAGTAGTGTTTGGAGAGGGTTCTTTATTATGTTTCTTGTAATGTCCGTCTTGGGGCTCCCGTGATATCAGTCCGGATGATTTTTTCTATTACCCGGCCGCATGGGTCCGTGCCACTGCCAAATTGTATTTATACAAGGGGCGGAAAGGATGCTAATTGTAATCATCAGCCAGGCACTTTTTAGGAGGTGACTCATGAAAAAGACAACCAACACGATCCGGTTTGAAACCCGCGTCCCGTTGAGCGAAGTGATGAAACGCAACCCCCTCATGATCAGCATGGAAGCCACTGTTGCCAAGGCAGCAAAGGCGATGTGCCGTGAAGAGGTCGGGAGTGTTATTATCCTCCAGAGGAACAAGCCCATTGGCATTGTCACCGAGGAGGACATCAACTGCAAGGTGGTGGCAAAGGATCTCAGGCCAAGTACAGTTCAGGTGAGTACAATCATGAGTACGCCACTCATTACGGTGAGTGCGGACAAGACGGTAGCAGATGCAGCCCAGATGATGGTCAAGCATAAGGTCAGGAGACTTCCCGTGGTCGATAAGAGCGGCAAGGTCACCGGTATCGTGACCGTCAGGGATCTCCTGACCATCTCAAACGAACAAAATGAGCTCCTGACCGATCTCATCGAGATCAACCGTGAGGAGCATATCGAGGTGGGCATGTGCAACCGGTGCAGTCAGATGTCTGATGATCTTAAGCGCGTGGACAACGTCCTTCTCTGCCCCCGCTGCCGGGAGGAGGACACCCTTACATGAAAACAGCGCAGGATTTCATGATTGAGATTCCTGTGCTTACCTTTCATGACGGGATAACCAAAGCACGGCAGATCTTAAGAGACGACCGGTTCCGTGAAGTCTACGTCACCGGCGCGAGAAAGGACCTGCTGGGGTATGTCGATATTACGGATGCCCTGCGGGTGACCGCGACGAAATCGAACGTAACTGTCGAGGGATTCGTGAAGGATGCAGCTTCTGCTGTCCCGGAGGCATCAATCGAGAGTGTAGCAAAGGTCATGCGGGAATTTTGCACCGACAGCGCCGCTATCATCGATGGCAACCGCCATATCCTTGGGGGCCTGCTCCTCTCCGACCTCTTCCCGGTTATCATCTCGCGGAACGAACTTTCGGGCCGGGTAAGTACCCACATGTCAAAGCAGATCAGGGCAGCAGACCCGGCCGACTCGCTCCAGCAGGTCTACGCGAAGATCGTAGATACCGGGTTTACGGCGTTCCCTGTCATAAAAAAGAAGCGGCTTGTCGGCCTTATCTCGCGCCGGGACCTGATCCGGTCGGGTGGTGTGCGTTCAGCGGTTGCCCAGAACAGTACAAAAACCGTCGGGGACCTGATGACCCAGGAGGTCGTCACGGTTTCGTGCGGGGCTCCGCTTTCCGATGCGGCCCGGCGTATGGTCGATAATGATGTGAGCCGGCTTCCGGTCGTTGATGGTGAAGCCCTTGTCGGGATTATCGACCGCCACGACGTCCTTAACGGGCTTTCATAAGACGGCCTGTATTCCGGCAGGGGAGAACGTGAAGAAATTGGGATCGGTACATGGTGGATAAGATGGTAAAAAACCACAAAACGGCATGATATACAGGAAACCATTTGGACAACCAATACCAGAACCAAACGGGCAGGAAGAGAACTGAATACAAAAAGGGCCGGAAAGGATGCAGCACCCGGACACTTCATGGAGATGACGGGTGCAGCACCGGGCTGGCGGGTAACATCAGGAGGTTATTCATGCACCGGAACGGGCAGGCCACCAAACAGGGTGACCGGCTCTTAAAAATGCAGGGGAAATTTGACCGGGGCCCGGTCGAATTCAAATCCCATATCGTACAGCAGGAGGGCGAGGTGATGGCGATCGCGACACGCGACGTCATATCTGTGCCGCCGACGCAGAGCGTCATCAGCGCGGTGGCGACTATGACGGAATGTGGTTTCCGCCGGCTTCCGGTCACCGATGCCGGTACAAAGAAGCTCCGGGGGATTGTCACATCGGGCGACGTGATCAACCTCATGGGAGGCGGCGACAAGTACCAGCTGGTCAGGGTCCGGCACAACGGCAACCTTCCCGCTGCGGTAAACGAGAGCGTACGGACCATCATGACCGCACAACCCGAGACGCTCCCGCATGATGCCCATATTGTCGACGCACTGGAAATTATCGTGAAAAAAAAGATCGGGGGGCTCCCGATTATCGACAATGACGGTGTACTGGCCGGTATCCTGACCGAGCGGGACGTGCTCAGGATGCTTGCTGCAGAGCACAGCCCGCTCTTTGTCGAGGACGTAATGAGTTCCTCCCTGAGGGTGACTGCCCCGGACAACCCGATCGGAACCGTGACAAAGGACATGACAAAATTCCGGTTCCGCCGGCTGCCCGTCGTGAGTGACGATGTGCTCTTTGGGATCATCACCGCTACCGACATCATGCGGTATCTCGGGAGCAGGGAGGTCTTTAGTCGCCTCACCACCGGGAACATCGCGGAGGTCATGAACCTCCCGGTGCGGGCGCTCATGGCCGGCAACCTGTTCACCACCACTCCCGGAACGGCGGTCAACGTGGCCGCACGGGAGATGCTGAGCAAGAACATCGGGGCGCTTCCGGTCATCGAAAACTCGCGTCTCGTCGGTCTTGTAACCGAATTCGACCTCGTGCGGGCGTTTTCCGAGGAGTAGATGCCATGACAGCGAGCTCTGTTGCCGCACGTGACGTGATGAGTGCTCCGGTCTTTGCCGTCTCACCCGGAGACACCGTGGCCCATGCCCGGAACCTGATGGTGCGGCATAAAATTTCGCGGGTTCTTGTCATGGACGCGGGAAAACTTACCGGGATACTTACAAAAAAAGATATCGGATACCACCTGCAGCAGCAGGGAGCGGCGTGGCGGAGGCGCCCGCCCGACCAGATCCCGGTGTCCGAGTATGCGACGCCCGTCCCCGTGGTCGTCGCTCCCGAAACCCTGCTCCGGACCATTGCCGGGATCTTCCTTACAAAAAACATCGGGGGTTTACCGGTGGTGGATCATGGCGCGGTCACCGGCATTGTCACCAAGACCGATCTGATGAAGTCCGCCCTTGCAACCGGCATTACCGGCACGGTACGGGACGTGATGGAGGATGCAGTGACGGTCAACCGCTGGCATTCTCTTGCCCACGTGATCACGCTCATGAAGGAGCGGGACAAGAAACTGGTGGTGACCAATAATGATGGAACCGTGGCCGGTATCATCACGGAGACCAGTCTGGCGTTCCATGATGAGAACCGGAGACGATCCGGAGGGATATATAACGAAGAACCTGTCAGAAGACATGAGAATGCCGGCTTCGATGGCGGATCGGGTTCTCCAGCGAATGTCCCGGTGACTGCAGGCGACGTGATGACCAGCCCGGTGATAACGGTCGCCCCGGCAAGCCCGCTCCCGTATGCGGCAGGACTGATGCAAAGCGAACAGGTCAACAACCTTGTTGTCGTCGAAGACAACACCCTTGCAGGGATTGTAAGACGTGATGATATCATAAAGGAAGTGGCGAAATGACGAAAGAATTGTTTATTAAAGATATCATGGCAAAGCCAACGACCATATCCAAATCGGCAAAGATCACCGAGGCGCTTGACAAGATGCTTGACGAGGGAATCGACCCCTTAATCGCGCTCAACAATACCTCTGTTGTCGGCACCGTATCCCGGGAAGCCATCGCAGAGAAACTGGGCAGCAGGCAGAACACCGCCCTTGCGCCGGCCGCCATCCACGTGGCAAGCGTGGTCGAGGAGGATTTCACCAGCGTCTATCCCGACGAGGGCACGAACGTGCTCATCCCGTTGCTCCAGCGGTACAAGCTGGTGGTTGTGTATGACAGCGACCATAACCTTATCGGGCAGGTTACGGCCATCGACCTCTTAAAGAAGTTCCCGCACCAAGGCAGCATCAAAGGAGCAATCGAGCGGGCAGTTACGATCGATGCAGATGAGCGTGTCGTTCACCTCCGGCGCCGGATGCTTGACGATAAGATCTCCCGTCTTGTCGTAACCTCAAACGACAAGATCACCGGCATTGTGACCGAGACCGATGTGGCAGTTGCGATGCGGAAGTTCCGGGAAACCGTAAAAGACCAGCACCAGGATCACCGGATCCGCAACCTGCTTGTCAGGGATATCATGAGCGCCCCGCTGATCTCGCTGGAGATCGGCACGGACTACCCTGAGGTGGTCGACCTGATGGTGGCAAAGAACATCAGCACCGTGCCGATTACCGACAAGGGAAAACTGGCAGGACTGGTAACCCGCCGGTCACTGGTCCGGGCCCTTTGAAGGGCAGGCCGGCACAAAAATCCCTTTTCTATCTTTCTCGTGGCGCAGGGCAAACCCTTCGCATCCGCAGTTTTATCCCTGACATCCTGGAGCAGGGAAGCAGACAGATGCCTGTCAGATGAACAACCGGACAAGGAAGTACAGCCCGACCGCAATCCCGATGGTGACGATGGTCCACCGGAGCCGGCCCGGGTCGATCCGGCTGGCGATACGCCCGCCTATCGCTCCCCCAAACAATGCGCCTGCTGCCATCACCAGCGCGAAGGGCCACAGGACAAGACCTGAGAAGAGGAAAAAGACCGCTGCTGCGACATTGGTTCCCAGTGATATGCACTGTTTGAGTGCATTGAGCCGCGTTAAGGTGTCATCAAGGAAGAGCCCGAGCACGGCGAGGATGATCACCGACAGCCCCGGCCCGAAATATCCCCCGTAGACTGCGGACAGGCCGACCGGGAGGGCCGCGCTCCTGCACCCCCTGCCATCGGTACCGTCGTGTCCCGAGTGCAGGCGTATCCAGTCCCGGACCCGGTCCTGGACGGCGAGGAGGACAGCAGCGAGCAGGATCAGGACGGGTACGAGCATGTGGAAGACCTGTTCGCTGACATACAGGAGAAGAATGCCCCCGGCAAGACCGCCCATGATACCGGCCGGTACAAGCAGTATCAGGCGTTTTTTCTGTCCGGCAAGATCGTTTTTCTGGGCGAGTGCACCGCCGAGGTATCCCGGGCAGAGCGCCACGGTATTGGTGACGTTCGCCACAACCTCGGGAACGCCAAGGGCCACGAGAGCCGGAAACGAGATCAGGGTGCCCCCGCCGGCAAGGGCGTTTACCAGCCCTGCAGCAGCAGCGGCAATCCCTGCGAGTGCGAGTTCGGATCCGGAGAGCATGCGCGGTTTCCCGTTGAGTGTAGCGTACGATGGAGGTGCATTACCCCGGCGTATCGATGAGCGTGCGTGCGTCCATAATCCGGACGCCGATGTTTGCCATATCCCGGACGTTTGCCTGGTGGATCTCCTCCGACTGTGCGCCGGTTGCATCGTCCACGAGAATCACCGGGTAGTTGTACGCGATGGCGTCAAAGACCGTGGTGCGGATGCAGTTCGGGGTCTGGACACCGGTTACGACGAGCCCGGTGATACCGAGCGTGCGGAGCATGAGATCGAGTTCGGTGCCGATAAACGCACTCATCCGGATCTTCTCAATTACGTACTCCCCCGGCAGAGGTTTGAGTTCGTCGATCTCCCGGGCCCCTGGTGACCCCGCAACGGCAAACGGGTGGCGGGAAAAGAGGTCTTTTCGGGTTATCTCAACATCTGAGCCATTGTTGCGGTGGATCCGCAGGATATGGAAGACCGGGAGGTTCTTTGCCCGGAAGGCCCCGAGCACGTCCTGGATCTTCGGGATGACGTTCTCTGCCTGGACGACCCGGAGCAGCGCCCCCTCACGGACAAAATCGTTCTGCATATCTATGATCAGCAGTGCGGGATGTTCCATGGATGATCATCTAATACAATAGGGATGAGGTAATAAGGATTGTGCGTGGGCCGGGAATATGGTGGGCGCGGGGAGGGGGGCATCGCATGTTTTCCCCCACAGACCCCTTCAACCATCCTAGGGGTACTGCCCCAGCCCGTGAATGTATTTTATCTTGGGAAAAATTTCCGATCATGCATCCGGAACCGGGCAAAAATCATAGGGGGGTCTGTGGGGGTAAAACCACTTTTTCGTGCAGAAGCGGCTCATGGCAATAATTAAAAATTACGATGGAACCTGCTGGGGACCCCGTATTTTTTTCGAAATGAAATTTCCCCCACTGACCTCCAGGCCCCGGATAGAAATCACGCAATCGTAGTGCCTGCCTCTTGAACCGGAGGTGGGAAAAAAGGAAGGGGGTGGATTTCATAGGATTGCCGTGATCCTTGCGACTCCCTGCTCTATAATGATACACGTACAAGTCTATTACCAAGAATGACAAGTTTCCGGGTTAACCCATGTCTTGGCATAGTGGCGGACCCGGCTTTCATGTGCATCATCGCGATTAGGCCATGGGGATTTCATCCCCCCAAACACTTATTATCCCACCCCTACCATAGTATAAAGCACCATTCATGGAGCAGCGGAATATCCGTTGCGAGTGTCTGAGAAGATGCGAGATTCCTCTGTTGAGGTAGCCAAGCCTGGTATGGCGCAGGTTTGCTAAACCTGTGTCCCCTTGGGACTCGAGGGTTCAAATCCCTCCCTCAGCGCTT
>NZ_JBKQWO010000015.1:0-37848 GCF_052325125.1 Methanoregula sp. | reverse complement strand
TCAGCCCGTTATTCTCGATAACTACCGGGATCTGGATGTCGCCTCCGGCCAAATACTCGTTCGTGCCGGCTATATACGCCGTCAGGTTCGGGGTGCCGTCAAGGTATTTTGTTCCGGCAAGGGCCGGCGCCACGAAACAGGCGGCTATTATTATCAGGATGGTTGCCTGGGCTCGTATTGATGCCATCTGAGGGTCTCCGGTTTGGTTAATCAAAAATGTGTTTCTCTATTGTACATTATTTGGTTATGTATTTTCTCCGTGGCTCTGCTGAAACCGTTGGCGGAAAGGCAGCCGGTGCAAAAATCGATTGCCTTTTTTCAATCATGCGAGGTGAATCTTACGCGATCCGGGGATACTGATCTTCAGACAGGATATGTTACGGAGTGAAGCCTGTTTTACCGCACCTGCTGTAAGGTTTTATGCGTGAACTATCCGTATTTTGTTAACTAATAGACCTGAATGCTGGAGCCTGAAATGCCGGTTATCGTGGCAGGTGCTTCCCATGCATTGTCTTTTTTTGAGATCTCTACGAGGGGCCAAATATCAGAGATATGATGAAGAAATGATCCGGCATGGTAACAAATTTACAGGATCTTCCCGTTATGTGCGGTGACGTACTGCACCCGGGCAAGCACGGCATCCAGCAGCTCGCCAATCCCGAGCGCTGCCTCACTCTCCCGGACTGCCTCGTGCATCGCTGAAGTCGCCGGCATGCGGGGCACCGCCCGGCAGGCAAGGTCACCCGGCTTCTCCATGAATGTCCCAATCCTGCGGGCCAGCGCAACCGTTTCCTCTTTATCATACGTGATGAGCGGCCGGAGCACCGGGACGGTCGTGGCATCGGAGATCACCGCGAGGTTTGCAAGTGTCTGGGATGCGACCTGCCCGATATTTTCCCCGGTAAGGATGGCCTGTGCACCCTCGCGCCCGCACAAGCTGCCGGCGGCCCGGAGCATGAAACGTTTGCAGAGAACGCAGCGCAGCCGGGCCGGGATGCGGAGCTCCTGCATCCGGTCATAGAAAGGTTCGGCATCGGTAACGATCATCTGCAGGTCTGCACCCGGGCACCACAACGAGAGCCGGCGGTGGTTCTCGATCGCGGTTGTCTTCACGTCGCCACCCGCCCACCGGCCACCATCCATATGGAGGTGAGATACCTCGCAGCCCCGCTTCATCGCAAGCCATGATGCCACCGGCGAGTCTATTCCTGATGAGAGCAGGCAGAGCACCTTCCCCTGTGAACCCCACGGGAGCCCGCCGGGAGCCGGGATACGGGAATCATAGACAAGACCCCCGCAGTCCCGCACTTCTGCATACAGCTCATACTCCGGGCGCGTGAGATCGACGGTGAGGCCGGGTATCGCGTCGTAAATGGCAGAACCGATAAACTCGCCCAGCTGCTGGCTGTTCATACCCGTCTTGCTCTGCCGCTTTCCCCGTACGGCGAACCGCGATGGCGCATGCAGGTGTGCGGCAGCAAGAGCCACAGCCGCATCACGCAGGGCCTCGGGGTCTGCCGCAACCCGGGTGCAGACGCTCACGTCCACAACACCAAATACCCGGGAAATGATGCCTGCTATCTCCTCCGGTTTTTCACCGGAAATAAAGATTCTTCCCCGAGGGCTCTCGAAACGGCAGGAATGACCAGCCGTTTCCAGCGCTTTGCGGATGTTGCGCAGGAGGATACCGATGAAGTGGTACTTGACCGGATCGCTTTTCAGGAAAAGCTCCCCGTACCGCACCATCACGACTTTTTCCGGTTCCAGCCGCTTTTCCATAATCACTCATAGATAGTAGAAGGCGCAAGGAGATAACCGTTGGTGGTCGTAACCTCTGCCGGTCGGCGCGAAGGGGTTCCGGTGCCGGGGATAACGAAACTCTTTAATCGGCGGAGCGAATAGTGTACTGAAATGGCGAAAAAGGCGAGCAAAAAGGCAGAAGAGGAACCGCTTAAGCTCTTCTACATTTTCTACAACCAGGAACGCTGGGACAACTGGGTAAAATCGCTTGGCGAGGCAAGTTTTGAACTCGATCCCAAGAGCGACGAGATGCCCGAGGGCTTCCGGGTGCTCGACAGTTTCTCGGTTGACATCACTCTCGCGGTGCTCAAGATCATAAAACTGTACCAGAACAAGCGCTTTTCGCAGGAAGAGGCGCTGGACAAGCTCATGCAGGTGGAGGCGATCGTCATGTCCGCCGCGCCCAAGGGCGACCTTGAGGAACTTATCGAGCTCCTCCAGCTCCCCAAGCTTGTCCTCTTTGCGTCCTGCCGCCGGTATCTCTCCGGTGAATTCGACAAGGACATCAAGACACTGGTGAAAAAAGGTAGGGAGGTCATCGACAAGGATATGGAGCAGGCGCTCGATATTGCATCCAGCATCGGCGCGAGCGTGATTGACGGTGCAGCATGCTGCGGAAAATACGTGAAAGACGATCTCGAAAACCCGACACTGCTTGACGAGTGGCTTATCGAATGCGAGCGGATGTACGAGGCGATGGGTTCCTTAAAGAACTTCGATGAGTCGACAGGAGAAGACGAGTGATTGCCAGCCGGGCACGGTTCCGTCACGCAAAAAAGATCGAGCGCCTGGCCGGCTACCGGGTCCCCGAATTTGCCTTTTCCCCGGTGATGCTTGAGACCATCACCACCCGGTTTAATTTTGACGCGCTTGACTTTGCCATCCGCGAGCAGCTCCTGAGTTTTTTTAACGATTTTCTCCGGTGCAAGTGCAGGAACTCGCCGCTGTGCGGCTGCCCTGAAAAAAAATTTGCAAAGAAAGTGATCGAACTCCGCGAGAACGGCCTTGACCACCGGCAGATCGCTGCTTATCTCACAGACGAGTACGGGATCGAGATATTTCCCGCTGATGTGCTCTCGTTTCTGGAAGACTCCGTGCATGTGCTCGAAGCGATCGCGGATGTGGCTCACCTGAAAGGCGAGGACGTCCTTGCGGCAAAAACTGTGGACCATATCCGGCTGATCGAACGGTGAACCGGCCTTTTTTATCGAAACCATCCCTCCGGTGCACCCAATTCCGGGTGTATGCTACGGCTAAACCTGCACCAACATGTACCTCATCCCAGAAAGTATATATTACAAAATGTAATACATACATTACATGGTGTTTGTACGGGATGTAACAACACCTGCAAGAACAACACACCGGAGATTAACCATGGAAACCCTGAAGATCTACCAGGAAATGCCGATAGTACCTGTATCCGCAACCGGTTAAACGGGCGAACAGGTGCCATGGTATCTCTTGGAATGAGAAACCTGCCGGCTCCGGCGGCAGGTTCCTCGTACCACGAGCAGTAAGGAGATGATACCCGGACCAGAGATCTGATGGAAATCACATACCTCTGTCTGCCCGGCAAGGGCGTTTGACAACTTTTCCTGGACCGTGATCCCTGACAGATTCACCTCTGACTGTGCCGGCTCTGTCCATCTCCACCCGTTGGCAGGCCGTGCGCGAAACAGATGTGGTCCTGAAGCGACGCGGGCCAAACACAGGATCGCACAAGTACCTCATCATCAGAACCATTAATCCTAAGGTATCCATAGTTGGGCGGGGGGGGAAAATCCCCCGCTTTTTTCCGGTTCACCTGTTTTCGATCATCCGCGTGTTGCAGGACTCCCGCCCGGTTTCATATTCCAGACCGGATCAGCGGGGTCATCGTTGCAATAAAAATAAATCAGATATAATGTTTTATATACGGACTGCTATTACCTCATGCTCAGGTGGGCGCTCGTATGAAAAAAACGATATGTTTCTTCCTTCTTCTGGCAGTGACCGCTACACTCATCATTGCCGGATGTGCACAGCAGCAGGTACAACCATCATCCACCCAGACTGCCGGCCAGGCTGTCGACACAATCAGGGTTGCCAGCAGCACACTGGGTACTATACTCGTCGATGCCAAGGGTAATACCCTCTATTACTTTGCAAACGATATTCCCGGGAGTGGTGCCAGTACCTGCACCGCACAATGTGCGGTCATATGGCCGGTCTTTTCAGCGGGCACCATACAGGTCTCACCCCCGCTTAACGCTGCAGATTTCGGCACTATCACGCGGGCCGACGGCACAAACCAGACCACCTGGAAGGGATGGCCTCTCTATTACTATGCCAGTGATTCGGCACCAGGCCAGGTGAGCGGAGAAAACTTCCAGAAGATATGGTTCGTAGTAAAACCCGGGGAGAATGTCCTGATAGCTCATTCCTCCGGGCTTGGCCAGTACCTTACGGATTCCACCGGAAAAACACTCTACACCTTCACAAAGGATACCAACGGGACAAGCGCCTGCACCGGCGCCTGCCTAGCAAAATGGCCGGCATTTTATGCCAACCCGGTATCCGCCCCGTCAGTCCTGAATCCTGCAGATTTTTCTGCAGTGACCCGGGCAGACGGCACAAACCAGACCGCTTACATGGGCATGCCACTCTATTACTATAGCGGCGATGTAAAGCCGGGCGACGTGAACGGGGAGGGGTTCAACAGTTTGTGGTACGTGGCGAACGTCTCCGGGATGATACCGGTTGTGACGGCAATGCCTACGACTGTTAGTACCACGATCGTGATTACCACGGCCGTGAGCACTACGAGCTCCGCAGGTACCGGTGCCATGGGAGGGTACTAAAGCGGACAGGAATTATTATTATTATTATTATTTTTGTTCTGTAGAAATTATCCCGTATCTCATTGGGACGCTCTTTGGGGCGTGCAGATATGGCCCCGCCGCTGTCTGCGATGGTGCTGTATGACCTTGTCTGGTGTCAGCACGGCGTATCATTCTCCCCACTGGATGGCGTGAAGAGGTGGGGGGCATATCATAAAAAAAAGATTTTGTCCAGGGCACTTTTTTTGGATTTGAAAAAAACCGGGATTTTTGATAAAACGTCCGAAAGGAATGCCGGAAAGGATAATGTCCCCCCCAGGACCGCCCCTGTACGATGCGATGCCGGTCTCGCAAAAAGGGTGTTCTCCCGCTCATTCACCAGAACTCGTCCTTGAGTTCCTTCACCACTGCCGCAGCAAAATCCTTTGCGGCGAGCGGGCCGTTCGCGGTAACAATCCTGCCGTCGGTCACCACGGGCTGGCCGACAAGCACCGCTTTTCCTTTTTTCATCTCCATCACGGCAACAGGGCTGTCATAAACCGTAGCCTTCTTCTGTTTGAGGATACCGGCTCTTGCGAGCACCACCGGCGCAAGGCAGATCGCGGCGACGACTTTACCGGTCTCGTGGAAATAGCGGGCAAGCCCTGTGAGCATGTCGTCTTCCCAGAGATGCGCCGGGCTCCCGGAGCCCCCGATAATGATAAGACCCTTGTAATTCTTCGGGTCGACATCATCAAATGAGATCCCCGCGAGGGTTTTCCCCCCGAGCATGCCCGTGCAGGTGCCGGGGCGCGTGGACGCTATATCGAATGCGATCCCGGCGCTGTTCAGGGCCGCCACCGGCTCAGCCAGTTCCTCGTCACGATATTTTTCCGGTGCAATGGCAATAACTACTTTCATCGTAACCGGAGTTTTCTTTTTTGGTATATCAGGATTGCCACATGCCACCGGACGCCACGGGACCGGCACCGCAATTTTATTCTGGTGACGCGGATGTACACAACATAAACGCGAACTACCGCTGGCTGGCCTGATGTATGAACAAAACTCCCGCGGAACCTGTCCGGGAACTCCTGCAGAGCAAGGTGATCGGCACCGGCAAGGGCGGGTTCACGCTTACCCTGTACCGTGAGGATTTTTCCGCACTCTATCCCGGTATGGTAAGGTTTGTGCTTGAGGTAATGTCAGAAGGCCGTACCCTCGACGCGTTCCGGACCAACACCTACGAGTATTCCCCCCTCGTTCCCCTCGCCGCAGAAAACGTTGCACTCCGTAAAGCGGACGAGTGGGCGCGCGAGCTTGCCACCAGCCCGGACGCGTTTCTTTCCGGCCACCACAGAACCCTGCCGCAGCGTACAGGGGCCCCGGCCAGCGACGTGGTCATTATCCAGGGGAGCCCGCGGCCGGACGGGAACTGTGGCATTCTCGCTTCCTGGGCTGTGGAAGCAGCGCAAACAGCCGGCAGGACCGCCCGGGTAATCTACCCCCACGACCTCGATATCCATTTCTGCACCGGGTGCTACCAGTGCTATAATACCGGCACCTGCGTGTTCGACGACGATATGACCGGGATCATCGATGAGCTCCGCGGTGCATCGCTTCTCGTGGTCTGTTCCCCGGTCTACACCAATACTGTTCCCGGCGGGCTTAAGCTGCTCATCGACCGCACCCAGGCTTACCACGCGGAGCGGGTGCTCTCTGGCGGGAGGACGGGACAAACGGGGCTGGTCTTCTCGGTTGCCGGACGCAGGGGCGGGAGCAATTTTGCCTGTGTCACCCGCGTGCTCTCTGCATTTTTTGAAAATCTCGGGATCAGACCGGCCGGGCAGCTCACGATAGACAGCACCGATGCGATACGCGACATCAGGTCCCGTGAGAGCGTGGAACACCAGGCAAAAGACCTGGTACGCCAGTGCCTGCGCTGACGGTTGTGCCGATTTCCCGGCCCGGATTACCTGAATATCCGGGCTGCGCGGGACAAGTACGGAAAAATTCCATGATAGCTGGTGTGCCGCCGCTTTCGGGTGATCCACCCGGGGCCGGGCTGGCATGACTTCCTGCCTGCAAGCGTTTATCCACCCGCTCTTCCAACGAATAGCAGCAGCGTGATCATCCATGGCCGCCTCCCCGTTTCTTCCTGTCCCGAAAAATATCCATACGCTGGCCTGCGAGACCATCAGCCGCCGCATTGAGCGACTCCCCTTTACCAGAAAGGGTATCAGGATCACTGAAGGCCTCGTCGGGGTAACCCTCGAGTGCCTGAATACCGAAGTCCTGCGGACACTGCCCCTGAGGGCAGTCTCCCGGGGAACCGGTACCTTCCCCGGCCTTGCCGAGTGCCTCAGGGATCGCCTCGGAGACGACCAGGAAGAGACTGCACCGGTCATCGCCGAAATTCTCATGAGCGCCGGCCTTGCAGAGCCGGCCGAGGTGCTTGATGCAGCCACCCATACGCAGATCCGTGGAGTCCGGCTGCTTTCTCCATGGACGTGGCACATCGGATCCGGGAATGTCCTGTCCGGCAGCGACCCGTACTCCGGCGGGGAGACTGACGCGTGGCTCGCACGGTGCCCGGTCTGCAAAACCGGCATTCTTGGCCGGGTGACCGGAAAAAGGCTGTTTGGCACTCCCCCGACCGATTTTTATCTGGACTGCTCGCACTGTGGTGCTAAATTTATCCCGGAGAAAGACCGGTTCCGGCTGGTATCTATCGCCCGGATCGCCGATCCCCGCTGGAGGCAATATCTCAATTCCTGCCGGAAACCCGATGAGTGGTCGGCGCTGGCAGGTGAGGATGCTCCCGCACGACCGGCCCCCCGCATCGCCACCTCCCGGTACCGCATGGCCTCCCCAAAAAAAGTCAAGACCCCTCTTCCTCAGCCACCGGTCCACCGGCAGGAAAAACCTGCACGACCGGTCGAAGGCGTCCCCGTCACGTTTTCCACGCTCAGGGACGGGACCCTCGCTGTTACCGGTACGGCAAAAACCCTCTATTTCCGGCCCGCCAGCCTCCGGTTTTTACGCGGGGTCCGCCACGATCTCTTCAGCCATGCGGAACGCACCCTGCAGGATGCCCTTGAAGGCCAGGCATTTGCCGAGATAAAACCGCTTTTTGTGCAGGATTACCTGCACTACCTCCCGCTCCGGCTCGGACCGGTCACGGAAGAACTCCGGAGGAAAAACGACCCCCTGTACAGGAAGCTCCTGAATCGCTTCGGGGACGAGGATTTCAGCTCGTTTGCCATGGAGGATGAAGAGCAGGCGCACAGGAAAGGGCTTATCATAGTATACGTGCAGGGAAAACTCTGCCATGTCGACGGCTGCCATGCCGCCTTTGCGGATCTTGTAGACCGCTCCTTCGGGAATATTACGGCCGACCGGTGCTATCGCGACGGGGATGAAACCGCCTGCAGGATCAACAGCCTTGTCACCACGTTCCGGGGCACACCGGTCATATGGCTCCACGAACTATCGGACGATAACGCAATCGATGCCGCTGTTTCCGACCTGCGTGGCCGCTACCTGAAGGATCCTGCCATTTCACTGTGACACGAAGGGATCATGGGAAGATCAGAGAATTTTTCATATCCTATGCGAACATTATAATTACCTACTCAGGTCAGGGAACAGGGAGACATTGGATGAAAAAGTGTCCGCACTGCGGGATGAATATCCGGGATAACGTTGAAGTCTGCGGGTACTGCGGCGGTGAAATTTCGCAGCAGCCGGCACGATCCTCAGGCAGCAGAGGCACACAGGCTCCGCAACGGGGCGCCCCGCCCCGGCAAGCCCCGAAAAAAGAGGCACCCCCCCCGGCTGATGAACCGGGAAGTGGAGAAGGAGAAGGGGAGGAGGGCGGGCTCTCTGCTATTCTCCAGCCGGGCGAACAGGTGCTGATCGGATCCCTCAACGTGTCGGTAAAAAAGTTTTTTTTCCATGCTTATCTCACCAACAAGCGCATCTTCCTGATCGATACCCAGGAAAAGAAACTCAAGGTGACCGCAAAGGACATTCCTCGTGACACCATTTCCGACAGCATAGTGGAATACTCGGAGAATGCAGACCCGGTACTGGTACTCTCGGTAAAATCTGCCGATGATGAGGTCAAGACCATGAAACTGGTCTTTACCCAGAACGGCACCGACCGCACGGGCGAAACCGACGACTGGATCTCGCTGCTCGGCCAGGAACCGGTGGCAAAAAAACCACGCCGGGCGGCACCGCCGCAAAGAGAGCCGGAGCCGATGGCCGAAGAGGAGCCCGAAGAAGAACCTGATGAAGCACCACCTGCCCGGCCGGTTAAATCCCCGCTCCGGCAGGAAGAACTGCACCCGGCAAGAAAGCCGCTCAAGGAGCACGAACGCCAGCCGCCGGTAAAACGGCTGATCCCCCTCGCCCGCGAACCGGAACCTGAACCGGAGCCCGAGCCGGAAGTCCTGCCCCAGAGACGGGTACAGGTCAGGACCGTAGAAGAGCCACAACCGCGCAGGGTTGCGGTAACCCGCGGGATACCCACCCCAGTCAGGGGCGATGCGCAGATGGTCAGGAAGCCGGAAGTCCATGAGGCGATGCGAACGGCGATGAATAATCCTGTGCAGCCGGTGCGGCAGACCCCGGTCCAGCCGGTAAGAAGCATAATCTCCGAACCCGTCCGCCGGCCCATTCCGGAACCCTCGCGGGGAGCCGTCGCTGAAGAGAAACCAGTGGTGCGCAGAACGGTAGTACCGGAAGAGCCGGCAGACAACCCGCAGTTCTGCCATAACTGTGGAAAGAAACTTCCCGGAAAGGCAAACTTCTGCCCGGGATGCGGCACACAACTCGGGCGCTCGCGGACCGACCCTGCGGCGCAGCTGTCAAAAACGATCCCGCGCCCGGTCCCGGCACCTGCAGTGACTACCGCATCCCACCCGCGCAAGGTCCCGAAAATTGAAGAGGTCCGTGACGACGATGAGACTGATGAGGATCTCACACCACGCCGCCCCCCGGTGAAAAAGACCCCCCGGGGCAGCGACATGACCATCCTGCAGAAATTTCTTCGGCGCTGACCGAAAAACCGGCGCGCTCATAATTTATCTGATTTTTATGCCGGCCTGATAAAAACGCCGGATATTACCGTTTTCCCTAAAAAAGAAATTGTTATATGAAATCCAGTCTCTTGTATTAGTACGATTACGTGAGAAACCGAGGAAGTTTAATGAAAAGAAATATTCAGATTGAAGCGTTGAATCAGATCCCTCTCGAAAAGCAGCGGATTGAACTTGTTGAGCGCAAATGCCTTGGTCATCCCGACAGCATTGCAGATGGTATAGCCGAGTCGATCTCCCAGGCACTCTGCCGGGTATATCTCGATGAATTTGGTGTCGTCCTGCACCACAACACCGACCAGGGCGAGGTCGTTGCGGGTGAATCATGCCCGAAATTCGGCGGCGGGAAGATGATCCGGCCGATTTATGTTTTAATCGACGGCCGGGCGACAAAACAGTTCAATGGCGTCACGGTTCCGACAGATGCGGTCGCGGTCGAGGCAGCACACGCGTACCTCCACAAGATCCTTCCCGAACTCAGCCTGACCCGGGATGTCATGATCGACAGCCGGCTCGGGACCGGTTCAACCGACCTGCGGGACGTCTTCAAGCCCAAGCAGGGAAAGGTCCCACGCTCCAACGATACCTCGTTCGGGGTCGGACATGCACCATTCTCCGACGTGGAGACCATTATCCGGAGTACTTCGGACTATATCGACACGAAACTCCGCAAAAAATATCCGGCCATCGGGCAGGACATCAAGATCATGGGCCTGCGTGACGGGAATACCATCACGCTTACCATTGCCTGCGCCATTGTCGATGCGTACTGTGCGGACATTAAAGAATACCAGGACTACATGGCACTCCTTGCCGAAGAGATCGGGAAGGTTGCAAAGAAAAGCACGAAACGCAAGGTTATGGTGCATGTCAACACCGCGGACGATATCAAAAACAAGAGCGTGTTTTTGACCGTCACCGGTACATCGGCAGAGATGGGTGACGACGGCTCTGTCGGCCGGGGCAACCGGTGCAACGGGCTTATCACCCCCAACCGCCCGATGAGCATGGAGGCCACGAGCGGTAAGAACCCCATCAATCACATCGGTAAGATCTATAACCTTCTCTCGACCCAGATCGCGCAGGAAGCGGTCAAAAAGGTTGACGGTATCGAGGAGATGTACGTCCGGCTGCTCTCCCAGATCGGAAAACCGATCGATCTCCCGCTCGTGGCAAGCGTCCAGGTGCTACCGAGGAAAGGGGCAACACTCGCAGAAATCGACAGCGAGATCCATGCAATTGTCGATGACAACCTCGCGAACGTGACCAGCATCACGGAGAAGGTAATCCGTGGCGAACTCAAGACCTTCTAAAAAGAAACAAGGCGGAACAAAGAGATCCGGCGCGGCACCTGCCGAACCTCCTGCTTTTTCCGGCATGATCCGGCTTGCCATCCCCAACAAGGGGAGAATTGCAGCACCGATTATGGACCTGATGGAAAAAAGCGGGCTCCACCTGCCGGACATTGCTGAGCGCCGGCTGATTGCCCGGACGCTCGACCCCCACGTGGAGATCCTGTTTGCCCGGCCCATCGATATTCCTGAATATGTAGCGACGGGAGCAGCAGATCTCGGCATCACCGGCCACGATATGGTCGTCGAGCGCGGATCCGATGTCGGGGAACTCCTCGATCTCCAGATCGGAAAAGCGAAGCTTGTGCTTGCCATCCGCGAGGATTCAGATATCACGTCCATCCACGACCTCAAAGGGGCGAAGATAGCGACCGAGTTCCCGGTCATCACGAAGCAGTATTTTGCAAAACGGCACGTGCCGGTCACGATCGTCCTTGTCGGCGGGGCCTGCGAGGCGACTCCCCATCTTGGGATCGCCGATGCGATTGTCGATCTCTCGAGTTCGGGTAACACCCTAAAAACCAACAGGCTCCGGGTTCTCGACGAGGTGCTTGCCACCTCCACCTACCTGATCGCAAACCGCAGGTCACTTGAGACCAAACGGGAAAAGATCGATGAGATCCACCTGGCTCTCGAAAGCGTCATACGGGCACGGGGACAGTGTTACCTGATGATGAACGTGAAACGGGCATCGCTCGAGAAGATCAAAAGCGTGCTGCCCGGGCTCTCCGGCCCGACCGTGATGGACGTCGCATCGACTGAGGATATGGTCGCCGTTCACGCGGTCGTCAACGAAGAGCGGGTCTATGCGCTGATCAACGCGTTGAAACGGGCGGGCGCACGGGATATCCTTGTCATGTCCATCGAACGGATGATTCGCTGATTCTCATGAGAATCTTTCCTGCCGTAGATATTCTCGGGGGCAGGTGCGTCCAGCTCGTGCAGGGAAAACGGGAGAGTGCAACAGCATACGGTGATCCACTTTCCTGCGCCCGCCGCTGGCTCGATGCCGGTGCCGATGCCCTGCACGTGGTCAACCTTGACGGTGCGTTCGGGAATTCAGCGAAGAACGCCGACCTGATCCGGGCGCTGGTGAAAGAGAGCGGACTCGAGATCGAGCTCGGCGGCGGGATCCGCTCCATTGAGGACGCCGGCCGCTGGCTCGAAACCGGTGTGACCCGGATTATTCTCTCCACGTTAGCCATCCAGAACCCTGAGTGCATCCGAACGCTTGCCAGGGAATTTGGCAGCGACCGGGTGATGGCTGGCGTAGATGCGAAAGGCGGCGAGGTCGCGATCCACGGCTGGCAGGAAACCGCCGGCGATTATATCAGTTGGGCGGAAACTTTCGAAAAACTCGGCACCGGTTTCCTGCTCTACACCAATGTGGATGTCGAGGGGCTGCAGCAGGGCGTTGCCATCGAACCTGTGCGGGAGCTTATTTCCCGCGTCCATGTGCCGGTAATCGTTGCCGGCGGCGTCTCGGCACGTGCGGACGTTGCTGCACTGCGGGAAGCCGGGGCGTACGGGGCGGTGCTCGGCTCGGCGCTGTACAGCGGAAAGATTAACTTTTCAGAGGCACTAGAGGAATCTCGATGAGGAACGTTACGCTTGCACGGGAGACAAAGGAGACAAAAATCGCACTCACGCTCAACCCTGACGGGACCGGGAAGGTTTCGGCTGATACCGGCATCCCGTTCTTCGACCACATGCTCACCGGGATGGCAAAACACGGGGGGTTCGATCTTACCTTAAAGGCGACCGGCGATCTTGGCGTTGACTGCCACCACACGATCGAGGACGTAGGGATCGTGATCGGCGATGCGGTGAAGCAGGCGGTCGGGGACGGCCGGGGCATCCGTCGGTTCGCGCACGCGATCATCCCGATGGACGAGTCCCTCGCACAGGTAGCGCTCGACTGCGGGGGGCGGGGGTACCTGGTCTACTGCGGCACCTTTGGCAACAGGATGCTCGGAAACATTCCTTCCGACCTCTTCGAGCACTTCTTCTACTCCCTCTGCATGCATGCGGGCATCACCGCCCATATCACGTTCTCCGGCCGGAACGATCACCACCAGTGCGAGGCGGTGTTCAAGGCGTTCGGGATTGCGCTTGGCAAAGCGATGGCAAAGAGTGGGCGGACAAAGGGCATCCCGAGTACAAAGGGAACGTTCTGAACCTTCCGGTGCACCTGAAGTACGGCATCGTCTTTTCGCGTGCACGGGTGAATGGCTTGTCTCCCGATCTTATTTACGACATTGTTGCAGGTGATTATGATGGGTGTTTTCCGTTACGATAACAAGTATGCAGCGCCGACAAAGGAGCAGCGCGAACGGTACATGAAAGGGGACAGCGAGGAGCACCTTTTCGGGCCGGACGGCCAGATCATGCTCATCGTGTATGACGAAGCGGCGTACCTCAAAGATGACATCGACGGTACGAGGATCCTTTTTACCGGGGCAAAGGACAAGGAAAAAGTGTATGATGAGATTAAACGCCTGCTCGATTTCCATGCGCACCGGGAGGATGGAAGCCGGTTGTTTCTTTAACGGAAGAGAGATTTAAGTGACCAGTCCTGATACGGCAGCGGTTGCAATCCTGATTTTCACCACCAAAAAATCCTGCCGGTTTACCGGTAACCCGGAATATGCCATGGGATTCATCCGGTCCGGTATTTTTCTCTTGGAACGGTGATCTCGAACCGGGCACCTTTGCCCGGTTCGCCGGTTTCCCTGATGGTAATGCCGGTGATCGAGAGGACCAGGCGGGCGAGGAAGAGTCCGAGGCCGGTATTCTTCCCAAAGCCCTGCTCGAAGATCTTTTCCTTTAACGCTTCGGGTATGCCATCTCCGTTGTCTTCGCATACAATGACAAAAGGGCCGTCATGTTCCCTGGCAGAGAACCTGATAGTAGTGATCCCCCCGCCATGACGCACTGCATTGTCTATTAAGTTATAACAAACCTTGACAATCAACGGGTCGGCGAAAACTTCTGCACCAACGGGGAGATCGTTTTTCACCACAATATTTCCCATAGGAACCTGTTTTGCTGCAGTTTCCACAAGAGCACGTATATCCTGCCATCGGGGTGTCGTTTCCCCGATTGTTTCATACGCCTTGGTGAACTGGATCATTGAGGATATACGGTCGCTTACCTGCATGATCCAGGTGAAATAATTCTCAAGAGCGGGATCGCTGATCTTCTCGTGAAGCAGCCCGACAAAACCATTCAACGCCAGGATCTGGTTGTTGAGGTCATGCCGCGTAATGTTGGTGAGGAGGGCGATCTTCCTGTTTGCCTGTCGAAGTGCTTCCTCTGCCTGTTTGCGCTCGGTGATGTCCCGGACCACCGATACCATCACCCTTTTTCCTTTGAGACGGACCACGTGGGAATTGATCTCGACCGGAAAAATGGTCCCGTCCTTTCTCCGGTGCTCGGTCTCGAAGATCGAGTGGCCTGTGGCGGACAATTCTGCGATGATGTCATTGAAAGGCCGGCTGTGGAATTCGGTGACAAAATCAAGGGGACCACGGTCCAGCAGTTCTTTGCGGGTATACTGCAGCATCCGGCAGGCGACTGCGTTTACTTCAATAAATTTTCCCGGCTTCCCATCAGGTATAATTTCGTGAATGTGAATGCCATCATTTATCGAGTCAAAGATGCCCCGGAATTTCTCCTCGCTCTCGCGGAGTTCATCCTCGCTCTTTTTCAGCTCGTCAAACTGGTGCCGGAGTTCTTCTTCGGAGGCCGTGATCTGCTCGTAGGAACCTCGCAGTTCTTCCTCTGATTTCTTTCGTTCGGTAATATCTTCGAGTGTTTCCACTGCGCCAATGATATTACCCTCATCGTTCCTGATGGGTGCGGCAGTGAAATGGAGCCAGATGCCATGCCCCCCCATCCTCGGGAAAAAGTCAGTCACTTCGCACGCGCCCTCGACGTATTTTGATTTTTTGATTTTCCCGGCGTAAAATTCCCTGATTTTTTCGGGGTCGTTCTCTACGAGCAGGCCTGAAAGCACCGGCCGCTCTCTGTCATAGAACGCTTTCCAGGCATGCGTGGTACCCATGACCTCCTTTGCGCTCACGCCACTGTATTCCTCGAGTGCCCGGTTCCAGCTGACAACCCGGTGGTCTTTATCGATGACAAATTGCGGGATCGGAGAACCCTGGACGATTCCCTGGAGTTTCTGTTCATTCTCCCGGATCACCTGTTCGCGATACACGAGTTCATCGTACTGGGTGCGCAGTTCTTCTTCTGCAGCGGTAATCTGCTCGTAAGCGGCCTGAAGTTCATTTTCGGCATTTTTCCTGTCGGTAATATCCCTGCCTACCGACTGGTATTCCCGGATATGCATGTCCCCGTCGAAAATTGCCCGGTCGCTCCACCGCTGCCATCGGATGCTGCCGTCCGGCATGATAATGCGATGTTCGATGGAATCGACCGGGTGATCCGGGGTTAAGGATGCAAAGAACCCTTTCACGCGCTCCTGGTCTTCGGCAGGGATCCTTGGCTGGAACCGGTGCCCGAGGATCTCGTCGCGTTTCATGCCGAAATACCGGCAGTATGCTTCGTTCACGAAGACGTGGGTGCCGTCCGGTAAGAACCGGGAGATGAATTCTGTCTGGTCCTCGACCACGTTCCTGTACTGTGTCTCGCTCTCGGACAGCAGTTTCTGGCTTTTTGCAAGTTCGTTGTAATTCTCCCGGAGTTCTTCTTCGGTCGCTGTCAGCTGTTCATAGGAGGCATTGAGTTCCTCGTTTTTCTTCCGGAGCTCCTCTTCAACCCTCTTGTGTTCGGTAATGTCAATGGAAATACCGAGAACGGCCTGCTGGTTGTTGCCGGACGTAGTGAAGGGGACTTTGGTCGTCTGGAGGAAACGGTGTTTTCCGAATGCATCAATATACGGTTCTTCCGGAATAAACTTGGTCATTCCCGTCGCCATGACTTCGCGGTCGTCCTCGAGCATGTGCCGGAGTTCGGCCGAATCCCCATGGAACCTGACCTGGGAGATTCCCTCGAGATTTGCGACCGTCGTATTGTACCCCTCAGCGACCGCCCTGTTTGCAAGGAGATACTTCCCGTCCCCGTCCTTGGCAAAGATCATGTGGGGCACCAGGTCGATGATCTGCCTGAGCTGGGCCTCGCTCCGGCTCAGGGAGTCTTCCGAACGCCGGCGCATCATGGCATAGTGGATATTATTCGAAAGCTCGGTGAACTGGCTCTTTGGCTCCCCGCCTTTCTGGAGATAGAAATCGGCCCCTTCGTTCAGGGCCTGGATGACGACTTCCTCCCGGCCACGGCCGGTGAAAAGGATAAACGGGATGGAATTTCCCGATGATCGGACCTTTTTCAAAAATTCGATGCCATCCATGTCCGGCATCTGGTAGTCAGCGATAATGGCGTCGTAGCTCTTTGAGTCCAGAAGTTCGAGTGCGGCCGGGGCAGAGGCGATGGTGTCAACGCTGAACTGGCCGCTCTGCTCAAGAAAGAGTTTGCCGATATCGAGCATGGCAGGTTCATCGTCGACATAGAGAATGCGGTACACGGCGGCCTCAATTTTTCAGCGTTCGATATTGTTCGATATTGATAATATATCTTGTTTTATTAATTATGAATTACACCATGATACGCACGGGCAGTGATGTTTTTTCCGTGCCGGCACCGGGGGATCGGCCGGCCCCTCAGCCGACCTTTGCAGAGCGTCATTTTCATTATGGAACTCAAAGGGCGGGTGTCCCGTGCTTTTTTGTGCGATTCGCGTTCACCGTGCAGCCCGGGTTATGTGACTGTAGGGAAAACACCGCCCTTCATAAAAACGGGGAATTGAAAATACCGGGAAACTCCGATCCCGGTGAAAGACAACCCCATTCACCCTGAAAGGTCACGGTACACAGCTCTGAAGCGTTTTTTGCCCGGGCGGTCAGATGAATCCGCTGGTGCCGAACAGCTGGTTGAAATTGCCGGAATCAAGCGTGCCAAGCTGGGACATCAGGGGGTCTATCACAGTAACGATGAGAACCAGGAGCGCGATAGCGATAACAACCACGGCGAATATGATAAAGAGGATCATATGGAGCACCCGGGTCTCGCGGAACGGGACCTCCCCGGCATTCATCTTTCCCGCCGTCGCGTAGGCATTGTACATGGCATAGAACCACACGATGATACCCGGGATCAATAAAAAGGCCAGTCCTGCGAGAGTAAGAATAAAAAGGGCAAAACCTTTTGCGGTTTCCCCGTTGTATACCTGCCCGAGGCCGGGAAGAAAAGACGAGCAGACCCCTGCGATCAACCGGTTCTTCTGCTCCGGTACCGGAACAGAATATCCCGGGTACCCCGCCGGGGTTTTCCCGTCCATACGGGCACCGCACCCGCTGCAGAACCGCGGGAACTCCTCGTTTGATACCTTGCCGCAGTGGGGGCAGATTTCGTGCATGCTGGTGTCTCAAAGGAGATGGATCCATGGAGGGTAAAGACTTGCCGGTCAGGGAGGCACCGGTGCGCATACGCGGCGGGCAATCCCCTGGAAAAATCAAATACCGTTTTCGTGTACCGGCGGGAAACCCGGCCCGGTAACAGGATGGAAGGATGCCGGCCGCAAGGATCGCCATGACGCTTTTTGCAAGTGATCCGGCGATTGCAATAAACGCCGCACGGGAAAACGAGACATGCCGGAAACGATCCCGCACCGGTGGGCGGGCATAATAAGAAAAAAGAGTTGATCAGTTGGACTTCGATGCGAGATCAACATCTTCTTTCTTGATCGTCTTTCTTCCCGCGTGCTCCGCAAGCTTGTTTGCTTCCTTCGTGAGCTGGGCGATATACTTCTCAGCTTTTACCACGAGCGCCTCGGCTGCATCGCTGCCTACTCTTTCGGCTCCGTTCTTCTTTGCAATGCGTACAACTGCTGCAATCGGTAAATCTGCCATTGTTCTTACCTCAACAAGAAAGTATATTGGTATATATAAAAACTTTTTGGGAAAATCCCTCATTTTGGTTAGTAAAACGATATCGGAAGGCTTGCAGAACATTTCAGACAAAACGCGCTCCAGAATTTCGCAGAATATTTTTTATTGCCATAAAACGGTTTGTTTTAAAAAATAAGCCGCGTTACGCGATTAAAATTTATTCCAACAATGATGCAGCGAGCAATAGCGCATTCGTGAAATCCGGTGAGGCGCGCGAGGTATCCACAAAAATTCTATCGATATTTACGACCGGTGCCCCATGCCCGTGCCCGGCTCCCAGAAAGGCGAGCGTACGGAAGACCAGGTTGCCGGAGATCCCATCCGGCGCAATGATCAGGCCGCAGGATTCGATTGCATCCTCGATCAGGATCTCGTAATGTACTGCATCCCCGAGCCGTGCAACAAGCTCTGCCTCGGCCATGCTCCGGTCCACCCGGGCATGCCGGCCGATATCCCCGAAACGGCCTCCTGAGAGGACGCCTACTTTCTCCGGAAGGCCGAACCGGCGGGCAATCAGCCGGCCTTTCCGGATGAGCGCAAGCTTATCGGCGACGGTCCACCCTTCATCGATCCCCACGGGGGCGAGCAGGAATTTTTTCCCGCCTGCGGTCTCCAAAAGTGCAATCCGTTCCAGGTGGTTAACCCCTGCGGCTGCCCTGAGGGCCTGCAGGGTGGCATTTGCCGGGAGCGTGCCCCGGACTGCTGCGTCTATTGCGCCCGTCATCAGGTCGGAAACGAGTGCTGATTCGGGTGTTTCACTCTCCGCCATCCGTATGCGGGGATGACCGGCAGGTACTGTGGCAATGCCCGGCCGGGAGTAACAGACAATATCGCACGGAACGCTGACCCGGCAGACGCTGTCAATGACCTTTTCTGTATCGGCCCCGATCCCGATCCCGATCTTTTTTACTGCTGCCTGCTGCATGGGCCCTCTCCGGGAGAGAGGCAGGTGATCCCGTTTTCAATAAAATCAAAGACCTGCGCCTCGTTCCCGTCATACCGGATCCTGAGCTGCCGTGTGGCATCCACGGTACCGATAACCTGTGCCGTCATCCCGACGGCAGCAAAGCGCCGGACCAGCTCACCGACATGCTCTTCTTGCGCTGTCAGGACAAAACCCATGCCGGGGTACATCTTCACCCACTGTTCAAAGGTCATGTGGTTTGCTGCGAGATCGGGTTTTGGCACACGGCCGAGATCGAGCTCGGCACCTTTCCCGCTCACTTCGAGGAGCATCCCTATCGTCCCGATAAGGCCGGGGTTGCTGATATCTTTTCCCGCGGTGACGAGATGCTCGCGCCCGATCTCTTCAAGGAGCGCTATCTGCGCACGCACCTGTGCAGCCGGCTTCATGGTCACCGAATCCCAGTTGAGCGCACAGGACGGGTGGACGCGCCCCGCAAGGTCGATGGCAGCGATGATGAGATCGCCCTCCTGTGCGGTATTGGAGTATATGATCGAGTCAAGCCGGGCTGACCCCAGGATCGAGACATCGATCACGCTGTACGGCGCATCGGGATGCAGGTGCCCGCCGACAATCGGCACGCCGAACTGGGCAGACGCATCATGCATTCCCCTGACTACCTGCTCGTGGATGCGGGTATCCTTAGGCATCGAGAAGACATCCACCATCGCGATCGGTTTTCCGCCCATGGCGGCGATATCGTGGATATTGACAAGGACCGAGCAGTAGCCTGCCCAGTACGGGTCTGCCTCCATGAGCCGGCTCCAGATGCCGTCGGCTGCAAGGAGCAGGGCTTCGCCGTTGTGCTCGATGACTGCCGCATCCTCGCCGAATGAGGCGACGACATGGGGGGCATCGATCCTGAGGGCTTTTACCATCTCCCCGATGGCATGTTTCCGTTTCACGCCTTCATATTCCCTGACCACGTGCGCGATCTTTGTTGTGGAACAGTCAGAAACCACACTTGTCACCCTGGTGTAAACAACTGGATAATTGCTGTACGGTATGTGTGGCCTCATCAGAGATAATTTATTTGATACGGGGTCGACTCCTTTGGTATGGAGTGGGCAGAGAAATACCGGCCGGAACATCTCGCGGATATCGTCGGCAATGCGACCGCGGTCCGCCAGATGGCGGAATGGGCCCGGACCTGGACCTCCCGCTCAAAACCTCTCCTCCTCTACGGCAAGCCCGGTATCGGCAAGACGTCGAGCGCGTACGCGCTTGCCCGCGATATGAACTGGGACGTGATCGAGCTCAACGCGAGCGACCAGAGGACGGCTGCCGTGATCGAACGGATTGCGGGCGCCGGCAGCACCACGGCAAGCCTGACCGGATCGTCAAGGAAACTTATCGTAATGGACGAGGCCGACAACCTGCAGGGCACTGCCGACCGGGGCGGGGCAAAGGCGATCATCGAGTGCATAAAAAATGCCCGGCAGCCCATTATCCTGATCGCAAACGACCTCTATGGCCTTGCCCCGGATCTCCGGCTGCGCTGCGAACCGGTCCAGTTCAGGGCGCTCCCGGCGCGGTCGATCGCACCCCGGCTCAAGTTCATCTGCGCAAAGGAGAAAATTGCCTGTTCGGAAGCAGCAGTCCACGAGATAGCCGAAAGTGCCGGGGGGGACGTGCGGGCGGCCGTGAACATGCTGTATGCCTCGGCAATCGGCCGCGAATCCATCGACGGCGACCAGGTGCACACCTCCCAGAAAGACGAACGGGTTTCGATCTTCTCGCTCGTCGGGGCAGTGTTCGGGAAGGCCACGGACGAGGACCTGATGAAGATCTCACGGGATGTCGAAGATACGCCCGATAACATCGAGCAGTGGGTGGAGGGGAGCGTGCACCTTATTGCCGATCCCGGCGCGGTGGAACGGGCTTACCGTTCGCTTGCACGTGCCGACGAGTACATCGGGTATACTTACCGGCGCCAGTACTACACGCTTTGGCGGTACGCAACGACGGTAATGCTCCTCGGCGTCGCCGATGCAGCCGGCGGGAAAGGTATCCACGCCCGCATCCTGCCCCCGGAGCGCTGGCAGAAGATGTCCACGGCAAAAAAACAGAAGGCGATCCGCTCCTCCGTTCTCTCACGCATCGCGGCCACCATGCAGCTCCCGCAGTCCACCCTGCGCGAGAAGTACCTGGATATCATCGGCCTCCTTGTCGGGCTCGATCCTGTAACCTTCACGCGCGAGCTGGTGCTGGACGCAGACGGGCTCAACTTTTTCCTCAACGACCGGGCCCGGGCGCAGGAGATCGTAAGGGCTGTAACAAAAGCGGAACGCGATAATGAACTGGAACAGAAGAAAAAAGGAAGAAAAACCAAAACGGGTACCTCCGCCGGGGAGCAGGATCCGGTCGCAGCACCCGCACCCCCGCCACCGGATACCAGGACAGTGATGCCGCCGGAAGAGGACATGCCCGCGCCACCGCCGGCACCGGACGCGCCCGACAAGAAAACGGCTGCCAAAAATCAGTCCACGCTCTTTGACGGGTTCTGACCCTGCCGGTAATAATAGTGGAGCGGTACGCCGCAGTCGACGACTGTCCCGCCGTCCCCGTAGGATTCAAAACCGAGATGGCAGACCACCAGGTCGCAGTCGATCGTTCTCGCGAGCGCGATCATCGGCGGGATCATCTCCACTGCCGGGCGCACGGCATACAGGACGTCGGCGCCCGCATAACAGGACAGGTCGGGCGAGAAAATATCGTCGCGGGAAAAGGAAAGCCAGGGCGGCACGTCGCACGCACGGATATCGGTGGCCCGCACGCGGACTCCCGCCTCGTGGATGCACCGCGCGGCATCGGGATTGTTCCCCACCCCAACCTCGACGGGATTGCGGTAGCGCGATGCGATATATGCGCCGCAGCAGTGCTCAATATGTTTATAGCCGTCCATCCAATAGAATTGAGCGATGCGGCTCCATATTTTTTGGGATCAGCTCTCCCCGGAAGGCCTGCAGCTGCCGGTCGAACGGATGATCTCGGCAGTCACCGGGTTGCATGCCACAGTTGTTGAGAACCCGGTGCGTATCATGGGCTTTGTGAATGCGCGAAAGCAGATCGATGCCCAGGCACAGCTGGACCACCTTGAAGTATACAAACACCAGCACAGGATGTCCGATCCCATCCTCCTTGTGGTCAGCCAGGACCTCTTCAACCCCGGCCACTCTGCCCTCTTCGGCCTTGCGCGGGAGTCCACCGGGGTAGCAGTTGTCTCCACGGCCCGGCTTGCAAACGAATATTACGGGCTTGACGCATGCGACGACGACCTGATCGACCGGATTGTCAAGGAAGGGGCGCACGAGGTCGGCCACCTGATGGGCCTTCCTCACTGCACCGACCGGGAGTGCATCATGTTCTGCCCGGACACGCTTGACGAACTCAACGGGAAAAAGAAGGGTTTCTGCGATGCCTGCCACCGGAAGCTCGAAGAAAAACTCATGCCGCAGATCGACCAGATCTGATACGTTTTTATCCTCTGATAAGGGCGGGAATACGGCGGCTCCCCGCTTCTTCACCACGATTACGAACGGGAATCCGCAGACGATTCCGTATACGCCCGTCACGATGCTGCCGGGTTCCTCCCTGCGGTACCTGCCACCGGCCTCGACGGGAAAAATTTATCCGGGCTGGGGGAGGGGTAGGATCTCAATCTCCATCCTGCTTATCTTTTCGTAGATCTTCTTCAACCGGATAATCGGCCAGAGCTCGTAGAGAAACACCGTAATCGGCTGCCACATCGCCACCCACCCGAGGATCAGGAGCGAGTAGGAGAGGAGCTGGGCAAGAAGATGACTGTTCAGGGCCGCGACCAGCTGGCTCGCTATAAGGGCGATTGCCAGAAAAGAGAGCCCGATGAGGAGGCTGACCCGGCCGAACCGGAGTTTTGCCCGGTATTTCCGTTCCGTAACAAGCATCCTGTACCGGAAATGGTTATGGATGGCAGGAACGATCTTTTTTGCTTCTTCGCTCGCAACAATGGCAGGCGGCAGGTAAATGCGGATCATGAACTTTGTTTTTGCCGGAAAATCCTCGACGGTGTCCACAATATAGTCTTCCGCCTCAGAATCGATCTCTTTCTCGTAAAAAGGTGCGGGATCAAAGGAGTTGAAGAGCTGGATGACGGATGTCAGTTTGATCTCGATCAGTACCCGGCCGTTTTTGCGGCGGTACATTGATTCGATGTTGGTCACCGGCTCTGAGGGAAGAACCATGCTGTTTGTGTAGAGCGGCCGAACCAATAAATTCTTGCGAATAAGTCAATTTTCCTGTTGCCACGGCATCAAAGGAAACAGGAAGGCAAGCTCCCTGCACCTGACGTATCCTCAAAAGAGCGATGACGAAGAAACGCACCTCACCGGATAGCGCAAATGGCGCCGGGCGGGTGACGTGGCGGGGCGAAAATACCTCTTTTACCCGCTATTCCGGGGTTGACGTTCCGGTTAGCGGCGGGAATTCCGACAGCCCGCAAAAACCATGAAAAACGGATGGCCGGGGTATCCCGGATTATTCCTTTTCCCTGACGTAGACGAAACCCTCGGGCTCCCGGTAATCTGTTTTTATGACGATGGTATTGGAGATCCGGTTGAAGACCCGGAGTTTTGTCTGCGGCATCGCAAGCCACCCGATCAGGCAGTCGAGGGCGAGGACGGGGATAAATGCCTTTCCCAGGCTTTCGATAGCGGCAGTCCCCCAGTGGATCTTCGTGCCGTCACGGTTCACGACCCGGATATTCATGACCATCTTTCCTATCGACTGTCCCTTGTAACTCTCAAAAACCGTCCAGTACAGGAAGAAGAAGAGCGTCTCGATCCCGAGCTCGAAGATACCCCAGTGCTGGTAATCCCAGATGAGATGCAGGGTCCAGAACGGTTCAAGGATGCCGCGGAGGATGTTGAGGAACAGGACGATCAGGATAATATCGATAAGCCATGCCCAGAACCTGGTAGACCATTTTGCAAGATGCAGGGTCTTGCCATGCTCCAACGGGGCGCGTTCCGGTTCTGCCGCCGGCAGGGATTCCGGTACAGGAGCCGGTAACGGGGAAGTCCCCGGGAATTCTTCTGCCATAACACCGTTACTATACGCAGCAGGAGGGAATGAAGGTTACGAAGCCGGCACGTTCGCCAGGGCCGGGTCACCCTCCAAGGGAGAACAACCCTTTTATGCGCAGAAGAAGTAACGTTAAAAAATCAGGCAGACCGTGAGGTTGACAATGACAGAATCAGTCATCACCGAATTTACCGGGAGCCAGCGTGATTCGATCAGCCGTGTGTACCGTTACGGTGTAGGCGGCATCCAGGTACAGGACAGCCACGATGTGACCCGCAGGCTCTACCGGTTCGATCCGTCATCCAATACGATGACGGAAAACGACCCTGCACAGCCGGGAAAGATCCTGAGGAGGTTCGTGTTCGATAACTACGGGATGCTCGAAGAGGCTTTTTCCTTCGGGCAGCCGCCCCGGACGTTCCGGTACGAGGCGGGCGGGCGGCAGATCGTGATGCGGGAAGGGGGGGACTATGGTGCGGTCGGGAAGACCTTCTCGTTTGAAGAAAACGGGATCGCCGAGACCGCGTTCGGGCGCGATGGCAGCGTGGAGCGGGCCTATGTCTTTGAGCCCGGCGGTGGTGCGATCACCATACGTTCGGGCGGGTGGTACGGCGATATTGAGCGGAGGCTTGTCTGCGAGAGGATCAACGCGTCGGTCTTCCGCGAGCCCGAGGCCTTCCTCCAGTTCCTGATGTTCACCGAAAAAAGCCAGCGCGAGATTGACGCGGAGATCGACGAACAGGTGGCGAAGATCCGGGGCGGGTCTGCTCCCGCTCCCGGGCAGAGCCGGTTTGCGTACACGGGTCCCCGGCATACTTCGGACGATGGCGGGCGCCCCGGCGGGACTGCTGCGCCACGTCCTCCGGACCGGTCCGCCCCGCGTCCTGATAATTGCCCTGCCGGGTCCCCGGCCCGGCGTCCCGAGATGCGGGCCGGTGGTTCCCCCGACTCAGGCATCGACTTTATCCCGGATGGGGATTCTTCACCGCAGAATGCCTCCCGGGGAAACCCTGCGGCACGCGAGCGGAGCAACGGGATCCCGTTTGAGGAGCGCTGGCAGAGCGCAACGAACGACCGGGAAGAACTCTCTGTCGGCAGGAGTGCCCGGATCCCTCTTGAGGAACGGTTCCAGAGCGCCCATGATGAGCGGGGCGAACTCACTCAGGGAAGAAGTGCGAGGATCCCCCTTGAAGAGCGGTTCCAGGACGCTGAGGGAGATAAGGACGAGCTGACCCCGGGAAGGAGCACGCAGATCTCCTACGAGGAACGTAAAACCGGGAGAAAGCTGCAGTAGACCGGCCCTGCCCACACCTGTGAGGGGGAGCATCGGGGCTTAACATTATTATTTTCCGGCCCTTTTTCGGGAACTTTTTTTGGGAACTAAAAAAGGTTAGTGCTCGTCGGAGCGAAGCACGCCGCCATGGCCGATGTCTTCGAGGCTGTGCTCGTCGATCATGATCGTGACGAGGTCCGGGTCGATCTTGAGCGTAGAGACAAGCGTGTTCGTAAACTCCTTGACAATCCTGCGTTTCTGTTCCGTGGTCCAGCCTTTGCGCACCTTGAGTATAACAACGGGCATTGTAGCACCTTGAGGTAAGATGTTTGAACGGATGCTATTTACTCCCTCGCGTTTGGATCGACTGCGGGGGCGGATCCGGCAAAAAGATCCGGATTAAAATATTTATTAATAGTTCGTCGCCCATGTTACCATAGGTAATACCATGCGATCCACACGGCAGGATATCCTCTCCTCCTTGAAAAAACTCAAAGGAGAAGTATCAAGGGAATATTCTGTTAAGACGATCGGCGTGTTTGGCTCAGTCGCCAGGAGTGAAGAGACCGAAGAAAGCGATATCGACCTCCTGGTCGAGTTCTCCCGCCCGGTGGGTTTTGTCACCTTTATGCGGCTTGAACATTTTCTTTCCGAGCGACTCGGAGCCCGGGTCGATCTCGTAACTTCGGATTCCTTAAAGCCGGTGATCCGGCAGGACGTGCTCGCTGAGGTCATCTATGTCTAAGCGAGAGATGAAACTCTATCTCACGGACATTGACGATGCGATCTCCGCGATCCAGTCCTATACGGACGGCATGACGTACGAGCACCTGCTCAGCGACCGGAGGACACGCGAGGCGATTATTCTCAATTTTGTGGTTATCGGGGAAGCGATAAAGAAACTCCCCCGGGACCTTGTTGACCAGTACCCTGATGTTCCCTGGAAAGAGTTCGCAGGAATGCGGGACAAGATGATCCACGGGTATTTTTCCATAAGCCCGACGATCCTGTGGGAGACCATCCGGCATGATCTGTCACCACTTGCGATTGCCGTGAAAAAATTGCTTCGTAAACCACCGGAAGGCACCTGATGGAATATTCGATTCTTATCCATAAGGCTGAAGAGGGCGGGTTCTGGTCTGAAGTGCCGGCCCTGCCCGGCTGCATCTCGCAGGGAGAGACGGTCGAAGAAACAATTGCGAATGCGAAAGAAGCAATCGAGCTCATGATCTCCTGCTTCAGGGAGGAGAACCGGGAGATCCCGGCTGAAGAGGAGTTCACCGTCCACAGGGTTTGTGTCAATACTGGTGCGGGATAATCCCCGGGCTCTCCTCATGTCAGTCTCGTGCTGGTTATCTGGCAGAGAATAACATCATCGCCATCCGGCGTGGCAAGGACAAGAGCGGGACGTTTCTTTGCGCTGCTCAGATCAGAGAAAGGAAACAAAACGACAATAACGTCGCCCTTTACAAATCCGCCCATGCCTCGTCTTCCTCGGGACGTAACCAGTCCTTCTTAAGGGAAGATTCGCTGGCAAGCGCGGTGTCACTGATTAATTTGCCGGCTTTCTTCTTTTTTTCCCGGATAAAATCAAGGATCTCACGATAGTGCTGGCGTGGCACCTGGTGTAATTCCCTGATGATCTGTTCCTCGACTTCCATGGGGTAGTCTCGTATTTTTGAGGGTTCTCTGATTAATCCTTTATGCGAGAAAGATAATCAGGTTTCCTGTTCCCTGAGGCAACGGCGTTTCCCCTCCACTTTCCTGCCCCGAAGTGAATCCCTTTAATTGCCGGAGCTGAGTGTATGAGCACACCAGCATGAAAAACATCATCATCAAGGGTGCCCGCCAGCACAACCTCAAAAATATCAATGTCGGGATCCCGCATGATAAGCTTGTCGTGATCACCGGGGTCTCCGGCTCTGGCAAATCAACGGTCGCGTTTGACACGCTCTATGCCGAAGGCCAGCGGAGGTATGTCGAGCCCCTCTCGTCCTATGCCCGCCAGTTCCTCGGCATGATGCAGAAGCCCGACGTGGATTCCATCGAGGGACTATCACCTGCCAGCGTCCTACGCTGAATATTCCCCTGTCTCTGTCAGCATTTTTTCAAAAGCCTCATCGAAATCCGGGACCACTTTCATCTGGTGTCCTAAAGAAATCTGCCACAAAGCTTTGAACTGCTCACGCTTTCCCGCAAGTAATGCCGTATCGACAGCGACACCTTTTGCATCACATTTCTGCAGAAGAATCGATTTCACAACCTGACGATCCACCCGGTCAGCCAGTTGGCCTATATCGTAGAGATCGCGTGAACGGGTTCTCTGGAAGAGCGAGCGAATCTTCTCCGCCAGAATTTCCTCAAGAGAATACGAAGTCACAGATATCGGGAACCCATCGGAATACGGATGGTAAACCTGGCGTTCGGTTACCGGCAGAAGGACACATTCCTCATCGGGGCTTGTCAAATCCAGATCAATCTTAACCGGGGATGCGGATCCCCGGTTCAGGATCCGGAATCGTACTGTTGCCTTGAAACCGGTCCGGGTCGCCCGTAATCCGGGGTCATCTTCGAAAAGAATGCCGCTCTCTTCGCGGGCCCGAACGATCGCATCGCCCACCGCTTGCAAAAATTGCATCGGCGCCGATCGGTTCAAGAAGAGTAAAATCGAGGTCATCTGAAAACCGGTAGTCTTCGATAAACACTTTCCGGATGCAGGTTCCCCCCTTGAATACCATGTTTACCGGGCGAAGCGTTGACAGGAGCCAGTTCTGTGCATAGTCCCGCTCGATCGTGGATGGTGGCACACCGGACTCACGGGCACGTTCCTTGATTTCGAGGGTCGGGATCATTCAGGCGACTCCGGCAGTACTGTCTCCTGGTTAATCACGAGCCGCCATTTCGGATCGTTCTTCCCTTTGGCCGGCATCGTGGGGTCCAGCAACAGGTATTTGTTCGACCGGGGAGGAGGGAGATTGACAGGCACGCCTGCTTTTTCGCACAGGTATCCAAGCCTTCGGACAACCGCGAAATTGTCGATCCTGACTGCGTATTCGCTGAGCTTGTCATGATCCAGTGAACCGTTCATGAGAGCTTTTGCTACCTCCGTGATACCCCCGGCATAGTGGGGCTTGTCAAGACAGTCGATGACCGTCTTTTCCTTGTCGGTGATGCTGATCGGAGTCTCCTCGACCCATTCCGTGCGGATGCCGAAGAACTTCTCCTCCTTCACCCGGACGATCTGATAGTTGACTCCGAAAATTTCGGGCTGGCTCTTCTTCTTGCGTGCAAGTGTCTGGACAAAGACGGTGGCGGGGATCTGTTCGGTGAGTCCATAGTGATGGAGGGCGCTCCAGTAGGAGATCGCGTACGGTTTTACAAGGTACGAAGCAATGACGAATTCGTGGAGCGTATATTTTCCTTTCTCGCTCCCGAGCGGGATGATCAGGTACTTGCCTTTCTCGATCCGCTCGATGAACCCTTTCTCTTCCATACGGGAGAGGATAACCCAGAGCATCTCTTTTTTGATGTGCGTCTTCTGGTACAGCTGAGCAAACGAAAAGACCTGGTTCTCTTTTGCCATGGACTTCAGGATCTCAATTGTCATTGGCATCTCCTTCCTGTTTCCCCCATAAGTACACCAACCTTAACATTTATGTTAATTTTGGTGTACGGGAGGGGGAATTCTGTAGGATTTGTCGGTAAATTTTTCCTTCACTTTCATGCCCCGAACCTCACCCCTATAAACACCGGAGCTAAACAGACTGAGCACATACTCATGAAAAACATCATCATCAAAGGTGCCCGCCAGCACAACCTGAAAAATATCAATGTCGAGATCCCGCGTGACAAGCTTGTCGTGATCACGGGCGTCTCCGGTTCCGGTAAATCAACGCTCGCGTTCGATACGCTCTACGCGGAAGGCCAGCGGCGGTACGTAGAGTCGCTCTCCTCCTATGCCCGCCAGTTCCTCGGCATGATGCAGAAACCCGATGTGGACAGCATCGAAGGGCTCTCGCCTGCCATCTCAATCGAGCAGAAGACCACGTCAAAGAACCCCCGCTCGACCGTGGGGACGACGACCGAGATCTACGATTACCTCCGCCTGCTCTTTGCCCGGATCGGAACGCCGTACTGCCCAGAGCACAATATCCCGATTGCCGCCCAGAGCCCGGAACGGATCGCCGACCAGATCGCTGCGGAGCACCCCGGCATGGTCACGGTCCTCGCGCCCATAGTCCGTCAGAAGAAAGGGACCTACCAGCAGCTCCTCAAAGACCTGAACAAGGAAGGCTACGCCCGGGTGCGGGTGAACAAAAAGATCATCCGCACCGACGAGGAGGTAACCCTGGACCGGTACAAGAAGCAGGACATCGAGATCGTGATCGACCGGCTCGAAACCCCAGACCGGGCCCGGCTTGCCGAAGCCGTCGAGAACACGCTCAAAAAGTCCGATGGGCTCGTGCTCGTGGCCGATGAGGAGGGAAAGGAATCGACCTACTCGTCGCTTTTGGCCTGCCCGGTCTGCGGCCTTGCCTTCGAGGAACTCCAGCCGAGGATGTTCTCGTTCAACAGCCCCTTTGGCGCCTGCGATGAGTGCCACGGCCTCGGGGTCAAGATGGAGTTCGACGCCGACCTCATCATCCCGGACAAGAACCGGTGCATCGCGGACGGTGCAGTGGCGCCGTACCGGAACCCCATGGACGGTTTCCGGGGCCAGTACCTCGCGACGGTCGCAAAGCATTTCGGCTTCTCGGCCCTCACCCCCATAAAAGACCTGACCGGGACCCAGTACAACGCCCTGATGTACGGTTCAGCCGAGAAGATGCACTTCTCGATGAGCACCAGAAACGGCGATGCACAATGGTCGCATAACGGCGAGTGGGAAGGGCTCCTCCCGCAGACCGCCCGGCTCTACGCCCAGACCCAGTCCGAGTGGCGGAAGCGCGAACTGGAGAGCTATATGCGGGTCTTCCCCTGCCCGGCCTGCAAGGGAAAGCGGCTCAAGGATAAGGTGCTCGCCGTCCGGGTCAGCGACAAATCGATCATCGATGTGACCGATCTCTCGGTCTCGGCCTGCCTTGCGTACTTCTCATCACTCAGGCTCACGGAGAAAGAGGAAGGGATCGCCCGGCAGATCATCAAGGAGATCCGGTCCCGGCTGCTCTTTCTGGAAAAGGTCGGCCTCGGGTACCTCACGCTTTCGCGGAATGCCGGGACGCTCTCGGGAGGCGAGGCGCAGCGGATCCGGCTCGCCACCCAGATCGGATCGAACCTGATGGGCGTGCTTTACGTGCTCGACGAGCCCTCCATCGGCCTCCACCAGCGGGACAACCGGAAACTCATCGAGACGCTCCGGACGCTCCGCGACATAGGAAACACCCTGATCGTGGTGGAGCACGACGAGGACATGATCCGCTCTGCCGACCACGTGATCGATATCGGGCCCGGGGCCGGGCTCCACGGCGGCAGGGTCATAGCGGAAGGCACCCCGCTGCAGATCGAGAAGAACAAGAAGTCCCTCACCGGCCAGTACCTTGCCGGTAAAAAGAAGATCGATGTGCCGTCAGAACGCCGGAAGGCAAAGAAGTACATCACGGTCAGGGGCTGCCGGGAGAACAACTTAAAAAACATCGATGTGAAGATCCCGATCGGCCTCTTTTCAGTCGTAACCGGCGTCTCCGGCTCGGGCAAGTCCACGCTCGTCTACGACACGCTCTACAAGGGCATGATGCAGAAGCTGTACGGCTCCCGGGAACAGGCCGGGGTGCACAAGGAGATCGTGTTCGATTCCGAGATCGATAAGGTGATCGTGATCGACCAGAGCCCGATCGGCCGCACGCCGCGCTCGAACCCGGCGACCTATACCAAGGTCTTCGACGAGATCCGGACGGTCTTTGCGGGGACAAAAGAGGCCAAGATGCGGGGCTACAAGGCAGGCCGGTTCTCGTTCAATCTCAAAGGCGGCCGCTGCGAGGCCTGCGAAGGCGACGGGCTGATCAAGATCGAGATGAACTTCCTGCCCGACGTCTATATAGAATGCGAGGAGTGCAAGGGCAGGCGCTACAACCGCGAGACGCTCGAAGTGAAATACAAGGGCAAATCGATCGCGGACGTGCTGGACATGAGCGTGGAGGAAGCGCTCGCGCTCTTCGAGAACATTCCCTCGATCCAGAGCAAGCTCGAGATGCTCTCACGGGTCGGTCTCGATTACGTCAAGCTCGGCCAGAGCGCGACCACGCTCTCGGGCGGCGAAGCGCAGAGGATCAAGCTCACCCGGGAACTTGCGAAGAGGGCGACCGGGAAAACGCTCTACCTGCTGGACGAGCCGACCACCGGGCTCCACTTCGACGACACGAAGAAACTGATCAAAGTGCTCGACGACCTCGTGGAGAAGGGCAACACCGTGGTCGTGATCGAGCACAACCTGGACGTGATCAAATCGGCCGATTACCTCATCGATATCGGACCCGAGGGCGGGGATGCCGGCGGCGAGATCGTGGCGACCGGGACACCGGAGAAGGTGGCGGTTGTACCGGGGAGCTATACCGGGCAGTTCCTGAAGCCGATACTCGTGGAAAAATCGTGATTGTTCATTTTTATATCTTTTTAAAAAAACGCTCCCGGGGGCTCCGATCAGCTCGTCCCGGAATTCGTTTACGAACTCTGCAACCGGTGCATGAATCCGTGCACAGTAGAAAACACGTACAAATGCGAGCGGGATTGCCGAAACGATCGTAAAATCATACAGGTTTTCCGGAGCACGCCCGGCCAGCTGAACCCGACCACGCGGAGGATTCTTGAAATTCTTGCCGCGTCCCCCGAGGTCTCAAGGAAGGATATCGCCGGGATCGTGGGCATTGCCGGCCCGTCGATCACGTGGCACACGAAGCGATTAAAAGGAGACGGGATTATTTCCACCAGCAAAACGGGAAGGGCTGTCCGCTATACCCTTTGTCCTGCCGGATTGAATGTGTTCAGGCAGTTTACCGGGGAGAGTGCCGGAGAACCATCCGGGAGCGCGGACAGCCGGGGATGAGCCGGGGAAGTAAAAGGGGGTTTTGACGTGTCACTCAAGGACTTTGCGCCTCACAGCCATCAGGAGCTAAGCCCCGCGTTAGTAAATACAGTGAAATTTTATGGAGCAAAACAAATTTTTTATGCCTTTTTAACCCGTTCCAGGAATGTTTCCCGTAATTTCCCGATTTGTTTTGCATCAAGACGATCAACGATCCCCCGGCATTTCACCAGAAACCGGGGAACCTGTTGTGTAAGGGTGTCTTCAAAATCACCAGAGACCTCGCTCATCGTGTAGTACTGGGTTTCTACGCGTGCTTCTCGCGCTTCTTCCAGCAACTCGCATTCTTCTCCGGTAAAAAAACCTGTGAGGATGTGGTGCATGATTTCGATTGTGCAAACGTGATTTTCGGATTTGATCCCGATTTTCATGAGTACTGAGTACAACGAGAAGTAGAGAGAGTAATATGCTGCTCTAAATCTTCCAGTCCCGGGAAGTAACCGAATGCATCGCATCCATCGCGTCTTTCAGATTTTTTATAGGTATGCTGATGCGAGATTTTCGTTTGGTTCGATAAGCGTAATCCCATTTTTCACGCCGGCACACCAGGCCAGTTTGTTCTTCATGAGATCACCGCACGGACAAATGCTTCCGCATTTTTCCACACAATATGGTGGTTTTTTGCTTCGATGAGAAGAGCGTCCTGTGGATCGATCCCCACGAAGACCTCTTCCGGGAAAATCCTGATATTGATTTCGATATTGTATTTTTTCCCGATTTGTTTAACTTCCTTCTCATTGTAATGCCCTGCAACAAGGAGATCGAGATCTGAATCCCCCGTGTCAGTACCTTTTGCATAGCTCCCGAAAAGCAGGGAAATCCCTTCGATGAATGGATGAATCTTGTTAAGGACTTCCGTGGCATATGGTTTGTCTTCCATGAATGAGATTTTTTTATACTGTTCTGCCAGGATAAAATACTGGATCGCCATCTCGCCCGGTTTGATCCGGAAGATCCGGGTTTTTCCACGGAGATTAGATGAAAGGACGAGTTTTTTTTCCAGTCGCTCAAGGATTGTCTGTGCAGTGCCGTGGCTGATCGGGAGGAGGGCGCTTATCTCCCGTATATAGTATTCGCGGCCGTATCCTTCAGTGAAGAGGGAAAGCACCCACAAGTCACTACCGGGGATGTCTAATTTTTTAGACATATGTCCAATTTTTTGGCGCTATAGATAATAGGTTTTTGGGAAATGGATTTTTAAAAAAAATGACCGGGTGCTGCATTGTTGCCGGGTATTTTTTTGTTTGGGGTTTGACTTCGTGGGATTCTAGACAGGCGGATTGGACGTGATCGTTTCGGATTTGCAGGATTAAGCGGGGGTAGATATCGGCTGGTTCAGTCTTGCGGCCGGGTTTACGGGGACCGGGGGATATGCCGGGTGGATGCTGTACCGGATGGTGAACGGGGAGGGCCCAGTCTACACAAATCTTGTTGAGCGGTCCTATTTGGAGATTTCCTGAACGATGAGAATTGGACAAATTTTTTTGGGATTTACTTGAGATCTGGTATGGATATTTTCCCAAAAAAATCCCAAAGTGCTTTTACTTTGGGGACTTTATGGGAAATTTCCCAAACTGACCCTAAATAAATAAACAGCAGAAAAATGAGGATTACTGATCCCGGTAATAATATCTCGCAGAGCGGCGATTGCATCGTACGTGATTTGGGGGTACTGCGCTCTGAGTTCTTTCATCAGGATACCCTTTAAAAAGCGGGTAGATACAACCGATCTTTTTTTCCTGGCATCGGGCGTTATTGAAGAGTGACCGTTATCCGCATTGTCCTTGAAAATTCCGGTGGCTGGTGAGATTTTCCCGGAAAAACCCGGGCGCCTTTGTCAACTACGACGTTTTACAGCCGGGGGGTAAGCGCCCGGGATTATTGTATTTATCCGGGTTGACGAACATAGGTCACCAGACACCGGATGAGGTATATGCCGGCGGGGCGGATAAATTTGTCGACTATAGTCTGCGATAAACACATCCCCCATTCTTGGCAACGATTCCTTTAGTGACATCAAAAAGAGAAGAGATCTTTGGCAAAATTATCCAAGAAGAGCGTAAAGCCAAAAAAATATCTCAAGAGAAACTTGCAAAACTCACCGGCCTCGATCGGACGTTCATCAGCCTGATTGAAAACGGCAAGCGAAGCCCAACCTTCTCCACGATTCTAAAAATCTGTTCAGCCCTTGAAATCGATCCTTCTGACCTCTTTTCAATTTACGAAAAGAAGGATCCGGATTACCACGTCACGAAAGGCGGGAAATACGGGAAGTAAATCCGATCCGCCCCGGATTTTCGAGGAGACGTGATCGGACGTTTTTTTCGGGAGTATTTTTTGTGCGGCACCTAAAAGGAAAACCCCGTTTAGTAGGGAACAACACAGAGCGCGGGGATCTTTTTAAAATGGGTGTCCCGGGTAATGATCTCCTTATCATTACAGAGTGCAATGGCAGCGATCACTTCATCGAAATCCCCGATCGGATTTCCCGCCAGGCACAATCCCGCGGCTATCCTGCCAAAGGCTTCATATACCGATTCATCCACCGGGATCACGATAAATAATTCCAGTATTGCCTGCACTTTGATCCGGTTTTTGTCGTTTGCGGACACAAACGCCCCCTTGTAGAGTTCAAGAGCAGTTATCCCGGTGGTAAAAAGCGCAATGCCCCGGTCTTCATAGGAGTGGTAACAGGAAAGAGCCCCGGGATCTCTTCTCATCAGGTCTACAATAAACGAGGTATCGGCAATGGGCATTGTTTAGAACCTTACGTTTCGCATCTTTGTTTTCCGCATCTCTTTTGAGACGTTCCCGATGCTCTCCGCGAGGTCGGTACAGTCGCCCAGTTCACCAAGCACATCGGATAATTTTCTCCTGACCGGGTAGTACCTGACGATTACTTCTGAGAAACTGGTAGTTTCGCCGTTCTTGAGACTTCTTAACCGCTCGTATGCTTCTTCCGTGATGCTGATGGTTTTGGTAGACATATGAAATTCTGTGTATGTATGTGTATTTAATTATGCGGATACAGGAAGCAGGGATAAAAAGCCCCGTTCCCTGATGCCCGGAAATCAAAGCCAATATAACAACCAATTGGCAAAAATACGCCGGTAAAAACCGTCCGATCCCCACCCCGGTTTTGTCCGGTGCTTGTACTGGCGGTGGCTCCCTTTTGTTGCAACAAGGTACCATCCATCGGCTCGTTATTCTTCCTTCATGAGTTTCCCGATCTGATCCTTAAGCACCGGCAGTTCCTCATGGATGCTGGTCCACAGAAGGTTCCAGTCTACCCGGAAATACCGGTGCGTAACAATGTCCCGGACACCGGCAAGACCGCTCCAGTCCACTTCCGGGTGGCGGGAAATGAGATCCTGGGGCAGGTTCTTTGATGCTTCGCCAATGATCTGGATATTGCGGAGAATGGCATCCTGTGTGCGTTGATCCTCCATAAACTGGTCAAAAGAATAACCGGCACAGAATGTTTCGATCTTTTCTATAGCCTGGAAAATATCGTATAGCAGGAGCGCAGCAGTACGTTTTTCAGGCATACACAACCTCATGCATTACCTGGTCGCGGATGAGCGGGTGGAGGCCGTCTGGTGTGACAAGGTCGATCCGGAGACTGAACTTTTGGGAAAGCATGTCTTTGAGGTGCACAAATGCCAGCATACCTATCGGCCGGGAGAATTCCACTACGAGGTCGAGATCGCTCTCGTCTGTCTGCGCTTTTTTTGCGTACGAGCCAAAGATCCCGATCCTTCTCACATGGTACTGCTCTTCGAGCTCGTGCCTCATGCCCCGCAGCTGCTCCAGTATCCCGGCGGTGTCCTGCATATGCTTACATGCAGATATGGGCATTTCCCCTATATGAGCGATATGGCAGGAAGAAGGGACGGGAGATAAGGATTTTTGCCGGGGGATATCCCTGCCAGGGGCAGCCGGCAAACCGTCTCTTACTGTTTCCCGCCCAGCATTCTGCCGATCAGGAATCCGGTAGATACCTGCGTTAGAACCATTATATCTGCCGTCGCGAACACGCCAAAGCGTGGACAGCCGGGGGGTTGTCCCGCAATCAAGAGGTCGGGCCCGCCCCACGTCAAATTGCGGCCGGGCCCGCCCGCAGGCATGAGATCATGTACTCATCGGATTATGAATCTTGTTCCCATGCCTCCGGGTGAAACAAAAATGTGCAGAGGTAAAGAACATGAAAACACTAAAAATTGGTGTCATGCTGCTGGCATTGTTGCTCGCAGCGATGATTATGGTACCGATGGCGAGTGCTGCCGATTCCGCAGCACAAGGAGATAATAGTGATCAAAAAATTGTCTCCTTATATCAGCCGATTCACAATGAAATCCAGAGCAATGTCTCCACGGCCATAAACGAAAGAATCACAACCCATGATCAATACTACAAAGACCTGTCTAGTAGCTTGGTAAAAAAGTATCAAACAAATCTAGATTCAATTATTGATATTCTTGAAACTAAAACGGGGCAACAACTTTCGGCAAAGCAACGGGACACGGTAAAACAGATCATAGTTGCAGAAGATCTGAATAAGGTCGTTCAAGAAAATCGTAAGAAAGAACTGGGAGTGAACGCCACCCAAATGCGCACACTACAAGTTCAACCAGATAACGTCCAAATGAAATCAAGTAATCTCCAACTTACCGCCCTTCCGGATTCACTCACCCTCATCCAAGTGGCTGTGGATGTAAACGGAGGCACCGGACGTGACGGGAATAATATTCCCTACACGGTAAATGGTGGAAATCAACTCTACAGTATAATCTACAACACCCATCCCGGGTCATATACGTACTATGAATGCCATTTTCGGGATGAAGATGTACCCGATTCTGCTTCAAGTGATGCCATATACGATCAGTATCGTTTAGCAGTTTACGGCACCATCGAAGATACTCAGAGTTTTATTGTCTATTCGAATGGGACTATCGAGTTTGGCAGCAACTGGGATAATGGCTATACCTACGGATATATTATCGGGCAGCATGGGAGTATTACTCGTCCGTTTGGATCGTCTACCCGGATATACCTAAGCAATGTATGGAATCATGCTATGGACATCTATGACAGAAATTCCAATATGGCGAAAATTACCTATTCCTACTAAAAATATTATTTATTTTTTGGACGGCAATGATGATTATGACGAGCAAAAATATGATTGCACAAACTGAAACAATCCTGAAATACTGCGTGCTTGGACTTCTCATAGTCTTTGCGCTGGCCACCTTGTTTGCCTTTGTCATCAACTGGGAAACCTGGTTCTTTGGGACAAAACTCGATGGCTTTCCAGCCGGGATCGCCCTTGGAGCAACGTGGCTTGCAGCAGCCCTGCTTGCAGCCGCATTGATTAAGTTCCCCCGGATGGACCCGTTACTCGGGGGATTGACGGCGGTCTATTTTGGATTCCTGTTTGTCA
>NZ_JBKQWO010000014.1:0-7311 GCF_052325125.1 Methanoregula sp. | reverse complement strand
CGGTAGCCCCCACCAAGACCCCCACTCAGCCCGGGTTCGGTGCACTGGTTGCCCTGATTGGTCTCGGCGCTGTGGCACTCCTTGTCGTGCGCAGGCACTAACCTAAATCCTAAATTTTTTCTTTTTTTGGTGTTGTTGCGTTTATGGTTGATGACCACTATTTCACCTTGATAAAATATTCAAATCAACTACCAATGCAACGGCACCTTTCCGGTGTTCACAATGTCCATGTCTGGATGCCTTGCCCGAATATCAACGTTCTTGACGCTCACGTGTACTGCTGTGAGGCCGATCCTGAAAACTCCGGAATAGATCAAAGCTGAGATCAAGCACCGGTTCGATGTGGGAACTGAGGGACTAAATCCTGTTCACGCCCGGTAAAAACCGGGACCCGGGGGGGATGAAGAAACGTGCGAACGCCGGGTGATTGTATCAAAAAAAATGGCGGGATCACACTCCCGCATTTCTGGCATATGGATAAAGAACGTGCACTTTTTTTTTTAGATTGCAGTTCAGAGCGCCGGCATCACGAGCGAACGCTCTCCCGCAGCCATAAACTCCCGTATCGCCCCGCGCGCAAACTCCTTTCGTGGCTGGGAGAAATCAAACATCAGCTCGAACTGTTAAGAAGGGGGCTTTCGACTCTGAAGTTCGAATGCCGGGAATGCAGTGACGGCCGGATGATCCGGGAATTACGGAATTGACCTGCCACGGTCGTACCGGATAACAAGCAGATCAGGGTGCTCCCCCCCGGTAAAATATAACTTAAAAATTTACATATTTTTTGCTACAAAAATGAAAATATTTATTAACGGGGCCGCCCCATGTTCCCTGTGGAGATGTTCCCTGACCAAAAAAGGAGATCTCCTTACCATTCGACAAGGTATCGCCCCGGGCTTGATGCTGTTTGTCCGCTAAAAAACCGGGATCATTGGGGAATGATCCCGGAAAACAGCAGGCAGGTAATGAGTATGAAACAGACATTGTATGATGGAAGCCGTAAGACGACCGTCAATACGCGGTATGACGAGTGCCTCTATCTCGTACCACGGCCGGTCTCTCACGCACCTGAGGTAAATGTAACCGGAAAAGATCTTTACATGCATGTAGCAACCGATCCGGATAAGAGGATCACCTACTATCTCCATCTCTGGTCTAACAGCAGGACCGTCAAGGAAAAGATTTTGCCGATGTCGCCATCCATGGTAGACCGGTTTTTAAAAAGCAGGGGTCTCGACTGCAACCTCTTCCCGAAAAACGATCCCGTGGCCAGGCTTTACGCATGGGGGTACGGGATCGCAGAAGAGTTCTGACAGTTAATGTATGCACATCCCCCCATTCCTTCTCTTTTCAGGATTTGTATTTAAGCAAGGGAGCCTATTTTTGATCGGATAATGCATTTTTGTATGAGTTCCGGGATATTATTACCCGCTGTATCCTTGCGAGATCTTGTAGAGGATCGTAACCGAAAGACAGAACCCGATAATGGCAATGTAAACCCAGTCCTCGTTCTTATGTATCCACCCGGTGATCGATTGGATCAGGGTCAGGAGCTTTTCTGTACGCGATACTACCGGCGATTTTTTCTTTGACATGACCTATTTTCCGATAATGGATGTGTGGGATATCTTATCTGATAATACCTTCATTCAAGAGATCCTGTTTTGCATAAGAGACTCAGGTGGTGTTCTGGATTTTATTCTGATACGACGGGTCTGCAAAAAAGGGATAATCTTTCCGGAAATCAGTCATTTCTCTTGATGATGACCTTTCCGATCCCATATGCGATCAAGCCAGCAACAACAACACCAACGATCGCTGAGGCATAATATCCCGGGGTCTGTTCTGGGAGGGTATCGCCCCCGCTCGGGAAATTATAATCGGGCATCGCAGGAGTCCAGAGACCGTTCAGTTGCTGAAGCCCGGCCGGCACATAGCCTACCGCCTGCTGGAGTTCGTCAGGGCCCCATTCCCCATAAGCCGTTCCGGTTGCGATTAATCCGATGGGCACTAATAACATGAGAATAATCAGGGCAATAACGAGAACCTTAAACGTCTTGTCCAGTTTGTTGAATTGACCCATAATATCCATTCGTTTCACCCTCCTCACGCCGGTGCCGTTCCCCGGCCGGTATCTGGTTTTGAGTACTTTTCAATATCAGATTTATAATTGAAGATGACCTCCGGGTTGTTTTTCGCAATATACGCAAATGCCAAGCCGGTAACGATCAATTCTACCCAGCAGAAGAAACCAAAATGATCAATCAGCATTGCCGGCACGGTAACGTTGAGCCCGTAGGGCATGTAGAGGGGAACACCGGCGGCAGTATGTTCCAGGATCGGCTGGATGCCCATTTCGAACCCGGCAACACCGGCGGCGACGCCTAATCCGAAATACCCTCCAAGTGCTGCAGCGATGATCCTCCGCGTTGAGGCAATGGTGGATTTCCCGGCGATGATTTTATAGAGGAAGTATCCCACGAACGGGATGACCGTGCCCATGTTGAAACAGTTTGCCCCGAATGCAGTGATCCCGCCATCACCGAAGACCAGACACTGGATGAGGAGCGCGACGGAGGTTGTCACGACTGCCGCCCAGGGGCCAAGGATGATCGCAACGAGCGCACTGCCGACCGCATGCCCTGAACTGCCGCCAGGAACAGGCACATTAAACATCATGATCACAAACGAGAATGCGGCTGCCAGTGCCAGGTACGGCACCTGCCGGGACCTGAGATTTTTCTGGACCCAGTATCCGGCATACAGCCAGATAGGGATCATAATCAGGTACATGGTGATAAATGTCGTCGGACCTAAATATCCGTCAGGAATATGCATTCATAACACCCAAAAGATATTCTACCATCTGGTTATAAAAAACTGCCTATTTGTATTACGGGCTACTACGAAATCTCATAAAAATGGGATTTGATTCTAAAACAGGAAAAACAGTTAAACGTACTATTAGGCGGGTTGTAATGCAAAGTTTTATGCCACCAATTTTTATTTTCGAACAAAACCATCCCGCGGCAGAAAGAATCTTTGTTCATCAGGGCCCCTGCACAAACATCAGGTCCAATCCTCTTTTTTATCCGGGAAATTCTTGATATGACCGGTATCAGCATCGAAGAGACCGGTGATTCACATCCCTCTGTTTTGAAATCCGGGCTCCTAAAAACGGGTACCGGTTTTCCTGAATAATTTTTTAAAGAAAAGACGTACATTCCCCACCCATTCCCACGCCTGATTTTTTATAACAAACAGGATTTTAATGTCTCAGCACCAATAATTATTGTGATAATTCCAGGAAATTTTTTTATTGATTTTACAAGGGAGGTTTCCTTTGACTGATACTTACGATGCATCCCACATCACGGTACTTGAGGGGCTACAGCCGGTACGCGAGCGTCCTGCAATGTATATCGGGAGCACCGATACCCGGGGGCTCCACCACCTTGTGTACGAAGTCGTGGATAACTCCATCGACGAAGCGCTTGCCGGTTTCTGCAACCGTATCTCCGTCGTCATCAACAAAGACGGGTCGCTCTTGGTCGAGGATAACGGCCGGGGGATCCCCGTCGACACGATGGAGAAGAACCACAAGAGCGCCCTCGAAGTCGTTCTGACCGTCCTCCATGCAGGGGGAAAATTCGACAAGGAGACTTACCAGGTCTCGGGCGGTCTCCACGGCGTCGGCGTCTCCGTGGTAAACGCCCTCTCGAACTGGCTCTCCGCCCAGGTGTACCGGGACGGCAATATCTACGAGATGCGGTTCTCGAAAGGAAAAAATACGTCGCCCCTCACGACCCGGGAAGAGACCCTCGCCGAACTTCTCGCACGGTACCAGCAGTGGTATGGCGAGCCGGCACCGTTTGCCAGGGCATCACCGGCACTGGCAGCCTCAGCTCCCGGCGCAATCGCTGGCGATGGTCCCGTTACATCTCCCGCACCTCTTACCGGCCAGCTCGATCTCACGACCGCCACCGAGTATCCCGGCGGCACCGAACAGGAAGACAGGGCATCGCTCCTTGCAACCCTCGGCACCAAGCTGACCGGTACCCGAATCCACTTCGTTCCCGACGCAACCATCTTTGAGACGACGACATTCGACTATGATACCCTCTCCCACCGGCTCCGGGAACTCGCGTTCCTGAACGCCGGCCTCACCATCATTATCACCGATGAGCGGACCGGGGACTCGGCTACGTACTGTTATGCCGGCGGGCTGTCTGAGTTCGTGAAATACCTGAACGAAGGCATCGAAGTCATCCACCCGAACCCCATCTATATCACGAAAAAAGACATGGAGAATAAGCTTGAACTCGAGGTTGCGCTGCAGTACACGACCCAGTACGATGAGAAACTCTACACCTATGTCAACTCGGTCAACACCCGTGAGGGTGGCACCCATCTCGAAGGGTTCCGGAGCGCAATCACCCGGGGTATCAACGTCGTCGCGAAGAGGAATGGCATCATCAGGGAGAATGCCCAGGTAACGCTCAAAGGCGAGGATGTCCGCGAAGGCTTAACCTCGGTCGTCTCGGTCAAGATGGCCAACCCCCAGTTCGAGGGCCAGACCAAGATGCGCCTCGGGAACAGCAGCGTGAAAGGTATTGTCGACTCGCTTGTCTATGCTGCGCTCACCGAGTATTTCGACGAGAACCCGAGCGTGCTGAAAATTATCGTCGAGAAAGCGCTCTCGGCAGCAAAGGCCCGTGAAGCCGCGAGGAACGCCCGCGAACTCGCACGGCGCAAGAGTTCGCTCGAATCTGCCGGTCTGCCGGGGAAGCTCTCTGACTGTTCCGAACGCGACCCGTCAAAGAGCGAGATCTATATCGTGGAAGGGGACTCTGCCGGCGGCAGCGCCAAGCAGGGCCGGGACCGGAAGTTCCAGGCAATCCTTCCCCTCAGGGGAAAGATCCTCAACGTGGAGAAAGCCGGCGAACACCAGATCCTCAAGAACGCCGAGATCCAGACGCTGATAAATGCGATCGGCACTGGTGTCCTCGAAAAGTTCGATCCCGAGCGTGCCCGGTACCACCGCATCGTCATCATGACCGATGCGGATGTTGACGGGGCGCATATCCGGACCCTCCTCCTCACGTTTTTCTACCGGTACATGAAGAAACTCATCGAACTAGGGTACGTGTACATTGCCCAGCCACCCCTCTTCCGCGTATCAAAAGGGAAAGAGGAGAAGTACGTGTATAAGGAGAGCGAGATGCAGAAGGTCTCAGCTGCCATGGGCGAGAAGGGAGTGAACATCCAGCGGTACAAGGGTCTTGGTGAGATGAACGCCCAGCAGCTCTGGGACACGACCATGGACCCCGAGAACCGGATCTTCCTGCAGGTCTCTATCGAAGAAGCGGGATATGCCGATGAGATATTCAAGACCCTGATGGGCAAAGACGTGGAGATACGGAAGAATTTCATCATGCGCCATGCAAAGGAGGTGACGAACCTTGACATCTGAAGTCCCGCCCGCAGGCAGCCCCGAGACCCATAAGACAGAACCGATCAGCATCGAGCAGGAGATGAAGACATCGTTTATCAACTACGCGATGTCGGTCATCATCCAGCGTGCCATCCCCGATGTCCGCGATGGCCTCAAGCCGGTCCACCGCCGTTCGCTCTACGCGATGTGGGACATGGGCAACACGAGCGACAAGCCCACGAAGAAGAGCGCGAGGGTCGTCGGTGACGTAATGGGTAAGTACCACCCGCACGGCGACGCGTCCATCTACGACACCATCGTCAAGATGGCCCAGCCTTTCAGTTACCGGCACCCGCTCGTGCAGGGGCAGGGCAACTTCGGATCAGTGGACGGAGATGCAGCTGCAGCGAGCAGGTATACCGAAGTAAGGCTCTTCCCGTACGCCGAAGCGCTCCTCGCAGACCTCGATAAGGAGACGGTGGAATTCGTCCCCAACTACGATGAGTCGTTGAAGGAGCCGACTGTACTCCCCTCGAAGATCCCCAACCTCCTCGTCAACGGGACAGATGGGATCGCAGTCGGGATGGCGACGAAGATGCCGCCGCACAACCTCCGCGAGGTCTGCGCAGCGGTCAACCGGTTCCTCGACGAACCGACCGTCCCGGTCGAAGAACTCATGAAAATCATGCCGGGCCCGGACTTCCCGACCGGCGGCATCATGATGGGTGTCGAGGGCGTGAAGAATATCTACGCCACCGGCCAGGGCCGGGTCGTCGTCCGCGGGGTCGCCGAGATAGAGGAGTCCGAGGGCGGGAACCGGGGCGACCGGATCATCGTCACCGAGCTCCCGTACCAGGTCAACAAGGCCCAGTGGATCACGGCCATCGCCGACATGGTCAAGGATAAGAAGCTCGACGGGATCAGCGACATCCGCGACGAGTCCGACAAGGACGGGATCCGGGTCGTCTTCGAGCTCCGCAAGGGCACGATCTCGGCGGTCATCCTCAACAATTTGTACCGGTTCACCGCGCTTGAATCCGGTTTCTCGGCATATAACCTCGCGATTGTGGACGGCACCCCGAAGCTCCTCAACCTGCCGGCCCTCCTCGGGAACTTTGTGCACCACCGTATCGAAGTCATCCGGCGCAGGTCGGAGTTCGATCTCAACAAGTGCCAGGAGCGGGTCCACATCTTAAACGGCCTCCTTGCCGCGCTTGCAAGCATCGATAAGATCATCGCGGCGATCCGCGGTTCTGATACCGTGGACAACGCACGGGTTGCGCTCATTGCCGGGTTCGGACTCGATGAACCCCAGGCAAACGCAATCCTCCAGATGCAGCTCCGCAGGCTCGCGGCGCTTGAGCAGCAGAAGATCACGGACGAGAAAGCCGGGCTCGAGACAGAGATCACAAGGCTCGAAACGATCCTCGCGAGCGAGGAAAACATCAAGGACGAGATCCGGCGCGAGACCTCCGAGATCGCGCTCAAGTTCGGCGATGCGAGGAGAACGGAGATCGCGTTCGACGCAAGCGACCTCTCCACCGAGGATCTGATCGAGGACAAGACGGTGCTCGTCTCGATCACCACCGCCAATTACATCAAGCGGATAGACCTCGACACCTACCGCAAGCAGCGGCGGGGAGGCCACGGCATCACTGGTATGACAACGAAGGAAGACGACGTCGTGAGCTCGGTCTTTGCGGCGGGGATGAAGGATTATCTCCTCTGTTTCACGAACCTCGGCCGGGTCTACTGGCTCAAGGTCTACCAGATCCCCGAGAGCTCCCGCATCGCGAAGGGCAAGCCGATCGTCAACCTCCTCAACTTAAAGGACGAGGTCGTTACGACCGTCATCCCGATCCGGGAGTTCCGGAAGG
>NZ_JBKQWO010000013.1:0-49929 GCF_052325125.1 Methanoregula sp. | reverse complement strand
ACGTCCGCGTCCCGGTGGAAAGTGCCTTAAGGATCTGGAACCGCGGGGGACTTGCCACGGGTTCGAGAAGATCTCTTACCACTGCATCATCGGGCACACCGGAAAAATCGGTATCGGTCTCGTTCTTCTTCCGGTAAATGCCAAGCGTCTGCATCAGCCCGACCTGGTTCTCAAAGAGCCGGCCAAGCTCCGTAAAGCAGGTGGAGCACTCCTCTTTTCTGCCTTTTTTCCTGAGTGCCGCCATTTTCTCGCGGTATGACTGGATCAGCTCTTCGGAGACGGTCCCCTCGGCAATATGCCGGGCGGAGTTTTCGAGAAACTCCGTAAATGCCCCGTAGCAGGTCGTCTTCATGGGACAGTCTTCCACCATCCGAAGAGAGAGATCGGCTTTGGCAGAACCGATCTGCTGGTCCGCAAATGCCCCGGCGTACTCTTTACGGATCCCGCCCAGTACAGCGTCCACGTGCTGCTGGTTTGCCCGTTCAACGAACCGCTGGAGATCCGTCCGGAGCCCGGAGATCTCCGCTTTCAGCTCGCGAATCTCGGTCAGTGTCCCTGCTGGTGTGCCCATGATATTCCCCTCCGTATCGGCCCTGTCGGATAATGACCGTGCGGGTCATTTTTCTGTACCGGGAATTGTTTGTATATTTTTCTGACGCTCATGTATATATCTATAACTTAACAATCGTTAACCGGTGAAAAAGCTATGACCAAATCAGTCAAAGAACAGATTCATGCACAGATCAGCGGGGCACTCAAAGGAGCAAAGTTCCCCATCGCAACGCCAAAAGACCTGATCGCTGCATTCCCGGATGGGGCCAACACCACCTGTCAGGTCGGGGACCTGAAGATGACCGCAGGTGAAGCAGGAAAACTCCTCAAGGCATCGGACTTCCCCTTTAAGAGCGCAAAGGCTGTAGCAGATGTTATTGTCGAGCGGGCTGGACTGTAATATCCACAAAAATCGTGCGGAGTGAATGTAACATGGTGAAACTCACTGCAGAGATGAAGGAATCGTTTGGCAGGATGAAGATCTTCCCGGTCGCGACCGCGTCGAAAGACGGTACCCCAAATGTTGTCCCCATCGGTGTTGTCGAGCTTGTCAGCGATGACACAATCTGGATCACGGACAACTTCATGCACAAGTCGCTTGAAAACCTCACGGCAAACCCGAAGATCGCGCTCTATATCTGGGGCCCGGAGATCAAGGGCTGTTTCCAGATCAAGGGTCATGCATCAGTAAAGACCAGCGGCAAAGATTTCGATGCGATGAAGGCAACGATCAACAAAAAGAATCCGGCCTTGCCTGCACGTTCCCTTATCATCGTGAAGATCACCGAGGTCTTCGAATGCCAGCCGGGCCCGAACGCCGGCAAAAAAATCCTTTAATCTTTTTCACATTCCGTTTGATGAAGGACAGACGGCACTGGATCCCGGTAAGGGTACATTTCTGCCGGGGTCGTATGAAGAATTCCCGGGTATCCTGCGCACAACCTTGCCGGTTTTAACGATGGAGACAGCAAACGTATTTATCCCGATTGCAGAAGAACAAGTACCTATGGAACATAAGCAGCTCATCCAGCTCGGGATTGCCATTGCGATTGGGATTATCATCGGCTTTGTAATCGGCTTTGCACTCTGGCACGGGGGCTCGGGCACCTGCCTTGTACCGCCGGCAAATGCAGCATTCACGTAAAAAAGAACGTCCCTTTTTTGTTCCCGGAACAACCATTTTTGAGGGTATTGGTCACCCCCCATTCGAGGGGAGCCCGGCCGCCGCTGGAGGCGGGATGGCGCAGGCGATACCCCGGTAGTATATGGTACAGGAATTTCCCGTTTTTTCTGTGTACGGGTAATCCAGTGTTATTGCCAATATTGTGTCATCGCCACCGGGGATTGTGAGAGCAGTGGTGGCCGGCCCGGGGTACGGAACCCGATAAATATTCTTATTACGCCGGTTTTCCTATAATTCCTCATAAGAGCCGGCGGGTTTTGGGAAACGGCCTCTCCCCGGAACCTTCCCGCAGGTCCAGCCACAGGTTCCCACCCCGGTGATCCCCATCGCTCCCAGAAAACCCGTCATCGTTGTCATCATCGTCATCCTCCTTGCTTTCGGTGCCTGGGCAGGGTATTCCTGCATCCATGCCCATACCCCGGTCCGGATTGGCGTGCTGCTTCCCATGACCGGCGATGTCGACCTCAAAGACCCGCTTGAATGGGCAAAAGATACCATCAACGAACAGGGAGGGATCGGCGGGAGACCGATTGAACTCGTGTACAAGGATACGGGATCCGGCAACACTACGGAACTCGCGCAGGAGCTGCTCGCCGACGATTCCATAAGGATCGTGATCGGCCCCCCGACCAGTGACGACGTCTACACGCTCGCACCGGCATTTATCCAGAAACAGAAACTCCTCATCAGCCCCCTTGCCACCTCCGGGGACATCATCCGCGCCTTTGGCGGGAAAGGCTATTTCTGGCGGACTGCGCAGGGCGACGTCGCACAGGTAAAGGTCATTGTTTCGCTGCTCCGGGCAAAAGGGGCAAAAAAGGCGGCGCTCCTTGCCGAGAATACCACCTACGGGGACACGGTCTATGACTGGACCGGCTTCTTTGCAACGGAGTCCGGCATCGACCTTTCCTCTGTCCGGCAGTACGACCCCGGTACTCTTGACGCGGATGTGGCAGCCGCGCTCAGCACCGACCCGGACTACATCATCGCTGCCTGTGGCCCGGCCGATGCAGCCACGATCAAAAAAGAGATCGACCGCTCCGGAAAACCGACAAAACTCTTCCTTACCGATGCGGCGGAAACGCCGGCCCTTGTAAGTTCCCTGGGGGCCGAAGCGGACGGGATCGAAGGGACGTCGCCGACCGCAGACCCGTCGAGCGGTTTTACGGCCGCGTACCAGGAAAAATTCGGGGAGGCGCCCACCGATTACGCCGCGCCGACGTACGATGCGCTCCTGCTCGCCGCGTACACCTCGGCCCGGCAGGATGCTGCCCCGTTTGAATCGCTCCCCGGTTCGATCCGGCACGTTGTCGCTGGCAACGGCACCCGCGAGAGCTGGGATGCGCAGGGCTCGCGTGATGCAATTTCTGCTATCATGAAGGGGCAGAGCCCCTATATCACCGGTGCGAGCGGCCCGCTCGATTTCGATCCGGTGTACGGCGTGGACCCGCTCGTCACGTATTATTCCCACTGGACCGTGGAAAACGGGAGCTTTCGGACCGTTGAGGTTTTCAGCTCTGCAAAGGCAGGAACTTCGAAAGTGAGCGGCGAGTCTGCCGACCTCTCCCAGGCATCAGGCAGCCTCATGGAAAACGTATCGCCGGGAGGTGCAACGTACATCCCTCCCATGAACCGGACGGACTTCGAGGCGATCGTTGTCGGGCCGTCGTCGGGCTGGAACAACTACCGGCATGAATCCGATGCCCTTGCCGTGTACACGCTGCTCCGGGAGAACGGCGTTCCCGACGATCACATCATCCTCATGCTCTATGACGACGTTCCTGATTCCCCAGAGAACCCGCTTTACGGCAATGTCCATAATGTGCCCGGGGGAGCGAACCTCCGGGCCAATGCCGAAGTGGATTATTCCGGCCCGAACGTGACCCCGGATACGTTCATGGACGTCCTTACCGGAAACATTACCCCGGAGACCCCGTTTGTCCTTTCGAGCAACGCGAGCACCGACGTGTTCGTGTACATCGCAAGCCATGGCTCCCCGGGAAGCATCGTATTTCCCTACCCGCCGGACCCGGCGTTCACCGCCGGGGAGTTTGCGAACATCACGAACACGATGTACAGGGAAGGAAAATACCGGCAGATGGTCTTTTTCGTCGATACCTGCTTTGGGGAGAGCATCGCGGAGAATGCCACGGCAAAAGGAGTCCTGTACTTTACCGGAGCCGACAGCGAGGAACCGTCCCTCGGGGCAGTGTACGACCCGCAGATCCACCAGTGGCTCTCGGATGAGTTCACCGAAAATGTCCTCGCCGCAATCCGGGCGGACCCGGATATTACGTTCCGTGACCTCTACACGACGACCTATGAGAGAGTGACGGGCTCCCACGTGGAGATGCTCAATGCGCAGAACTTCGGGAACATCAATGTGCCGGTCATGAAGTTTCTTTCCAGCCCGTGAACCGGAAGCATCCGGCTCCCCGTATTTTTTACCGGGATACCCGGTGATTTTTATGACGCATCAAAGCGGCTCAATTTATATCCGATTCAGGAGTATTATGGGATATTATGATTGACACCCTTGTTGCCAAGGTTAAAGGATTTCTCCTGGATCCTGTTGAAACATTCCGCCAGTCTAAAACTGATGCCCCGAAATCCGTATTCACGTTTTTTGGCGTACTGCTCCTGGTAAATGCAATTCTCTCCACAATTATTGTGGCGGCCGGGATCGAAGCCATGAACGTATTCGGTGGAACGACATTCGGGGCAGCACTCCCGGTCGTGGTCTTTTTCATAGTGCTTGTCGGCGGGTTTATCTTTACGCTCATCTTTGCCGCATGGACTCACCTGTGGGTGTACGTTCTCGGCGGGCGTAAGGGGATCATGCAGACCGTAAACGCGATCCTCTACGGGAGCACTCCCCACCTGCTGCTGGGATGGATCCCCTTCATCGGCATTATCTTTACCCTCTGGACACTGGTCCTGAACGTACTCGGTATCCGCGAGCTCCAGGAACTCAGCACAGGTAAAGCGATCCTCGCCGTGGTAATTGCCGTCATCATCCCGCTCGTCATCATCCTTTTGTCTGCGGCCTGGTTCATGACCTCGTATATGTCGATGACAGAAGTTCCGGTCCCGCCGGCCAACTGCTGATGCACTGCCGGCGTCGCCCTCGCGGTTAAGGAAAGAAACTATCGGGCACAGGGTCTGGGGGAGCAGGCTTCCCCCTGTGCCTTGGCGGGGATGGATCGACCCGGGAGCCTCATGCCCGCGCAACCGTGTAAGCGTTCAGCCGGTTGCACGCCATGACGTGCGCCCGAGTCTTTACCGGACCCGGTACTGACCCGGGTCGCTCAAAAATGAAGAAGAACCGGCTTTGAACCAAAACCGGCAACAATTTTATTTTCAGAGGAAAAACCCTACTATGCGCTACAGTCCCCGGAAAACTGCGGTTATTCTCCTGTTCGTGCTCGTGGCCTCGCTCTTGCTGGTATCATCTGTTTGTGCTGCGGAGGCCGCACCCTCACTCCCGCCGGCTGCAAACTCCTCTCCCTCCCGGATGCAGGTCGCGGTCTTTGTCAACTCTATCTATAACCTCGATATGGTCCAGGGAACGTACTCCGTAGATCTTTACCTCACGTTCCGGTGGACGGATCCCGGTATCGAGACCGCCGGCTTCGAGTTCATGAACGGCGAGCCCTCTTCCGGCGCAGATTCGGTGGAGAAAATATACGAGAATAAATCCGGTCCGGTAAAGGAGGAAGATTACCGGGTCAGGGGTGATTTCCGGGTTACCCCCAATAACGTAGATTACCCTTACGAATCCGGGATCCTGCCGATTGAGATCGAAAACACACATTTACAAAGTTCGCAGCTCGTCTTTGTCCCTCTCCCGGACGAAAGCGGGATTGAACCCGGGTTTGTCATCCCCGGCTGGAAGTTCGGTACCCCGGCGTTCTCAGTCACCGATCATTCGTATCCCGGGAACCAGACCTTTTCCCGGCTTTCGTACAATATCCCGATAACCAACGATGCGCTTGCCTCGCTTCTCCAGACCATCGTTCCTCCCCTCATCTTCTGTATCATCGCCGGACTCTCTTTCCTGATCCGGGTCGATCACCCCGAACTGGTCCACCTGCGGTACGTCCTTACCACGAGCATGTTCATCTCCGCGGTGATGTACCACTTCGGCCAGCTTGCCCTGATCCCGGGTCTGGGCGTGCTCAAGCTGTTCGACAAATTCATGATAGCCGTGTACCTGTTCCTTGCCGTAACCGTCACGGTCACCACGTTCTGTTATCTTGCCCAGCAGCAATGGGGGAGACCCGAACTGGTCAGACCCGTCAACCGGTACGGCGTGGTGGTAGCCATCATCCTGCCGCTTGTTGCATTCTGGCTGCTCATGGTCCAGGTCTGACCGTCCCTGCCGATTCTGTCTGAAAAGAAACAAGGACACTACGGCTGGCAAAGAACGACAACAAAGAAAAAGACAGCCTCGCAAAGGACCGTGCAGGAACAGGCAGGAGGTCACGGGACCGGGTAGCGGGGCAGCTGCCGGCGGCATTCACGGATCCTCCCCATCGGGCTGGAAGAATAAAGTGTGTTAAGGGACAATGGACCTGGAGTCAACACAGCACATACAGAAAAATGCGGGCTCGCTTTTTGCGGTTGAAAAAAACGATTATCAGACTTTTTTTATTTCCGCGACTTTCAGGATATCAGATCGGGTTACAATGCCGACGATTCTGCCGCCTTGGACTATCGGGATCCTCCCGATGTTACGGGCTGACATGATCTTCAGGGCGTCCATGACCGGTGCGGACGGCGGGAGGGTGATCGGATTGCGGGTCATGATGTCGCGGACCTGTTTCGCCTCGCGATCGGTTTGCGGGACACGGTTCACATCCACGAGCGTGATCATGCCTACGGTTTTGTCTTCTTCGACGACCGGAAAACCAAGGTGTTTGGTTGCGAGCATCATCTCCATCACCTTTGCAATCGTCATGGCCGGCGTCACGACCGTCACCGGAGAACTCATCGTAGTACCTACAGTAACATCATGCAGCAGGTAGGTGAACTGGTCCATGGTTGCTTCGCCGCTCGCCCCGAGGTAGACAAAAAGGGCGATAAGGATCAGGAACGGGTTGAAAAATAAAATGCCGACAATACCGAAAATAATTGCAAACGCCTTACCAACATCGGCGGCGATCCGGGTCGCCCTGTGGATCGGCATCCGTTTTGCCAGTGCCGCCCGGAGCACCCTGCCGCCGTCCATGGGAAATGCCGGGACCAGGTTGAATGCAAAGAGGATGACGTTCAGCACGGCGAGGTATCCAAAGATAAAAACAAGGACCCCGGCGACCGGGGGATACGGGGTCATATCGGGGACAAGGTAGACGAGACCGGCGCAGGCTATACCGAAGAGAAGGCTTGTGAGCGGCCCGACAAGTGCCATGGGGAGCTCGACTTTCGGATCCGGTACCCCCTCTTCTTCCATCTGGGAGACGCCACCGAATAAGAGAAGGGTGATACTCTGGATCTTCACGCCGTTTTTCCGGGCGACGATGCAATGGGCGATTTCGTGGACGAGGACGCCCAGAAAAAGCCCGAGTGCGACGACGGTGCCAAGGATCCAGGGCATAAAACCCGCTGTGATAAGAGATGGATTTATCGGGACCTGGAAGAGCCCCCTGATAGTATCGGTCGTCAGGGAGATCTGGCTGCCAATGATCCACGCTAAAAGCGGAATCACGATCAGAAATGAGAAATGGATACGTATAGGAATGCCGAATATTCGTCCGATTCGATATGACCCCTGCATAAAGTATGGATATTCTGCTGCGCAGGTATAACTTTTCGGAATTGTACCCCATCCACCACTTATCGTGATTCTTCGAACAGTGCAAGTTATAAAAATGGAGTTGGCCGGCTCCCTCAAAACAAAGAACTGCCTGCCAGTAGCGGTAATTCGACGTGTGGGGGTGTGGAGGCGACAGCCCCCGCTTTTATGATCTATGGGGGGCATCTCCCTCCCATCACGCGACCCCCACCCCCTCCATACTCAGCAAAGGCAAGGGGGTACCCCCTGCTTCCACCAATCAGGGCATCGTTTACTGTGGACTACCGGCGTGAACCCGTGCAAAAGGAAAAACCGGGAAGGGGGGTAGTCCCCCCTCCCGGACCATGAGGCACCCTCCTCCCCCCGGCCCTTCCGGATCTGAGGGAGCCCCTACCCCCTCCGGGCCGCAAAGAGGGGGCCAACATCCCCACATGAACCAGCCCCCGATCCCCCAGTTTCTCCTAAAAATGGGGGAAAACCTATAACATGGGGAAAACTGATATATCTGGTTATTATGTCAAAAATGGAGATCCGGCCGGTCGATGCGCAGGGGCGCATCATCCTGCCCAAAGCCTGGAGAAACCGGCTCAAAACCGGCTCGGTGGTCGTAATCGACGAAGACGACCGGCTGGAGATCCGGCCAGCCGATGCCGATCTCTCGCGGTTCGTGGATTCGGTCGAAGTTGATGCAGAACAGTTCGGCGACTACCATGCGCTCCGCAGGAAACTGAGGAAAGATGCGGTTCATTGACGCAAACGTTTTCATCTATGCGGTCTTAAAACCAAAATCCGCCATTTCCCCGGCGCTCATGGAGGAGAAGGCAGCCGCAAAAGAGATTTTTTTGCGGGTCAATGCCGGGGAACCGGTGGTAACGACCACGGTCCACCTCAGCGAAGTGGCAAACGTTCTCGGGGATGCCGCCGGGCTCCCGTTTGCCACGGACCTGTTATCCGCCATTCTCCTCAAGCCGACCATCACGGCCGAACCGGTGACGTCCGATGATTACCGTGAGAGCATCCGGCGTGCCGGGAATCTCGGTATCAGCATCAACGATGCCCTTGCAGTCATTGTGATGGAACGGCAGGGTATTGAAGAGATCTACACGTTCGACAAGCATCTCCGGCTGGCTCCGGTCAGGATCGTGCAGGAATAGCGGGCCGGCGTAGTATCGTTAAGCGGTTGAACTCTTTTGCACCTTATATTTTGAAGAATATTTTTTTGTCAGGCATCCAGGTACGTGCTTAACGCGAAAACCCGATGAGGTGTTTTCCCGCGTCTGGCATCATCGCTGATTTTTGCCATTTTTTCCGATGCGAGTCCTCCTCGTCGGGGGCGACAGCCCCCATCATCACTCTCTGTACACCAAATGGGAGGGGGTGATCCCCTGGCGCTGTAAAATGACATCGTGTCCTTTTTTGCAATCGAGTTTTTTTGGCAAATTCTATATATCTCGTCTACAATACAATCACTTAAATTTTAAAATAGGAGTGTGCGAGATGACAGACGATGAGTTTGAGGTTAGTTCTGGTGATCAAGCTTCTACGACCAATGTACCGATCCAACCGGCTCCGCAACACCAAGAACCTGAGGTTATAATAACAACACCGCCCGAAGGAAATAGTGGACAAGAAAAACCGGAGGCCCCCGAACCAGATCATGCCCCTGAGAATGCGGGCGCAGCAGACGGATTAGGGAAACCGGAAGAGGAAGAAGTGGAAGAACCCGCAGAGGGATAATTTAGAGGTTATTTTCTTTTTTTAATTTTTCAAAGTTCGAGTGGCGATGGCCCGGATCTTCGGGTTGTGCGAGTCGATGTTTGCCATCGACACGTAACAATTCGATGATTATTCGAAATACATCTCCACGCTCTTTGACCCGGAAGAGAAGAAGAGACACCGGGACGAGCAGTTCCCGAAAGACTGCGAAAAGGCATACGAGCTTGGGGCACGTCTTGTCCGGAAGGGAGCGTGAGCTTTTCCGGCAATAGTGCCGGTGGGGGCTTCCTGCCGGGGCGGCGGCACTCCTCGCTCGTAGGAGCATCAGCCTCCATGATCCAGATCGCACGCCCCCGCTCCCGCAAAAAACGAGAGGGGGTGCCCCATTCCCAACCACCGGATTTTTTTGATCGGGGCCGGCCGCTGGTGAAATTGCCTTAACGGTTCGGCTTAATTCATGAGGGGGGCTCCGATTATTTTCTGGTTTGTCCCGGGGATTCCGGTCCCTGTGCAATATCAGTTGAATAGAGTGGATCCTGACGATGATGATCCGGTCGAATTGTTTGAGCTGAAAGGATGGGAGTACTCTGGCATAATGCATCGGCCGACAAACCCGCATAATTTTTATATTGTAAATGCAAATACGTTTACATATGTTCCTTCCCATGAACGAGAAACAGTTCGGGTTCTGGAAGATGCGGCGCAGAGGGATGTCCAACATCTCCATCGCAAACCTTATCGGGATAACACGGCAGGGTGTCTCACAGGCACTCCGTGCGATTGACGAGAAGATCGAGACCTCGCTGCGGGAGATGGCCAAAGCAAACAGAATCCAGATTGAAAAGATCAATGTGGAGAAAGGTGTCCTGTTCGGGAGGTCCATCCCTTTCCAGGCCAACGCATATATTTTCGTCTCCGAGAAACACGGCATGCAGGTCTGGTACGAGCATGACGGGGATTGCATTTCCTGCGACGAATTCACGAAATGCATCGAGTTCATCTGGGATCTCGCAGCCGAGCTGGGGATAAAACTCGAAAAGACCCAGGACCCGACAAAGATGGCAGAGGAACTGCTTGCCAAGATCCGGGAGGATCAGGTATGACCCGCGTATCTGAAATTACCGAACACTGGTTCGGCCTGTGCCGGAAACCACCGGCAGTACATGCACTGCAGACGGGTATCGGTATCCCGCCGGAATCCGCCCATGAGGGACTCCCGGATGGCGGGGGCGGAGGATCGGGAACGATCCGTCGGGGTATCGGAGCAGCCCTCTCAGGGATGAGGACACTGAACCGGAACCACCAGCTTCTCTGGTTTACGCTCCTTGCCGGGCTTGTGCTGGCGGGAAACACCCTCGGCCAGGCGGCACTCTACGCCATCGACTGGAACTGGACCGCGCAACCTTTCATCGTGTGGCATATCCTGAACTTTTTAATCGAGTTTGCAACACTGTTCTCTCTGGTGTTCCTCCTCGCGGGCCTTGTCATGAGCATCTCGTCAAAAAAAGAAGGGTCTGTCTTGTTTTTCGGGGAGCTTGCAGGGGTAAAAAAATACAAAAAAGCAATCTTCCTGTGGTCTTTTGTTCTGGCACTCGCAGGCATACTGCTCGACATTATTTTCTTTTATTTGCCCGTCTGGTTCCCGCATGAGCTCGGGTCCCTCTACGGCTTCTGGCATTTAGAGCCTTTCCTTACCACCTGGTTCCTCCAGTTCCCCTTCAACCTGACGCTCTATCCGATGAAAACCATCGGCGATCCTGTGGTCGGGCTGGCATGGATATATCCCTATGGGTTCATGCAGGCCCTGATCTTTTTGGCGATCAATCTGCTCCTGTTCATCCTGACACTGTTTGTCGTGCCCTCTATCGTTCTCGAAAAAAAGACCATCAGGGAGGCAGTCGTGGGATCGTTTGCCATGATGAAAAAGACCTGGGCTGAGGCAGCTGCCTGCGCTGTTTTTCTTGGAGTTGTCGCATTCGGTGTGTTCCTTACGTACTATCTCGTCCAGGCAGCACACGGGATAGTCACACCACGCGTGTTTGTCTTCTCGCGTCCCACCTACACGTGGTTTGCTCTTGGCCTCCTCTATGATCTCGCACTGTTTGGCGTTGCTTTTGTAGTGGCAACAGTCGGAGGAATTGCAGCGCTGGATCTCTACAGGAATGCGAAGATCCGGGAGAGTGCGGCATGACTCTCCTCTCAACGGTTTCAGACTATTGGCTCGGCCTGTGCCGGAGACCACCGGCAGTACATGCCCTCCAGACAGGTATTGGTATCCCGCCGGAATCCGCCCATGAGGGCAGCCCGGATGGCGGTGGTGGCGGACCGGGAACGATCCGGCGGGGAACCGGGGCCGCCCTTTCAGGAATGAAAACCCTTATCCATAACCCGCAGCTCCTCTGGTTCTCGCTCCTGGCCGGACTTGTGCTGGCCATAAATTCTATCGCCCAGTGCTGGCTCATCGTATTCCCCTCATCATCAGAGTGGCGGTTTTTCTTTGATCCCGACTCTGTCCGTTTACTCCCATCACTTGCCCTCACCTTTGTGGCCGGGCTCGTGACGATGTTCTGCCTGGGGTTCTTACTGGCGGGCCTTGCCTTAAGCCTCCCATCAAAGAAAGACCGTCCTGTCTCATTCTTCCAGGGACTCAACACGGCAAAAAAATACCTGACACCTCTTACGGGGTGGTCCGTGGTTGTGGCACTCGCAGGGATCCAGCTCTTCGTTCATCCCTTCATCGTCCAGGGGGAGCTCTTCGTTCGCAACCCCCGGTGGCTGCTCTTCATCGATCCCTACTATGCCGGTTTACTCACATCGCTTGTCCTGACATTTGTGATCGAGCTCCTGACGGTGTTCTGCCTGATATTCTTACTGGCGGCCCTTATCCTGAGCATCTCTTCAAAGGAACGCGGCCCGGTCTCAGTCTTCCAAGGGCTTAACAAGGCAAAAAAATATTTGAGGCCTCTTACCGGGTGGTCCGTGGTTGTGGCACTCGCCGGCAGTCTGCTCTTCATCGCTGGCGAATATTCTTATCTGATGAGCTCGGTCATCTGGCAATCCCTGATCAATGTGCTCAACCAGTTCCCCTTCAACTTTATCCTGAACTACCTTCTCCCGCCGGCCCCCTTCATTGCCCTCCTGCCGCCAAACCTGTGGTGGGGATTTAGCAGTGCGCTCGTGGATACCCTGATCCTTTCAGCAATCAACGTACTCCTGTTTGCCTTGACGTTGTTTGTAGTACCCCTGCTCGTGCTTGAGAGGAAGAGCCTGAAGGAGGCGGTTTTGGGATCATTTACCCTGATGAAGAAGATCTGGGGTGAAGTGGCAGCCTGCGTTCTCGGCCTTGGAATAGTAGTATTTGTTGCCTCGCTCATGTTCCTGCTCTTCCAGTTTTCCGGGGTTGATCATATGTGGTGGTATGCCGGCCAAATGTACACTTCGTACACTCCCCCCGGTGTTGAGTGGATCGCTTTCGGTCTCCTGTATGTCCTTGCCCTGTCCGGCCTTGTGCTGGTCGTAGCAACGGTCGGGGGAATTGCAACACTGGACCTCTACACTTCTGCAAAGACGGGGCAGATGTCCGGATCTGCTGAAACGTAAAATCCCCCGCACAACTATTTTTACCCTCCCTGAACGCCGACTCTGCAGATGGGCGATCCAGATAGCAAATATCTGCAAACCATTCAGTTCCGGTGAGTGGGTTACCGGATAAAAAAAATAAATGTGGGATAACTTTTATATTGTAAATATGCATACATTTACATATGTCCATACAAACCAGCCACAACCAGTCCGGGTTCCGTATGTTGATCCTGCTGCTTATCATATCAAGTGCAGCAGCACTGTTGATATCTCCCGTATCAGCAGATCCAACATTTGTAACTATTGTCGCGAGAGGGGGTCAGTCTTTTTATCTGGGGGAAGAAGTAGTTTTTTCCGGTGTGAATAACGACTCAAATTCCACGTACCTCTTTATAACCGGACCCAACCTTCCGGATAGTGGAGGAAAACTAACTTTACCCTCTCAAAAAGCGGTCAGCGGAGATCCCGGGTCATTCACTGTTGTAAAAACAAATCCGGATAAAACGTGGGACTATCCCTGGTACACATCCGGTCTCAGGCTGGATGCCGGAACGTATACCCTTTACGCAGTGAGCGAGCCAAAAACAGAAAATCAGTTGGCAGAGACACCATATGGTACGACCAGCATAATAATCAAAGCACCCTACATAACCGCAAATATCTCTTCTTTGAATGTTGTAAGGGGGCAGCCATTTACGATAACCGGGATTGCGGAAGGGATCCCCCCGGAAGTCCAGATCTGGATATTCGGTAACAACTACGCGTTTAATATCACAACCCCGGTAAATTCCGATGCATCATTTACCTTCAATGGCGATGCAACGATGTCAGGAAAACTCCCGGCAGGGCAGAACTATCTTATCGTACAGCACCCGATGGCAGATAACCAGTTCGACATCGTTGTCAGCGGGGATTATGTCCGCGACCTGAAACTGAACAACGGCACAAACTTCTTCAAGCTCACCGGCCCGGGAAGCCTGCAGGGTAGCGATGCGACAGACGCACTCACCGCCGCGTTTCACGACCGTATGGCCAATGATGATACCTTAACCAATGACACGTATACCCTAATCCCGTTCCAGGTCACTGATGCGGGAAGTTCAACACATCAGGCACAACCAGCTACGACCTCTCCGGTTCAGCGTCAGTCCCAACATGCCCCGCTCCAGTATGCCCCCGTCGGAGCAATTGCACTTATTTTTGGAATTGCAGTGTGGAATCGACGTTAAGGGGTCCCTATTTTTTAGAAATTATCAGGAGGCCCGTATTCCACCATCATCTTTTGTCATGATTGCCGGGGGCAGTCGTCCCGGTTTTCCTCCCTCTGTTCCGCCTCGGGGGCGTCCCCTCGGGGGCGGCAGCACTCCTCGCTCGTAGGAGCATCAGCCTCCATGATCCAGATCGCCCGGCCCGGAAACCCACGATCCATAGTGAGAGGGTACCTCTAATCCGGCCCCAATCTGGCCCCCGATTGGCGTCTGACACCCCAAAAAGAAGCCCGTATCAGGCTCCGTTTAAAAATAACCCCGAAACGGGCGTATTTTGGCAATCGGACAAAATAAAACGTTCTCATAGAAGCGTTTTAAGACCCGTTTTCGACCCGGATGGGTAATTGGCGGGTGATGAAAACAGTGGCCTGTAATGGGCTTCTATATGCCGTTAAAGGGCATTATATGGGGCTTAATTTTGCCGTATTTTGGCAAATGGGCTGAAATACTGGTGCGGATTTTCGGGGGGAACAATCGGACGGTTTTACGGGCATATTTTGGGGGGAAACGCATACGAGATCTCCCCCCATGCCTTGTCGATGAGTCCCCGGTAGAACGGGACATCGAACGATTTCGCACACCACGCTGGTTCCACCCGGTACCGCCGGGCATCGGTCGCACCTTTAAAAGGAAACCAAAAAGAGGTGGAAATCCGGGGAGGCTCACTTGATCTTTTTCTCGAGCTTCTTGAGCTTCTTCCTGGCGTCTTTGCTACCCGCAGCCGCCTGCTTCGAGAGCTCTTCTGCCTTGGCCTTCTTCACCTGGTTCAGCTTCGTCATCTGTTTCTTACTTGTTGGCATACAGTTACCTCGCTTTCGCCTTTGACTGATTCTGGTTAGCTTTTTTCCTTCTTAAAATATCCCTGTATCGTTGTACCAGCCTAAAAAAAACTTCGAATAAACGAAAAGCTGACCTGTGATTGCTTCTTTTGCGAGCTGTACACCAATGGACATACCAATGGACAAAAGATCCCCGGCCCCGCGATTATTGGAGACAAGGGGTACCCCCAAATGAGCCGTGACAGGGGGAGGGGGATGATCCCCCTTTGAAAAAAGAAGGGTGGGGGGTGGCCCCCTTCCGTTTCGTGCATGGCCCCCGCCCGGTACGGCACAAGCCTCTTGAAGAACAACACCGGAAATAACGCAGGAATACCATGCGGTCTGGAGGCGGGACGGTCCATCTCACGGAATCGGCAATCCGGCCTGAATATATCCGGAAAATAAAAAAGATCCAGGCAAGACTGTCGAAGGGCCGGGCAAAGACCTGCGCATCGATGGACGATTTCATCGCGGCCCTCAGGCAATGACGTTCAGTGTTACACCGGGAACCGGATGTCGGAGCCGTGTTTGAGGGAAAAATCCGCGCCCCTCCGGGGCACGGCGGGGCGAGTGCGGTTTTATATTTCCTGATCCGCCGCAGGGGCGCCCCGTCGTGAATTCCTTTCCGGAGATGGCACGCGTAAAAAAAACAATGCCACCGTACCCAAAATTTATCAACCAGCCCCTCCTAAAATACGATGAACACGACTGGAATGCTGTTTTTTTATAAGCACGTTCCCCGCAGGGAAGGGAAAATCCCTGCTCCCCGTGATTGGTTCGCGACAATAAAAACCCGGTAAATGAGAGTAGAGGGAAATGAATAATCTGCGGATAATGTTTGGAGGGATCCTGCTCATCGGCCTGCTCTCCTGCAGCGCGGCGGCGGCACCGTTTGCCTATGTTGCAAACTATGACAGTAATAGTGTCTCGGTGATCGACACGTTATCAAATGCGGTTGTGCAAACCATAAGCAGCGGTATGGCATCCGGCCCCTTGGCGTTGCTGTGAGCCCGGACGGTTCAACGGTCTACGTGGCAGACAGTCCATCTGCGAGTGTCTCGGTGATCAGCACCGCATCAAATCAGGTCGTCGCTACGATTACTGGTGTTTCCAACCCTACGGGCATTGTAGTGAGCCCGGACAATTCAACGGTCTACGTGACGGATCTTGGCACAACCCCTAAAGTCATCACGGTAATCAATACCTCCAAGGATCAGATTGTTAATACGATTACTCTTGCCAGTAGTGCCGGACCTACGGGCATTGCAGTGAGCCCGGACAATTCAACGATCTACGTGGCGGACAATAACAACAACGCAGTCACGATAATCAATACCTCTACGGAGAGTATTACCGGTACGATAAAGGTAGGATCCGGTCCTCAGGGCATTGTAGTGAGCCCGGACGGTTCAACGGTCTATGTGGTAAATGGAGGAAGCAACAACGTCTCGGTGATTAACACTGCCACCAATTCCCTTATCACAAACGTGACGGTGGGAAGTTCCCCCATGGGTGTGGCGGTTACTCCTGACGGTTCAAAGGTATATGTATCGAACAATGGAGGGACTACGGTCACGGTGATTAATACCACCGACAATACGGTTTCTGCAACCGTGACCGTCGGTACCGGGCCGTGGGGCGTTGCCGTGACCCCGGATGGATCAAAAGTATATGTCGCAAACTCGAACAGCAACAGCGTATCAGTGATTACCACCGCAACAAATCTGGTCGCCGCAACGGTGCCTGTCGGGTCCGGACCCGAGTCTTTCGGTCCGTTTATCATGTCATCCGCGACAAGGACTGCGGCACCGGTTATCACCACGCCGGTCTACGCCGGGGCAACGAGTGTGAGCGGCACGGCAGCGGCGGGTGCCAGCGTCGTGCTCACGTACAATGCGGTGCGCCAGGCGGCGGTGACGGCAACGGGAGGGGCCTGGACGGTCCCCGTTCCCGCACTCGCGACCACCGACACCCTCTCGGTGACCGCCTGGCTGAGCCCGGACAGGATGAGTGCACCGGTAACTGCTACGGTCGTACCGGCCCCGACCCCGACCCCGACCCCCACACCCATAGCATCTGGTGGTCACGGTAGCAGGACAACCTATTGGGCCAGCTCCGGTGCAAGCGATCAGGGGTATACCGGCCCCCAGCCGACGCCGCTTGGCTTCAGCCAGACACCGGCCCAGCCGGCCGTTCTTCCTGAAACACCCCGGCAGCAACAGGCGCCGGCGGAGACACCGGCCGCAGCCCAAACCACCTCAGCGCCGGCAGCCGGTTCAGAGCCCGGCACATCGCCCGGGACCCCGGTAATCCCGGTGGTGACAGGGGTTGCCGGGGTCGGGGTTGTTGGCGGAGGCGGGTTCCTGGTCCGGCGCTGGTGGATCCAACGGCAGAACCCGGCGCTGTTCAGGAAATACAATTAACCTTTTTTTAGCGTTTTTCCTGGCCTGGTCCGGGCAGGGATGATGAAAATTCCAAAAAAGCCCGGCTCAGCAGCTGAAGATTTTCAAAAATGATCGGATCGCCAGATGATGATTCCGGAAAAAGAGCGACCCGGTAGCAGAAAATAAAAAAAAAAGATCGGTGATTCCCGACATTCTTCCCTGTTTACATCACGTTATGATCCGTCCCGTTTTGTTTTTTTAAAGACCGGATACTGTATTGGAGCAGGCGCCTCCAGACCGGAACTCTCCTTTCGGCACATGGATCCCGAACCGTGCACCTTTTCAGGGCTCACCGGTCTCCCGTATCGTGATTTCGGCGATTTCAGGGATCTCCGCGGACCAGGGAACAACCCGGGCACCGGTTCCCCGCCCGCAGCCTGGCCCCGCAGACAGCAGTTGATACATCAAGGGCGTAAAAACCACGTGATTCCCGGCTCTCCCGTCATAGCGCCTCTGCAGATGCCGTCATCGCGGCAGGAACCCGGCGAATCATTACTTCTTCCGCGCGTCTCACCCCACGTTCTTTTTTATCCACGCGCAATAGTGGTCCATCCAGTTCTGCAGGTAGGCCCTGCTCCCGGCCCCGATATTTCCTGCGTCGTCAAACATGCCTTCGCGCATCTGGAGGTATGCCTCGGGCTGGCGCATCACCGCAACGTCAAGATACGAGAGGACATTCCGGAGATGCTGCTGGGCCATCGCCGTCCCGACAGCCCCGGTGGAGACGCCGATGATCCCTGCCGGTTTTCCCGCCCACGCACTCTGGCCGGTCGGGCGGGAGCCGCAATCGAGCGCGTTCTTGAGCAGCCCCGGGATCGAACGGTTGTATTCCGGGGAAACGAAGAGGAAACCGTTCGCGGCCCTGATCTCGCTTTTCATCCTTACGACCGCCGGAGCCGGGTGCTCGTCGTCGTCCTGGTTATACAGCGGAAGGTCGCCGATCTGCACCTGGCGGAAGGAAAATTCCGGCGGCGCAAGCTTCACGATGGCATCGGCAAGTTTCCGGTTGAACGAATCCTTCCGGAGACTGCCGATGATAACGGCAATCTGGTACTGGCTCATACTTTTACCTTCGGTGGGGTAAGGTATCTGTATTTCCCTCACCATCTACACGTGCATCCGCATGTCCGGACAAGAGCATCTCCATTCCGGGAGGCAATGCATTTCAAATCGTTGTTTGCCGTGCGGGGGTGTGAAAATGACCGCTTGAAAAAATCACAGAAACCGGAAAGGAAACGGTTATCATTGTAAGAATTTACTGCTAGTTGATGAAGCCCGAATATATTGCATCTCTCATGATCATACTTGTCGGTGCGATTTTTATGGCAGGATGCACAAGTTCAACAACTACCCCGGTGACAGCATCGACATCAGCACCGACACAGATCGCAACTCCGGCGCCAGTTGTTACAACCGCACAACCAACCACCGCAGCCACGACCCCTGCAACTACCAGTGTACCGACAACAATTGCGATCGCTCTAAATGCAACTCCGGCAATAACAATACAACCAACGACAACCATTGACGTTACCAATTATACTTACAATATTACTGACCCCAGAATCCTCAAACTGACTTTCAGCAATTATGAATATACTAACCCGAACGGTCAATTAACACCGTGGACACTTCCAGATTGTAACATGGCGGAAATATTCCCGGATATTGTAAACAATCCCAATTACGGATTTAATGCATCGTTTTCTGATCTCACTGCAATCTCCCCCGAACAATTTAATGCAATTTATCGGGAATATATTGAGGGTGCGAATCAGAATTCACAATCTGTAGGAACAAAACAATGCTATGGTTCAACCGTCTACCATCAATGGACATTCTATGAGATTTCGGCGCTCATCTCCCCCACCAATGTTAATCCGGCGGATTACGAAATAGTAATGGTTCCCCAAGGATATGCTAAGGATTTGGCATACATCAATCTGACCCAGCAATTATCGAGCGCTAACCCCAATGTTGAGTTGGATAGTTACATTCCTGTCAGAGTAGACCAGAGTCAGCACATTGACAATGCTGTATTACGATTTTACAAATTGGATTAACCATCTGGTAACCCCCGTAATTTTTTATCCCGGGATTTCGCATGGACGGTTGATTCATTCTCACGCCATCACGACCGTGTGGAAGCCTTTTGTAGTTTCATGGTATACAAATGATAAATCAGTAGTTTAGTGATCACCATGACCGAAAAGAAAGGGCACTTTGAGAAGGGGCATTGGATAGAAGAACCCGTCGCAGCCCCCGCAAAAGAGGAGAACCAGATTGACATCCGCATTGCCGCCGCCACCAAATCGGTCATCTCTGCGATGAACGACCTCGCAAAGGTCACCCACGATCTCGTGGCAACGGATGAGGGCAAGAAGTATATCGAGAATACCGTGAAAGAGACGACAGGCCAGGTCCAGAAGTCCTTTGACGACATCCTTGCCCGGGCCAAGGCCGAAGTGGACAAGGCGAAGGCCGATGCGGAAAAGGCAAAGGCGGATGCGAATAAACCCCCCGGGCCAAAAAAGTAAGCGATAGCGGGAGATTCCGCAGGGGATCCCAGTCTCTTTTTTTCCTTTTTTGCGATTTTTTTGCTCTGGAGAAATCCTGTTTTGAGAAATATACGCCCCCCCCTTACGCCAGCCCTGCCCCCCGAGGGGGGCAGGGGCGTATGCGATGTCTCCGTATTACCTGTGGCGGGATGCGGATATGAGTACAGGTAAACACTATCACAACCGGGGGATGCCATAGCGGCGGGGGCGAAGGCGTGCCGGAGACCTAAAAGAGCGTTTGTACAATTCTCTTCTGGGATTTCAACAGAGCAAATTTTTTTGCATTCTGCGAGGGAGGCCCGCAGGCGTACACATCCGTCTTCTTTGCCGGTATGCAGTTGAACTGCTGCACCCGTTTTTAGTCGCCCGCCAAACGGTTTACCGGGCTCCCCAGGGTCTCTGGCCAATCGGGCAGACATCGGCACAGATCGTACAGTATCTCAGTTCCTTCTCCGGTCCGGCCGGGATATATTCCCCTTTTTCTGCACGGTAGGCGCCGCAGCGGAGCCCGTCAAATGAATCCTCCCGGATTGCTCCCGCCGGGCACGCCAGAACGCACTCGCCGCACCGGGTGCAGACCGGTGCGTGGCATACCGGACGATACCGGGACGGCGCGTCGGTCGCGAGAACGCTCAGCTGGATCCATGGGCCCCAGAGAGGATGCAACAGGAAGACATTGGTCCCGATCCTGCCCGCTCCTGCGGCCTCGGCAACCGACCGGAACTGCAGGCCACTCTCCCCGGGATACGGAACGATATCTGTCCGGAATCCGCAGGCTCCAAGCGCGTTTGCGATCTCTTCACAGATTTTTTTACTGCGATCATCTGCGTCGCAGTGGTGCAACCCGTCTTCTTTTAAAAACCATCTCCATTCGTCCTTTGTCACAATATGATAGCCAAGTACGATCGCTGTTCCGGATGCCGGGAAGAACCGGGAAAAAAATTCCCTTTCCCGCGTAGCCAGCGATGAAACGGGGATTGCCCAGGCTGCGCAACAGGGATAGTTCCGGATAACCGGGTTGATGATATCTTCGGCAAATATCATGAGGTCAGTGCCAGTTCCGTATTGGAACGTATTTTAACAGGAGTAGAATTCCCTGCCCCATAATCATATCGTGGAAAAACGGGAGGAAATGGGCTTATGACCCTCCCGATTTACCTCCCGCAGGTTTCGCCCCGCCATAAGCATATGGTTCAGTTGGCCATCCTCCTCGCTCGTTTGGGGACAGGGGAGCGTCAGTCCCTGAAATTACGATCGCCCGGCCCTCCCCCGCAGAAACCTTAAGAGGTGCCCCCCCACCCGGGCGAGGGAGCTGATCTCACTTCCTTTTTCAGGACTCCTGTCCGGAGCAAAAAACCGGTGCAGGCTGCCACTGGAGGAAAGGATCAGAATTCCTATGTATCAGGAACGCCAGTTTTCTTCTATGAAGTTTATCGGGTTGCTCGTGTGCCTCTGTTTTCTTGTCCTTGCGGTTTCGGCAGGCCCCCCGCAGGAAGGGACGGGGACGGCCGGAACTATCACTCAGGCCATACCGCTCGCGCAGGTTTCCGGGAACAGCACGCCGCCAAACGGCCCCTCCGATCCGGCCGAGGTCGAGGCGTTCTTCGACCGGGTCATGCCGGCAAACCTTGCCAGGTACAATGTTCCCGGGGCAACGGTTGCCGTCGTGAAGGACGGCAGGGTCGTCTTAATTAAAGGCTACGGCTACAGTGACATCAATAACAAGACGCTCGTCGATGCGAATACGACAACGTTCCGTATCGCGTCGGTCACGAAACTCTTCACCTGGACCGCAGTGATGCAGCTCGAAGAGGCGGGGAAGATCGACCTCAATGCGGATGTCAACACGTACCTGAAGGGCTTTGAGATCCCGGATACCTATCCGGGACATCCGGTAACGATGCGCTCCCTTATGACGCACACCGCGGGGTTCGAGGACGAAAACCGGCACAGCGAGGCCGACAATGCTACTGATATCATTCCCTTGCAGCAATACTGCGCCGACAATATACCTGCCCGCGTATATCCGCCCGGAACAGTCTCTTCGTACTCCAATTACGGTGCAGCACTCGCGGCGGTAGTAGTCGAGGACGTCTCGGGAATGCCGTTTGACCAGTACCTCCAGTCGCATATCTTAACACCCCTTTCGATGAACCAGACCAGCATTCGGGAAGACCTCCCGCCAGACCTTGCTTCCAACCTCTCGGCGGGATACCTGTATGCCAATGGCGTGAATGTCCCCGTCCACGATGCCATCGTAGTTGCGGGCCCTGCAGGGTCGATCAGTTCTACCGCGCCCGACATGGCGAAATTCATGCTTGCCCACCTCGGGAACGGGACGTACGGGAATGCGACGATCCTCTCCGGACAGGCCGCGAGCCTGATGCATGCCCGGGCGTTCGCTAACGACCCCCGTGTTGCCGGGATGTGCCTCGGGTTTTACGAGCAGCAGTACAATGGCGTGCGGACGATCGGACACGGCGGCGATACGGATACGTTCCACTCCCTTCTCATTCTCCTGCCCGATCAGCAGGCCGGGTTCTTTGTCGCGTACAACAGTCCGGGAGGAAGTCCGGCCCGCGACGAACTGTTCACGGAGTTCATGAACCACTATTACCCGGCGGAGCCCCCGGCGGTGCCCGTACCCGGTCCATCGGATGCCTCCCGGTTGCAGCAGTATGCCGGCACCTATGAAAGCAATCGCCATTCCTATACGAAATTCGATAAGTTCGTAACCCCGAACCCGCAGCTGGAGATTTCGGCAACACCGAACGGCACGCTGACGACTTCCACGGGCGGTTCTGCCGAGCTCGTCGAAGTCCGGCCCGGTGTATTCTCCCCGCAAAACGGGATCCTCCCGGCGAGCGGGAACCTCGTGTTCCATGCCGCGGCGGATGGAGCCGTCGACTATTTCTGTCTTGGGAATATGCCGTTTCTGGTCTATGACCGGGTCCCGTGGTATGCGACCGCAGGATTCCTGGACGATCTCATGACCGCAGCCGGCATCCTGCTGGCAACCGTCCTGCTCTGGCCGCTGCTCTTTGTATTCCGCAGGGCTTATGCGATCCCGGAACCGTCGGTACCGATAGAAGCCCGGATCGCACGCTGGATCGCGGGAGCTGCCGCACTTGTCCTCCTCGTGTTTACCGTTGTCCTGCTCCCGGCTGTCACGGCCGACAAAGGCCTGGTGCATGCCTACCTGTTTGACCAGGCGGTACCTGCCCTCCTCACCGCCGTCCTGACCGTCCCGGTCATTGCGGCGGTTCTCACCGGGTTAACCGTCATCTTTACTGTGCTCGCATGGAAGAGCAGGTACTGGACATTCCAGCACCTGCTGCATTATACGATCATCACCATTGCGCTCGTCGCGATGCTCTGGTGGGTGAATTTCTGGAACCTCTGGGTCTTCTGCCTGTAAAGAAACCCGGGGAACCGTCCCCTATTTTTGTATTCCCTGGCCTTGCATTTTTTACGATGGGATGCAAGGCTCATGCAGAACCTGTATTCACATGGATCGCCTTAAGCGATTCTTTTTTGCCTGCAGGGAGAGATCCCGGCTGGTAAAAACGGCGTCCGGGTGAAAATTATTTATGGCACACAACGTGAGTCTTGTATGGCAACCAAAGGAAGCGCCCCCCATGAATGTCGACAAGAATCATGCGATCATCGCGCTGGTGTTTATCTGCGGGATCCTCGCCGGCGGAGTACTTGCCGGAGCTCTCCAGCCCCGGCCGGTACATTCGGCAAAACAGACCGTGCATTCAGAGAACGCACCAGAACCGATAGGGCCGTACAGCCAGGCTGTGCAGTCCGGTAATTTCGTATTCCTGTCCGGGCAGATCGGGATCGACCCGGCAACGGGAAACCTCACCGGCAGCAGCGCCGGAGGGCAGACCGCACAGGCAATGGAGAACCTCCAGGCCGTCCTTAATGCATCAGACCTCAGTCTTGGGGACGTTGTGCAGACGCGGATCTACTTCACCAACATGAGCGACTGGGCAGCGATAAACGGGATCTACGCCTCGTACTTCAACAACACCTACCCGGCCCGGGCCGCCGTACAGGTGGCAGGGCTGCCAAAAGGTGCAAAAGTCGAAATTGAGATGGTGGCAGAGGCACGGTAAGGAAGCGAGTATGCTTATTTTAAGGCGGCCCGGTTGCCCTGTCAGAATTCCATGACGCGGAGCCGGCCATTCCCGGAAACCCGGCAGGGCCCGTGAGGCATCCAAAAAAGGTCAGCTCGAAATCCGGTATTTGGGAAAGAATCCGGCACTGTAGAAAACCTGTTTTAAAAATTATGCGCCCCCCCTTACGCCAGCCCTGCCCCCGATGGGGGTGGGGGCGTATGCGATGCCTCCGTATTACCTGTGTCGGGGTGCAGACACAAGTACAGGTAATACAGCACTATCGCGAAGCGGGGGATGCCTCTAGCGTGCGGGGGCGAAAGGCCAGCCGGAGACCTAAAAGAGCGTCCTTACTAATCCCATTCAGGTTTTCTACAGAGTAAAAATCCTGTTCATTCCCGGGATGTGCGGGCCCGGAATTCTCAGGACAACGGGGGGCATTCCCCGGTTTTTCCCGGGATTTGATCAAAGTGGAGCGATACGAGGATAATGAATACCCCGATCGCGATGATCGCATACCCCTGCGCTTCATCGCCATAGGGGGGGAACACGATTACATAGATCCCGTCAAGAATAACAAAAAGCCCGATGATACACCCTTCAATGCTAAGCGCCTTCATCAACCGCACCCGTCCCGGTTCAGGGTTGGGTGGGATAAGCGGAAATGTCTTTTGCCGGTATCACGGCTCCGGCACCAGCCGGATCACCGCCCGGCTTTTCAGGCCCGGACCGGGGGAGGACAACAGTGCCGTACCGGGGCAGAAAGAAAAAGGAATCTTTTCCCGGCAGTCATGGATTCGCGGGTCATGGCTGCACGACGAAGGGCCACCGGATACCCATACGGGATTTGTGGGGGTAGACCGATGATAGTCAGCAGGGCATTTAATGCGGCAAAACAGAAGGCGGCAATCGCAGGCAGAAGAGGATCTTAATGCACCGGCGAAAGCCGGTATGCTTCACCGGGGATGGTCATCTCGAACCGTGCACCTTTTCCCGCTTCCCCGGTTTCCCGGATGGTGATGCCGGTGATGGACAGGACCTCGCGGGCGAGGAATAGCCCGAAGCCGGTATTTTTCCCGAAACCCTTGGCAAATATCCGGTCCTTGTCGGCATACAGGATGCCCATGCCGTCGTCCTCGCATACGATGATACCTTTGCCGTTTTGCTCTTCCCAGGAGAACCGGATGGTGGTAATCTTCCCGCCGTACCGGACGGCATTATCCATGAGGTTGTAAAAGACCTTGATAATCAGCGGGTCGGCGAATACCTCGGTCCCTCCAGGGATATCGTTTTTTACCGTGATATTCCCGAGCTGGGACTGCTTTGCAGCGGTGTCCACAAGGGTGCGGGTGCCCTGCCATAAGGGTGCGGTGATCCCGATCGCCTCGTATTCTTTGGTGAACCGGATCATCGCGGCAATGCGGTTAACCGCCTGCATGATCCAGGAAAAATAATATTCAAGTGCCGGATCGGGGATCTTTTCGTGAAGCAGCTCGATGAAACCCCCCAGTGCCATGAGCTGGTTGTTGATATCGTGCCTTGTTACACTGTAGAGAAGGTTAAGTTTTTTGTTGGCCTCACGCAACGCTTCTTCTGCCGCCTTGCGTCCGGAGATGTCCTCCATGTGGACCATGACCAGATCCGGGGGGACGAAAGCAGCGATGGAATAGATAGACCTTCCGGGCAGGAAATGCTTTGCTACGATCTCCAGTGAGGTAACGGTCCGGTCCAGGAAACACTGCCTGACCTGGGATACGATTTCCGGCCGGATTTCATATAACTCCGATGCGGTCTTTCCAAGGAACTCATGCAGGAGCCCGCCGGAGAGGGCTTCCGCCGCCTTGTTATACCCGATAAGGACGAAATCGCCGTCCCGGTGCTGCCAGGTGAGGATCGCGAGCGGATTGTTCTGGTACTGCTCGCGGAACCGGATCTCGCTTGCCTGCAAGGCCTCCTCCGCCACTTTGCGATCGGAAATATCGACAATAAAACCCTCGAGTTCCTGCCGTCCGCTGGAAGAGTTGATATAAGAACGGAACGAGAGCAGTCCGTGGAGCGTACTGCTGTCTTTTCGCCGGTAAAGGTTTTCAGTGGCCTGCCACTTTCCCGATTCAGTTGCCTCTTTGACGAGCACCGATCGTTTCTCCGGGGTTACATAGAGCGTCTCTGCAATGCCGCGCCGGTTTACAACATCGATCAGTTCCTCCGGGGAATCATAGCCTAACATGCGGGCAAACGCCGGGTTCACATCAATAAATTTCCCGTCGGGAAGCGAATGGAATATCCCGATCGGGGCATTTTCGAACAGGGTACGGAAATGTTCTTCGCTCGCACGGAGCGCCTTCTCGGCACTCCTGCGTTCCGTGATGTCTGTCCCGATACTGAACAGGCCGTCAAACTGCCCGTTTTCATCAAAGAGGGGTTTGTTCTGCCACCGGATCCAGACCCGCTGCCCGTCCTTCGTGATGTTTTCATTCTCGTTTACGGTATGGTCCCCGGGATGGCGGATGATGTCTTCGATCATGAGGCTGAGATCCCGGTCGGATCCGGTGGCCGGGACAATGGTACCCATCACGGGTTTTCCGATAATTTCATCGCCGGTATAGCCGAAAAACCGCTGCGCATATTCATTGAGGAAGGTCACGTTCCCTGTTTTATCCCATTTCAGGATGATGCTGTTCGCATTTTCGACCAGCTCGCGGTATTTCTCCTCGCTCTCCCGCAGCAGACGGTCGGCCTTCTTGCGGTGCGTGACATCGCGAAGGATGACAAGGCCGGCAGGATTATTGTGGTATTGGAAAGCTGCGACAGCCGATTCAATCTCTATGGGGGTGCCGTCCATTTTCAGGAACACGGTCTCCTTGAGCCCGGCAGGTTTGCGCTCTTCGGTTACCATCCGTGCACGTTCGCGGATCCCCTCGTGGCATGACGGGTGGATCCGGTCATAGAACGACGTCCCGAGCAGCTGGTCGGCAGATTCTGCACCTATCAGCCGGACCATAGCCGGGTTGACATAGACAAACGTCTCCCCGACCCAGATAAAAATGGCATCAGGCGCCGTTTCAACCAGCGAGTGGAAATTCTCCTCGCTCTCCCGGATCAACCGCTCGCTCCGTGCCAGCTCGTTATACTGGCTGCGCAGCTCTTCCTCGGCAGCGGTGATCTGCTCGACTGCCGCCCGGAGTTCTGCCTCTGCCTTGACGCGCTTGGTGATATCCCGGAGGGATTCAATGGCCCCGGTTATCCTGCCCCGGTTATCGAAGAGGGGAGTGGCAATGAGCCGTAACGTGGCCCCCCTGCCGCTGTACAGGAAGGGGCTTATCGCTTCGGCAATCAGGGCTCGCCCGTTCCTTTTCAGGAGCGGATAGTGTGCCTCAACCGCAGGATCCTCATGGAGCACAAGGTCGATGAGAACCGGTCGCCGTTCATGGTAACCGGGGATCGCGTACTCATAGTTGCCTTTTTCAAGGATTTCTGCAGCTTTGACACCGGTCATCTCCTCCATCGCCCGGTTCCATGCAATGACGGTTCCCGCCGTGTCGATGGCAAAGGTGGCGTCAGGCAGGAAGTTGATGATATCCGCTTCACGGCGCTCATGGTCCCGGATGCTCGCTTCGGCCCGTCTCTGCTGGACTGCCTGGCTGACCTGGTGCGCGAGCTCGGTAAACTGCGATACCGGCTCCCCGCCTTTCTGGAGATAGAAATCGGCCCCCGCGTTCAAGGCCTGGATGACAATATCTTCGCGTCCCCTCCCCGTGAAAAGGATGAACGGGATGATATTTCCTGAAGTCCTTACCCTCTTTAAAAATTCGATGCCATCCATCTCCGGCATCTGGTAATCAGCGATGACAGCATCGTACTTCTTTGAATCCAGGAGGGTAAGAGCGGCCGGGGCAGAGGTGATGATATCGACGCTGAACTGCCCGCCCCGCTCAAGGAAGAGTTTGCCGATATCGAGCATGCCGGGCTCATCATCGACATACAAAATGGAGATCATGTATGTTCGAATATTGTAATTTAAATTCTTCTCTCGATTATGAATAACCTTGGTATCTGTCAGTCAGACCGTCTATGAGGAAAAGAGTCCGCCTGGGGTGGTGTTTGTCTCCTCAAAAGAACTCCCTGCAAACGATATCGCGGGAACACCTGACGGTACAGATCCGGCAGATGCAGCAGACCCGGGGCCAGGCAGGTGGAAAAGATCGCCGGATAATTCCTCCGGGTCCGGCAGCAGATTTCAGCGTCTGGGGACGAGGAGTTTTAAAAGACCCGCATAACACACTGTCCCGCAGCGGGAAGATCGGGTTTTGTGAGGCTTGAACTGACGAGAGGAAAAAGACTCAACGGGTAATGCACCCTGCCTCCCTGAAGCAGTCCGCCTCCCCTGCCCCGTTCATCTGCGGCGGGGCAGGAGCGGCTCTCCATTGCCCATTAAAAGTGCGTGCCTGAAGTGCGTGAGTCCGAAGCCCTGCCCTAGGGCATCCCAAGGCCGATCTGGGCGCCGTACTTCGAGTACACTTCCTTTACGAGCTGCATGGATTTCGGGTTGCCCCAGTCATGCATCCACTCCGATACGAGCGATTCGACCGTGATCGGGATCACGCCGGCCTGGATCATCCGCCTGATACCGAACATATGGGCGGCAGGAGTCGAATCCCCGGCCGCGTCCATCAGCCCGTACACCTCGTAGCCGTCCCGGATCGCATGGAGGGCGGTGTAAGTAAAGCACATGCTCGTCCACAGCCCTGATACAACCACTTTTTTCCTGCCGGTCTTTTTGAATGCGGCATACGTTGGCTCGTCTTCAAAGGCGTCGAAGCTCGGGATCGCCCGGGCGAATACTTCCTTACCGGGGAACAGGCTGGTGATATCCGCGATGAACTCCCCGTTCCTCTGCGGGCCGATGGCCGACAGGACCACCGGGACATCGAGGATCCCTGCCGCTTTTGCCGCACAGGTCGCCGCCGTCCGGATGAGCGCCTTGTCTCCCGAGGCGACACCGGCAAACATCGCGGGCTGGTAGTCCACGAGCACGAGTGCGCTGTTCTTGTCGGTGAGCAGTTCCAGTTTACCGTCTTTTACCGCTGGCATTTCGTTACCTCTCCTGTATAATTCAGACTATTCCTTTATCTTCCCTATAACGGTATCGGCAATCAAACCTGCAACCAGCTTGATTGGGAAGGAGATCCTGATATCAGTCCTCATCCGGTATAATCCCGGATTGGTATAATTTCAGTAGCAGGTATATTTTAGTAACCAGTTATCCAATTGTTACCGGATTACATGAACCAAAAGGAAACGTCCCGCACCTACCATTGCGAGATCGAGGCTGCCTTTGCAATCGTGGGTGGGAAATGGAAAGCCCGGATCCTCTGGCACATCGGGAATGAAAGACCCCGGTTCAACCAGCTGCGGGATATCCTTGAAAATGTCAGCCCGCGGATGCTCGCAAAACAGCTGCGGGAGCTGGAACGCGACGGGCTCGTCATCCGCACGCTGCACCCCGAGATCCCCCCGCGGGTGGACTACCAGCTCACAGACGCCGGTAAAGCGTTCATCCCGATTCTTGAGCGCATCAGCACATGGGTCCTGGCATATTGTCCCGAGGCCGCAGAAAAGATCGGAAGATAGGGGCGATCCGGGGCCCCTTGCGGGAAATCCCAGAAAAAAAAGAACCCTCTCCGGATACCCGCGCCGGCCCTTTCAGGGTGTACCTGGTTTACCGGTGTTAATGCTCCACAGGGGCAGCAAAGTAGATGTTTCTCCCGGAGGCTTTCAGGGGAATCCCGTACACGATACTGCAGTCCTTGAACATCCCGAGTTTTTGTGCAGCCACGCCCGCGGAATACATGACACGGTTGTCCACGTTGTGGATGCCCGCGGTCTTTACCGCCGACCCGACGGCAATGCCAAGGTCAGTGACCTTCAGGACGCAGTTGGGGCCTTTGTAATCCGTCTTGTTGGCTTTTGCGGCAGCACAGGCTTTTGTCATGTCGGCACAGCTCGTATGGCCGCAGCCCCCGCAGTTCAGCCCGAGGGCTTTCTGCCCGGTGACGCCGATAAGGATCGTGGCATCGCTCGCCTTGACCTGCTCGCCATTGACCCGGAAAAAGTCCATGCCGGTCCCGGCAGCGATGTGAATCATCTTGTCGCCGATCTTATCCTGTTCTTTGCCCGTGACGATCTCGATCTCGATCGAATCCAGCCCTACGGCTTTCGGTGCGGTCCGTGCAGCGAGCGCCATGAGCCCGGCAACCGTTTTTACTGCTTCTGTTTCTGCAGACATAGCAGGTTGTTGGGCACGTTCAAGTAAAAACCAGGGAGTTACACGGATGTTATCATCTTTCATCTGCAGCCAGTCTGGGTCGCGATCAGATGCCGGTCCCCTGGCCGGCTCTTTTTCTCCCTGTCGGCCTGCACTCACTGCCCGATATGGCTCCCGTCGCAGAACGGCTTGTTCCCCGATTTTCCGCATCGGCAGAGGGTGACCCGGTTCCGGATCTCGTAGGGTGTGCCCTCGGCTGACACTACCGGTATACCGCCCCGGACCCAGAGCGGTCCATGCTCTCCGCGGGGCGGGTACTCGACGACGACAATGGACTTTTCCAGGTCCGGTTCGATGGCCTTCCCGGTTGCATTGTCATACACGGCCAGGCGACCCGACGGGCAGTTGCAGGCTTCCTCGATGGCGGTGTCCCGTGCCTCATCATTACCAGACTGCCTGACAAGATTCCAGATGCCGCCGGCCCGCATGCAGAACCGGGCATGGACGCAGAGATGTTCGTTGTCGGCAAGCGTCAGGGCGGGGCCCCTGATGACCTCTGCACCCTCGATGTACGGCTCCCGGTTGCCCGATTCGGTACCGTCAAAATGGACCTGTGCGTGAGTGCCGTCGCAGAATGGCATATTCTTTGACCGGCCGCACCGGCAGAGAGTATACTGCTGCCGGAGCGGGTAGGACTTTGTCTCTTTCCAGGTCCGGCAGTTGCCCTCGTCATCATTGCAGATCTCCTCTGTCTTGAGGGGGATCCCGCCGGTCACGATATAGGGCCCGTCTTTGCTTACCGCGATCTTCATCTGTTCACTGTGGTGATCGGTGGATTTTTCTGGTGTTGTGGTCATGGATGCATCTGGTTTTTTGTGGTTGTACAGGTCTCTTTTACATAAAAAAAGCGGTAGAGTGGAAACGGGGTTCCGCCCCGGCCCCGGCTTTCCCGCACAAAACATCGCGGTGCTGCACGTTCCGGTGGCCTCACATCAGGCCGATCTGCTGCATCAGGGTGATTTTGTCGTAGAATAGTTTCTCCAAAACGATCTCTCCGTTCTTCCAGTGGGCGACCGTGCAGAATTCAACGTTGAACTTCTTCCCGTTGGGCGGGATTATTTTCCCGTCCGGGGTGGTCATCGGGCCTTTGAAGGTGCCGGTAAACTCGGCGACCGAGCAGGTGTAGTCGCCCTGTCCGAAGAATATCCTGTACGGCCGGTTCCCGACCTTGTTGTCCGGGAATATCTTAAAGAATGCGACAGCCTCTTCCTTGTGGGACGGCCGGCCATGGGTCGGTTCTGCCTGTCCCGGCCAGAATACATCGACCTCTTTTGCGTGGCGTTTCTCAAACGTTGCCCAGTCCTGCGTGTTCCAGGCATCGTCCAGCGTCTGCATCAGACGCATATTTTCCTCAACGGTAGACATTACGGTTTCCCGGGTATGGTATGGATACCCGGATAGGATGTATATGGGTGAGTGTATAAAAGCAATGTTTGAGGTGATGATGCCTTCTGAACAGTATCGCAGGAAACGTGAGGACAGCAGTTCCGGGGAGTGTGCGTCCATCGTTTGGGAAGGGCATATGCAACCCGGAAAATATTCCCATCAGAGCAGTGATCGGAGTTATGTAAAAAGGATGCGGGAACCTGCCGCCCGTTATTTTTTCGCTTTCCGGATGACCGTGAGATCGCCCAGCGTCTGGGTAATCTTTGCCTGCGTTTTTCTCTCCGCGTCGCCGGTCAGGACGTCAACGAGTTTGATGCCGAGCGCTTTTTCGAGTTTTCTCCTGACTTCCTCCTCCGGGATAAGCTCGCTTTTTTCGATCTTTTTGATGAGCAGTTCCCGTACCATCAGCTGCAGGGCGAGGTCTTTCTGGGAGAGACCTTTCTCCATCCGGGCGTTCTTTACCCGTTCGGCATAATCCTCGACGATATCGCCTTCCATGTAATCGAACATGTCCCGTTTCCGCTGTGCCGGAGCCGTCGCCGCCTGGGCCCGGGCCCCCTGTGCGGGCCGGGCAGCCGGGCGCTGCACGTCCGTCCGCCGGGGCTGCTGCACCTCGGTACCGAACTTCCCGCACCGGCTGCAGACCTGAAGCTCCGCGCCCTCCACACGGATCAGCTTCGGGATGCCGCGAATCGTTTCTCCACACATTTCGCACTGCATAATCTCACAAACACTTTATATGGCGATTTCCCTATATACCTATTTGAGGAACGAGACGTGGGCGACATTCTCCGGGATACGGCTGAAGCACAGACCCCTGAGGAACTGTGCAGGCTGTACCGTACGCTCAGCGAACAGCTGCGTGACCAGCTCCAGCAGATCGAGAGCGACAAGCAGGATCTCGAGACCCAGACGCTGGACCGGATCGCAAACCTTGAGTCACGCAACCTCGAGCTCCGCGAGCAGATCCGGCAGGTGGAGGCGGACAAGCGGTATATCGAAACCCAGAAGATCCGGTACGAGCGGGAGGTCAGGAAACTCAAGAGCGAGAGCGAGCAGCTCAGGAGCCCGCCGCTCATCATCGGTACCATCGTGGACGTGGTCGATGCATCCCGGGTCATCGTCAGGAGCAGCGCCGGTCCGAGATTTCTCGTACGGAGCTCCCCGAGCATCAACCCGGATGATTTAAAGGCAGGTGCACGCTGCACGCTCAACCAGCAGTCGCTGGCCATTGTCGAACTGCTTCCTAACTCGTTTGATTCACAGGTCTACGGTATGGAACTCGTGGACTCTCCCCTGGAGTCTTACTCGGACATCGGGGGCTTAAAAGAGCAGATAAACGAGATCCGCGAGGCGGTCGAGCTCCCGCTCAAGCGCCCCGAGCTCTTTACCCGTATCGGGATCGAACCCCCCAAGGGCGTGCTGCTCCACGGGCCGCCGGGGACGGGAAAGACCCTGCTTGCAAAGGCGGTCGCCCACGAGACGAACGCCCACTTCATGCGGGTGGTCGGAAGCGAGCTCGTCCAGAAATATATCGGCGAGGGGGCCCGCCTCGTCCGCGAGCTCTTCGACCTTGCAAAGAAGAAGTCCCCGACCATCATCTTCATCGATGAAATCGATGCGGTGGGCGCATCGCGGACCGAGGCAAACACCTCGGGCGATCGCGAAGTGCAGCGCACCCTCATGCAGCTCCTTGCCGGCATGGATGGTTTTGAGAACCGGGGCGATGTGAAGATCATCGGGGCCACAAACCGGATCGACATCCTCGACAAGGCACTGCTCCGGCCCGGCAGGTTCGACCGGATCATCGAGATCCCGCTGCCGGACGAGGAGGGCAGGTTGTCCATCTTAAAAGTACACACCCGGTCGCTCACGATGGACGACAGGGTCAACCTCCCGGAGATTGCGGGCCTGACCGAGGGAAAGAACGGGGCCGATCTCCGGGCGATCTGCATGGAGGCCGGGATGTTTGCCATTAGAAACGATCGGCCCGCGATCACCCGTGAGGACTTCCTTTCTGCAATCGAGAAAGTCCGCCTCGATTTCAGCCGGACCATTCCCGATGTGGAAGGCAGGATGTTTGCGTAATATCTCACAAAATCCCGAGTACTGTTTACGGGACCCGGGCGCCGGCACCGGAAAAATTGGATTGTCCCCGTTTCCCTATTTTCACGGCCCCTAAAAAAAATGACCTGCAACCGTATTTTTTCTGGGGCTCAAAACCCGGACGATAGTTATGCTGCATGGTCGCCCGGTACGGATTTACGCCCTTTATGACCGCGAACTTTTTCCCGTACCACGCCAACAGGTACCGGAGTTATAGAATGCGTGAAGTGAACCGAGTATGACCGATCCAGAAACTCCCGGGGAAAAAACCCCGGACAAAAAAATTACGGAAGAAAATATTCCGGAAGAAAAAACCGGCTCCGCGGATAAGATCACGGGTTCTCCGGAAAACGCCGCTGATGACAAAGGGGGAAAACCCCGGGAAACGACGGAAAAAATCCCCGATAACAAAGCCGCAGGGAAACAAAAGAACCTCCTGATTGCCGTCGGTGTGGCGATCATCGTCATCATTGCCGCGCTCTGTGCCTTTGTTTACCTCACCACGCCGGTTGCGACACAAGGGGATGTCGTATCCGTGTATTACACCGGGGCCTTCGACAACGGTACCGTGTTTGATTCGAATATGAACAGCACGTCGCCGTTCGTATTCAGGATGGACAATTCGAGTGTCATACCCGGTTTTGAGGAAGCGGTGACCGGGATGTCGGTAAACCAGACAAAGACCGTGACCGTTCCCTATGCCGAGGCATATGGGGCGTACGACCCGACTCTCGTCCAGACCGTCAACCGGACAGGTCCTATTGCAAATACGACCTTTGTTGTCGGGCAGCTGTATAAAATCCACTACAAAACAGCAAACACCTACAGTCTCATAAAAATCCTCAATGTTACGCCTGAAACCGTAACCTGGGATGCCAACAGCCCCCTTGCCGGACAGAACCTCACGTTCACGATAACCGTGGTCGGAATCACGAAGCCGTAAGCGGTCATCCCGGCCATCCTTTTTCTGGCCATGCAGAAATCATCAGAATAGCGATGGATTATATCAAGGACTCGAAAAGAGCCCGGTTATTTTTTTAATTTTTGAGAAAAATTACACTTTGTCGGGTGAACATTTATGAGGGCATGATTTTTTTTATTTTGCAATTTCATATCTGCGGACATTTTTCGAAATCACCCTCGACATTAAAAAAAAATGTTCTGTAGAAAACCTTTTTTTAAGAGATACAGCCTCCCCCTTACGCCGGCCCTGCCCCCAAGGGGGCGGGGGCGAAAGGCCCAAAGAAGCGTACTTACAAATCTCATTTTAGGATTCCTGCAGGGCAAAAAACAGAAACAGGGTTCAATGCTCTCGTCCGGTTGTTTTTTTATTTTTTCAAAAATAGTATACTATTCAATGAAATCGGCATCCCGGCATCGCCCTGACGGTCATGGAGCCATCCATCGCGCATAGATAAAAACAACCGGAAAAGGCAGGGGCAGGCAGGGAGCGCGATCGCAGGGCAGTAATGCCCGGAATATACGATGATGCGGCCGGATTGAGACCGGTGGCAGGTTCATTCTGGTGCCTGCTCCAGGTTTTCGGGCTAAAAAGAAGAATCAAAGAGTAATAATTATCTCTTTAAAAAATTCTATTGGCTTTATGAAAGTTAACTCTATGGTTGTTTTACTGGTTCTGGGTATTGTATTAGTTTGCCTGGCTGGATGCACAAGTTCGACATCCGGGCCAGTCCCGACACCAACAGCGACGCCAACTCCACATGCAGGTAATGCCACGGTGACGGTCACACCGCCCGTGGCAAATTCCACCGTAACGCAGACGCCCCCTGCAGCAAATTCAACGGGACCTGCGCTCTACAACTCGAGTGCAATTGACAGCCATTTCATGGATATTGCATTTAATAACAAATTTGAGACTATTGGAGAGTCGAGCACATCGGGAGATACGATTGCCATCACGGGAGATTACACCGATAATGATGTAAGCACGCTGGGCAACTTCCTGCTGCAGTTCAATAACAATTCTCCGATAAAACAACTGCCTGCTGTACCGGTTCAGGAAAGTAACAGCGGCGACATCCGCTTTAACTATATACCGGAATCATCCCTGGATACGCTTGCACAACAACAGCCGTCATTCGGCCTGATTAACAGGGATAGTTCCGGGAAGATAGGTTCAATTTATAAAACGACTTCAAATACGGTGAGTAATTCAACAAACGCCTACGTCTACAGGACTGGCACGGTCTTTGTTAATAATAATCTGACGGGAGACGAACGGACCCATTATATGATACGCGGACTTCTCTATTATCTTGGATTTGTCGGGCAGACCACGACGTATCCTGATAGTATCTTCTATGCCGGGCCGAACAACACGATTACTCCGAATGGTATTGACTGGCAGGCTATTGACGTCATGTATGGCGGAACGATAACCCCCGGAATGACATACAATGAGGCAACCAACGCGCTCGGGGGTACCCCGGGGAACACAGGCACCTGAAGACAGGCGAGATGAAAACTGTCAGGCAAATGATTCATGCACACGGGATGTAACCCCGGCCGGGATGCACCCGTCATTGCGCCGACCGGGCTGCCGGAACTCACTCACCCTGTGCCCGGTGATCCCTTTTTTTCGTTACCGGAAAGGAGTAATATCCCCCTTGTACCGGTAGTACTCTCCCTTGTGGTGACAGTATACCACCGGGAACGCAGCCGCCGGATCACGGTTCCGGGTTGTCCCCGGCGCCGGGGATCTCCCCTGCGTCTTCGAGCGGGATCGGTTCCCCGATATCCTCCACTTCATCCTCCGTGCACCAGACTTCTATGGTGGTGTCTGTTCCGGCAAGGTCTGCTGCGTAGTCCGGTGCCGTCGAACCCGGCGACATCACGAGCTGGTGCGCCAGTTTCCCGAGGGAGAACCCGTAGATCCGGCGGAACACCCATGGTTTGCCGGGGATAACCGTGCGCTCGTAGTAGATGTCCTGCGCGAGAGCCTGTGTGCAGAAGATCCCTTGTTCAATTTCAAAGAGGGTCTCGCGTACATAGCGCCGGAGGTACCAGCGCATTTCCGATGTGAGGGACAGGGCGCTCCCGAGCGATGCAACAGAGATTTTCACTCCGCAGGGCATCTTTTTCGGGTGGTAAAAACGGAGCGCGAGACGACTGGTCTCTGATGCAAAAAGGGTATGGTGGAGATCGGTGCCTTCCCGCTGGATCAACAGAATATTCATCCGGGCTCTCCGCACACCTGCTGATCGCCCCTCGTATTAGGGGATCAGGTATACATCCGGGTGTCGGTGTTCGTGTCGGTCTTGACTTTCCTGACGGCATCAGCAAAGTCTTTCATCTCTACCGACGGCGCATCGCGGCGCACGGCCATCATTCCTGCCTCGCGGCAGATCGCCTGGAGTTCTGCCCCGGTCGCACCGTCGGCCATGACAGAAATGACCTCGAGACTGATATCGGAGAGGTGCATCTTTTTTGTATGGATCTTCAGGATTTCCAGCCTTGCTGCCTGGTCGGGCAGCGGGATCTTGATCAACCGGTCAAACCGGCCGGGCCGGAGGAGGGCGGGGTCAAGCATATCCACCCGGTTGGTCGCTGCCATGATCCGGATATCCCCCCGGTTGTCAAAACCGTCCATCTCTGCAAGGAGCTGCATGAGCGTCCGCTGCACTTCGGCACTGCCGCTTGTCCCGTCATTGGTCCGCATGCTCCCGACCGCATCGATCTCGTCGATAAAGACAATCGCCGGTGCCCGCTCGCGGGCGAGCGTGAAGAGCTCGCGGACAAGCCCGGCGCCCTCGCCGATAAACTTGTGCACGAGTTCGCTCCCCGACATGCGTATGAAGGTGGCCTTCGCCTCGTGGGCGACCGCCTTTGCGATAAGGGTCTTTCCCGTCCCCGGCGAACCGTAGAGCAGGATCCCCTTGGGGGGTTCCACGCCGATCCGTTTGAAGATCTCGGGTTTTGTGAGGGGGTACTCCACTGCTTCCCGCACCTCCTTGATCTCATCGGACAATCCGCCGATCTGCGCATAGGAGATCTCGGGAGACTCCTCCAGTTCCATCACCCGGACACGCGAATCGTATACATTTCCTATCACCTTGACAATCGAGAGCGAGTTGTTGACCGCCACCTTTGTCCCGGGTTTTAACAACGGCCGGAGTTCATCTGATGCATGCGTCAGGTATTCCTGGTTGTTGCCCTGCTGGCGGAGATAGATCTCGTTGTTCTCCAGAATATCGACGATCACCGCGACAAAGAGTGGCATGCGCTTGAGCTGGTTGTTCTCCCGTTTGAGCTGCGCATTTTCTTTCTGGAGATCTTCGGCCCTTACTTTCTGTTCAAGAAGTGCCGCCTCAAGTTCGTTCAGCTGGATCTGGTATTTGAGCTCGTTTTGAGGGTTCGCATTATCGACCGAGGTCTCTTCCATATTACTCATATATCTGCATCTTCAACCATTTATGTGGTGTGATTTTGCTCATTACCGGCCGCAGCATTTCCGGGGGCAGGGGGGCGGGCAGGCTGCTCGTGAGCCCTGGCCCGATATCGTTCCTGTCCGGGGTCGATCCCGAGACGGGTATCATCGTGGAGAAGGGTCACCCTCTCGAGGGAACGTCCGTTGCCGGGACCGTGCTCGCGTTTCCCTACGGCAAGGGATCGACCGTTGGCTCCTATGTGCTCTATGCCCTCGCCCGGAACGGCCATGCCCCGGCAGCCATCGTAAATACCGAGGCAGAACCCATCATCGCCACCGGGGCGATTATCGGGAACATTCCCATGATCGACCGCCCGGATATCCCGCTCGACCGGCTCAGGACCGGGACGCGGGTGAGTGTTGACGGCGACCGCGGGACGATGGAGTACGAGGGAACCCCGGCTCAGGGCTAGGAACAATCTTTTCCCGGAGCCTGCCGGAACGAACGGGGAAGGAAGCTGGATCTTTTTTATATCTCCTGCACCCGGTGGGTCCGGGTTTTTTTCAGGGTTCCTTCTGACTATTCCCGTCGCCACCGGTCCGGGGCGCGATTACTTCGACTGTGAGACGCTTCGAGAATACCTTTTCAAAGGCCCGCTGCTCGGCCTCAACGCCCCAGATCTCGAGCTGGCAGTCGCTCTGCGCGATGATGTCGAGGACGACCTCGTTCCTGTCTGCCCGGACGAACTTCGCGTGTTCCACGAACCCCGCATGGCTCCGGTCAAGGCTCTCGCCCAGCCGGACAAACGTGGCAAGTACCAGCACCATCCGCTGCTCGTGGTCGGCGAAGTCGGGAATGTCAAGGCGTTTTTTTCTCGGCTTTTTCTTGCGGTGGAACCGGGCGATATTTGCCATGATATCGATCTCTTTCTGGTCGAACCCGAGCAGTTCGGAATTCCTGATGATATAATAGGAGTGTGCATGGTGGTTGGTAAAAGAGATAAACGACCCGATGTCATGCAGGAAGGCAGCATATTCGAGAAGTTCGCGCTCCCAGTCACCATAATCGTGCAGTTTCATCTCTTTTGCCGAATCGAAGATCTCAAGCACCAGCCGGGTCACGGTCCGGGCATGCTCCTCGTTGATCCCGCAGGACCGGCCCAGCTGGAGCACGCTCCTCTCCCGGGGGGAGAGCGTCCCGAACAGGGGAAAATCGTCCATCCGCGAGAGATAATCAACAAGAAGACCATCCTGGAGCCCGCGGGTGGTGGTGGTCACAGACTCCAGGGAAAGTTCCTTCATAAAGGTCTCAAGGATCACGGCCCCTGCAATGATGATGTCGGCCCGTTCCGGATTTATCCCTGGCACCCTGCGGCGCTCTTCGAGCGGGAGCGCACAGACAAGGTCGATCACTTTCCTGAGATCCCGGTAGGTGAGCACGCCGGGGGTGGCGGTGCCTTCTGGGTGAAACGCCCGCTGCGCGATGTCGGCGAGGTTCATGATGCTGCCCGAGCTGCCCACGGCGAGATCGATCTTCTGCCTGCGAAGATTCTGGATCGTGTGGATGATGGCATTTTTCACGTACTGCTGGACGAGTTTGTACTGGTCGGGACGCACAGGTCCTGCCGGGTTTTGGGAAAAGAATAAATTTGTCAGCCGTATCGCACCGAGCCGGAAACTTTCGAGCATCCGGTACTGCTGCTGGCCCCCGACCGAGATCTCGGTACTCCCGCCGCCGATATCGATAAAGAACGCCCGGCGGTCGCCAAGGTGCAGCCCGCTCGAAACCCCGAGGTAGATCAGCCGCGCCTCCTCAAGGCCGGAGATTACCCGGACGTCGAGGAGTGCCTCGCGGCGCAGCCGGGCGAGCAGTTCGTTCTGGTTTGCGGCCTCACGGGCTGCGGAGGTGGCGACCGCGACAAACTCTTCGGTGGAAAATGTTCGGGCGAGATCGACAAATTTCCGGCAGACAAGGCAGGTGCGGTCTATAGCATCAGGCTTTATCTCCTCGTCGTCAAACTCACCTTCCCCGAGGCGCACCTGCTGTTTTTGGCGGGTAAGGATGGAATAGGAGTTGTTGGGATTGAACCGGACGACGAGCATCCGAACGGAGTTCGTGCCGATATCGATAAATGTGACAACGCGCCCGGTCGCTCCTATTTTTTTTGACCTCATGCGATCACCAGCGTTTTTCCAAATACGTCCCTGAACAGGTCACTCTTTTTTAAGGCACGGGCTTTCTCGGTCGCGGTGTCACTGGTACAGGTAAGCGTGCAGTGGACATCCGTCTCCCGGATCGTGCAGTGAATGCCGGTCACGCTTCCTGCGTGGAGATAATCGAGGCCATCGGCAACCCGGAGGAGGGAGGCAAGAATGCGGACGCGTCTCCGGTCGGCTGGCGGGAGGAGGAAAAAGAAACCTCCCGGGGGTGCATTCCCGCCATGGAGCCCGGCAACGAGTGCGATAATGCCCTGCTCGCGGACCGGCACCGGCAGGTCGGCGCAGGAGAAGACCAGTTCAGCGCTTTTTTTCTGGTGCCCGGCCTGACCGAACGTCCATCCGATATCGTGGACGATTGCCGCAAGAGAGAGGAGAGTACGGTCGCGGCGGGAAAGGCCGTGAAGGGGAGCAAGTTCGTCGAAAAGCCGGAGGGCAAGCGCCGCGACGGTGCGGCTGTGGGCTTCGTGATCGGGCGCCGTCGCAGAAAGCCGTACAAATGCCTCGCGCACCCCTTTTGCCGGAAGACGCCCGCGGTGACTGAACGCCGACCGCTGCCCTTCAAGCACCGCCAGACCCAGATCATCCCAGAACCCGGTGCGGACAAGGGCGTCCCAGTACCGGACAAACTGCCGGTACAGCCGGGCCCTGCACCTTTCGCGGTCGGCAAGCAATCGACGGAGCGGGGCCACCGCAGATACAGCGGCACCGGCCGGTGCCCCCAGCGGGTGCCGGCGGGCCCGCTGTTTTATGATTGCGAGCGTCATCTGCTCAATCCATACGTCGCAGTCATGGATGTCGCCGAGAAGATCCTGGAGCCGTTTTATCCGTGCGATCGGTTTTTTGAGCTCGCGCCGGTAGAGCGGCGCATAGGTCTCCAGCGTGTACCGGAGTTTTTTTGCCGCAATCCTCGTGGCATGGTGCTCGAACACGGCATCCGGGTTGTGCACGAAGGGTTCGAACCGGTGCACTCCCCGCAGGCGCCTGCCGATACGGTCGGCGGCAACCGGGAGAATCCCGGTATACCGTTCCCGTCCTCTCCCTTTTACGGCCCCTTCCGGTGCCACACATGCCTCCCGGAGGGAGGAGATCACCTGCGCCTCCTCCAGTTCGTCGAGCACCGAGGTCACCTGCTTCTGGAGGAGCCTGCGCCGTTTCTGGAGCCGCGAAAGAAGTGCTGTAATTGGATCAGCGGCATGGGCCGGCTCAAGGGTCCCCGGTGCCATGGATGCCTGAGCCTTAAGGTATTTTTTCAAAAACGCAATCTGGACGTCGGTATCCCGCGCATCCCCAAGGGCCGCGGTGATCTTTTTTATCACGCGCATCCAGTGACGGAAGTCCTTCTCTGAAAAACAGGAGGAAAAGAGCGGGAGCGCCGCACGGAGCCGACGGGAGGCAACCCGCATGCGGTGGATATGTTCGGGATCGTCTGCGGCCCGTACGCCGTCAATCTCGGCAGAGATCACGTCAAGGTGGGGTATCAGCCGGCCGGCCCCGAACAGGCAGGGGCCGGGCACGGGCGCCTGCGCTTCAGGGTGCGGCATTGTACCAAATCCCCTTGTGTTCGAGGAACCATGACTGGGAATCGACCGGCACCTCGCCAGTGCCGGGATGTTTCCGCACATAGGTCCCGTCACCGGACATCAGCCTCAGCTGCCGGTTGTCCCCGAGCTCGGTCCCAAGGATGACCGAGAGGAGCGCCTTTTTTATCGCGGGATCGGCGACCGGGAAGAGCACCTCCACGCGCCGGTCGAGGTTCCGGGGCATAAGATCGGCACTCCCGAGGAATACCTCGTCTTCACCGTTGTTTTTAAAGTAATAGATCCGTGCATGCTCAAGGAACCTTCCGACAATCGCGCTGACGGTGATATTCTCGCTCATGCCGGGAATGCCCGGCCGCAGGCAGCAGATACCTCGTACCTGGAGATCGACCTTAACCCCGGCCTGCGAAGCGCGGTACAGGGCAATGATGCAGTCGTAGTCGACAAGCGCGTTCATCTTGAAGATGAGATGGCCGCCCCCGTGCTTCCGGTGGCACGCGATCTCACGGTCGATCCGCGAGATGATGGCGTTCCTGAGGGTGACCGGCGCCACGGCAAGCTTCCGGTACTGGTCGAAGCGGGCGTAGCCGGTCAGGAAGTTGAAGAGATTAGCCACATCTTCCCCGATATCCCGGTCACAGGTAAACATCCCGAAATCCGTGTAGACCCGGCTTGTCGTCGCGTTATAGTTGCCGGTACCGAGATGCATGTACCGCCGGATACCCTCCTTCTCCCGCCGGACCACCATGCAGAGCTTCGCGTGCACCTTGAGGCCGACGACGCCGTAGACCACATGGACGCCGGCGCGTTCCAGCGCCCGGGCCCAGCCGATATTGTTCTCCTCGTCGAACCTGGCCTTGAGCTCGATTACGGCCGCCACCGCTTTCCCGTTCTCGCGGGCTTCCATGAGCGCCCGGACGACCGGCGAGTTCGAACCCACCCGGTAGAGGGTAATCTTGATCGCGAGGACGTCCGGGTCATGGGCCGCCTGCCGGATAAAATTGATCACCGGTAAGAAACTGTCGTAGGGATGGAAGAGGAGGATGTCCTTTCTTTTTATGGCAGAAAAGATGTCCTTTTCCTCGGCAAGTTCCGGCGGGATTGCAGGCTGGAAGGGGGTGTCCTTCAGATCGGGACGGTCGACCGAGAGAAGCTCCATGAGGTCGGCCATGCCCACCGGGTGGCCGATCCGGTACAGCATGTGGGAGCTGGTGCCCAATTTGCGCTCGAGCATGTGGCAGGTACTCTCCTGCATCGAACAGTCGACTTCGATCCTGACCGGGGAGCCCTTTGCCCGCTGTTCCATGATCTCCTCGACCGTGGTCATAAGATCGGATGCTTCGTCCACTTCGATGTCGAGGTCAGCATCCCGGGTGATCCGGAAAGGGGATGCCCCCATCACATCGAGGCCCGGGAAGAGCAGGTCGAGGTGCGCCGCAACGAGGTCTTCCAGGTATACGAGGTGCACCTGCTTGTCGTCGCGGTGGCCGGGAGGGTGGGAATCCGGGATACGGATAAGCCGGGGAAAGAGGCCGGTGGGTACCTTGATCCGCGCGAAGAGTTCCTTTTTATCCGGGTCGCGGACGATTATGGCGAGGTTGAGCGAAAGATTGGAAATGAAGGGAAACGGGTGGGCGGAATCGAAACCGAGCGGCGTGAGGACGGGGAAAACCTCTTCGATAAAAAAGGTGTGCAACGCCTTTTTCTGCTCCGCATCCAGCTCGCTGTACTGGTGGATGAAGATGCCTGCGGCAGCAAGCCGGGGTAAAATTTCCTTGTTCCAGCAGTCGTACTGGAGGTCAAGTTCGGGGAGAAGCGCCTTTTCGATCGCAAGGATCTGCTCGGAGGCTGTCATCCCGTCAGGCGGGGCCTTGAGGACTCCCTTCGCAGCCTGCCTCTGGAGACCCGAGACCCGGATCATGAAAAATTCGTCAAGGTTGTTCGCGAAGATCGAAAGGAACTTCACCCGCTCAAGAAGCGGGTGCCGCTTGTCCTGCGCCTCTTCCAGCACATGGTGGTTGAACCGGATCCAGCTCAGTTCGCGGTTGATGTAGAGCGACTGGGAATCGAGCGTTGGTACGTTATCGGTCATAAGATCACCGGCGGGCTGCACAGTGCGTCGTTGAGCATTAAAGTATTGTACTGTGATGGTAGGGAGGCCGGACTTATCAATCCTGCACCCGGCAGGAGATCTATTGTGGCCACAGGAGAGCGCCGTATCGTTCAACAACCTGATCAAGCACTCGTCCCTCTTGCACATGATCACGTTGATCGAGCTCACCGGCGCAGCAAAGATGAATGCAACCAGGTATTTCGCGTACAACGAGACGTTCCACTGCGCCGGCGTCGTCTACCTGGCGCTTGTCACAGTAATGACGAATGCCGTACATTTGATCGGGAAGAAATACGCGATCCCGGCCGGGCAGGCGGCGTGCAGCGCGGTGGCGTGAGGGATGTATCAGAGGAAGTGGGAAGCCGGCACATCGGCCGGACTTTAAAAAAATCTTCATTAACCCTGCCGGGTTTTTTTCCGGAAAGACCGGCACCGGCTCATGGGGCTTCCGCCGGAGAGGGGGCATTTTCCAGTGCATTTTTTACCGGAATTCCCGCAAACCCTGTTGAACATTTTTCAAAATTCTCACCAACGTTACCGGACTTTTTTGGAAATGTTTGATAACCTCATCAAACTTTTTATTAAACGACCGGTAACTCAGCTGAACATTTTTTGAAATCTTCACCAACCCTGCAGGGCTTTTTCAGTAAAAATTGTAGATCCGGATCCCGACACCTCCCGGGGGATACAGGCCGGATTGAATCGCTCTGCATCCGGGCAGGTTATTATAATGACGGGGGCTGATGCCCCTATACCCCCGTTGCGAATGTCCCGCCGCCCCTGAGAGGAAGTCTCAGCGGCGGATCAGGGACAAAAAAATTATGAGAATTATTACAAAAACAGTTCCTGCCCTGCCGTGTCCCGGAGAGGCGCTCGCGGCGGGGAAGCATCGTTCATTTTTTCGGTTTTCACAATTCTTGTGCACAGGTTCGTGCAGGATATGGTCTTTTCAAAAATTATTTTCATGATAATTACCGGCCCTTCGTCCTCATCCCAAGCCTTCATGGTTTACGAACGGCCATCTCTAACCATGACCGATGCCACCTATGGTGCAAAACTCCAGCGTGACGGCAAGACCTATGCGATCCAAACAAGGATCCCGGCCGGTGTCGTCACACCGGAAAATCTCGAAACAATCGCGCGGGTCGCAAGGAAATTCCACATTCCCCTCGTCAAGATTACCTCAGGCCAGCGGTTCCTGCTGGTCGGCGTGCAGGAACAGGATATCGCCGGTGTGCGCCAAGAACTGGGCCCTCTTGGAACTGCCTCCATCACACCCGGCGTACGGTACGTCCAGTCCTGCCCGGGTATCGCGTTCTGCAAGAACGGGACGCAGGATTCGATCGGCCTCGCGAAAGCGATTTCCGATGAGTACGCCGGCCAGGATTTCCCGGGCAAGATCAAGATTGGCGTCTCCGGCTGCCCGCGGTGCTGCGGGGAGAGCCGGGTCCGGGATGTCGGTATCATAGGGACTGCGAAAGGCTGGACCGTGTTCTTTGGCGGGCACAGCGGCTTTAAGTCCCGGCAGGGAGAGCAGGTCGCGACCGGCCTGACCACAGAAAAGGCAATGGAGTGCGTTCGTTCCCTGCTTTCTCATTACAAGGCCCATGCAGAACCAAAGGAGCGGAGCTCCCGGTTCCTTGAACGGGTGGGGACGGAATGGATCGGGGAGCTGAAAGGGCAATAAAGGAAAGATGATCCTGAAGTTGAAGCAGGGGTCTCTGCCATGGATGAGAATAATCCCTCAAAAAAGGGGTGCCCCGCCACCCGGATGCCCCCTATGTCGCCAAGGAATGCTCCGGGTCGAAGATCTCGGTATTTTTCTGGGAAAACAGATCGATTTTTACCCGGCACAGGATCCCCTTTATTTTTTGGCCATAGTCGCGTTTCTGGCCCATCCGGAGGAGCGCATGACCAGTTGTTCATTCCCTTTTTAGCGACCAAAGGAACGCTGCTAAATTGCACGGTTTTTTCCTGCTTAAAACGGCTTATTTCTCAAAATACCTGCGTATAAGGATATTTTTGTAAACCGTTGGCACCATTTCCACTGGAACTTCCTGGGGGATAGATCCGGCCCGGGAACTCTCCGTCGGAGAAGGGATCCGGGTAGACCGCAGGTCCGGCTCCACTCATCCTTTATAAGGAGGATTCTGCCCGGGTCTTGTATCCTGTACAGGGTCTGGATTAGGGATCATGCACGGTCCCACAGGAAGATTGGATTGATGGGGGCTGATGCCCCCATTCCCCCACGTCGCGATGCAAGCCGCCGCCCCCCCGGCTCTCGCAGCGGATCAGGGATTGAAAAAATAATCCTGAAAATTATTACAAAAAAAACATCCTTGCCTTGCCCCGGAGAGGCGCTTGCGGCGGGGAGCCATTGCATATTTTTATGTTTTACTCCGGGCATGAGTGATATTTTTTCATGCAGGTCCCCGACCCGGGAAACATGTCCCTGGTACCTGTGGGCACCCGGTGAACATTCAACGGATTCATAACCGGCGCAGTCAGGAGCGCCGGCAGGATATATTCATGATCCTCCGGAACGCACCCGAAAATTCGTGGTTATAGTATGCGGAATTTATGCCTTCTTTTCCTGGACAGGTAAATTCCCGGCCGGGTGCCGGATCATGACCCCGAGAGCTCCGCCAAGTGCGCCGCCGAGAAATGCGAGGATCGAGAAGTAGAAGAGGGAAATGACGAGGAAAAAGACGCCGAAGATCTGGAAGTACTGGGGGACCGCCATTGTAACGTACGAGGTATTTGCAATAAAGTCAACCGATACCGCGACCGCTCCCAGCAGACCCGCAATGAGTGCTGCCTTGGCACCGTTCAGGAAATTTTTTCCGGCAATTATCCCTGCAACAATGCCGCCAACAAACGGGCCGAATATGGGGATCAGTTGCATGATATTCACGGTTATAATCCCAAAAAGGATCATGACCACAAAGCCGATGATAATTGCGACAGTAAATTGGATCTTTTCCTGCTCCATGACGAGGTATTTGAACAAACGCTGATAAATAGGTTGTCTTCTTCCTGCGCCGGAGGCTGCATGACAAAAATACCGGCGGCGCAAAGTATATCTGGTCCCCTTATCCAATGAAGGGTCCTGGCAGGTTGACAGGACCGTGCCAAACACGGTGAAAAGAACGAGATTGCACGAAAGAGATGTGCTGGAATTATCCTTGCGTCCCGCGAAGGCACCGGCACTTCTCCGGAAATCCGGGTAGTATGGTTCTGCCCAAAGGTGTCCCGAAGGATGACGGCAGCCGTGCCACCCGGTTTCTTTTTGCCAGTATGGTTTACCCGTTGAAATTATGGTACCGGTAGCAGTTATCGATGAACTCCTGTTTCCGGCGCCCGCTCGCGTTCACCGGTGGTTTGAGGTACCCGACCGCCGGCGTCTGCTGTGCCGGGCAGAACGGGCAGAGTGCGGTATCGACATCGCCTGCCTTCTCCCGTACCGGGCAGTAATACACACCATCGATCAGCTCGACCCGGTCCCCGCCGGGAAACCGCATCCCGGCCGGGTGGCCCGGTTCCTGCTGCACGATCATGCAGAACCCCGCGAGCAGGAATTTTAAAAACCGGAGCCGGAGCTCGCCGGTCCCGGGCCGGCACTGTGCGATTACCATGTCCCAGTATGCATGTTCATGTTCTGTCAGCGGCTCCGTTTTTGTCCGGAACGTACCCTGCTGGCCCATGAGCCGGATCATCTGGTATGTCCCGAGCAGGTGGCCGGTGATCGCGTCTTCGAGTTCTTTACGATATTCAGGAGTGAGATCCCGGATCGAATTCCCGAAATTCTGCTCCATCTGCCGGATGTCGCGTGGCGAATACAAAAGCACGACCCGGGCCAGTGCCGCACCGAGTTCGCCCCGGGTCCGCTGCGTCTTAAACCGGGTGCAGTCCCTGGAGACGGAAGCGGCGATTTGTTCCGGTGCACCCTGTTCAGGATTATGCGGCTCATCTGCGTTCATGACCACATTCTCTCAGGTAGTATTTTCCTGTCCGGTAATTTATCAGGCCGGCAGATGTAAGGGTTCCGGTGCGGGTATTCGGGTGCCCGAACGTTTTAATAGTCTGCTTTCCTAGTTCTGTAGCATGGTGTCTGCCATGAGTGAGTGTTTTATTCGCCAGTAAACTGCGCTTTTTTGATACCACGTTACGGGACGGGGAACAGACCCCGGGTGTATCGTTAAACCCGGACCAGAAGCTGGAGATTGCGACCAAACTAGCAGACCTTGGTGTCGATGTCGTCGAAGCCGGTTCTGCTGCGGCATCCGCGGGAGAGCAGGACGCGATCCGTCTCATTTCGGATGCCGGGCTCCCGGTTGAGACCTGCACGTTTGTCCGTGCGGTCACTTCCGACATCGATTATGCCGCGGACAACGGCGCCGATTCCGTCCACCTCGTGATCCCGACAAGCGACCTGCACATCGAAAAAAAGATGCGCAAGACCCGGGAGGAGGTTGCGGAGATGGCATGGGGATCAGTCGAGTACGCGAAGAGCAGGGGGCTCATTGTCGAACTCTCCGGTGAGGACGCGTCGCGGGCTGACCAGCAGTTCCTCCGCAAGGTTTTCTCCGGCGGCATGGAACGCGGGGCCGACCGGCTCTGCTTCTGCGACACGGTGGGTGTGCTCACGCCAGAGAAGTGCGCGGCAATCATCCCGCCGCTTGCCGGGATCGCGCCGCTCTCGATCCACTGCCACGACGACCTCGGGTTTGCGCTTGCAAACACGGTAGCAGCCCTCAAAGCCGGTGCCACCTGCGCCCACGTGACCGTGAACGGCCTTGGCGAGCGGGCGGGCAACACGCCGTTCGAGGAGCTCGTGATGTCGCTTGAGGTTCTCTACGGGTACCCGACCGGCATAAAGAAAGAGGAGATTTACCATCTCTCGACCCTTGTTTCGCGCCTCACGGGTGTCCCGCTGCCGGTCAACAAGGCAATTGTCGGCGAAATGGCGTTTACCCACGAGAGCGGCATCCACGCCCATGGCGTGATCCGCGAACCGGCAACCTACGAGTCCATCCGGCCCGAGCAGATCGGGAGGAACCGCCGGATCGTGCTCGGGAAACATTCCGGCTCCGCATCGGTGGAAGCCGCCCTGCACGAGATGAAGTACGCGCCCAACGTGCAACAGCTCAAGGCCATCGTTGCGCGGATCAAGGAACTCGGCGATTCGGGGAAACGGGTGAGCGATGCGGATCTCATGGCCGTTGCCGACGCGGTGCTCGCGATGGAATGCAAACCCACCATCAAGTTGCGGCAGTTCACCGTGGTCTCGGGGAGCAGCATGATCCCCACCGCATCGGTCACTCTCGAAGTCAAGGGAAAGGAGATGACCGGGGCGGCAACCGGTGACGGACCGGTCGATGCTGCGATGCAGGTGCTCGCAAAATCGGTTGCCGATGTGGCAGACATACGGCTCGAGGATTACCATGTCGACGCGATCAGCGGCGGCACGGATGCGCTCGTCGAAGTAACAGTAAGGTTAAGTAAAGACGGGAAGATAATTACTTCCCGGGGCGCCCGCACGGATATTATCATGGCGAGCGTCGAGGCGATGATCGCCGGAATGAACAGACTACTGGAGGAACGAACATGAAGACCGGGGCAAAACTCCTCATCGAATCACTGCAGCGCGAGGGTACCGACACACTGTTCGGTTACCCTGGCGGCTCGGTGCTGCCGATCTATGATGAACTCTACGATTCACCATTGCGGCACATCCTGGTACGGCACGAACAGGCAGCAGCGCATGCCGCGGACGGCTATGCACGCGCGAGCGGTCGTGTAGGGGTATGCCTTG